>CAZOLA010000011.1:60232-69790 GCA_964580845.1 uncultured Sphingobacterium sp.
GAAGTCTACGCCACCCTCGGCGAAATTGCCGATACTTTACGCAAAGAATTCGGGGAATATTAACATGAAATACACCAGAAACCTCTTTTTTGTTGCTGCCGTTCTTTCGGTATTGGTCGCCTGCAGCCCAAAATTACAATTGAGCAATTCGATCAAAAAACAATACCCCATCTCTAAAGATCTTCCTGCCGACTCTGCCCTGTTGGCTTTTTATAAGCCTTACAAGCAACGTTTAGATTCCAACATGAATGATATCGTCGCTGTAGCTGAGACCGAAATTGCTCGTGCTAAACCAGAAGGCCGTTTAAATAATTTAATGGCGGATGCCATGGCTGAGATTGCCCGTCAGAATGGGATCAAATTTGATATCGCTTATACTAATTATGGGGGACTGAGACTGGCGCTTCCGCAAGGTAAAATCCCACTGTATAAAATCTATGAGCTCATGCCATTTGAAAACCGTTTGGTAGCAGTCACTTTCAATGGAGCCGACATGCAGCTTTTTCTCGATTACATAGCCCAAATGGGGGGTGATCCGGTATCAGGAATTCGTTTCAAAATTAAAGACCGAAAAGCAGTCAATATTCTCATCAACGGACAAGAATTTAATAACCAAAAGGAATACGTCGTATTAACTTCTGATTATATGGCCAATCAGGGAGACGGCGGCTACATTTTTGCCAAAGCCTATAACCGCAAAGAATTTGACATCAAATTACGAGATACCATTCTGGAATATTTGAAACAACAAACCAAAGCAGGTAAAACCATAAATCCGCAGCTCGATGGAAGAATTACACTGGACTAGAAGAAGCTTTTTAAAAAACACCATCGCCGGGACTGCTTTGTTGGCTTTAGGCATCAAATCAGATTCGGTATACGCTAAAGATGATTTGGTGAAATTAACCATTTTGCATACCAATGATGTGCACAGCCGTATTGACCCTTTTCCAATGGATGGATCGAAATATCAGGGACGAGGCGGGGTCGCTCCACGGGCTGCATTAATTAATAAAATTCGTTCGGAGGAGAAAAATGTCCTCCTTTTTGATGCTGGAGACATTTTTCAGGGCACTCCCTATTTCAATTTGTATGGTGGAGAGCTGGAATTGAAAATGATGAGTATGATGGGTTACGATGCCGGCATTATGGGTAATCACGATTTTGACAATGGGGTAGAAGGTTTCTATAAACAATTACCTCATGCCAACTTCCCCATCCTGAATGCTAACTACGACCTTTCTGATACGTTACTTCACGATAAAACAAAACCGTACCAAATTTTCAAAAAGGATGGACTGAAAATTGGTGTATTTGGCCTGGGTATAGAACTGGAAGGTTTGGTAAATAAAGTACAATACGGGAATACCCGTTACCTCGATCCATTGGATAAAGCTTTAAAAATGGAAGCTGAACTGAAGCACGAACACCGTTGCGATTTGATTATTTGTCTTTCACATTTGGGCTTCGATTACCGGGATAATAAGGTCTCGGATAAAGTGATTGCCCGCAATACACACCACATCGATTTAATAATTGGGGGTCATACGCACACTTTCTTAGAGGAACCTTTTGTGGTTAAAAATTTAAGTAACAAAGAAACTTTGATCAATCAGGTGGGTTTTGCCGGAATCAACCTGGGCAGAATCGATTTTATTTTCCAAAGAAAACAAGCAAAAAAAGTAAGCTATTTAGCTAATTTGCAAGCAGTTAACAATAATTTTGAAATTTAGTTTTATATCTAAAATATTTTTAGAATATTCGAGGTTCCAATGGGCCGCTACCTCCCTTTGTTTTTAATGCTTGTAACTCAATAGATTAAGATACGTATATGGAAAAAACTTGTACCGAAGTATGGGACAACTGCCTTCAAATTATCAAAGACAACATACCGGCCCAAAGTTTCAAAACTTGGTTTGAGCCGATTAAATCTTTGCGTTTAGAAGGTAATGTGTTGACCATACAAGTACCTAGTTTATTCTTCTACGAATGGTTAGAGGAGCATTACGTAGGCTTATTAAGAAAAACAGTAAAAAAACAATTAGGAGAAGAAGGAAGGTTGGAGTATAACATTGTGGTTGAGAAATCATCCAACAGTACTCCTTTTACCACTAACATGCCTTCCAACAGCAACGGAGCCGAAGCAAAGAACCAGTCGATGCCAATGCCTGTTGCCCTTAATAAAGACATTAAAAACCCTTTTGTCATTCCGGGCTTAAAGAAATTGCAGGTAGATCCGCAATTGAACCCGAATTACAATTTCGATAATTTTGTAGAAGGTGATTGCAACCGTTTGGCCCGTTCGGCAGGTTACGCCGTTGCCGCCAAACCAGGAGGCACTTCATTCAATCCACTAATGATTTACGGCGGCGTAGGTTTAGGGAAAACCCACCTTGCTCAGGCCATTGGTAATGAGATCAAGCGCAATATGCCCGACAAATTGGTGCTGTATGTTTCTTGTGAGAAATTTACACAACAGTTTGTAGATGCATTAAAGAATAACAACATCAACGATTTTGTGAACTTCTATCAGGCCATGGATGTATTGATCATGGATGATGTACACAATTTTGCCGGTAAAGAAAAAACACAAGATATTTTCTTCCACATCTTCAATCACTTGCACCAATCTGGTAAGCAATTGATTGTAACTTCAGACAAAGCCCCTAAAGATTTAGCCGGACTGGAAGAGCGTTTGTTGAGCCGTTTCAAGTGGGGGCTCTCAGCCGATTTACAGGTTCCTGATCTGGAAACCCGTATGGCCATCCTCAAAAAGAAAATGTATTCAGATGGAATTGACTTGCCATCGGATGTAATTGAGTACGTGGCGCACAACATCGACAACAATGTGAGAGAGCTGGAAGGTGCCATGGTGTCTTTACTGGCGCAGTCTACCCTGAATAAAAAAGAAATTGATCTGAACCTGGCGAAATCCATGCTCAAGAACTTTATCAAGAATTCGAGCAAGGAAATCTCTATGGATTACATCCAGAAACTGGTTTGCGAATATTTTGAAGTGCCAATTGAGATGGTGAAATCACAAACCCGCAAACGCGAAATTGTACAGGCACGCCAAATTTCCATGTACCTGGCCAAGAGCCATACCAAAACCTCGCTCAAATCTATTGGTGCTTTCTTTGGCGGCCGTGATCACTCGACCGTGATTTATGCCTGCCAGACCGTGGAAGACTTGATCGATACCGACAAGAAATTTAAAGGCTACGTAGCCGATATTCAGAAAAAACTGAAGATGAGCTAAACATCATTTCTCCTCCTGAGTTGTAGTGAAGGATCTTTAAAAGCCCCGATGTAATTCGGGGCTTTTTTGTTATATTCAGTTATGAAAAAATTAATCATCATCTTGCTGCTGAGTGGTTCCTTTGCAGCAAAAGCCCAAACGAATAATCCTGAAATCGAAGCCATTAAAAAATCGGTCAATACGATTTTTGAGGGTATGTGCAAGAGTGATTCGGCGATGGTGAAATCGGTGTTTGCACCGGGAGCCGTTTTGCAGACTATCCGCAATGCCAAAGATGGTTTATCCGGGACGGTGTCTGGAGATCGTATCGAACCCTGGCTCAAAGCCATTGCCCAACCAAAAACTGCCGAGCAGATCTGGGATGAAAAAATGAGTTTTGATCAGATCTTAATTGATGGTAACCTGGCTCAGGTTTGGGGAAGCTACACCTTTCATGTGGGCAGCAAATTCTCCCATTGCGGAACGGATAATATTACCTTAGTGAAATATGCCGATGGTTGGAAAGTGGTGTATTTGATCGATACCTCACGCAGGGAGAAGTGCCAGTGAACAAAAAAGCCTTCGATTATTCGAAGGCCTTTTTAATTCTTTACCAATCTCCACTTGCCCCACCGCCACCGAAGCTGCCGCCGCCAAAGCCGCCGAAGCCACCACCTCCTCCGCCAGAGTATCCACCCCCACCATGTCCGCCGCCGCCCATTAATAACCACCAGAATGGGCTCGAAGCACCTCTTCCGCTAATTACTTGTCCGTTGTCGCCACATCCGGTTTTTTTAGCAATAACGATGATGATGAAAATAATGAGTCCAATTAGTCCGAATGGAAATGATTTACGGCTATTTTTTGGACGCTCATTTTTAAATTCACCTTTGGTATAAGCAATAATGGCATCCGTAGCCTGGTCTATTCCTTGAAAGTAGTTTCCTTGTTTGAAGTTAGGTTTAATCGCGACCTCAATGATCCTGCGAGCGATGGCATCGGGCAAAGCCCCCTCCATGCCGTAGCCGGTTTGAATGGTCACCTTGCGGTCGCCTACAGAGGCAAGCAAAATGATTCCGTTGTTCTTTTTCGCTTGGCCAATCCCCCATTTTTCTGCTAAACGAACTGCGTAATCTGCCACATCATATCCTTCCAGATCATTGATCAACACCACCGCGATTTGAGTGGAGGTAGTGTCACTAAATGCCAGTAATTTTTGTTCCAGGGCATTCACTTCTTCGGCAGAGAGTGTCTGTGTATAATCGTTCACCAGCCGGTTAGGCTTTTCAGGAAAGTTTTGAGCCCAAGCATTTAAGCTAAGCAGCAGGATTAGAAAAGTAAAGATGTTTCTCAAATTCATATGTTTATTTCTCCTCGCCGTAAGCGATATCATTGCTTAGTTCATCCACATCATCCGAAAGATTAGGGAAATATTTTTTCAACTGTTCCCCGGCCAAATGAATGCCTTTTTCTAATCCGGCAACCAAGTCACCCTCTCTAAAATGAGCCAGCATGGCCTCCTTGGTGCTATCCCAAAAGTTTGGAGGAACCACCTTATCAATGCCCATGTCGCCAATAATAGCAAAATGATGGTCCTCGGTTGAGAGATAAATCAAGACGCCGTTACGCAGTTTGGTTTTGGCCATTCCTAATTTATTGAAATAGCTGATGGCCCTTTCCATGGTGGGTCCCTTACAGGTTTTCTCTACACAAATTCGGATTTCTCCGGAAGTGGAACGCTCCGCGGCAGCTACCGCTTCGCGGAGACGTTCTTGTTCCTGTTCGTTAAATATGTTCATTAGAATTGTACCTTAGGCGCCTTCTCGGTACCCGCTTCGGCCTGGAAATAGCCTTTTTTCTCAAACCCGAACACGTTTGCGGTCAGGTTATTCGGGAAGGTGCGGATTTTCGCATTGTATTCTTGTGTAACCTCGTTAAATTTCTGACGCTCAACGGTAATGCGGTTTTCGGAGCCTTCCAGCTGTGATTGTAATTCTAAAAAGTTTTGATTGGCTTTCAATTCCGGATAACGCTCCACGGAAACCAATAAACGGCTGAGCGATTGGCTCAGTTCACCCTGTGCAGCCTGGAATTTCTGAATATTCTCCGGACTCAATTTGCTGGCATCCACAGTTACGGAAGTAGCTTTGGCACGTGCTTCAATTACCTTTGTTAAAGTTTCCTGCTCAAAGTTGGCCGCTCCTTTTACGGTGTTCACCAAATTAGGAACCAAATCGGCACGTCGCTGATAAACGTTCTGCACTTGTGCCCATTGAGATTGCACTTGTTCATCTAAAGTTACCATCGAATTGTAGCCGCAAGAGCTCAAAGAAATCACCGCGAAAGCGGCAACAAACATATACACGATTTTTCTCATGATCATTATTTTTAAATTTTGTCCAATTTACTGCTTAGATATCAAAATTCATACCTTTGTTACAATCCGGGATAAAAACCCGGCTCCGTATGATCAAAGAAATAGAGATTGTCCTCCTGCCCCAAGAAACAGCCCATCCGGAATTGCTGCAACAGCTCGCTGCCGAACAGCTCAAAACTGAGTTTAAACGTATTTCTGAAGTAAAAATCCGCAAACGCTCCATCGATGCACGAGGCCGTCGGGTGGTATTTCGATTAAAAGTTGAAGTATTTATTGACGAAAACCCGGTAACCGAAATTTTTGCAGTTAATTATCCTATAGTAACTGATAAAAAGCCCGTAATTATTGTAGGTGCTGGTCCGGCCGGATTATTTGCTGCCTTACGCTGTGTCGAATTAGGGCTTAAACCCATTGTGTTGGAACGCGGGAAAGATGTTAAACAGCGCCGAAGGGATTTAGCAGCCATCAACAAACAAGGCATTGTAAATCCCGAATCGAACTATTGTTATGGCGAGGGTGGGGCCGGAACCTATTCTGACGGGAAATTGTACACCCGATCTAACAAACGAGGTGATATTCAATATGTATTGAAAACCCTGGTAGCCCATGGCGCCAGCGATGA
Organism: uncultured Sphingobacterium sp.; assembly: GCA_964580845.1. Lineage (GTDB taxonomy): Bacteria > Bacteroidota > Bacteroidia > Sphingobacteriales > Sphingobacteriaceae > JAIPAN01. The sequence goes on from CAZOLA010000011.1 coordinate 66,470, forward strand.
TATTTTAGTAGATGCCCGCCCCCACATCGGTACCAATAAATTACCTCAAATTATTACCGCTCTGCGGGACGAAATCTTAAATGCAGGTGGCGAAGTACATTTTGATGCCAAGGTGGTTGACTTCTTATTAGATGCCGGCAAGATAAAAGGAGTGCTGCTGGCAAATGGAAATCAATTAACAGCCGAGGCAGTCATACTGGCGACTGGCCATTCTGCCCGTGATATCTTTTACTTATTACATCAAAAAAACATTCTGATCGAAGCCAAGCCATTTGCCTTGGGTGTGCGTATTGAACACCCGCAAAGCTTAATCGATCAAGCGCAATACCATTGCGATATCCGCGGTCCGCATTTGCCGCCTTCTTATTATAGTCTGGTAGAGCAGGTGGATGGTCGAGGTGTATTTTCCTTTTGTATGTGCCCTGGAGGGATCATTGCGCCCTGCGCCACCGATTTTAATGAAATTGTGGTGAATGGCTGGTCGCCCTCCAAAAGAAATAATCCGTACGCCAATTCAGGTACCGTGGTCCAGATCAATCTCGAAGATGTGCCAGGAGCGACAGATCATCCCTTGCGGATGTTAGAATTTCAGTCGGCCATCGAGCAGCAGGCTTATACAGCGGGTGGTGGCCAACTGGTGGCGCCCGCACAACGCATGGTCGATTTTGTCAATAATCGCCTTTCGGCAGATCTGCCCAACAATTCTTATTTGCCTGGTACCAAAAGTGCAGAGCTGAAAGAAATATTGCCTGCTTTTGTTCATCAGCGATTGAAAGAAGCCATGCCCATTTTTGGTAAAAAAATGAAAGGTTATTATACCAACGAAGCTTTGCTGGTGGGTGTTGAATCGAGAACGTCTTCGCCAGTACGCATTCCGAGAGATCGAGAAACTTTGCAACATCCCCAAATCAGCGGGTTTTATCCTTGTGGTGAAGGGGCAGGTTATGCCGGCGGAATTGTCTCTGCTGCGATCGATGGAATGAATTGTGCAGAAGCTGTGTTTAAACAATTGAATTGAAGCTTATATTTTTGTACCGATGAAAAAGAAAACACTCATTTTGGGAGCAAGCACTAACCCGGAACGTTATGCCTACCTGGCAGCTCAACGTCTTACGCAGCACGGTCACCCAATAATCAACGTAGGGATCAAGAGTGGGGAGGTAGCGGGAGTACCCATCGAGCAGCCGGAAATTATACATCCCGACATCGATACCATTACTTTATATATAGGCCTGGCAAATCAGCAGGCTTATTATGATTATATCCTGAAAACCAATCCGAAGAGAATTATCTTTAATCCGGGTACAGAAAATCCTGAATTAGAAGCCCTGGTCAAAGAAAAGGGGATAGAGGCAATTGAAGCATGTACTTTAGTGATGCTTTCTACCGGACAGTATTAATTTATTTAATAGCCTGGTTCATGATCCGCCATTCCTTGGGGTAATAATTATTAATACGTTTAGGTAATACTTTTGCCCAGCCCAAACCGAAGCCCTCATAACACATCAATACCCAGCCACTTAAGTTCGAAGTTAATTGGAGGTCTTCTTTCTTTAAATAGCTGATGGCTGCTGATCTGCTCAGGTTTAGTCGTTTAATTTTTGGAGATGACCAGATGCTCAAAGCCAGTTCCTGGTCAGGAATAAAGTCTTTGCCAGCAAATTTCCCCAGTCGAGTACCCGATTTTTTTAAATACAATCGCTCCTGTAGGAGTGCAAGGTCATGCGCCTGCCCCGCAGGAATGGCGTAATAGGTGTCTTGAAAAAGTTTGATTTCTAAAGAAGCCGTTTCTATCCAATTCTCCATTTCCTGCAAATGATGAATCGGTATTTTCACCGGTTCCTGCTTCCTGTTTTTTAAATCTGAATGGATGTCTCCCTCCTTTTTTCTGAAACAGGTCAAATAAAACCCTTCCCCCTTCAAGTGCTGGGGATAAAATCGGTAACCCCAGTTTTGATTTTGCCGAGAAGTAGTTTCGACAATCCCCCAGGACGGATCAATGTTTAATCGAATAGTTTCCAGTGAAAATTCCCGACACAGCCAATCGGCAATCTCCTCATTTTCGGCTTCAGAATAAGAACAGGTAGAATAAATCAAAATGCCGTCCCGCTTTAAGGCCGGATAGACATCAGCTAAAATCCGTTGCTGTCTTTGAGCACATAACTTAACCGCTTCTTCCGACCATTCATCAATGGCTGCCGGATCTTTTCTGAACATTCCCGATCCCGAGCAAGGAGCGTCTACCACAATCACATCAAAATAGTTCGCCAATCTGCTAAAATCTCTTGGATCATTATTGCTCACGTAAGTATTAGCGGTGCCCCATTTACTGAGGTTGTCTGTAAGCACGGATACCCGGCTTTTAATAATTTCGTTTGCAACTAATAAACTATCCTGATTAAGTAAGCTAGTTAACAGGGTGCTTTTGCCACCAGGGGCGGCACATAGATCCAGGATTCTTAATCTTTCGCTTAAATTGGTGGTCTGCTGAAGAGCATGGGCCAAAAACATAGAAGAGGCCTCCTGCACATAATAACAGCCAGCATGGAAAAGCGGATCAGCTGTAAATATTGGCCGCTCATTTAAATATTTGCCATAGACATGCCATGGCACAGCTATCTCGTTTATAAATACCGAAGGTGATTTCGCGGGATTCATTCTCACGGTAGTAATCGGTTCTCCCATTTCATGCACCTTCAGAAAATCTTTTTCAATAAAATCTTTCTGTGTGCTTAATGATTGAATCAGTGCTTCCGGTATATTCCGCTCCATGCCGATAAAATTACAATATAATTCCAAAGTCAAACACTGGGCAAAAAAATATAGCATTGTATTACAGTCAATTATAAAATACTTGCAAAAATTTATGAGGAAGGCTTGTGTAGTTTGCCGACTATTTCTACCTTTGTAGCCCGCTCGGAAAGGAAGAGTCAATCGGAAAAGAAAGCGGGCGAAAAAAATTCAAATTTTTTTTGCAGAATTAAAATAAAGGTTCTACCTTTGCAGTCCGCAAAACGAGGAGATGTGTGAAACAGACAAAAAGCGGAACCAAAATCAACGCGATGTTGATTTGTAAAACACGAAACATTCAGGCTCAATCGAGTCCAAATGATACAGCCAAACCGAGAGGAGCGGCGCAAAGTTCTTTAAGAGATATCATGTAGCGTAACGAGTTCGGAAGAACTCAAATTCTTTCAAAGTCAATTCAAATAAATAGAAAAACAATTCGATTCTATTGATAAAATAGAGTCAGATACAAACACTCATACAATGGAGAGTTTGATCCTGGCTCAGGATGAACGCTAGCGGCAGGCCTAATAC
>CAZOLA010000012.1:0-14186 GCA_964580845.1 uncultured Sphingobacterium sp.
GGAACGAGTCGGGTATTTAAACCCATTCTTCCCGAAAAGAATTGTAATTTTGAAACCGCTCAATAATTATAGCATACATGAGTAAAAACAACCGCAAGCAAGACGCATTAGATTACCATGCCCTGGGTCGTCCGGGTAAAATACAAGTATTACCTACCAAACCAACCAACTCCCAACGCGATTTGGCCTTGGCCTACTCCCCCGGGGTGGCTGAGCCTTGTTTGAGGATTGCCGAAAATACTGAAGACGTTTACAAATACACTGCAAAGGGTAACCTAGTAGCGGTTATTAGTAACGGTACTGCTGTTTTAGGCTTGGGCGATATTGGTCCGGAGGCCGGAAAGCCGGTGATGGAAGGGAAAGGTATCCTGTTCAAGATTTTTGCGGATATCGATGTTTTCGATTTAGAGTTGGATACCAAAAATGTAGACGATTTTGTAAAAATCGTGAAAGCCTTGGAACCTACTTTCGGAGGTGTCAATCTGGAAGATATCAAAGCCCCTGAATGTTTCGAAATTGAGCGTCGTTTAAAAGAGGAATTAAACATTCCGATCATGCACGATGATCAACATGGTACGGCCATCATTTCTTCGGCTGCATTGCTCAATGCTTGCGAATTACAGAAGAAGAAGATTGATAAAGTTAAAATTGTGGTGAATGGGGCAGGTGCAGCGGCCATTTCATGTTCTCGTTTGTACGTGAGCTTGGGAGCCAAAAAGGAAAATATTGTGATGATCGATCGTACAGGGGTGATCAATCAGAGCCGTCAGAATTTAGATGCCACCAAAGCAGAATTCGCAACCAGTCGTAAAATTGATACCCTGGAAGAAGCCATCAGAGATGCGGATGTATTCATTGGTTTATCATCAGCCGATGTATTGAGTCCGGCGATGCTCAAAACCATGGCCAAAAACCCAATCGTTTTCGCCATGGCAAATCCCGATCCGGAGATTGCTTATAACCTGGCAATCAAGACCCGTAAAGATGTGTTGATGGCAACCGGCCGTTCTGATTATCCCAATCAGGTGAACAATGTGCTGGGTTTCCCTTATATCTTTAGGGGAGCCCTCGATGTGAGAGCCACCACCATCAATGAAGAAATGAAGATTGCTGCGGTTAAGGCGATTGCAGACCTGGCTAAAAAGCCGGTTCCAGAAGCAGTTAACCTGGCTTACAATACTAAAAATTTAAAATTCGGTAAAGATTATATCATCCCTAAACCTTTAGATTTCAGGTTAATTACTGCGGTTTCTCCAGCGGTAGCTAAAGCCGCCATGGATTCTGGGGTAGCCCGTTACCCGATTAAAGATTGGGATGCCTACCGAGAAGAATTAAAACTCCGCTTGGGAATGGATGATGCCTTGATGAGAGCCATCACCAATAAGGCTAAAATTGACCCGAAACGAGTGGTTTTTGCGGAAGCCGATAACTACAAAATCTTAAAGGCAGCCCAAATTGTTAAAGAAGAAGGCATTGCGATCCCGATTTTGTTAGGTAAAAAACAAAAAATTGAAGAGATCATTGAGGAGAATGAATTAGACCTGGAAGGGGTAAGCATCATTGATCCAATGGACGAGGTGGAGTTGACGCAACAATTTGCCAATTACCTTTTTGAGCAGCGCCAACGACGTGGCATCACTCTTTACGAAGCTAAAAAGTTGATGCGAGATCGTAACTATTTTGGTGCCTGCATGGTTCAATTTGGCCAGGCAGATGCCTTGATCTCCGGATTGACCAAAAACTATATCCAAACCATTCGACCTGCTTTGCAGGTAATTGGTACCGAGCCCGGGGTGAACCGTGTGGCAGGCATGTACATGATGTTGACCAACAAAGGGCCGGTATTTTTTGGAGATACCACGGTTAATGTGGATCCAAGCGTTCAGGAGTTGGTAGATATCACAGTGTTGATTGACCGATCGGTGAAGAAATTCAATATCCATCCGCGGATTGCAATGCTCTCCTATTCAAATTTTGGTTCTAATGAAGGTCCTATACCTGAAAAGACCCGTGAGGCAGTTAGAATACTTCATGAAAAGTATCCTGATATTGTGGTAGACGGTGAAATGCAAGCTAACTTTGCCATGAATGCTGATTTAATGAAGGATAATTTTCCTTTCAGTACCCTCAATGGTCAGCCGGCCAACACCTTGGTTTTCCCGAATTTAGAATCAGGAAACATTGCCTACAAATTGATTCAGGAATTGGGTGAGGCGGAAGCAATTGGACCCATCCTTTTAGGTTTAAATAAGCCGGTTCATATTTTGCAGCTGGGTAGTTCAGTGAGAGAGATTGTGAACATGGTGACCATTGCCGTGGTGGATGCACAGTCAAAAGCAGAAGTCAATTTGGTGAAGGCGGGTCTCAAGGGGATTATTAATCGCATTCGTAAAACCAATCGTTAATTCATGTACGCCTACATCGACGGTAAACTCACTTTTAAAGGTCCCACTTATGTGGTGATTGAAGCCGGTGGTGTAGGCTATCATATTCATATTTCTTTGAATACCTTCTCCTTGATCCAAGATCAGGAGCGTTGTAAATTGTACACTTGGTTGCATGTAAAGGAAGATGCCCACACTTTGTACGGCTTTGCCGATGAGGGAGAGCGGCGTTTATTCCTTCATTTGATCTCAGTTTCGGGCATTGGTCCTAATACCGGCCGAATGATGCTTTCTTCCATCACACCACAAGAAATTCAGCAGGCCATTGTAAATGGAGATGTTCCTTTGATACAAAGAATTAAGGGAATTGGTCCAAAATCTGCTCAACGCCTCATCCTCGAATTGCAGGATAAACTGAAACGTGAGGGTTACGATTCCCTCATTTCTGTACCCAAAAACCATACTGTTAAAGACGAAGCCTTGTCGGCCTTGATCATGCTCGGATTTGCAAAAAATGCCGCCGAAAAAGCCCTTGATCAGGCAATAAATCAAGCAAATGGCAGTTTAACTGTTGAAGCTTTGATAAAGATTGCTTTAAAAAGCTTATAATTACTAAAACTATTTAACTATAAATTGAAGAAGACAGCAGCGGTTTTCTTATTTCTTTTTTTGGCATTTTTTGGAATAGGCCAGCATGCGCTCCATGCCCAAATTGAAGTTGACATAATAGACACGCTGAGTCTCAGCTATCCTTTCAAGGATTTTAAATCACTCAGTTTTAAAAAACCTTTAGGAATCAGTTTGCCTAACCCGGCGAATATCAAACGTTCTATCGAATTCAATCCCTCGATCCGTCAGTATGTGATCCAGGAAAAAGTAGGGGATTATTTTTTCAGGCAGCCACAATATTTTTCAATCAAGGATTACCAGCGTTTCGAAAATCAGCAGATTACCCAAAAGCATTGGCGCGAACTGGCCGATCTGCCCATTGTCGAGGCTCGTCAGCCCGGCTTTATCCCAGCAGTAAGGGTTAACAGTAAATCCTTTGAACGTATTTTTGGAGGATCTACCATCGAAGTCAGACCTCAGGGTTCGGCAGAGCTCACCCTGGCAGGCCGTATCAACCGAAATGAGAATCCGCTATTTAATGAACGCCAGCGTACACAGGGTAATTTCGATTTCAATCAGCGAATTCAAATGAATTTGGTTGGGCAAGTGGGTACAAAATTGAAAATAAATACCAATTACAATACCGAAGCCCAATTCGATTTTGAAAATCAGGTGAAGCTGGATTATACCGGCAATGAAGATGAGATCATCAGAAAAATCGAGGCTGGTAACGTGAGCCTTCCTTTAAACTCTTCTTTAATTACGGGCAGCCAGGCTCTGTTTGGCTTGAAAACCCAGTTGCAATTCGGACGATTGAATGTGACCTCTGTTTTTTCACAGCAGAAATCACAATCTAAAGAAATTACGATTTCCAATGGAGCTCAGCAAAATGAATTCCGCATCCTGGCGGATAGCTATGAAGCCAACAGGCATTTCTTTTTGGCAAAGTATTTCCGCGACAATTATAATCAGGCACTGAAGAAGTTGCCACTGATCAGCTCAACCATCAACGTTACAAAAATTGAAGTGTGGATTACCAACCGGGCAAATAATAATACCGACGCCCGGGATATTTTGGCTTTTTTAGATCTGGGAGAGCATCAACCTTATAATACTCCCAAGATTCAGGGGGGTGGGGCTTACTCCCTTGCTCCCGCAGCTTTTAAGGCGCCCGGATTTACTCAACAGTCTAACAATTTACTCGACCTTTTGGAGCAAAATCCAGAAATCAGACTAACCAATTCCAACAAAGTTTTTGATTTTTATTCGGGCATAGCCGACATCCCCCCTACGGATAACTATGCAAAGTTAACTTATGCCCGCAGGCTCACCGAACGAGAGTATACCCTCAATCCCTTACTGGGTTATATATCATTGAACAGTGCCCTAAATGCCGATGAAGTATTGGCTGTGGCCTACCGTTATACCGTAAATGGGGTGGAATATCAGGTGGGAGAGTTTTCTACCGATATTCCGGTAAATAATAGTACGCCCAATGTACTCTTCGTTAAACTCCTTAAAAATGAAATCCTCAAGACCAAGGTTCCTGCCGGTTTGAACTCTACTTACAAGCGGTTCCCACTTTGGGATTTAATGATGAAAAACATTTATTCTTTGGGTGCTTATCAGATCGGTCGGAATGATTTCCGCTTGAATATCTTCCGTTTAGATGAGGCTACTGGAATCGAAAAGCCACAGATGTTAGAGGGCGAAGACACCAAGGATAAGCTCTGGTTGCAGTTGACGGGCTTAGACCAGTTGAATCAACAAAACGATCGTAAGCCCGATGGTTTTTTTGATTTTATGGAGAACCTCACCATCGACCCGCTCAACGGACGGATCACTTTTCCCACCCTCGAACCCTTCGGGGTCGATCTACAGGCCCAGTTTAAACCAGGAGAACAGTCGCTTATTGATAAATATGTTTACGATGCACTTTACAGTGCTACCAAACCCGATGCGCAGCAGTTCTTCCCCGAACTGAACCGCTATATCATTAAAGGTACCTATCAATCTCAGGTGAGTTCTGAATTCCAGTTAAATGCCATCAATGTGCCTGAGGGCTCCGTGCAAGTAATTGCAGGTAATTTGCCTTTACAGGAAGGAACTGATTTTACGATAGATTATAACATTGGCCGGGTGAGAATTTTGAACCAGGCCCTATTGAATTCGGGGCAGCCAATCCGCATCAAGTTAGAAAATAATGAGTTGTTCGGCCTGCAACAAAGATCACTTTTCGGATCACGGTTTGATTATACCGTTAATAAGAACCTGAACGTGGGAGCTACCATCCTCAATCTCACCGAGCGCCCCCTTACCCAGAAGGTAAACATCGGAGAGGAACCGATATCGAACACCATATGGGGCCTTGATGTAAACTATAATTCTTCTTCGCGTTGGTTAACCAGAATGGTTGATAAGCTACCTCTAATCAATACCAAAGCAGAATCAACCATTAATTTTAATGGGGAATACGCCAATTTTGTGCCGGGCCATCCGAGAGCGCTCAATTTTGCAGGGAATAGAAACGGTACCAGTTATTTAGATGATTTCGAGGCTAGCCGATCGCTAATCGATCTAAAAAGTGCCATCACCTGGCAAATTTCGGGTACTCCCCAATTATTCAACCTCGATTATAATAGCAATGGGCTCGAGTATGGATTCAACCGGGCTCGATTGGCTTGGTATAACATCGATCCTATTTTCTACAACAGGAGCGGTTTAGGTACACCAGAAGATATTAAACTTAATGCTAACGAATTATCGAATCATTATTCGAGAGAAGTCCTGGAGCGTGAGGTATTCCCCTACAAAGATTCACCTACCGGTCAGCCTTTGTTTTTGAATACCCTCAATATGGCCTTTTATCCGAACATCAGGGGCCCCTACAATTTCACCACCACAGGGATCGATTTGAATGGTAATTTATTGGATCCGAAAAAGCGCTGGGGTGGCATGTTCAGGCGAATAGATAATAATGATTTTGAGGCCCTGAATATTGAATTCATCGAATTGTGGATGTTAGACCCCTTCATCTATAAACCCAATTCACAAGGAGGTGATCTGTATTTTAACCTCGGAAATATTTCGGAGGATATCTTGAAAGACGGGAGAAAATCGCTGGAAAACGGATTGCCTACTGATGGAGACATCAACAAGACAGAAACCACTATTTGGGGTAAGGTGCCCAAACTACAACCGGTTATACAGGCATTTGATAATAATCCGGATTCCAGAAAATTGCAGGACGTCGGTATCGACGGTTTGAGTACCGAAGAAGAAAAAAACCCGGCTGCATTTGATGGCTTTCTCAGTAAAGTAACGCCTCAGCTCAATCCCGCTGCCGCTGCGGCCATCAGTCAGGATCCCGCTTCCGATGATTATCAATATTTCAGAGGAAAACAATTTACCGAACCGGGTACTCCAATCTTAAAGCGCTATGAACGTTACAATGGAACCGAAGGGAACTCCAAAACACCTGCTCAATCGCTTGCCGAAACCGGACTCGAAAATACGGCTGCTACCCCCTTGCCCGATGGGGAAGATGTGAACCGGGATAATAACACCTCTAAAACAGACGAATATTTTGAGTATAAATTATCTATCAGGCCACAAGATCTGGAAATAGGTAAAAATCACATCACCGACATTGTAAAAACGACGGTTAAACTAGCCAATGGCAAACAGGAAACTGTACGCTGGATACAATTCAGGATACCGCTGGCCACCGCTTATGAACCCAAGCCCAATAACCCGCAAGATTTTAAATCCATCAGGTTCATGCGGGCATTCATGACCAACTTTGCCGATACTGCCATTTTGCGTTTTGCCAAACTGCAATTGGTGCGGGGTGAATGGCGGCGATTTAATCCGGAAAAAAATCCGGCCAAATCCATTGTTGATCCGAGTATCATCAATCCTGTAGCCGATGATTTTGACCTGGAAGTGAGTGCGGTGAACATTGAAGAAAATGGTAAACGCAGTCCCATTCCTTATGTAACGCCACCCGGTATTCTGCGAGAACTTGACTTTAGTGGTTTTAATGGCAATACCCGTCAAAACGAACAATCTCTATCGGTAAAAGTAAAGGGCCTAAAAGATGGTTATGGACAGGCGGCCTTCCGAACCACCTTCAATGATTTTCGTTCTTATCGTCGCATGGAAATGTTTATTCATGCCGAAAGTTCAGCCCAGGATGCTACGCTAAAAGATAAAGACATCAATGCCTTTATTCGGATTGGTAGTGATAACCAGGACAATTATTACGAATACAGCATCCCACTAAAAATTACTTCACCCGGAACTTCAGATCCATCGGCTATTTGGCCTGATCAGAATAAAATGGAAGTATCGCTCATACAGTTACAGGAGGCCAAGGCTGCCAGAAACAAAGCAATTTTAGATGGCAATTTCCCGTCAAGTAATATGCCCTTTATTTATCCCGTTCCGGGGACAGAAAATACGATTACCGTGAAGGGGCATCCGGATATGAGTAAGGTGAGGGTGTTCATGTTAGGGGTATTCAACCCGCTCAAAAAACCACTCAATCCTTTGGGGGATGATGGTTTAGAGAAATCTGTAGAGGTTTGGTTCAACGAATTGCGCTTAACCGAATTTGATCAGCGTGGCGGCTGGGCGGCTACTGCCAGGATGAATGCTAAATTGGCCGATTTTGCCGATGTGAGCGTTTCGGGGAGCAGGAGCACTAATGGTTTCGGTTCATTGGAGCGACGGGTGAGTGAACGTAACAGAAGTGATAATACCCTGTTTGATGTTTCTTCCAGCATTGAGGCGGGCAAATTATTCCCACAACGGAGTGGAATTAAAATACCGATGTTTGTTAATTTCTCCAGCCAGGTAAATACCCCCATGTTTGATCCACGTTCGCCCGACCTGGAGTTGAACAGTGTGCTGAAAAATAGCAACAAGACCGAGCAGCAGGAGGTTTTAAACGTGGTTCAAGATTATACCACCCGTAAAAGCATCAATTTCACCAATGTGCGTAAAATAAAAACCAATCCAGATAGTAAAGCTCAGCCTTGGGACATCGAGAACTGGAGTGCCACCTATGCCTTCACCGAATACCGCCATCGCGATTTCATCAATGAACAAAATATTCAGAAAACCTACCGGGCGGCATTGGCCTACAATTATGCTGGTCAGCCCAAAGTATATACGCCCTTTGCTAAGATCATTAAAAACAATACACTGGCACTGTTCAAAGAGTTTAATTTTAGTTTATTGCCCTCTGTTCTCAATTTTCGGATAGATGTAGACCGTTTGTACTCAGAAAATACCCTGAGGAACAATGACCCCAACAATTTTATACCGCTACAAACCTTTAATAAAAACTTCCAGATGAATCGCATCTATGGCATCAGCTGGAATTTGACCAAATCCATGCAGCTGGATTTTAATGCAACCAATTATGCATTGATCGATGAACCGGAAGGCAGGATCAATGGTTTGAAACGAGATACAGTTTGGCAAAATTTAATGCGCTTGGGCCGAACAACCGATTATGGCCACACCCTGAATATAACTTACAATCTCCCCATTAATAAACTGCCGGGATTAAGTTGGGTAAATATCACCACCCGTTACGGTACTACCTTCAATTGGAAAACAGAACCGCTGGCCACTTTGCGTGATCCAGATGTTAATTTAGGAAACAGTATTCAAAACACTCGGGTAATTCAGCTGAACCCCAGCCTGAATCTTGCTTCTTTTTACAACCAATTCAAATTTATCAGAAAATTAAGTGCTGGCGATCAGCAAAAAGGTTGGGCTAAAACCTTGATCAATGCCCTCACCGGACTCAAAAATTTAGGTGGAGCTTATACCCGAACAGAAGGTATTTTTATGCCCGGATATTTGCCAAAGACCACCGCTTTTGGACAAGATTTTGATGCCGGTGCCCCCGGATGGGACTTCTTGTTTGGTAGTCAGCGTGATATTCGGGTAAGGGCGGTTACTAATTCCTGGATCAGTAACGATCCGCTTATTAACCAACTTTATGTAACTGGTTTGAAAGAAGACCTCAACCTGAGAGGGAGTTTAGAAATTATCAAAGATTTAAGGATTGAACTCACGGCACTCAAAAGTCGCAACTTCAATTATTCCACCACTTTTAAATTTGTTCCGCAATCAAATAGTTTCGAAAACTTAAATCCCATCACCACCGGCGATTATAGTATTTCCTTCTTTAGTTTGAAGACGGCCTTTAAAAATAATACGGAGGTATTTCGTCAATTTGAGGCAAATAGAGCTGTGGTTTCTCAGCGTTTAGGAGCCCTCAACCCCAATTCGGTGGGGCAGCTGGATGGTTTTGCCAATGGCTACGGGAAAAATTCGCAGGATGTGGTGATGTCTGCATTCCTGGCAGCCTTCAGTGGTAAAAGTCCGCAGCAAATCAGCCTCAATTCATTTCCAAGAATCCCGGCACCCAACTGGCGCTTGAATTATAATGGCCTGAACAAAATCCCAATTTTAAGCGATTTGTTTTCTTCTATCGATATCAATCATGCCTACCGTTCGGTATATAATATTAACGGCTTCAATACTTTAGCCCGTTATGAAGAAAAAGATGGTTTTGTAAACATTAAAGATGCTGTGGGTAATTTCCTGCCTCGTTATCAGTTCAATCAGGTCACATTGCTGGAGCAGTTTGTGCCTTTCATAGGGCTCGATATGCGCTTTAAGAATAATATGACCAGCAATTTTGAATACCGAAAATCCCGAACCATGAGTTTGAGTTTAGCCAATAGTCAACTGGCGCTTCAAACCGATGATGCCCTGGTTTTTGGTCTGGGCTATCGGACTACCCAATTCCGTTTCCCTTTTGGTTTGTTCAGCAGTTTAAAGATGAATAATGATTTGAATTTCAAATTAGACTTTGCCATCAATGATCGTAAAACAGTGATTTACCGTGCCGATGTAGGTGATCCGGAAGTTTCATCAGGAGCGAAAAACATCACTTACCGACCATCTGTAGATTATGTTTTGAATCAGCGTTTCAATCTAAGGTTATTTTACGATGGCAATATCACCAAACCTTATACTTCTCAAAGTTTCAACACCTCATTTAGTAATTTTGGTGCAAGTTTGCGCTTTACCATTCAATAATATCGTTGCGACTTTAAACAGATTAAGCTATTTTTGAGCAAACGTAATTTTATGAACTTCCCATCCGAACTTAAATATACCACCGACCACGAATGGATCCGTGTGGAAGGCAATCATGCTTTTGTTGGCATTACCGATTTTGCTCAAAGAGAATTGGGCGACATCGTTTACATCGACATCAACACCATTGGTAAAAATGTTGCTAAAGAAGCAGTTTTTGGAACCGTTGAAGCAGTTAAAACAGTATCAGACTTGTTCATGCCGGTAAGCGGTACTGTGGTTGAATTCAACAAAAAGCTGGATACCAATCCTGAATTGGTCAATCAAGATCCATATGGCGATGGCTGGATGGTAAAGATCGAATTAAGCGACGCTGCTGAAGCCGATCAGCTGCTTTCTGCTGCCGACTATGCTGCACAAGTAGGAGCTTAATGCTGAAAACCATCCGATATCAATACCTGGCCATTATCTGGTCTTTGCTGATATTGATCCTATGTAACTTGCCTGCCCAAGACCTGCCCGATTCGAGCAGATTTTTTGAAGGCTTTGATAAGCTGGCTCATACCGGCTTTTTCTTTGTACTTACGGTGCTCTTGTTTTATGGCAAAATCAGTCAGCAGAACAGTTATAGCTATCGATTATTGACCATCATTAAAATTCTATTAATCAGTTCGGCATTAGGTGCGCTGATAGAGTGGATGCAATGGCAATGGTTCACCTACCGTTCGGCCGAATGGTGGGATTTCATCTGCGATTTGATCGGCGTGGGCATGGGTGTGTTCAGCTATGTTTTTCTGCATCGCTTCCGCTTACAAGAAAACAAGCAGGAAATACGTTAAATTTTGACAATACATCCATTTATCGAATCCTTCTTATTTGGATTTAATTTAAATAAGAGCTACTTTTGAAACCTAAACTGTGAAAAAAGTGAAAACTAAGTTATCGCAATTAGCCCCGGGAGAATCTGGCATCATCAAAGAATTTACTGACCTCGAAATGTCAGTAAAATTAATGGAAATGGGCTGTTTACCTGGCGAAGCCATCCAGGTAGAAAGAATAGCTCCCTTGGGTGATCCCATTGCGGTAAATATCTCCGGATATCAGTTGAGTCTTCGTAAAAAAGAGGCGTCTACCATCATCTTACAATAACACACTCCGTGAAAGCAAATTTGAAAGTGGCACTTGTTGGTAATCCCAACACAGGTAAATCGACACTTTTCAATTCTTTAACCGGACTCAATCAGAAAATAGGCAATTTCCCGGGAGTTACGGTCGATAAAAAAACCGGACAAACCAAGCTCAATGCCGATCAGGAGGCCATGGTCATCGATTTGCCCGGAGCCTACAGCTTGTACCCAAAAAGTAAAGATGAGGGCATTGTACTCGATGTTTTGGTCGATCCAAATAATCCTGCACATCCCGATTTAGTAGTATTTATTGCCGATGCCACTAACCTGAAACGCAATTTGTTGCTCTACACTCAGGTGGCCGATCTGAAGATCCCCGTCATTATTGCTTTAAACATGATGGATTTGGCCAAGCGTTCGGGTATTCAGGTGAAGGTAGATGAACTGGCTGCCAAATTGGGTGTACGCATCGTTCCGATCTCGGCTCGCAGCGGAGTTGGCATTGATGATCTCAAGCAGGCTATTGCAGCCGCAAATGCCATTCCTCTTCAGACAGATGTATTGGATGTAAACGAATTGGCACCGGCAGGTATGGTGGAGCGGGTTCAAGCCCAATTTAAATTGGCTAATCCTTATACAGCCCTGCAATACCTTCATCACTACCAACAGCTTTCTTTTTTAGATGCCCGGCAAACGGAGAGTCTGGCACAAGAGGTACAGCAATCAGACTTTAATTCTCAACAGTTACAGGCTCGTGAAACGATTGCCCGTTATCAGTTTATCAACGAAGTTTTATTTGATACGGTAAGCAGTCCGGATAATCCGATTCAGGAAAGCTACAGCAACCGCATCGATCATGTTTTAACCCATAAAATATGGGGTTTTGCCATTTTCATGGCTGTATTGTTCATCATTTTTCAGTCCATTTATGCCTGGTCTGAGTACCCGATGAGTCTCATTGAATCGCTGTTCATCTGGCTGGTGAATGCGGTGCATACTTATTTACCTGCCGGGGCGCTTACTAGTTTATTGGCCGACGGGATTTTAGCCGGCTTGAGTGGCGTACTGGTCTTTATTCCTCAAATTGCCATTTTATTTGCTTTCATTGCGGTATTAGAAGATACCGGCTACATGGCCAGGGTTACCTTTATGATGGATCGCATTATGCGAAAGGTAGGCCTGAACGGTAAATCAGTGGTCCCAATTATTGGCGGACTGGCTTGTGCGGTGCCTTCCATTATGAGTGCCCGTAACATCGAAAACTGGAAAGATCGTATCATCACCATCATGGTAACGCCTTTGGTTAGCTGTTCGGCCCGTTTGCCCATTTATACCTTATTGATTGCATTGGTGGTACCTGATGAACGCATGTTTGGTTTGTTCAACCTGCAAGGCCTTGCCCTCATGGGCATGTATTTGCTAAGTATGTTGAGTGCGGTGTTGGTGGCCTGGGTGATGAAGTATTTGATTAAGGCTCGTGAACGTGGCTACTTTATTATGGAACTGCCGGTATACCGGATGCCTCGTTGGAACAATGTGGCTTTAACCATGTACGAAAAGGTGAAGGCATTTGTGTTGGAGGCGGGTAAAGTAATTATTGCTATTTCTGTTATTTTATGGGTGTTGGCTTCTTATGGTCCTCCGGCTAAAATGAAAGCCATTGATCAACAATTCGAATCACCTGCCTACACAGCCAAGTATTCGGCAGAACAAATTACTCAGCTCAAGGCATCGGCTAAGCTCGAAAACTCCTTTGCAGGTATCCTGGGCAAAAGTATTGAGCCTGTTATTAAACCCCTGGGTTTCGACTGGAAAATTGGGATTGCCCTCATTACTTCTTTTGCGGCTCGTGAGGTTTTTGTGGGTACCATGGCTACTCTTTACAGTGTGGAAGGTGATGCCAGTCGCATGGATTCGGTGAAGGAGAAAATGGCCGAGGCTCGAAATCCGGAAACGGGAGAGCTGGTGTTTACCCTACCGGTGGCTTTTTCTCTAATGATTTTTTATGCTTATGCCATGCAATGTATGAGTACGCTGGCAGTGGTGTATCGTGAAACTAAAAGCTGGAAATGGCCTATTACGCAGTTTGTGTATATGACGGCCATGGCCTATTTAGCGAGTTTATTGGTGTATCAGTTTCTGAAATAATCACGATATTTCATCGTGGATAAAATCAAGGTATTAGAAAATTATCTCCCCCCTGCATCGGCCCCGCTTATTGCCCGCTGGATCGATCATTTTCAGTGCGATTTTAAAATTTCCAAGGCCCGTAATACCAAGTATGGTGATTATCGCCCTCCGCATGCCGGACAGGGACACCGTATCTCCATTAATTATGATCTAAATCCGTATGCTTTTCTGGTGACTACCGTTCACGAATTTGCACATTTACTCACCTGGAATGAACATAAAAGAAAGGCGAAGCCTCATGGGTCGGAGTGGAAGGCTAATTTTAAGCGGATGATGCGCCCTTTTTTTGAGCAGGAGGTTTTTCCAATGGATATCAAAAAAGCCATCATACAATATTTAGAAAACCCCGCCGCTAGCAGCTGCACCGATCACAATCTTTTCAAAACTTTAAAAAAGTACGACGAAACCCCAGATCATTTGGTTTTGGTAGAATCCCTGCCTTTGGGTAGTGTGTTTAAGATGAAAGACGGACGGGTGTTCAGGAAAGAGGCCAAGATCAGGAAGCGTTTTCGTTGCACAGAGCTGGCCAGTGGCCGACTGTATCTGTTTAATCCGCTGGCAGAAGTGGAATTGATCCCTGCTTAGGGTATTGTCATGCTGTATGTAATGAAGCGTCCTATTGTATGGTATAAAGATCCTTCGCTTTGCTCAGGATGACAATAGTTTAGTCAAGTGCTACTTTGCCTTGGATAAGTCTTGCTGCGTGGTGGTGAAGTTCTATTGTGAGGTGGTGAAGTGCTCTTGCGTCGTG
>CAZOLA010000012.1:14286-57769 GCA_964580845.1 uncultured Sphingobacterium sp.
AATCTGCTAAACGGCTCTTCGCCAAAAACTGATCTTCCAATGCTTTACTCATCGGGATGGCGGTATCGAGGCTGGCGCAGCGCATCACCGGGGCATCCAAACTTTCAAAAGCATGTTCGGCAATATAAGCGCTCAGTTCCGCTCCAAAGCCATTGGTGAGCGTGTCTTCATGCAGTATGAGTACTCTCCCCGTTTTGTGTACAGTCTGCAGTACCGCTTCGGTATCCCAGGGTTGCAGGCTTCTTAAATCGAGCAGATCGGCACTGATTTCCGGATGTTGGTCTAAATATTCCATTGCCCAATGTACGCCCAGTCCGTAAGTGATGATGCTCACTTGTTCTCCTTTTCTGAGCAAACGTGCTTTCCCGATTTCGGTAGTATAGTAATCGTCAAATACCGGCTCTGAAATGCCCCGGTAGAGGTATTTATGTTCAAAATACAATACCGGATTGGGATCTTCAATGGCCGAAAGTAGCAAGCCTTTGGCATCGGAAGGGAAGGCGGGGTACACTACTTTTAAACCTGGGGTTTTGGTGAACCAGGCCTCGTTACTTTGTGAGTGGAACGGACCGGCACCGGTGCCTGCACCTGTAGGCATGCGCACCACTACATCGGCTTGCTGGCCCCAACGGTAATGTGTTTTTGCGAGGTTGTTGACGATCTGGTTGAATCCACAGGTAACAAAATCGGCAAATTGCATTTCCATGATGGCCTTGTACCCGTTAATTGAGAGGCCTAAAGCTGCGCCTACAATGGCCGACTCGCAAATGGGCGTATTTCGTACCCGTTCTTTTCCAAATTCGTCTACAAAGCCCTGGGTAATTTTAAAGGCACCGCCATATTCGGCAATATCTTGCCCCATAATCACCAATTCTGGGAACTTTTGCATGCCTGCTCGTAGCCCATCGCTGATGGCATCTATGTAACGTTTCTCGTTTTGAGTTCCATTAGCATTGATTATGGGCGCCGTTCCGGGTGCATACATGTTATTAAGTTCCAATTTTGCATCCGGCGCCACATCGGGCATGGCAAAAACAGCTTCCACATCCTGTTCTATTTCTTGTTTAAATTGGACTTTTATGGCTTCAATATCTTTTTCATCGAGGATACATTCTTCCAAAAGATATTCTTCGAAGTTTTTCAGCGGGTCTTTTTGCTCCCAAAGATCAAATAGTTCCTGGGGGACATATTTGGTGCCGGAGGCTTCTTCGTGACCACGCATGCGGAAGGTTTTACATTCTACTAATACCGGCCTTGGGTTTTTACGGATGTCTGCTGCTAATTCGTTAATGGTGTGGTAAACTTCGAGTATATTGTTTCCATCAATCAGTCGCCCTTCCATGCCGTAGCCTTTTGCCCGATCGACGAGGTTTTCGCAACGGTATTGCTCATTGGTAGGGGTAGACAGGCCGTAGCCATTGTTTTCTATGAGGAAAATGACCGGTAAATCCCATACGGCCGCTACATTGAGGGCTTCATGAAAATCGCCTTCGCTGGTGGCGCCTTCGCCGGTATAAACCAAGGTTACTTTTTCTTCTTTGCGGAGTTTATCGGCCAGGGCAATCCCATCAGCCAGGGCCATTTGAGGGCCGAGGTGGGAGATCATGCCAATAATCTTATATTCTTGTGTGCCGAAATGGAAGGAGCGGTCGCGACCTTTGGTGAAACCGGCAGCCTTACCTTGCCATTGTGCCATCAAGCGGCTGAGCGGGATATCACGTGAGGTAAATACACCGAGGTTACGGTGCATGGGCAAGATGTATTCATCTTTTTGAAGCGCAAGCGTACTGCCTACCGCAATGGCTTCCTGGCCAATTCCTGAAAACCATTTGCCAATTCTTCCCTGACGCAAAAGGATGAGCATTTTTTCCTCAATCATGCGTGGTTTGAGGAGCTGCTTGTAGAATTGCAGCAGTTGCTGGTCGTCTAAGTGCTTGCGGTCGAACTGCATTTGTTTTTCTTTGGCGTGTGGGTAGGTTTGGTTTAGGAGTTTTTGTTTTCTTGCTCAGCCAACCATTGTTTACTGAAAGATTGGGAAGCAACCTCTGGCAAATTTCGATGCGTGCCCCAGCCTTTGCTGAAAAACTTTTGCATGATTTTATTCTTCCACTTTCCGCTTAACCAATCCATGGTTTTGCGTTTGAGCATTCCTTTTTTCCAGGCAAACCAAGCCCAGCCTTCTATTTTATTATTCAAGCCCTCTTTTACGGCATCTCTGCGATTTAAGAGGAGCATTTTGTGTATATCGATTTTTACCGGACATACCTCCGTACATTTCCCGCAGAGGCTCGAAGCATAACTCAAATGTTTGAAAGTTTCCATGCCCTGCATGTGCGGGGTAATCACCGAACCGATAGGGCCGCTGTATGTTGTTTCGTAAGTATGCCCACCAATGTTTTTATAAATAGGGCAGGCATTCAAACAGGCTCCGCAACGAATGCAATATAAACCTTGGCGTTGGTCTTTTTGAGCGAGTAAATCGCTGCGACCATTATCAAGCAGAATTACATACATCTCCTCCGGTCCATCGGTTTCATGGTGTTGTTTGGGGCCGCCCAAGATGGTATTGTAAACAGTTAGGTTTTGTCCGGTGCCGTGGCTGGACAGCAGGGGCCAGAATAGGTCGAGGTCGGCCATGGAGGGAATCATTTTTTCTATTCCCACTACTGCAATATGAATTTTCGGGAAGGTAGTGGTTAGCCGGGTATTGCCTTCATTTTCTGTAACAGCGATGCTGCCCGAATCGGCGATGAGGAAATTGGCACCCGTAATGCCCACATCTGCTTGGGTATACTTTTGACGAAGTAATTCCCGGGCTTTCTGTGTGAGCTGCTCGGGAGTAGCATCTATTGCTGTGCCAAATTTTTCGTGAAACAGCTGCGCAATGTCTTCCTTGCTCAGGTGCATGGCGGGGGTAACAATGTGATAGGGTTTTTGCCCTAGTAATTGCACAATGTATTCTCCCAAATCGCTTTCGAGGGTTTCAATCTGATTTTTCTCCAGAAATTCATTGAGGTGAATTTCTTCGGTGGCCATGGATTTTGACTTGATAACCGATTTAGCACCAGCCCTTTTTATGATCTGTAAAATTTCTTGTCTTGCTTCTTCGGCATCGTTTGCCCAAATCACTTTACCGCCTTTACGCTGGAAATTGGCTTCAAACTCCGGCAATAGTTTGTCGAGGTTTTCCATTACTTTCCACTTAATGACATGGGCTTTTTTCTTACCGGTTTCGAGGTTGGCAAATTTGGAGAGTCCTCTGGCCACCGCGGCATCGTACTTACCAATGTTGTAATTGATAATTTTTCGATGCCCTAAATCAAAGGCTTTTTCTGCACTTTTTTCAATGAAGGATGCGGCCGGCATTGTCATGCAACGAATTTAGGAAAAAGACTGGCAAATGAACACAAAAAAGCCCCCGGAAAATCCGGAGGCTGAATGATTATTTTTCAATGACGATTAACGGTCGGCAGGGAAGTCATTCTTCACATCTACCACAGGTGCTTTATCGCGGTTTACCAAATCCCATCCGGTGTAAAATACCAGTCGGGCACGTTTGGTTAAAGCTTCGAAATTGATCTTGCCGATTTCATCACTGGCTTTGTGGTAATCTTCGTGTACACCGTTAAAGTAGAATACAATTGGAATACCATGTTTCGCGAAATTATAATGATCAGAGCGGTAGTAAATACGCTCCGGATCGTTTGGATCATTGTATTTGTAATCAAAGTTGAGGCGGGTGTAAGTTGCATTTACATACTCGCTGATCTTGTGCAAGTCGGTGCTCAGTTTGTCAGAGCCAATCACATAAATATAATCCGGATTGTCTTTGTGAGCCTCATCTACACGGCCAATCATATCGATATTCAAATTGGCGACGGTTTTATTGAGTGGGAAAATAGGGTTGTCAGAGTACCACTCAGAACCTAACAGGCCTTTTTCTTCGCCTACCACCGTAAGAAACAGGATACTGCGTCGAGGTCCATTACCTTCTGCTTTTGCTTTCACAAACGCTTCTGCAATTTCTAATACGCCGGTTGTTCCAGAGCCGTCGTCATCGGCACCATTGTGGATTTTATCTGCACCTTCTCCGTGTACACCTACGTGGTCGTAGTGCGCACTGATTACGATGATCTCATCTTTCAAATCTGAACCTTCCAGGAAACCTAACACGTTTTCAGCTTTCACCTGCGTTACATTTGAAACGATATTGGCTGCCAAAGCGGTTTTGATCGTTTTGCTATCTGGTTTACCAGCGGCTGTAATTTTAGCCGTTAGGTCGGTAATGCTGCTTTTCGATTTGGCAAGCATTGCATTGGCCACTGTTGCAGAAACGGTAAGCACCGGAGCTTGACTTGGCTGGTTGGCCTTGTCTAAAACCATTCGGGCATTTTTAAGGTAAGCACCCATGCGCTTCAGGGTGTTTTCCATATCTGGATTGAACATGATGATCATTGCCGGATTTTTGCTTTGCAGGTTGCGCATACGCTTATTGCTATTCCATGAAGAAGCTTTCTCTGTTCCGGTGATGATGGATTTGCCATCCACAAATGGTTCTTTTTGTGCAGAGAACAAAACAACTTTCCCTTTCAGATCTAAACCTGCCAGTTCGTTGAATTTTTCATCTTCGATGCCATAACCAACAAAAACAATTTCTTTAGCTTCTTTGTTAGTGTTGATTTTAGAAGTAGAAGCATAAAAGTCTTTAAAGTTTTCAAAGCTTTGTTTACCTACTTTCAGTGTAGAGTTGCCCGGGGCAATTTCATTGAGTCCTACTTTTTGAAAATAAGAACCGTTTACCGGTGCTTTCAGACCTAAGCTCTTGAAATGTGCAGCAATGTATTGTGCCGCTTTCCACGCACCCGATTTGCCGGTTTCTCTGCCTTCATACTCATCAGAAGCTAAAATAGATAGGTGCTTGTAAGCATCTTCTTTAGTAATACTGCACCCGTACTTAAGGGCAGTTTTATCCTGGGCCATCGCGTTACTGTTGAGCAACAGGGCGGCCGCAAGCATTAAAATGGAACCTTTGTGTTTCATGTTTATGATTTTGGTTAAGATTGATTTAACAAGAAATTTTATCGACCCGGTTTTGATGTCTTCCGCCTTCAAAACCAGTATTCAGGAATTTATCGGTAATTTGAAGCGCTAATTCTGGAGTAATAAAACGGGCCGGAATGCAAAGTACATTGGCATCATTGTGTGAACGGGCCAGTCCTGCCAGCTCCTCGGTCCAACAGATGGCTGCTCTTATTCCCTGATGTTTGTTGGCGGCCATGGCCACTCCATTTGCACTGCCGCAAATGAGAATCCCGATGTCAAAATCGCCTTTTTCTACGGCTTCTGCCACCGGATGTGAAAAGTCAGGGTAGTCTACAGATTCGGTGCTGTAGGTGCCAAAGTCTTTCAGTTCATGATGATGGAGGTGTTTGATCACCAGTGCTTTATAGTCAAAGCCTGCATGATCACCACCAATAGCAATTTTTAGTTTCCAGTTCGACATCAATCAAATGTATGATTTTCATGGAAATTAAATCGTAAAATTTTGATGATAAACTTACCTAATTGCGGTAGAATTCCATTTCTCTTTGCGCCCTCTTACGTGCTACTTTGCCGGAAACAATAATACTGATTTCGTAGAGCAAAAAGAGCGGTAGACTTACCGTAAACATGGTAAACAGGTCTGGGGTAGGGGTAACGATTGCGGCGATGATGAGGATGATGACCGTGGCATACCTGCGACTGCTGCGCATAAACTGAGGGGTCATGATTCCCAACTTCGACAGTACATAGATAATGATGGGCAGTTCGAAAATGATCCCTGAACCCAGGGTGAGGGTAGCAACAGTAGAGAGATAGGAGTCGATGGTTATGTTATTGACAATAAATTCACTAACGGTATAATTTGCCAGGAAATTGACCGAAAGTGGAGAGATGATGTAGTAACCGAATAAAATTCCTAAAACGAATAACATGCTGGCATAAAACACAAAACCACTCGCCGATTTGCGTTCGTTTTCGTGTAAGGCTGGTTTTACGAAGCGCCAGAGTTCCCAAAGCAAGTATGGGAAACCGAGTACAATACCCATGATCAATGAAGAATTCATTTGCAAGGTAAACTGGCCTGCCATTTCGGTATTGATGATGTTAAAGGGAATTTCTTTGATGCAGAAATCGGCTCCTAAACTAAACTTTTCCGCCAAGAGGCACATCATCCGGTAGGTCCAAAAGGAAGGATTTTTTGGCCCCATTACGATTTGATCAAATATGATGTCGTAATAAACGAAAGCCAATGCGGTGATAGAAACAATCACGAGAGCGGATCGCACCAAGTGCATTCTCAGCGTAGCCAAGTGTCCAAAAAAGGACATCTCTTCTTCGAGATTAGCCCTCGATCTTTTGGGTTTGCTATTGGCCTGCTCTTCGCTCATATCCTCTTATTCCTTGATTTCGAAAGTCTCCATAAACTTGGTGGTAAATTCACCTTTACGGAAGTTTGGATCTTTCATTAAACGCTGGTGAAAAGGAATGGTAGTTTTAACGCCCTCGATCACGAATTCGCTCAATGCTCTTTCCATCTTATTGATCGCTTCTTCGCGGGTTTGGGCCACGCAGATCAACTTGGCGATCATGGAATCGTAATTGGGTGGAATTTGGTAACCGGCGTAAACATGTGTATCAACCCGAACCCCATGGCCACCCGGTGAGTGGAAGTTTTTGATGGCTCCTGGTGCCGGTCGGAAACCGTTAAAAGGATCTTCGGCATTGATGCGGCATTCGATGGCAAACATTTCTGGTTCGTAATTTTTACCGGTGATGGGTTCACCTGCAGCCACCTTGATCTGTTCTTTAATTAAATCGTAGTTAATGACTTCTTCCGTAACCGGATGTTCCACCTGAATACGGGTGTTCATCTCCATGAAGTAGAAATTACGGTGCTTGTCTACCAAGAACTCAATGGTTCCGGCACCTTCATATTGCACAGCTTGAGCGCCTTTAATAGCTGCTTCACCCATTTTCTTCCGCAATTCTGGAGTCATAAATGGAGAAGGGGATTCTTCCACCAATTTTTGGTGACGACGCTGGATGGAGCAATCACGTTCTGAAAGGTGACAAGCCTTACCAAATTGGTCGCCCACAATTTGAATTTCAATATGTCGCGGATCTTCCACAAATTTTTCGAGGTAGATACCGTCGTTACCGAAAGCAGCGCCTGCTTCCTGACGGGCCGAATCCCAGGCGGGTTCAAATTCTTCATCTTTCCACACAATACGCATACCACGGCCACCACCACCGGCAGTTGCTTTCAGGATGATGGGATAACCAATCTCATTGGCAATTTTAATGCCTTCTTTCACGTCACTTACCAAACCGTCTGATCCCGGAATGGTAGGCACTCCGGCTTTTTTCATGGTATCTTTAGCTGATGCTTTGTCGCCCATGGCATTGATCTGCTCTGGGGTGGCACCAATAAATTTGATCCCATAATCGCGACAAATGGCTGAGAATTTGGCGTTCTCGGATAAAAACCCGTAACCTGGATGAATGGCATCTGCATTGGTTAACTCTGCAGCTGCAATGA
Source organism: uncultured Sphingobacterium sp. (assembly GCA_964580845.1). GTDB lineage: Bacteria > Bacteroidota > Bacteroidia > Sphingobacteriales > Sphingobacteriaceae > JAIPAN01. The sequence goes on from CAZOLA010000012.1 coordinate 21,869, forward strand.
TATTAGGAATACTTAAATAGGAATCTTTACTGGGCGGAGGGCCAATACATACCGCTTCATCGGCGAAACGAACGTGTAAACTTTCGCGATCGGCAGTTGAATAAACCGCAACGGTTTTAATACCCATTTCCTTGCAGGTACGAATGATACGTAAGGCAATTTCTCCGCGGTTGGCAATTAATATCTTTTTAAACATGATATCTGATTAATCGATTTGTCGATTTGCCAATTTGTCGATGAGTCCGCCCCTATGAATGATAGACAAATGGACAGATAAACAAATTGACAAATTGAATTAGGCTGGTTCTACCAAGAATAAAGGCTGGTCGTATTCAATTGGACTGGCATTATCTACCAATACCTTCACGATACGTCCTGAAACTTCAGCTTCAATTTCATTGAATAATTTCATCGCCTCAACGACACACAATACCTGACCTGGGCTAATTTCATCACCTACGTTTACAAACACCGGCTTATCGGGGCTTGATGAACGGTAGAATGTGCCAATCATTGGGGATTTGATAGTAATGTATTTGCTGTCATCAGTAGCCGGGGTTGCAGCCGGAGTAGCCGGAGCGGGTGCTGCCGGAGCTGGGGCCGCCGCTTGTGGGGCCGGGGCTGCTACAGGAGCTGCTGCGGGAATAGTGGCATTTACTACGGTTGGCGCCTGATTGGTTTTTATGGTGATTTTGAAGTCTTTTTCTTCAATAGAAACCTCATTTACACCCGATTTGTGCACAAATTTAATGAGTTCCTGAATTTGCTTGATATCCATGTTTTTGGGGTTAATTCAAATTCCTGTTTAGATCAGGATTCAAAAATAGAAATAAATATTAAGAAAAAGTTTTTGCCGGCTTAGTAGGCCCATTTCAGGTATACTGCACCCCATGTAAATCCGCCTCCAAAAGCCGCTAAAATCAAGGTGTCGCCCTTTTTAAGCTGACTTTCCCATTCGGCTAAGCATAGAGGGATCGTTCCATTGGTGGTATTGCCATATTTCTCGATGTTTACCATCACTTTTTCAGGTCCTACACCCATGCGGTTTGCGGTGGCATCGATGATTCTTTTATTCGCCTGATGCGGAACTAACCAAGCCACGTCATCGGCTGTTAATTGATTGCGTTCCATGATTTCGGCAGCTACATCGGCCATATTGGTTACGGCAAATTTAAATACTGCCTGACCTTCCTGGTAAGCAAAATGTTCACGGGCATCTACCGTAGCGTGGCTTGCAGGTTTGGCAGATCCACCTGCTTTTTGGTGTAAATAGATCCGGCCAGATCCATCGCTTTTCAAGATAGTATCCATCATGCCCAAATTTTCGGAATTTGGTTCTAATAATACGGCTCCGCAGCCATCGCCAAATATGATGCAGGTTTGTCGGTCTTCGTAATCGATGATGGACGACATTTTATCGCCACCAACCACCAGAACTTTTTGGTGTTTACCCGTTTCTATGAACTGAGCGCCAGTGCTTAATCCGTAAATAAAGCCCGAACAGGCAGCATTTAAGTCAAATCCCCAGGCATTTTTCGCTCCAATTTTGTCGGCCAAGATATTCGCGGTAGCCGGAAAAGGCATATCGGGGGTAGTGGTACAAAAAATAATGAGATCTATATCTTCGGCAGTGATGCCACGTTTTTTCAGTAAGCCCTGAACTGCAGGAACCGCCATATCTGAAGTGCCTAAGCCTTCACCTTTCAAGATATGACGTTCTTTGATGCCTGTACGGGTGGTGATCCATTCATCGTTGGTATCTACCATGGTCTCTAACTCCTGGTTGGTAAGAATATACTCAGGAACATAGGAATTTACTGCAGTAATGGCAGCACGTAATTTTTGCATGATCAGGTTCGGTTATGAATTCAATGCGGTCTTGATCTTCTCAACCAGCTTTGATTCAATCATGGTTCTGGAAAGCAGTACCATATTTTTTATGGCTTCCGGACTCGAAATTCCATGACCGATAATTACCGGAGCGTTTACACCCAAAATCGGACTGCCTCCGTATTGTTCGTAATTAAAACGATCAAAGAATTCGTCTTTAAAGCCCTTTTTCAAGGTCAAAACGTAAAAGGTTTCGGCCAGCTTTAACATGACATTGCCTGTAAAGCCGTCGCACACAATCACATCGGCTTTGTCGTTAAACAGGTCACGTCCTTCCACGTTTCCAACGAAATTATATTGCTTTTCGGCTTTCATTAATGGATAGGCCCCCATGCTCAGGATGTTCCCTTTTTCTTCCTCTTCTCCAATGTTCATCAAGGCAACTTTTGGATGGCTGATTCCGTAAACACTTTCCGCAAAGATGCTGCCGAGTAATCCAAACTGGGCCAGCATTTCGGGTTTGCAGTCGGCATTGGCACCTACATCGAGCATAATTCCGAAACCACTTTTCAGCTTGGGCACATTGGTGGCGATGGCCGGGCGCAACACTCCTTCAATGGGTTTTACGCTGAACATAGAACCTACCAACATGGCGCCGGTATTTCCAGCCGAAGCAAAAGAATCAATTTTACCTTCTTTCAGGTACTGAAAACCAAGGCTGATACTGGAATTGGGTTTTTGGGTAATGGCTTTGGTGGGGTGCTCGCCCATGCCGATTACCTCGGTGGCATGCACAAATTCAAAGCAGGATGGATCAATTTCATGCTCGGCCAGAAAAGACAATGCCTGTTCTTTGTCGCCAAACAATACAATTTTTTGATCGGGGGATAAGACTTTTTGAGCTGCAATGGCTCCCAAAACTGCTGCTTTGGGAGCGTAATCTCCGCCCATGAAATCTAAGCCAATTTTCATTTCAGAAAATTAAACTTAAGCGACGCTGGTATTTTCGATCACTAATTTACCTCTGTAATACAAGTTGCCGTCAACAGTGTAAGCACGGTGAGGTAAGTGAACAGCACCTGTAGTTTTGCAGGTAAATAAAGTTGGAGCCTCCGCTTTGTAGTGAGTTCTTCTTTTATCTCTTCTCGATTTCGAGATCTTCCGTTTTGGATGTGCCATAGCTTCCTATTTGTTAATTCTTGTTTTTTATATTCTTCAGGGCTTCCCAACGTGGGTCAGCCAAATCTTCATTTTCTTGTTCAGGAACAGAAAGACTCTTCAGCTTTTCAATCATTTCCTGGTCGCACCATTTGGTATTTCCCTCTTCTTCGCAACGCTTAAAGAGCGGAACTGCCAGCATGATGTATTCGTAAATTAATCCGGATACATCCAACTCATGTTCATTTCGGTTCAGCAGGATGATCTCTTCTGTATTGTCTTCCAGTAAGTCATCGTTACTAAATTTCACGATTTCCTGTTCGGTTAATTCCACTTTCGTGGGATATTCGGCCAAACACCAATCGCAAGACTGAAAAATCTCACCTTTGATTTGGAAATGGAGGAGCATCATGGTCTCCTGTTTATCCAACTCCAGTGAAACCTGCAGTTTTCCGTTTTGAACCAGCGAATATTCAAATTCCCTAAAAAACGATTCGTCAATGTCGAAATCGAATGGGTGTTTACCGATTTTTAAGCCGGTAAATGGAATTCGGTATTGCTGCAAAGCTTTCAAAGCACGACAATTAAGCCTGCAAATGTAGAGAAAATTTATTTAAGCGGGAAGTTTTTTTGAAATTGCTGTTTAGTCCCGATCTCTGGACAGTTTACTAAATTTCAGTGGATTGGCGGTTAATTCTGAAGTTTCGCGACGACTTTTTACTATATGAACAGCTGCGAATACCGCTTCGCGGAAAGATCCGGCATCGGCTTCGTTTTTTCCGGCAATATCATAGGCGGTTCCATGATCGGGCGAAGTGCGTACTATCGGTAAACCAGCGGTGTAATTCACCCCGTTGTGGAAAGCCAATTGTTTAAAAGGGATCAATCCCTGGTCGTGGTACATGGCCAGAACGGCGTCAAACTGTTTCCAGCTCTGTGTGGCAAAAAAGCCATCAGCCGGATAAGGCCCAAAAGCCAAGAGTCCTTTTTTATTTGCCTCTTCCACCGCGGGTGCGATGATGGTTTGTTCTTCTTCGCCAATCAAACCTTCATCTCCGGCATGTGGATTTAATCCTAAAACCGCAATTTTTGGTTTTTCAACCCAGAAATCGGTTTTGAGCGATTGGTTAATCAGCTCCAGTTTTTTAAGGATCTTCTCTTTAGTAACTTTTTTGCTCACCTCGGCCACCGGTATATGTCCGGTTACGAGGCCAACCCGCAAATCTTCGCCCATGAGTAACATCAATGATTCATCGGCTCCGGCTTTTGCCTGTATGTATTCGGTATGACCAGCAAACTGGAAGTTTTCGCTTTGGATATTCTGCTTATTGATAGGTGCAGTTACCAGGGCATCAATTTCGCCTGAGATTAGGTCATTTGTGGCTCTTTCGAGCGATAAGAAGGCGTACTTGCCACCAATATCGGTAGATTGTCCCAATTCAATTTTTACATCTTCCTCCCAGCAATTGATCATATTGGGTCTTCTGGGGTGTGCATCCGCCGCTTTGCTGATCACATTAAAACTGAAATCATCAATCCCCAAAGTTTTACGATGAAAAGAGGCCACTTTGGTATTTCCGTAAACAATTGGCGTGCAATAATCGAGGATGCGCTTATCTAATAAGGTTTTGATAATCACTTCCAGCCCGATGCCGTTTACATCACCAATAGAAATACCAATTTTGACTTTATCACTCATAATTTCCTGCAAAATAAGTAAAAGCGATGGCAATGCGCCAAATACTGCTTAAACTTTCCTTAATTTGTCTTCAAATTACCGATTCAATGAGTTTGGTCAGAGCCAAGAAACATTTAGGTCAACACTTTTTAACCGACAAAAATATTGCCGAGAAGATTGTGAACAGCTTGCAGCTGACGGATCAATACCAGCAAGTGCTGGAGGTGGGGCCCGGAATGGGAATTCTTTCTGACTTTTTATTGCAAAAAACAGCATTTGAGACTTGGCTCATGGACATCGATAGTGAATCGGTAGATTTTTTAAAGAAGAAATATCCGCAGCTCCAAAACCGGCTAATTAATGGTGATTTTCTGGAACTCGATTTTGGTAAGTACTTCAAAGGCCCGATGGCGGTGATCGGAAACTTCCCCTACAATATTTCTTCTCAAATTTTGTTTAAAGTTTTAGATAATCGGCAGCAGGTAGTAGAGGTGGTGGGCATGTTTCAAAAAGAAGTGGCCGAGCGCTGTGCCGCCAAGCCGGGCAATAAGGTATACGGCATTCTGAGTGTTTTTTTGCAGACTTATTATCAGGTAGAATATTTGTTTACGGTGAAGGCCGGGGTCTTTAATCCGCCGCCTAAAGTGCTTTCTGCGGTCATCCGCCTCACTCGTAACGAGGTGTCCACACTGCCTTGCGATGAAAAGTTGTTCTGGCAGGTGGTAAAAGCGGCTTTTAATCAGCGACGTAAAACTTTGCGTAATGCCCTTTCGGGAATTTTGGCTAAAGAAAAATTAATAGGAGAGGCGCTACTGGAGCTACGTGCCGAACGTTTAACAGTAGCCGATTTTGTAAAATTGACTCAATTGATCCAAGCAGCAAATGGCTAAAAAGCAGATTCTTATAGTTGACGACTTGCATCCGGTTTTTAAACAGGAGGCAGAATCTTTGGGGTATGCCTTAACAGAAGAACCGCTGTTTACCCGTGAGCAAACCCTGGCGGTCATTCATGATTATGAAGGCTTGGTCATCCGAACTAAATTTCGGGTTGACCGCGAAATGATAGACTCCGCCCCGAATCTCAAATTTATTGCCCGTGCCGGTGCAGGTATGGATAATGTGGATGAGGCTTATGCGAAAGAGAAGGGTATTACTTGCATCAATGCCCCCGAAGGCAATGCTGATGCAGTAGCCGAACATACCATCGGGATGTTACTATCCTTGATGAATAATTTGCGCCAAGCCGATCAACAAGTGCGCCAAGGAATTTGGGATCGCGAAGCTAACCGGGCCTGGGAACTAAAGGGTCGTACTTTTGGCATCATCGGGTATGGATACATGGGCCAAGCCTTGGCTCAAAAATTACAAGGTTTTGGACTCGATGTAATCGCTTACGATAAATACAAGACCGGTTTTTCGGATGCTTATGCTCGTGAAGTCAGTATGGAGGAGATCGTGAAATTCAGTGATGTGCTCAGTTTACATATACCGCTTACCCGTGAAACTCGCCAGCTGGTAGACCATGAATACCTGTTTCATTTCAGGAAACCTATTTTCTTCCTGAATACTTCGAGGGGAGAAATTGTAAACACCCAGGCCATTCTTAAGGCCATTGCCGAAGGCAAAATAAGAGGTGCCGGACTGGATGTGTTGGAGGTAGAGAATTTTCCGGCTTTAGCCGAGCAAAACTGGTATGCCGATTTAGCACAAAATGAACGTGTACTGCTAAGTCCACATGTAGCCGGCTGGACGTTTGAATCGTACCGGAAAATCTCGGAGGTTTTGGCCGAGAAATTGAAAAATTTGGAAATCTAAAACGGTACATTTATCTTCGTACTACACCAAGCAAGACTATTTCGGCAGCGCTGATTTAGTCTTGTTTGTTTTTTATACAGTACCAATAAACAGATAACTATGGCAGATGTAACGTATTACACCAAAGAAGGATTAGAGAAACTGAAACAAGAATTACAGCATTTGCGCACCGAAGGTCGTGCTCAAATTGCCAAGGCGATTGCCGAAGCAAGAGACAAAGGCGACCTTTCCGAAAATGCCGAATACGATGCGGCTAAAGAAGCGCAAGGACACCATGAAGCCAAAATTGCCAAGCTGGAAGAAGTATTGGCCAATGCCCGCTTAATTGATGAATCGAAACTAGATACCTCTAAAGTGCTGGCCTTGTCTAAAGTGAAAATTAAAAACACCAAAAACGGTGCAGAGATGACCTATCAATTGGTTTCTGAAAGCGAAGCTGATTTAAAATCAGGAAAAATTTCTGTGAAATCTCCCATTGCCAAAGGTTTATTAGGAAAATCGGTGGGCGATAGAGTGGAAATCACGGTTCCAGCTGGTCAGATTGAATTTGAAATTGTAGAAATCAGCAGATAAGATGAGCATTTTCTCTAAAATCATTTCGGGAGAAATACCGGCATATAAAGTGGCAGAAACTAATGATTATTTAGCTTTTTTGGATATCAATCCATTAGCAGAGGGTCATGTATTGGTTATTCCTAAAAAAGAAACTGATTATATTTTTGATATCGATGATGAGGCTTATGCTGGTTTAATGCTTTTCGCTAAAATTGTGGCCGAAGGGGTGAAAAAGGCCATTCCTTGTAAAAAGGTTGGTGTATCAGTCATCGGTTTAGAAGTGCCGCATGCGCATGTGCACCTCATCCCAATGAACTCGGTTAGTGATATGAATTTCGCCAAAGAAAAATTAAAACCGAGTCAGGAAGAATTAGCAGCCACCGCTCAAAAAATAAGGGCAGCGCTTATTTAATTCGTTTCTGGTTATCTTTTGCAAAAGCTGCCCATCCGGAGTAGCTTTTTTTGTTTGAATCACTCCCAATGCGTTGGAATGAATGACAAACTGCTACGGCGAGGCCGTCGGTAGCATCCAAAAATTCGGGTGTTTCCTTAAAAGAGAGTAAGGTTTGGAGCATGGCGGCTACCTGTTCTTTGCCTGCATTCCCATTGCCGGTAATGGCTTGTTTAATTTTACGAGGTGAATATTCGGTGATGGGTAAATTTCTGGAAAGTCCGGCAGCCATGGCCACTCCCTGCGCCCTGCCCAACTTTAACATCACTTGAATGTTTTTCCCATAAAAAGGCGCTTCTAATGCCATGCAATCGGGGTGGTATTGATCTATCAGTTCCAGTGTTTTTTCGAAAATAACTTGCAGTTTGAGCGGATGATCGTCCAGGTGGTTGAGCTTGATCACTCCCAAATTGATCAACTCCATTTTTGTTCCTGTCTCTTTAATCAATCCATAACCCATAATGGCGGTACCCGGGTCTATACCGAGTATGATTCTTTCTTTGGCCTGTTGGGTCTGCATAATTACAATTATACATCATTTAGGCTTCTAAATAAAGCCAGCCTTCAATTGAAGATCAAACAAATAAGTTATAACAATTTCTTTAAAATTACAAATAATTCTTAATTATTAATTATTTAGCGATTAATCCTTAATTTTGGGGTGCTAACAAATAACTGTGAGTCAAGTTGTGGGTCCCCAACATCATGATAATGAATTGATCAATTTGTTGTTAAAACGACAAGCTGAACTCAATTCGCTACTCGAATTAACACAAGCCATCAACAAAGGGGCCAGTCTGAAAGAACTTTTAGAAATGTTGCATGTGATTTTAAAAGTGCATTTGAAGGTTCATCAATTCAGGTTTTTTTTAAAGCAAGAAGGCTCTTTCAAAGATTTTTCCGGATTTGGAGATACGTATTTTGAACAGCAAAAACGCTTCCGGAAATCTGCCTTACACAAGCATATCTATGGTATTAAACAGAGGCATTTACCCGGTAAAGATCTTTTTTGGCATTACGATTTTTATATTCCCATTATTTCTCATCGTAAACTTTGTGCTTTTGTATTGGTAAAAAGTATGGATGAAGCAACAGGGTTTTTAAATCACGATCTGCAATTCATCCAAACCTTGGTAAGTCAAGTAGTTTTTGCTGAAGAAAACAAGCAATTGTTGAGAGATAAGCTCGAGAAAGAACGTTTGGAGCGAGAATTGGAATTGGGCAGGCAAGTACAATACATGCTGATTCCCGAACAGTTACTTACCGACTCTTCGGTTGAAATTAATGCCTGGTATCAGCCGCATGAAAGTATTGGAGGCGATTATTTTGATTTTGCCAAAATCAATGGAACCGAACTGATGTGGTGTATTGCAGATGTTTCGGGCAAGGGCATTGCGGCGGCCTTGCTCATGGCCAATCTGCAAGCTAGTTTGAGGGCATGGGTGGCCAATACCCGTAATCCTATTGAGATTGTTCAAAGGCTGAATGAGTTTATTTGGAAAAATACCCGTGGTGAGTGGTATATCACGCTATTTTTAGGCATTTACGATACCGAAACCGGTTTGCTCAGCTATGTAAATGCTGGCCATCATCCGCCTATTTTATTCCATGACCATCAGTATCAACCCTTAAAATCCGGGACCATCATGTTGGGTGCATTTGAAAAGCTGCCATTTATTGATATCGGTTTGCAATACCTCCAAAGCGGTGATTTTATTTTCAATTATACCGACGGCTTGATTGAAAGAAAAAATGTGGCCGAGCATTTTTGTGAGCAACAATTGGCCGATTTTCTGAGGCTGAATTTGCACTTACCCATTTATGATCTGCACCAGTCATTACTAAAATATATTGAAGACAGCATCAAAGTAAAAGGACCCACCGATGACTTGACGATGCTTTCTGTAAGGATCAATTAAACCTTTCGGGATATTTTTCTAATTTCAACCCAATGCTTTTGCCTTTTTTTCAAGAAGACTTGCTTGAAGCCGGTTGCGATGAAGCCGGTCGTGGCTGCCTGGCCGGTCCGGTATTTGCCGCTGCGGTAATCCTGCCCAAGGATTTCCATCATCCTCTGTTGCATGATTCGAAGCAATTGAATGAGTTGCAACGCAAACAACTCCGAACAGAAATAGAAACGCAAGCTTTGGCATTTTCAGTAGCGGAGGTAGGTCATGAGGAGATCGATCGGATCAATATTCTGCAAGCCTCTTTTTTGGCTATGCACCGGGCTTTAGATAGTCTTAAAACCAGACCGGAGCTAATTTTAGTAGATGGCAACCGATTTAAACAATACCAGGATTTACCCCACCAATGCATTGTAAAAGGCGATGGCAAGTATTTTTCTATCGCGGCAGCTTCCATTTTGGCTAAAACCTACCGGGATGATTTTATGGAGCAAATCGCTGCTGAATTTCCGCAATACGACTGGGCTAGCAATAAAGGCTATCCTACTCAAAAACATCGTGAAGCGGTGCTGGCACATGGCTTTTCACCCTACCATCGTCGTACTTTCAAGGTTACTGATCCACAGTTGACATTATTTCAATAAATCGCTAAGCGCTTTTTTCTTAATTTCGCTTCAAATAAATCAAAATGAAAAACACCGCCTTAACCCAAACCCATATCGCATTAGGTGCCAAAATGGTTCCTTTTGCCGGATACAATATGCCTGTGCAATATGCCGGCATCAATGTGGAACACGAGACCGTTCGTAAGGGCGTAGGCGTGTTTGATGTGAGCCATATGGGCGAGTTCATCCTAAAAGGTGAGGGCGCATTAGATTTGATTCAAAAAGTAACATCTAACGATGCTTCCAAATTATATGATGGTAAGATCCAGTATTCTTGCCTGCCAAACGAGCAGGGTGGAATAGTTGACGATTTGTTGGTGTACCGTATCGATGAGAAAACCTATATGCTGGTAGTGAATGCCTCCAACATTCAAAAAGATTGGGACTGGATTTCCAAATACAATACCTACGGGGTAGATATGAAAGATATCTCAGACCGTACTTCTTTATTGGCCGTTCAAGGGCCTAAAGCCGCTCAAGCATTACAAAGCCTAACCGAGGTTGATTTATCGGCAATGGAATATTACACCTTTGTAAAAGGAAAATTTGCCGGGGTGGATAATGTATTGATCTCGGCTACTGGCTATACCGGTGCTGGCGGTTTCGAAATTTATTTTGATAATGAGCATGCCGATGTGATCTGGAAGGCCATTTTCGAAGCCGGTGCTCCGTTTGGCATTCAGCCAATTGGTTTAGGTGCCCGAGATACTTTGCGTTTGGAAATGGGTTTCTGCCTATACGGAAATGATATCGACGATACCACATCCCCATTGGAAGCGGGATTGGGTTGGATCACCAAGTTCACTAAAGATTTTGTGAATTCAGCAGCTCTTTCGGCTCAAAAGCAAGAAGGCGTAAAACGTAAGTTGGCAGGTTTTGAAATGTTGGAACGCGGTATTCCTCGCCATGATTATGAAATTTGCGATGCAGCTGGAAATACCATCGGTAAGGTAACTTCGGGTACCCAATCGCCATCTTTACAAAAAGCCATTGGTCTGGGTTATATCGCCACCGATTTCGCCAAAGAAGGCACTGAAATTTTTATCAAGATCCGTGAACAACTGGTGAAAGCCCTGGTGGTGAAATTCCCGTTCTATAAAGCTTAAGATGCAGCAACGTAAACTGGAGGTCTGCCTTAGCCCGGCCTTATTACACCTTTACGATATTAAAGACAGTCTGGTGGTAGTCATCGATATTTTTCGGGCCACCTCCTCCATGTGCTATGGCATTGCCAATGGTGCTGAGGCCATTATTCCGGTAGCTACAGTTGACGCCTGCCGTTCTTACGAGCACACTGATTATTTGCTGGCTGCCGAGCGTAATGGAGAAGTAGTGGAAGGCTTTGATTTTGGCAATTCTCCTTTCTCTTATACCGCCGAAAAAGTGAGCGGCAAAACTGTGGTATTGACCACCACCAACGGCACCCATGCCATCAATGAGAGTAGGGGAGCGCAAAGCGTTTTAATCGGTTCTTTCTTGAATTTAAGTGCCATCAGCAATTGGTTAAAAAACCAGTCTCATGATGTTTTATTGTTATGTGCCGGTTGGAAAAATAAAGTGAACCTGGAAGACACCTTGTTTGCCGGAGCGGTGGCTCACCAGTTGCAAAACGAAGGCTACAAATTCGATGATTCCGCCATCCTGGCTGCCGATTTATACCAAATGGCGAAAGATGATTTAAATGGTTTTCTGAAAAAAACTTCGCACAGTGAGCGTTTAAAGGAATTAAAAATTGAATCGGATATTGCCTTCTGCCTTCAGGTAGATTTGATTGATGCCATTCCGGTTTTGGATGGTGATCGGTTGTTGAAGTTAAATTCCTAACCGTCTTTTCCATCCCGACTCATCGGGAGAGAAATCTCTTTAGATTTTTTACTAGAGATTTCTCCTCACTTCCGCTCGTCGAAATGACGCGATTATTTTAATTTCTCGTTATTTTGATGCCTTTCGGAGTCTCGTTGGGTTTTCTTTTCGAGATTTTGTTCCAGAGCTTTGGTCAGGTCGATATCCGTTTGGTTGGCCAGGCAGATCAGCACAAATAACACATCGGCCATCTCATCGGCCAGGTTCACTTCCTCATCAGATTTTTTGAACGATTGCTCGCCGTATGTTCGGGCCATGATGCGGGCCACTTCACCCACTTCTTCCATGAGTATGGCGGTATTCGTCAGTTCGTTGAAATAGCGAATCCCCTTGGTTTTGATCCACTCATCTACGGTTTTTTGTGCTTCATTAATGGTCATAATTACTCCTTGTTTTGGGTATCTATGAGAATGGTCACCGGACCATCGTTCAGTAGACTGATCTTCATATCGGCACCAAAAATGCCGGTTTCTATTTTGGTCCCGGTCAGTTTTTCTAATTCCGCCTGCATGAATTCATATAACGGGATGGCTTTATCAGGCCGGGCAGCCCTAATGAAACCAGGGCGGTTGCCTTTTTTGGTTTGGGCAAATAAGGTGAATTGGGAAATGAGCAAAATCCTTCCACTGATATCTGCTAAAGAACGGTTCATTTGTCCTGCCTCATCAGAGAAAATACGAATGTTCGCAATTTTTTGAGCCAGCCAAACGGCATCTTCGGTCGTATCGTTTTCTTCTACGCCTAAGAGCACCAAAAAGCCGGCATCAATTTGTCCTGTTATTTGTCCTTCCACGGTGCAAGATGCATGGCTAACTCTTTGAATAACAGCTCTCATAATTAATTTCTCGTCTCGTTTCCGTGATAAATGCTCAGGTAAGAATCGTAGCGGCTGGGCTCAATTTCTCCGGTTTCCAGGGCTGCTAAAACCGCACACCCAGGTTCGTTGATGTGCCGGCAATTGTGAAAACGGCAATCGCCCATCCTTTCTCTGAATTCGGGGAAAAGACGCCCCAAATCCTGCGGTTCAATGTCAAAAACACCCAATTCGCGTATGCCGGGCGTATCGATCAAGTATCCACCAAAAGGCAAAGTATACATTTCTGCAAAGGTGGTGGTGTGCTGGCCTTTATCGCTCCAGTCGGAAACTGCACCCGTTTTGACTTCGGCCTCCGGTAAAATGGCGTTGATGAGGGTAGATTTCCCCACGCCCGAATGTCCGCTGATGAGCGTGACCTTATCTTTTAATAAGGTCTTAATTTGTTCGATATTGGTACCCTCTTTAGCTGATACATGATAGCAGGAATAACCCAAATCAGTATAGATTTGCTCGTACTCGGCCAGAATTTCCAGCCCTTCTTCGCTGAACAGGTCCAGTTTGTTGAAAATCAAAATGGCCGGAATATCATACGCCTCTGCGGTCACTAAAAAGCGGTCGATGAACCCTAAAGAGGTTCGGGGTGAAGCCAAGGTTACGATCAAAAATGCCTGATCAAGATTAGCAGCAATAATTTGCGCCTGTTTGCTCAGGTTAACCGACTTGCGGATGATATAATTTTTGCGTTCCTCCAGTTGGGTGATCACTCCCGTTTCGAGCTCGGGTTCTAATTCAAATTCCACCCGGTCGCCTACGGCAATCGGGTTGGTAGTTTTGATGTCTTTCAACCGGAATTTACCTTGAATGCGGCAATCTACTCGTTGTCCGGTATCGCTTAATATCTGATACCAGCTCCCGGTTGATTTGATGACAAGCCCTTTCATGCAGGGTCTAAATTACAAAAACTAATGCCAATGGCTTAAAAAATAGCTTCCGCGATGCGTTTTGTAGGGCCGGGATTACTCATGGTGTAGAAATGTAGCACCGGAGCGCCAATTTTGATCAATTCTTTGCACTGGTCGATCATCCATTCAATGCCCACCTCTTTCACCTCAGCCTCGCTTTTGCATTTGCTTACGGCTTCACTTAAAGCTATCGGAATATCGATATGGAACATCTTGGGCAGGCTCACCAATTGTTTGGAAGAGGTAATGGGTTTGAGTCCGGGGATGATAGGCACATGGATATCATTTTCCCGGCACATGGCCACAAAATCTTTGTACTTCTGCACATCGTAAAACATCTGGGTTACGATGAAGCCGGCGCCCAACTCTACCTTTTTCTTCAGGTATTTAAAGTCAGTTTTCAGGTTGGGCGATTCGAAATGTTTTTCCGGGTACCCGGCAACGCCGATACAAAAATCGGTTTTGTAAGTATGATCGTGGTCTTCGTGCAAGTATTTACCCTGGTTCATATCCATTACTTGTTTTAACAAACCTGTAGCGTGACTATGTCCACCAGGGGTAGGTACAAAGGCCGCATCCGCTTTTCGGGCATCTCCCCGTAACACCAATACATTGTCAATCCCTAAAAATTGTAGATCGATGAGGGCGTTTTCTGTTTCTTCTTTGGTAAAACCACCACAAATTAAGTGCGGTACCGCGTCTACTTTGTAACGGTTCATGATGGCCGCACAGATCGCCACCGTCCCCGGACGTTTACGGTAGGATACCTTTTCCAGCAGTCCATCTTCACGCTCTTTGTAAATGTAATCTTCACGATGATAGGTTACATCGATAAAAGGCGGCTTGAACTCCATCAGCGGGTCGATGGCATCGTAAATGCCATTGATGCTGTTGCCTTTTACAGGCGGCAGCAACTCAAAAGAAAAGAGGGTTTTGCCTTTGGCATTTTGAATATGTTCGGTGATCTTCATGTGTTGTGTTCCTGGTTGTTCTTATTGCGGGTTACGATTTTTCTAATTTTAAACAATATGCCTTAAACCGTATATCCTAAATTCGGTCCAAGCCATTTTTCGGCTTCTTCCATTGAGATATTCTTTCGTTTGGCGTAATCGCTTACTTGATCCTGAGTTATTTTACCCAATCCAAAATAACGAGCTTCCGGATGAGCGAAATAATAACCGCTTACGGCTGCCGCCGGATGCATGGCGCAGCTTTCGGTCAAAGAAAGTCCAATGGCTTTTTCTGCATCCAGTAATTCAAAAAGGGTCTGCTTTTCGGTGTGGTCGGGGCATGCCGGATAGCCCGGCGCCGGACGTATTCCCTGGTATTTTTCTTTAATTAATTCTTCGTTAGTCAAAGTTTCTGCAGAAGCATAGCCCCAATAGTCCTTTCTAACCAGTTCGTGCATTTTCTCTGCGAATGCCTCGGCAAGGCGATCGGCCAAAGCCTTCACCAAGATGCTGTTATAATCGTCGTTTTGAGCTTCAAACTGAGCAACCAGCTCGTCGCAGCCAATTCCAGTAGTTACCGCGAACGCTCCGATATAATCATTTTTTCCGCTCTCTTTGGGTGCTATAAAATCGGCCAGACTGTAATAAGGTTCTTCAGCAGGTTTTTCGGCTTGCTGACGGAGGAAGTGAAGGGTCCTCAGTTGGGCGTCCTCAGTCACCAGTTTTATGTCATCATTTACCGCGTTCGCTGGCCAGAAACCGATTACTCCTTTGGCTTTTAACAATTTTTCATTGATAATTCGCTTCAATAATACCTGAGCATCTTCGAAGAGTTTGGTAGCTTCTTGCCCAACCACTTCATCTTTCAAAATTTTCGGGTAACTGCCTCTCAATTCCCAGGTATGGAAGAATGGAGTCCAGTCAATATAAGGCACCAGGTCATCCAGCGGAAAATCTTCAAAAACTTTGGTGCCTAAAAATTTCGGTTGTGTCGCTTGGTAGCTTGTCCAATCGATGGCATATTTTTTTGCCTGGGCATCGGTCAACTTTTTATAAGGTTTCTCCAGCTGCTTTTGCAGGTGTGTTTCCCTGGTTTTGCCGTACTCTTCTCTTATTTCTTTGGTATAGCTATCCCGATTTTTTTCGTTGAGCAGGTTACTGCAAACAGTTACGCTTCGGGAGGCATCTAACACGTGAACAGTTGGTCCGGAATATTGCGGGGCAATTTTTACTGCCGCATGGATGCGGGAGGTGGTAGCGCCGCCAATTATCAGCGGGATGTTGAATCCTTCGCGTTCCATTTCTTTGGCCAGGTGTACCATTTCATCGAGCGAAGGGGTGATGAGTCCGCTTAAGCCGATAATGTCTACCTTCTCTTCTTTCGCCCTACGGATGATCTCTTGGGCGGGTACCATGACGCCTAAATCTATTATTTCGAAATTATTACAAGCCAGTACTACACTCACAATATTTTTCCCGATATCGTGTACATCGCCTTTTACGGTGGCCAATAGGATCTTACCGGCAGTTTGCTGAACACCGTTTTTCTCAGCCTCAATGAATGGCTGCAGGTAGGCAACTGCTTTTTTCATCACCCGGGCCGATTTAACCACCTGCGGCAGGAACATCTTCCCTTCTCCAAACAGATCGCCTACTACATTCATACCAGCCATTAGCGGGCCTTCAATTACCTCCAGTGGTTTGGGGTATTGGAGGCGGGCTTCTTCCACATCTTCATCCAGGTAATCAATAATGCCTTTTACCAGTGCATGCGACAGACGTTCTTCTACTGGAGCATTGCGCCAGGCTTCATCTTTTACGATCACCTTTCCACTAGTTTTGATGGTTTCGGCAAATTCCACCAGTCTTTCTGTGGCATCCGGGCGGCGGTTGAGTAATACATCTTCTACCAGTTCGAGTAAATCTTTCGGAATTTCCTCGTATACTTCAAGCATTCCGGCATTCACAATGCCCATATCCAGACCGGCTTTGATGGCGTGGTATAAGAAAGCGGAATGCATGGCTTCGCGAACCACATTATTTCCCCGGAAGGAGAACGAAATATTGGAAACCCCGCCGCTTACTTTGGCTAATGGCAGGTTTTGTTTGATCCAGCGGGTGGCTTCTATAAAATCGACGGCATAATTGTTATGCTCCTCTAATCCGGTGGCAACCGTTAAAATATTAGGATCAAAAATGATATCCTGAGCCGGGAATCCGACTTCATTCACCAATATATGGTAAGATCTTTTACAGATTTCAATGCGTCGATCTAAGGAATCGGCCTGACCTTGTTCATCAAATGCCATCACCACAACTGCGGCTCCGTATCTTAAAATTTTATGGGCGTGTTCCTTAAATTTTTCTTCACCTTCCTTCAAAGAGATGGAATTGACGATTCCCTTTCCCTGTAAACATTTCAATCCGCACTCAATTACACTCCATTTGGAGGAATCGATCATGATAGGCAGCTTAGAAATATCCGGTTCGGAAGCAATCAGGTTCAGGAATTTGGTCATGGCTGCTTCTGAATCGAGCATGCCTTCATCCATGTTGACGTCAATTACTTGTGCTCCGCCTTCTACCTGTTGGCGTGCCACAGTCAAAGCACCTTCATAATCGCCGCTCAAAATAAGTTTGGCAAATTTAGGTGAACCGGTAATATTGGTCCGTTCACCAATATTCACAAAATTGGTTTCGGGCGTAAGCGTGAGCGATTCTAAGCCACTCAAACGCAGGTATGATTCGGGGTTTGATGGTTTACGTGGTGAATGTTGCTGTGCTTTTTCGGCAATGCACCCGATGTGGTCGGGGGTGGTGCCGCAGCATCCGCCTACAATATTCACCAATCCGGCTTTCATGAAATCTTCTACCAAATGAGCAGTTTCGTGAGCCTGTTCATCATACGCACCAAATTCATTAGGTAATCCGGCGTTTGGATAGGCCGAGATGAAACAAGTTGCTTTTTCAGAAAGTTCCTGAATATGTGGCCTCATTTCTTTGGCACCTAAAGCACAGTTCAAACCGATACTCAATAAATCGGCGTGATTTAAAGAATTCAAAAAGGCTTCTACGGTTTGTCCGGAAAGGGTACGGCCGCTGGCATCGGTAATGGTACCTGAAATCATGATTTCCAGGCGCTCTCCCTTTAGTTTTCCGGCTTGTTTTAATTCATCTTCATATCTTTTAATGGCAAAAATGGCTGCCTTCGCGTTTAGGGTATCGAAAATAGTTTCGATCAATAAAGCATCCACACCGCCATCTACCAATCCTTTCACTTGCTCGAAGTAAGCTGCTACCAAATCATCGAATGATACGGCACGGTAGCCCGGGTCGTTTACATCGGGCGAAATAGAAGCGGTACGGTTGGTTGGTCCGATGGCACCTGCCACAAAACGTGGTTTAGATGGATTTTGCTGAGTAAACTTATCGGCTACTTCACGAGCCAGACGGGCGCCTTCGTAACTCAATTCATAAGCCAGGGGTTCCATCTGGTAATCGGCCAGAGAAATGCGCTGGGTGCTGAAGGTATTCGTTTCAATAATATCTGCGCCGGCTTTCAGGTATTCGGCATGGATGGCCTTCACCACATCTGGTCGTGTGATATTCAGCAGGTCATTATTCCCCTTTAAATCACAGGGATGCTCCTTGAAACGTTCGCCACGAAAATCTTCTTCGCTGTGCTGATAACGTTGTATCATGGTGCCCATGGCACCATCAATCACTAAAATTCTTTGTTGTAATTCTTCTCGTAAACTCATCAATCTGGTTGCTTATTTTACGAGAAGTCGGTGAAACTGACTGTAGCTTATCTTTTCCCTTTCGGGATAGAATGTAGCACCTTGTGGGTACAGGTTGCTAAGACTTCGCAGGGTCTATTCCCTCCGTCTTTCTCTATAAGCACTGCAAATTTGCCATTTTTAAAGCTGTTTTGCAAATAGATAAGCTATAAACTCAAAATTCTAAGGGGATAGAAGGAATAAATACGAGTTTTAACACCAATTTTATGACTTTTTTTTATCGGACAAGCTTTGTGCTACTTGGAATAAAAGTTCTATTTAAAGCAATCTAATATTGGCAGGCTTTTGTTTTCAAAATCCCAAAATGCCTGATTTTCATATGATGACCCCTGGGCTGACTGTGGTCCATTTAAACTGATCAACTCAGCTCCCCAGTAACAAAAGCCGATTCCCTTTGGTACGTCTTTTATCAGGCTAATTATTTTATCAAGATAGTCTTTTTGGCCTTGTGGTGTGGCGGGATATTCCATCAGAATTTGCGAATTTGAACCAATGATGTTATGAGTCCAATCATTCCAGCTTAAAGTAAACGGGTAGGAAGTTTCGGCTATAAATACAGGCTTATTATACTGGTTTGATAATGATATTAAATTTTGTTTCAGATTTTCTAGATTTTTTCCGTGCCACATGGGGTAATAACTCAATCCGATAATATTATAATCTAAATCTGAAAGGCTTGAGTAAAAGGAATCTGCATATTCGAAGCCAGCGAAATGGATTATTATTTTTGTTTTACTATTGGTTTGTCTTACGGCGCTAATGCCACTTTTTAATAGCCTTTTCATCTGGTTTTGATTACTCCTATTTCCTTCAGGCCAAAGCAATCCATTGTTTATTTCGTTACCAATCTGAATATAATGCGGATCAATTTCTTGTACAATTTTTCTGGTATAATTGAACACGCTGTCTGCTAATTGATCTAAATTCTTCCCTTCCCAATTTTTCGGTTTACTCTGTTGAGAGGGGTCTGCCCAAGTATCGGAATAGTGTACCGTTAACAGTACCTTCATTCCCATACTTTTTATTTCATTAGATAGATTTTTAACAGTATTAAAACTTGAGCTTGGCCTTGCCGGGTTATTCCAGATTCTCAATCTTATTGTATTTGCTCCAGCTTTTTTCAAAGTGGAGAGCATGTCCTCGATTTGATTTTGATGGTTATAGCAGGACAATCCGCTTTGTCTTACTTCGGGCAGATTGGAAAGATCTGCTCCCTTGATTTCCAGACTTGCTTGGGCTTCCATAGGCTTTGTTTCTTTCATTTTTGAACAAGCAAATGAGAAAATCAAGAGTGTAGCAGTAATATGGCCAGCTATTTTCTTCAACATTGATTTAATATAGTCTTTTAGTCAAATGGATTTCTATCAGTTTAAAAAGTTGTGCGGGCTTGAGGTTTCGCCATTCAAGAGCATCTAATTGTCCGCCAAAATTGATGTAGTAATCAATGTTATTGCGTTTGAATTCTTCGATCACATGTTCGCGAAAATTGATGCCGGCAATCCAGCCTTCTTCTACATCTTGAAACCATTCTTCATAATAGAGATCGTCTGAAGAATGAAAATTGAGGACGTTTTCACCAATGAGGATGAATTTATTGATGCCTTCATCCATCATCAATTCCAAGATTTCACGTTTGAGGGTCATAATGTCATTATGAATGGCATCGTTCCATTCGCCGATGAATTCGATAATGGCATAACCCTGATGGTAGTCGGCAAATAATACTTTGAGGTATAAGGTTTGTGAGCCGAAATCGTCCCACTGTGGGTGAATGAGGTAATTATAGATCTGTTTATCGAAAACAAATTCACTGTATTGTGTTTCGTAAAAAGGAGATCGCTCGTCTTCGGCGGCTATATAATCATCTCGCCAACGGTAATAAGGTTCAATTTTATGCATCTCAAGACTCCTTCCTAAATGCTTCCATGGCTTTCCTTACGCTGCCATATTGCTCGATGTATTGCTCTGCTTTTGATTGATTCATACCGGTTTCCTGCATTAGCATCCGCACAGCACGGTTTACCAATTTGTGGTTGCTCAATTGCATATCGACCATTTTGTTCCCTTTCACTCTGCCCAGTTGAATCATCACTGAAGTGCTGATCATATTTAAGACCAACTTTTGAGCTGTTCCTGCTTTCATGCGGGTGGAGCCGGTCACGAACTCGGGACCTACTACTACTTCGATGGGATAATCGGCTGCGGCTGCAACCGGACTGCCTTCATTACACACGATACAACCCGTAACTAAGCCTGCTTGTTTGGCCTTTTTTAACCCACCAATCACATAAGGAGTGCGACCAGAGGCAGCAATGCCTACCAATACATCTTTTTTTGAGATCTGATGTTCTTGTAGATCTTTCCAAGCCTGATTTACATCATCTTCGGCAAATTCAACTGCCTTGCGGATGGCGCCGTCGCCACCTGCAATAATTCCCAGCACCCAATCGAATGGAACGCCGTAAGTAGGGGGGCACTCGGATGCATCTACAATACCCAGGCGGCCACTAGTGCCGGCCCCGATATAAAACAAACGACCACCAGCTTTCATTTTGATTACAATTTGCTCAACCAGAGCCTCCACTTGCGGAATGGCTTTTTCCACGGCATGCGGTACTGTTTTATCTTCCTGGTTGATGCCATGAAGAATTTCGGCCACAGTCATTTGGTCGAGGTTCTGGAAATTGGAGTCTTGTTCGGTGGTGTTTTTCATCCCCGAAATTTACACAATTATTTCTGGCGGAAATAAATCTGAATCGGCACGCCGCTGAAATCGAAGTTTTCCCTGAGTTTGTTTTCTACAAAACGTTTATAGGGATCTTTGATGTATTGCGGCAGGTTACAGAAAAAGGCAAACATGGGTGAACTGCCGCTGATCTGTGTGGCATATTTGATTTTAATGTATTTCCCTTTGGTTGCCGGTGGCGGATAATTTTCGATGATCGGCAACATTACATCGTTCAGCTTGGAGGTAGGGATCTTCTTGAACTTGTTCTCATACACCTTGGATGCAGCTTCGATGGCCTTGAAAATTCGTTGTTTTTCGACTACCGAAGTGAAAACGATGGGCACGTCGGTAAAAGGAGCTATTTTTTGTCGGATTTGTTCCTCAAAAACTTTGGTAGTTTTGTGATCTTTTTCAACCAAATCCCATTTATTTACAAGGATTACCACTCCTTTTTTGTTCTTTTCGGCCAAATGGAAAATGTTGATGTCTTGTGACTCGATACCTTCCACCGCATCAATCATCAAAATAATCACATCGGCTTCCTCCAGGGCTTTGATGGTACGCATCACCGAATAAAATTCGATGTTCTCTTTTACCTTGGTTTTTTTTCGCAGCCCTGCTGTATCAATGAGCATAAACTCATGCCCAAACTGATTGTAATGGATATGAATAGAGTCGCGAGTGGTACCGGCAATGGGCGTTACAATATTTCTTTCTTTACCAATTAGCGCATTGATTAATGAAGATTTACCCACGTTGGGGCGTCCTACGATGGCGTATTTTGGTAAGGTATTTTCGGTTTCTTCTGCTTCGTTGAAATGTTTAACCACCTCATCCAGTAATTCGCCGGTCCCGGAGCCGGTCATGGAAGAAATCAAGTAAATTTCACCCAACCCGAAGCTGTAAAATACAGCTGCATCGTTGCGTAAGTTATTATTGTCGACCTTATTGGTTACCACAAACACCGGTTTTTTACTGCGGCGAAGGATGTTTGCAATCTCATCATCCAGGTCGGTAACGCCGGTAGTTACATCTACCATGAAAATTATCACAGTGGCTTCCTCAATGGCAATGGTAACCTGTTCGCGGATGGCTGTTTCAAAAACATCTTCAGAATGGGCTACATAACCGCCAGTATCTACCACCGTAAAAGGCTTGCCTATCCATTCTGCCACACCGTAGTGGCGGTCGCGGGTAACGCCGCTCATATCGTCTACAATGGCCTTACGGCTTTCTGTTAAACGATTATAAAGAGTTGATTTGCCCACATTTGGGCGCCCTACGATGGCTACTAAATTGCTCATGTTTTTCTTATCTATTTTTTATTACGGGTTTATGATTCATAATCATAAACCCGTAATAATGAATGCTTGCTAACTTTCGTATCCAAAAGTTTTCAGGTAATTTTTACGGTTTCGCCAATCGGCAATCACCTTTACAAATAACTCTAGGAATACTTTTTTCTGTAAAAATTCTTCTATGTCCTGTCGGGCATAGGTGCCTACTTTTTTGATCATCTCCCCGTTTTTGCCAATCAGGATGTTTTTTTGTGAATCGCGTTCAACGATAATCTCGGCTGCAATTCGTATGAGTTTTCCTTCTTCTTTGAAAGAGGTTACAATCACTTCTGTACTGTATGGAATTTCTTTGTCGTATAGCTTGAATATTTTCTCCCTGACCATTTCCGATACAAAAAAGCGTTCGGTTCGGTCGGTGAGGGTGTCTTTGTCGTAGTAGGCCGGATGTTCGGGTAGGCGGTCTAAAATGAATTGCATTACGGCAGCCACGTTATGTTCATGAAGAGCCGAAACGGCAAAAATAGCTTCCGGGTTCAGGGTTTCTTGCCAGTAGCTGATTTTCTCTTTAACTTTTTCTTCGTCAGATTTATCGATCTTATTGATAATTACTGCCACCGGCGAAGAGGTTTTTTGAAGGCGCTCCAAAACGTCATTTTCGTCGTAACGCTCGTTGATATCGGTCACAAATAATATCAAGTCGGCATCTACTAATGACCCGTTTACAAAACTCATCATCGATTCCTGTAATCCATAATGGGGTTTGATGACGCCCGGAGTGTCGGAAAAAATGATCTGATATTCCGGTTCGTTTACAATTCCTAAAATACGGTGTCGTGTAGTTTGAGCTTTGGAAGTCACGATAGACATCTTCTCGCCCACCAAAGCATTCATCAGGGTAGATTTACCTGCATTCGGTTTCCCGATGAGACTCACAAAACCGGCTTTATGCGACATGGAATTTTTTTTGAAAAAGATTTGGACTGCAAAGAAACGAAATATATCTTTGCAGTCCAATTTAAAAGCAAGGCATATTATAGCCAAAGCCAATAAATTGTAGAGAGTGCGGGGTGGAGCAGTTGGTAGCTCGTCGGGCTCATAACCCGAAGGTCGTCAGTTCGAGTCTGGCCCCCGCTACCAAGTTGAGTTGAAGAAGACTTAACTATTATAATGGCCCGTTCGTCTAGGGGTTAGGACGCAAGATTTTCATTCTTGAAACAGGGGTTCGATTCCCCTACGGGCTACTAAAAATCCTCACTGATACCAGTGGGGATTTTTTATTTTGTAACCTTTCTGCTTGCATCTTTTTCCTTACATGATTTTCCGTAAATTGCTTTCTTAACCAATTGAAACTAACGTGCATATTCAGTTTAAAAGAGTACTGTTTTTAGTTGCTTTGCTAGGCAGTTTACTTGCTAAATCACAAACCAAAATAAATTTTGATGAGGGATGGAAATTTCATTTTGGCCATGCCGGTGATCCTGCAAAGGATTTCAATTATGGTATTCCAGCCATATTCTCCAAGTCTGGTAAAACAGATCAAACTGCCTTAGCCATTAATTTTGACGATAAAGCCTGGAGAATTCTCGATTTACCTCATGACTGGGCAGTAGAATTACCCTTTGTCAATACTCCTAATTTTGATGTGCAGTCGCACGGCTATAAACCAGTGGGCGGTTTGTACCCCGAAACCAGCATAGGCTGGTACCGCAAGCATTTTAGCGTAGCCAGGGCCGATTCCGGAAGTCGTTTTAGCATACAGTTTGATGGAATTTTTAGAAATGCTAACATCTGGATCAATGGTTTTTTTCTGGGGAATAACCAAAGTGGCTATTTAGGTGCAAGCTATGATATCACTGATTATATTCAATTTGATAAGGATAATGTCATCACAGTAAGAGTAGATGCCACGCAATACGAAGGTTGGTTTTATGAGGGGGCCGGGATCTACAGGCACGTATGGCTAAATAAATTCAACAACCTCCATTTTGAAGACAATGGCGTGTTTGTTTATTCGGATTTAAAAGATAAGAATGCCCGAATAAACATTGAGGCAAGTATACAGAATGAACAATTGACTGGAGCAAAGTTTACGGTCTATTCTTACCTCACAGATCGGAATGGGAAAAGGCTGGCTAAAACGAAGCCACAAGATCTGGAGCTGGCCTCAAATACTCAAATAACCATTAAGCAGCAAATCAATCTCCAAGATCCGCGTTTATGGAGCTTGAAAGATCCATATTTATACAAAGTCGTTTCAATTATTAAATCGGGGGGGCAGGTAATCGATTCTGTAAAACAACGCATCGGTATCCGTACAATCCGTTTGGATGCGAAGGAAGGATTTTTCCTAAATGGCGAATATATGAAATTACAAGGTGTGAACAACCATCAAGATCATGCCGGGGTAGGAAGCGCCTTGCCCGATTATCTACAATACTATCGTATAGCTTTATTGAAAGAGATGGGGGTAAATGCTTATCGTACCAGCCACCATGCGCCTACGCCTGAGCTGTTAGCAGCTTGCGATAGTTTGGGGATGCTGGTGATGGATGAACAACGTTTATTGAACAGCAGTCCCGAATACATGAGCCAGTTTGAGCGTTTAATCAAACGTGATCGAAATCATCCCTCCGTTTTTTTATGGTCAATAGGTAACGAAGAAGGGTGGATACAAACTAACTCTACCGGGAAACGTATTGCTCAAACTTTATTGGCCAAGCAAAGAGCATTAGACCCTACCCGCACCAGCACCTATGCGGCCGATGTGCCAAATGTATTTGAAGGTGTAAACGAAGTGATCCCCGTTCGAGGATTTAATTATCGACAGTATGCCGTTGCCGATTATCATCGCGATCATCCAGATCAACCCATTATTGGTACTGAGATGGGAAGTACGGTAACTACCCGGGGAATTTATCAGGTTGATTCACTGAAGTCCTACCTGCCCGATCAAGATATAACAGCCCCTTGGTGGGCCAGTCGTGCTGAAGAGTGGTGGCAACTTGCTGCACCAAATAAATTTTGGTTAGGTGGATTTATCTGGACTGGGTTTGATTATCGAGGAGAACCCACTCCCTTTAAATGGCCTAATATCAATTCGCATTTTGGTGTAATGGACATGTGTGGATTCCCGAAAAACATTTATTACTACTATCAAAGTTGGTGGACCGATAAAGACGTATTGCATATTTCGCCTCATTGGAATTGGCCTGGAAAAGAGGGACAAGCCATGGATGTTTGGGTAAACTCCAACGCCGACGATATAGAATTGTTTTTGAACGGGAAAAGTTTGGGAAAAAAAGAGATGCCACGCAACGGGCATCTGCAATGGTCTGTTCCTTATCAGCCGGGTAAATTAGAAGCAATTGCCTACAAAAAAGGGAAAAAATTAACGGCACAAGTTGAAACTACCGGTCCTGCTGCCGAAGTGGTGATTACCCCTTATAAAACAACCATGCTGGCCGATGGCAAGGATGCAGCAGTGATTAATGTGAGTGTAGTGGACAAGGAGGGTAGAGAAGTACCTAATGCCAATCACCTCATTAAATTTGTCCTTACGGGAGATGCGAAAATTATTGGTGTTGGGAACGGTGATCCCAGCAGCCATGAATCTGATAAATGTATGGAAGGTGCCAGGCAGCGAAGTCTGTTTAATGGAAAATGCCAGGTAATTATCCAATCGGGTAAAACCCCGGGCAGTATCAAGTTCGAAGCAATAGCAGATGGACTTTGGAAAGGATCAACAGATATTTTAACAGTTTCACCTGCTAAAGTGTCAACCATCAGTACGAGCGACAAGAAGTACGAATTGAAGGGTGAAGCTGCCAAACCGAGGTCAAGCACCAAGATGCTGGGTGCCGATATTTCTTTTTTACCTGAGTTGGAGGCCAAGGGTATTAAATTTTCGGATCAGGGGATTCAGAGAGATCCCATATTAATCATGAAAGACCATGGGATCAATTACGTGCGCTTACGTATTTTTAATGACCCGGCTCATGAAAAAGGCTATGCTCCTGGCCAGGGATTCTGCGATCTGAACTATACCAAAGCTATGGCGAAAAGAGTCAAAGCAGCCGGAATGAAACTCTTATTAGACTTTCACTACAGCGATTTTTGGGCCGACCCGGGAAAACAATTCAAGCCGTCGGCATGGGAAAAATTAAATCCCGAGGAGATGAAGCAAGCCTTATATGATTTTACCAAGAAGGTGATGCAGGAATTGAAAGACCAAGGTACCACACCCGATATGGTCCAAATTGGAAACGAGATTAACCATGGTATCGTTTGGCCGGAGGGTAGTGTGAGTAATATCGATTATTTAGCTCAGCTGATTAAAGCAGGCACTGCAGCCGTAAAATCGGTTGATCCGAAAGTAGTGATGATGCTACATGTCGCTTTGGGTGGACAGAACGACGAGTCTGTATTTTTTATAGATAATATGCTGGCCCGCGGGGTACACTTCGATGTAATTGGTCAATCCTATTATCCAAAATGGCATGGAACTTTAGCCGACCTGAATTCGAATTTGAATGATTTGGTCAGAAGATACGGCAAAGAGATCATTGTTGTAGAATATTCCCAATTTAAGGATGAAGTAAATAAAATAGCCTTTGAACTCCCTGAGGGCAAGGGAATGGGGACTTGCATTTGGGAGCCACTCAATACCTGGGAGGCCTTCTTTAACCCAGACGGTCAATCTAACGACTATCTGAAACGATATGATCAAATCAGCAAAAAATATCTGCAGAAATAATAGTTTGAATTCAGCATGACTCACATCAGAACCATTTTCTATCAACAATTCGCCAAAGAGCCCATTGTTATTCAGTCACCTGGAAGGATCAACATTATTGGAGAGCATACCGATTACAATGAAGGTTTTGTGTTACCGGCCTCGATAGACAAATCGATCTATGTGGCTATTTCGAAAAGAGACGATCAGCAAATCCACCTTTTCTCTGCTAACTATAAAGAGCACATTGAAATAGCACTTGCTGATATTAAGCCAATCCAAAATTGGTCCACGTATATTTTAGGAGTGGTTGATCAAGTGCAGAAAAGAGGACATCATTTAAACGGATTTAATTTGGTGCTGGATGGAGATGTGCCCATCGGTGCGGGATTGTCCTCTTCTGCAGCAGTAGAATGTGCGGTGGTATTTGCGCTAAACGAATTATTTGGGCTGGGTATCAGTAAGCTCGATATGGTTCAGATTGCTCAAAAGGCTGAGCATTCTTTTTCTGGCGTATTATGTGGTATCATGGACATGTTCGCCAGCATGTTTGGACAGCAGGATCAAGTGATCAAATTGGATTGTCGCTCGCTGGATTACACATATAAACCTTTGCTGCTCGACGGATATAAACTGGTCCTTTTTAATACCAATGTTAAACACTCATTAGCCAGCTCTGCCTATAATACCCGCAGGCGGGAGTGTGAGCAGGGTGTCAGCTGGGTGCAGCAAAAATTTCCGGAGGTAAAAAGTTTAAGAGATGTGAACAAGCGGATGTTGGAGGATTTAGTTGCCCCCAAAGATCAAGTGGTTTACCGTCGCTGCAATTATGTGGTATCAGAAATCGAGCGCTTACAGCAAGCTTGTGATGACCTGGAAAGGGGTGATCTTTCGGCCTTGGGTCAAAAAATGTTTCAAACCCACCAGGGACTTAGTAAAGACTACGAAGTAAGCTGCAAAGAACTAGATTTTTTAGTAGATGAGCTAAAAAAACAAAAGGAGGTATTAGGAGCTAGGATGATGGGTGGAGGTTTTGGCGGATGTACCCTTAGTTTAGTGAAAGAAGCATCTATAGCTGAAATCTCTGAAAAGCTTTACCATAGTTATCAGCAAAAAATGGGTTTAGAGCTGAGTACTTATATCGTAACTACCGCCCCCGGAACACACAGATTATGAGCTACAACCCTAACATAAATCGCTACGAGCAAATGGACTATCGTCGGTGTGGTAAAAGTGGATTGAAATTGCCAGCTATTTCTTTAGGCTTATGGCATAATTTCGGACAGTTGGATGATTTTGAAAACGCCCGAAAGCTTATTCATACTGCATTTGATTTAGGCATTACTCATTTCGATTTGGCAAATAATTATGGACCGCCACCGGGCAGTGCAGAAGAAAATTTTGGTAAGATCCTGAAGCAGGATTTTGGTGGATTTCTCCGCGATGAACTCCTAATTTCAACCAAGGCCGGATATCGAATGTGGCCGGGTCCTTATGGCGAATGGGGTTCTCGAAAGTACTTGATCAGTAGCCTAGATCAAAGCTTAAAACGCATGGGTTTAGATTACGTAGATATCTTTTACCATCACCGCCCTGATCCTGAAACGCCACTGGAGGAGAGTATGCGGGCCTTGCACGATATTGTAAAAAGTGGCAAGGCATTATACGTGGGTATTTCCAATTATCCTGCCGATGAAGCCCGAAAGGCGATACAAATGCTCAAAGAATTGGGAACGCCCTGCCTCATCCATCAGCCTAAATACTCACTATTTGAACGCTGGGTGGAAGATGGTTTACTGGACGTTTTAGAAGAAACAGGCACCGCTTGTATCCCTTATTCCCCCTTAGCTCAAGGGATGCTCAGTGATAAATACCTGAAAGGAATTCCACAAGATTCGAGAGTGGCTAAAGGGGTAGGTTTTTTAACTGAATCTCATTTGACAACTCACAGCTTGGAGCAAATTAAGCAGTTGAATGAGTTGGCACTTGAACGTGGAACTACCTTGGCGCAAATGGCTTTGGCCTGGATACTGAAAGATCCTCGAATTACCTCGGTACTCATAGGTGCCAGCCGCCCCGAGCAAATTAGCGATGCCGTTGAGTGTTTGGGAAAATTGTATTTTGAACCAGAAGAACTGTCTGCCATCGAACATATCTTGAACCAATAATCTCTTCATAAACCTAAATTAATCATGAACCGTAATTTATTGCAAACAGCAGATTACATCGTCTTTCTCGTTTATTTCTTTATTGTTGCCGGTTATGGCTGGTGGATATACACCCGTAAAAAATCCGAAAAATCGGGCACTAAAGATTATTTTTTGGCGGAGGGCTCTCTTACCTGGGTGGCCATTGGGGCATCGTTGATCGCATCTAATATCTCGGCCGAGCAATTCATAGGCATGAGTGGTGAAGGATTTTTTAGTGGCATCGCGGTAGCGGCTTACGAATGGATAGCTGCCTTGTCGCTCATCATTATTGCGGTCTGGTTCATGCCGGTATACCTCAAAAACCAAATTTTCACGATGCCACAGTTTCTCAAAGAGCGATACAACGAAACCGTAGCGATCGTGATGGCTGTTTTTTGGCTATTCCTATACATATTTGTAAATCTTACTTCCATTTTATATCTGGGCTCAAAAGCCATCAGCGGATTGGCCGGACAAGAATATTTTCATCTCATTCTCATATTACTTTCCTTATTTGCGCTGGTTATTGCTCTTGGCGGCATGAAGGTGATTGGTTATACCGATGTAATACAGGTGGCGGTATTGATTATTGGAGGATTTGTAGCGGTATGGCTGGCATTAGTGAAAGTGGATGAAGTGGTTAACCAAGGTCAGAGTGCATGGAGTGGGTTTCGCACCCTGATGACTCAGGCTCCCGACCATTTTCATATGATCTTTGATAAGCCTACTGCAAAGAGTAATGCTGATTTTATTGCCAAATATTTAGCACTGCCTGGCATCACGATGTATTTTGCCGGCCAGTGGGTAGCCAACCTCAATTACTGGGGTTGTAACCAATACATTACGCAAAGGGCACTGGGTGCTGATTTGCAAACGGCCCGTAATGGGATTTTGTTTGCCGGATTTCTGAAAATTTTCATGCCTGTGATTGTCATGCTGCCGGGCATTGCAGCTTATGTTCTATTTAAAAACGGGTACTTTGATGCGGCTAGTTTTAATGGGCAAAAGGATGGAGCCTATGCTGCTATTTTAAGTTTATTGCCTGTGGGGATGAAAGGCCTGTCGGTTGCTGCCCTTACTGCAGCCATTGTAGCATCTTTAGCGGGTAAAGCCAATAGTATTTCAACCATCTTTACTTTAGATGTGTACGAAAAGTATTTTGATAAAGCTGCCGATGAGAAGAAATTAGTATGGGTAGGTCGCTTAGCCATATTGGCTGCCATGCTCATCGCAATAGTGGTTTGCTGGGAGGACTTATTGGGCATTGGCAGAGAAGGAGGATTTACATTTATTCAGAAATATACGGGATTCATTAGTCCGGGAGTTTTTGCATTGTTTATTTTAGGGATGTTCTGGAAGCGTACCACAAGTGCTGCCGCCATTACTGGTTTAATCTCCGGACTGCTCATCGTAATTGTATTTAATAACTTTGCTCCGAGTTGGTTTGGTAGTGAGACTTTGCTTTATACGGCCTATCTGAACGGTGCAGGCCAGTATGAAATTCCATTTATGGTTAATATGGGATGGTCGTTTGTTTTTACGGTTTTAATTATGGTACTGGTAAGTTTTGCAGGCCCTAAGGTTAATCCTAAAGCATTCGAATTGGATCAAGAAATGTTCAAATTAAGTCCCTCTACCATTGCACTCATCACCATCATTTTAATGGTAGTTTTAGCATTGTACGTCAAGTTTTGGTAGGAAGTATCCTCTATTAAATCAAAAAAGCCCCGCTTTTTGAAGCGGGGCTTTTTTGATTGGATTAATTGGTTCTGAATTTATACAAACCAGAGTCCGAAGAATTATTCTTTGAATCTTTGGTAATCACTTTCCAATAATAGGTGGTGGCTGGAACAGTGCTTACAGCGGTAGATGAGAGATTGGCTGCTACTGTTCTTGATAAACTGCTCAGCTTATTATTTACATCGGCTTCAGAGGTGCCAAAATAAACCTCGTAACCAGTGATGTCATTATCGGCATCGGCGCCTTTCCATTGCAGATTGATACTTCCAGAACCAAGAGACTGGTTGTAAGTTGGACTCACAATTTCTGCCGGGAAAGGAGCATAATTCGTTTTTCCTGAGCCGGCATTATAAAACCTCCAGGTCTCACTTTCTGCAGTAACAGCTGTTTTACTTGATTTCGAAATCACATACCAGGAATAGGGGGTATCTTTCAGTAGATTTACGTCAATAAAATTCGTGTTGACCGTTCGGTTGCTTTGCGTGTTTGTCGACAGGTTTCTGATAATGAGCTCATAGCTCTGAGCATTGGTAGCATTTGACCATTCAAACCGTACGGTACTTTCGGTATTCGATACCGAAACTCCATTTAAGCAAACTTCGTCTTTTGCAGGCAAGCGTAGTACAGCTTTCTCTGGATTTACATCAGGAGCAGGCCCGTCAGATTTTTCACCGCAAGCAGAAACGATACTTGATAATATCAAAATATATAAGCCTAATTTTCTCATTTTTTCAAAATTTTATACGTTTTTGTTCCCAAATTCAAGAAGTAGAATCCAGCTTCTAATTGAGATAGATCTACCTGAACGGTTCTATTTTGTACCGAATGTAAATTTTTATACACCACCAATCCGGCACTGTTGAGTACGGTAACCAGCACCGATTTAGTCTGAGGATCTTCTAATTTAATATTCAGGATATCCTGAAATGGGTTCGGATAAACCAATGCAATGATATCTACCAAAATCTCTTCCTCATGGGTACCCTGACATGTTAAATCGGTGCTTACCACTAATTTATTCTTGCCATTCTTTAAATCAAGGGTAATTTCTGATGAACTGGTGAAGTAGATCTCATCATTCAATTTGATTTGATAAGTATTTCCCCCATCCAATGAAATGGTCACCGAATTCGTCACTGGATCCACTTTTGAGAAAGCAGTCAGACTCTTTGGTCCAACAACTAGCGAATATTCCGTTTTAAATTCCTCTTTACCATCTACATGAATGCTGATCTTATAATTACCCGATGAAAGGTTATTTATATCCAATGTATTGTTGAATACAAAATCGGAAGTGGTATTATTTGGTCTGGTGAGTTTCAACAAGTAACGTAGGTTTTGAACAGCAGTAATATTGATCCTTCCATTCATCATATTGGTACAAGTTGCATCGCTAACCGATACGGAGAAGTTATTGGCAGCTAACGGGAAGTTAACTCCCACTATTACTGTTGCTGAGTTTTGTACACAAGTACCAGAACTTACCCTCACCGAGTAGGAGCCTGCTTGCGTGCTGGTGTAAGTATTACCGGTAGCACCTGGTATGGCCTCTCCATTAAAGAACCATTGGTTACCGCTGGTAGCGCTGGAAGTGAGGGTATTGCCACTGACACTGATTGTTGGAAGACTCAGTGAAGTGGTTGTAACCGCAGTTCGCTGTGGTGCGGCACATTCGGCTGATTTAACCACTAAGTCATAGAAATAGTAGTAGAAGTTTTTGAAATGCTCAGGATTAGAGGCATCAGTAGCCGTATTCCCGGTAATACTGAAAATGCCTCCTAGTGTGAATGGATAACCACTTACACCAGCATTGTTTCGGTAAATAGTGGCCCCGCCTTCATAAGCAATAGATATTCGGTAATCTCCGGCTCTAGGAAGCAGCAGGTTTAAATCGTACACCTCCCCATCGGTATTTTGGCGTACATCTAGCGTTACGCTCGAAACTGGTAAGCCGGTGGTAATATTTTCAGCGGTAAAAGTAATTTTACCCGAATTTCCAATGTATAATCTGGCGCTTTCTAAAATGACTGGGACTTTGGTATTTACCAATACTGCCGGATTGTTTCCGCTCAAATACCCTCCTCCGGAAAAGACCATATTGGTCTTAGGCCCAATCGATCCCCTGAAGTCATTCAAGCCCGCATAGAAAGTGGAGAGATTGGAATTGGCCTCCGTATAAGAGCCTGCTACATTATTCGAAGTAAATGCTACCGGAATTTGATCGGTTGCATTTTTGTACCAAAATATATTTCCAGATCCCGAGGCGTTAAAGGTGTAAACCCCCGAACTACCACAACTCAGTACAGATGCATTGGAGATTGTAGGGGTACTGCTCACGCTGATGCTCACTTCCTTTTGATCATTACTCGTATCCAAATCATTACCCAGTTCGGTAAATGCTGTCAGCTGATAATTTAATCCCGGTTGACTTGCAAAGGGAGTGTTGAGCGTAAAATCTGCTTCACTCAGACTGCCGATGGTGCCGGTATAAGTTTCAGTTATTGTAGATATAACGTTATTGTTATTTTTTACGATGAGCTTTACCGGTATGTTGCTAATGCTGGTACTACCATAATTTTTTAAGGTCAAAGTCACTTTTTGGCTGTTGGCGGCGCAACTACCATCCACTGGGTTTACAATGCTGCTAACACCCACGTCTTTGGTTGGCCTGATGAATTGCACCCGATATTCCATCACTTCACCTTTGTTATAACTTCCGCAAGGGCCAATACTGTTCGCATTGTTGGTTTCGCTCAGCACAACCCTTAATAGACTGAATGTATTGATGCTTACCTCTCTCGGAATGGTAATGTCTCTTTTAAATTCGGCACTACCATTAATCACAGAAGTAGTCGCAATGAGCTCATTGCTTTGGTCGAAGGTTCCATCCTGATTGTAATCAATGTAAATCTTCGCAATTTTATCCGCATTGCTCGAACAAGCACCTAATTTGATGGTAAGCGGGTAGGTAGCCCCGAGCTCTAAATTAATGAGTTGAGTAGTATTATTTGTGTATGGATTACAATTTGTGCTGCTATAATCGATGTTATTTAATTTAAAGGCTTCAATTTTAGCATTCTGCGTACCAGAAATACTTGGGCTACAGTAGGCGGCACCTCCAATCCCTGAGAGAATTAAGGAATAGGCTTGTCTGCCACTATTAAGCGTACTTTTATGCCTAACGGTAATGGTGTAGGTTTTCCCTGGGATAGGATCAGGAATGATGATCTGTTCCACATTATCACGAATATTATCACCTGGTACGGCATTCGCATCCGGAGTGTCCGGATTTAAGATTGAGGGTCTGTATTCCACCGTTTGATCGTTAATGCGTAAGTCAAGGTCATTGATCAAACGAGGGGTACGATCATCTAAGGGATAGGTGTCAATTCTGTTGTTAGATGCGTCAAATCCACTATTTGGCGGTACCCCCGGAGGGTCTGTCCAACAAATGGTTGCAACAATAGGTCCTTTGCCAGAGCTAACCACCTGATAAGTTCTGGTACTTACAGTGGTATTGTTTACGGTACCCAATACCTCTTCAAAAATCCTGCTTGTTTTTCCGTCTTCTAGGATAACTTGTGCTGCTTTTTCTGCATTCAACACGCCCCATCCGTAAACATAATCTGGTCCTGGTCGGCCAACGTCATCTGCAGTATGGATGGCTAAGCCCTTAAGCGTAGAGGCAAGCATCCTTCGGTTATTGTTTTTTTGCATGTAGGCTTCCTGTAGTAGGACTAGTGATCCGGCCACATTGGGGCTCGACATGGAGGTGCCATTTAGCGGGGCATAGGCAGCTGGGTTAGAATTTATGGTAGAGGTTACCGCAACGCCCATACCTACAATATCTGGTTTCACCCTTCCATCATCAGTAGGTCCCCAGCTACTGAAACTGGAAATCTGAACATTCTCCGCATTAACGGGACCGTTCTTAATCCCAAACACGGCGCCAACGGTCAAAATATTTTTAGCATTGCCGTTTAAACTGATCAAATCATATCCATTTTGGTCATTGTAATCACCGGCAGTTCTGGTGAATTCAGTCCATCTATTGTTCACGAAGCGAAAATATTTTCCATCAATTGCTGGTCCGTTTGAGCCACGGCTATTTCCTGCTGATTTTACAGGCAAGTAGTAGGGCGCTGCGTAACATATCTTGTCCCAGTCTTCCGCATCTACTCCGTAAAATCCGAATTTATAATCTAGTTTATCGCCTTCTCTTCCCCACCATTCCCATCTAGCAGCACCACCACCGCTGGGAGAGGTGTTCCAGTGCCATCCGGCTAAGAATCCGTAGGAATGATTGGATATCAACATCCCGGCAGCTGCTTCAGAAGCCATTTCTCCGTCATCATTGTTGAAATCGTAATTTAATACACGTTGCAATCCATATGCCATGCCACGTGCTACGGGCTCCACGCCGCTGGCCATGATGGTACCGGCCACGTGTGTGGCATGTGTAGTTACGGTGGCGGTTTCATTCTTATTTAATACCCTGCCTCCTGCAAACTCCTGATGAGTGGCATAAACGGATCCAGACTCCCAAATTCCTACCTTGTCAGTTAGTAGTGGGGATGACCCGCTAAGGTTTAAACCCAAACCACCACCATTGTATAGACGGTTTGCTCGGGTAGTATTCGCTGCAATGGAGTTGTTGTAACTGATTAAATATTTTGGTAAACCATATTCGTCAATACCCTGAAGTGACACGATGGTCCCGTCTGCATACTCTTTGAACGTAGTCCAATTGTATTTTTTTGCTA
>CAZOLA010000013.1:0-55795 GCA_964580845.1 uncultured Sphingobacterium sp.
AGCGTGAGTTTAACTCCAAGCTTTAGCACCTCTAATATCATTTTATTAGAACAAGGAGGAATTTACGCCGTTCCTAACCTGCGTGGCGGGGGCGAGTATGGCGAGAAATGGCACTTGGCCGGCACCAAAATGAACAAACAAAACGTGTTTGATGATTTCATCGCGGCAGCCGAATATCTCATTGCCAACAAATATACTTCTAAAGAATACCTGGCCATTTCAGGCGGCTCTAACGGCGGATTGCTGGTAGGTGCAGTGATGACGCAACGTCCAGAATTATTTAAGGTAGCTTTCCCAGCCGTTGGCGTAATGGACATGCTCCGCTACAATAAATTTACAGCCGGTGCAGGATGGGCTTATGATTATGGGACTGCCGAAGATTCTAAGGAAATGTTCGAATACCTGAAGAAATACTCTCCGGTACATGCTTTGAAGCCCGGCACCAAATATCCGGCAACTTTGGTCACCACTGCCGACCACGACGACCGGGTAGTGCCTGCACACTCCTTTAAGTTTGCAGCAACGCTACAAGAAAATTTAGCAGGTAATGCTCCCGGACTCATCCGCATTGAAACCAATGCCGGACACGGTGCCGGGAAACCGACCTCCAAAATTATTGAAGAAGCCGCCGACAAATGGGCCTTTATGCTCTACAACATGGGCCTGAGTTGGAAAAAATAAAAACACATTTGAAATGCTGAGCGTAGCGAAAAATCTAATCTTAAGATGCTTCACTACGTTCAGCATGACTAAGAATGAAGTTTGTGAGGGGTAAATCAAAAAAGTGCCGGGCCGACAAAACGGCGGGCTGGGTGTATGGCCTGTGGGCGGAAGCTTCGTTTTGTCTTGATTTTTTGTTTCCTTTTTGATCAAGCAAAAAGGAAAAAGAATAAAAAAGCCCCAAGTTTGGGGCTTTTTTATTTAATGCGCTTCCAGCCAGTTGGTGCCCTGACCTACCTCAACTTCTATCGGCACATTCAAGGGGATGGCATGCTTCATACGCTCCACAATGATGGCTTTCATGGCTTCTACTTCACCTTTCGGCACATCAAACACCAATTCATCATGCACCTGCATGGTCATGCGTGAGGCGAGCTTTTGGTCGATAATGTCCTGATGAATTTTAATCATGGCCACTTTGATCATATCCGCAGCCGAACCCTGAATGGGCGCATTGATGGCATTTCGTTCGGCAAAACCACGGATGGTAGCGTTTTGCGAATTGATGTCACGCAGGTAACGGCGGCGGCCCATGATGGTTTCCACATAGCCTTTTTCGCGGGCGCTGATCAACGTGTTTTGCATGTATTGCTTAATACCCGGGTATTGCTGGAAATAACTGTCGATAATTTCTGCAGCCTCTTTTCTCGGGATACCCAAATTTTGCGAAAGCCCAAAGGCCGACTGCCCGTAAATGATGCCAAAGTTGACCGCCTTGGCATTGCGGCGCTGGGTGGAATTCACTTCTGCTAAAGGCAGACCATAAACTTTCGCTGCCGTGGCGGTATGGATATCATGGCCCTGCGCAAAGGCTTCGAGCATATTGGCATCCTTACTGATCTCTGCGATCAAACGGAGTTCGATCTGTGAATAGTCGGCAGAAAGGATGACGTGGTTTTCATCTCTCGGAATGAAAGCCTTGCGCACTTCGCGGCCCCGTTCGGTACGGATAGGAATATTCTGCAGGTTGGGGTTGTTCGAACTCAAACGCCCGGTGGCAGCCACCGCCTGATTGTAGGAAGTATGGATGCGCCCCGTCTTCGGGTTGATCAGTTGCGGTAAGGCATCCACATAAGTGGATTTCAATTTCTGCATCTGGCGGAAGTCCAGAATGTCCTGCACGATGTCACTCTTATGCGCCAGAGTCAGCAATACATCTTCGCCGGTTTGGTATTGGCCGGTCTTGGTTTTCTTCGCCTTCGGATCGAGTTGCAGTTTATCAAACAATACCTCGCCCAATTGCTTTGGCGAAGCAATGTTAAAGCGGACACCCGCTTTTTCATAAATGCTAGTTTCGAGCTGGGCAATATCGCTTTCTAGTTGCTTCGAAAAATCCTGCAGGGTCTGGCGGTCCACTTTTACCCCTTCGCGTTCCATATCGGCCAGCACATAGATGAGCGGGTTTTCGATTTCTTTAAGGAGTTTATCACCATTTACCGGAGCTAATAAAGGCTCAAAGGCCTGCTTCAGTTGCAAAGTAATGTCGGCATCTTCGGCAGCATACTCCTTTATTTTTTCCAGTTCCACATCCCGCATATTGCCCTGGTTCTTGCCTTTAGCACCTATCAAACTGGTAATGGAAACCGGAGAATAACCCAAATAATTTTCGGCTAGTATGTCCATGCTGTGGCGGCTATCCGGATCGAGAATATAATGCGCCAGCATGGTATCAAACAACGTTCCCTTTACTTCTACACCATACCATTTCAACACCAGGATATCATATTTAATGTTCTGCCCAATCTTATTAATGGCTTCGTTTTCTAAAACGGGCTTAAATTCATTTACTATGAATTGGGCAGCTTGCTGTTCGGCCGGAACCGGCACATACCAGGCTTCGCCGGGTTTGATGGCAAACGAAAGGCCAACCAGTTCGCAATTATTGGCATCGGTTCCAGTAGTTTCGGTATCGAAACAAATTTCTTTTTGCTGGTTGAGCAGCAAAATCAAAGCCGCTCTTTTCTCAGCCGTATCTGCTAAGTGGTAAGTATGCAGGGTATTATCGATATTCTTGCCAGCCACCGGGGCAGGCTCATCCAGTTCATCTAAATGCAATTGCTTGGCGATCACTTTCTCTGCATCCACCGGATTACCAAACAGGTCGGTTTGGCCGGCATGGTGCACCGGAGCAGCTGGTTTTGCTTCGGTGACGGTAAATTGTTCGCCAAAAACCCTGCGGCCCAAAGTACGGAACTCCAGTTCGGCAAAAAGAGGTTCTAATATCGTACGGTCGGGTTCTTCTACCAGCAGCGAAACCGGGTCTAAAGCCACCGGTGCATCCAGAATAATGGTGGCCAGTTTTTTCGATAATAATCCCTGCTCAGCAAAATTTTCTACGTTTTCTTTCAGCTTGCCTTTCAGCTCATGGCTATTGGCAATGATGTTCTCCATCGAGCCGTATTGCTTGATGAGGGCCTTGGCGGTTTTCTCACCCACACCCGGAATGCCCGGAATATTGTCTACGGCATCGCCCCATAAACCCAAAATATCGATAACCTGTTCTACCCGCTCCACTTCCCATTTCTCACACACTTCTTTCACCCCCAAAATCTCCACATCATTTCCCATCCGGGCAGGTTTATAGATAAAAATATTCTCGGAAACCAGCTGGGCAAAATCCTTATCCGGGGTCATGCAGAACACGTTAAAACCTTCCTGCTCTGCTTTTTTGGCCAGCGTACCGATAATATCATCGGCTTCATAGCCATCAGAAGTGATCACCGGGATATTGAACCCTTCTATCAAACGGATGATATACGGAATTGCTTTCGCCAGATCTTCGGGCATCGCCTCCCGATGGGCTTTATAAGCTTCAAACTCTACATGTCGTTCGGTAGGTGCCGAAGTATCGAACACTACAGCCATGTGGCTAGGCTTTTCTTTTTTGAGCACTTCCAGCAGCGTGTTGGTGAAACCCATCACCGCCGAGGTGTTTAAACCCGATGCGGTAAAACGGGGGGTTTTACTGAAGGCAAAATGTGCCCGGTAAATTAGGGCGAAGGCATCTAAAAGGAAAAGTTTTTTCATGTATACAGCTTTAGCCGGATGAAACCAGCTGTTCAAATTTAAAGAAAGCAGGCGGATTTATTGCCGGCAGATGCAATCCACCAAATGGTCGTTCACCATACCGGTAGCCTGCATGTGGGCATAGCAGATGGTGGTGCCGAAAAACTTTACGCCCCTTTTCTTTAAATCCTTGGCAATTTTATCGGATAATTCTGTTCTGGGAGGAATCTCTTTTAGAGATTTCCAGTGATTCACGATCGGTTTTTTATCGGGAAAGAAGCCCCAGATATAATCGGAAAAGCTGCCGAATTCTTTCTGCAACTCAAGGAATATCTGCGCATTGCGAATGGTCGATTGAATTTTCAAGCGGTTACGGATAATACTGGTATCCTGCATCAGGCGTTCCACATCGGCTTCGGTAAACAAAGCCACCTTTTCCGGATCAAAACCGGCAAAAGCCTTGCGGTAACCTTCACGGCGACGCAAAACGGTGATCCAGCTCAAACCTGCCTGAGCGCCTTCCAAAACCAAAAACTCAAATAAGGTACGGTCATCGTAAACAGGCTTACCCCATTCTTCGTCATGGTATTTTACATAAAGCGGATCGGTGCCGCACCAGCCGCAACGGAGTTGGGAATTTTCAGTTTGGAGTTTGGAGTTTGGAGTCATGAATTAGTTTTGGGTTGTACTAGAAATTTTTCCGGGTTGTTCATCATATGAACCAATAGTTTGGCAATTTCTTCTGTTTTTGAATAAAGTGAAGTATAAACCTCGTTGTTTTAATACTTACAGGCCAATGCGAAATCTAACCAAACCTGAGTTTCACCATTTTCAGTATCGGCATCCGATAGTTTACTTATAAAATGATTGATATATCTTCTTTTGCGATAAGCTTCGCCAAGATTAGCATTAACTGAACGGGAACTTCTTCTAATTTGATCAGTCAGACTGTAAGTTTCCTCTTTGGGGAATCTTTTGGTGATCTGGAAGATCTCCATCGCCAATTCAAAGGCTTTTTGATAGACCAACAAATCTCGTAAAGTTCCCATTCAGGAATTTACGAATAGCGACTCAAAACTCCAAACTGACGACTCCAAACTCCCTACTCAGCGTTTAATTCATCCCAATACTCCACCGCCCGGCGATAATGCGGGATCACGATGGAACCGCCCACCAGGTTGGCGATCATGAAGATCTCGTTCATCTCGTCGTGGTTCACGCCGGCCTCATGGCATTTGCCCAAATGGTAGCGGATGCAATCATCGCAACGCAGCACCATCGAGGCCACCAGGCCCAGCATTTCCTTGGTTTTCACATCCAAAGCGCCATCGGCATAAGTGGTAGTATCCAAAGCGAAAAAACGCTTGATATTGGTATTGGCCGATTCCATGATCCGGTCGTTCATCCGGGTACGGTAGGCATTAAAATCGTCGACTAATTTTCCCATAATTTATAAAGCTAATTCGGTGTTCGGATCCCAGAACAAGTTATTAAAATCCTGCACCTGATCGTCTGTTACTTGTATTCCTTCTTTTTCGAGCGCATCCTGCATCGCACTAGCCGATGGAAAATGATGCTTGCCACTCAGCAGGCCATTCCGGTTCACCACCCGGTGGGCAGGTACGTGCGGATGAGCCGTGTGTGAAGCGTTCATGGCATATCCCACCATCCGCGAAGCACTTTTGGCACCGAGGTATTGAGCAATGACGCCATAGGAAGTTACCCTTCCTTCTGGTATCAGGCGGACCACCTGATACACCTGCTCAAAAAAATCGGCTCTGTCCATCAAAAACTAAATTTAAGATAATTGATGTTCTTTTCGTGAGCCAGGTATTTTTTTTCGTAATAGGTTTTGATGGATAGCACTTCATCGACCAGGTCGGAGGCATACAAATCTTCGGTACGGGCAGCTAATTTCAGGCCCAGTTCCTCAATTTTTTCGACAGTATAGGCATGCAAGCCGTCGTTATCGGTTTTGAGGTGAATGAACCCACCGGGTTTCAGGATCTGCTTATATTTCTCCAGGAAACGAGGTGAAGTCAATCGCTTTTTCTCCCGGCTGATCTGCGGCTGCGGATCGGGGAAAGTGATCCAGATCCCGTCCACTTCGCCTTCGCCGAAATAATCCAGGATGTTCTCAATTTGAATACGCAAAAAAGCGACATTCGGAATGTTATCTTCGATGGCTGTTTTGGCTCCCCGCCAAATGCGATTGCCCTTATAATCGATGCCGATGAAATTCGTTTCTGGAAACAAACGGGCCAGGTTCACAGTATATTCTCCTTTGCCACAAGCCAACTCTAAAATGAGCGGCTGTTCGTTCTTAAATTGTTTAGCACTCCAGGCCCCTTTAAATGGCTGCCCGGCCTCCAGTTCCACCACATTCGGGAAAGTGGCAATTTCAGCAAATCGGCGTAGTTTATCTTTACCCATGGTTCGGTTTAGGGCTACAAAAATAGTTTTATCTTTGAAGGCATATCTATACCAATTGGAAAAAAACGCGAAAATATTTGTTGCCGGACATCGTGGAATGGTGGGTTCGGCCATTTTGAGAAAATTACAGAAAGAAGGTTTCGATAATTTAATTACCCGAACCTCTGCCGAACTCGACCTGCGCAATCAGCAGGCCGTAGCCGATTTCTTTGCTGCCGAAAAACCGGATTATGTATTCCTTGCGGCGGCCAAAGTGGGCGGCATTGTGGCAAATAACACCTACCGGGCCGATTTTTTATATGAAAACCTGGCCATACAGAATAATGTCATCCATTCTGCTTACGTAAATGGCGTCAAGAAATTACTATTCCTGGGCTCCAGCTGTATTTACCCGAAACTGGCGCCACAGCCATTAAAAGAGGAGTATTTGCTTACCGGACCGCTGGAACCCACCAACGAACCTTATGCCATCGCCAAAATTGCGGGCATTAAACTCTGCGATGCCTACCGGGATCAATACGGCTGCAATTTTATTTCAGTCATGCCCACCAATTTGTACGGCTACAACGATAATTACCATCCTGAAAATTCGCATGTGCTGCCGGCACTCATCCGGAAGTTTCACGAAGCCAAAAGCAAAGGCGAACAGACCGTAAGCATTTGGGGAAGCGGCTCGCCGATGCGGGAGTTTTTATTTGCCGACGACCTGGCGGATGCCTGCTATTTCTTGATGCAAAACTATAACGAGCCAAACCTCATTAATATCGGCACCGGCGAAGATCTTTCCATCAAAGACCTGGCCCTGCTCATTAAAGAAGTGATTGGGTTCAAAGGCGAACTGGTATTCGATACCAGCAAACCCGATGGCACGCCACGCAAATTGATGGACGTGAGCAAACTCCACAGCCTGGGTTGGAAACACCAAATTGAATTGAAACAAGGTATTGCTTTGGCTTACCAGGACTTTTTATCCAAATTATAAACATGAAAAAAATTATTCTTTCCCTTTCGGGGATGCTGTTGGTGCTGAACAGTTTCGGCCAAAACATTAATCAAATCAAAGAAAAAGAAGTGGGCCGTATCATCAAGACACTGGCATCCGATGAGATGGAGGGCCGTGCCACTTTTTCGCCGGGCATTGAAAAAGCTGCCCAGTTCATCGAAAGCGAATTCAAGAAAATCGGACTAGCTCCCTTGCCGAAGGAGAAGGGTTTTCGTCAGAGTTTCAGCATCAGCCGTTTTAAGCCGGGTACGGTTTCGGTGAGTCTCAACGGGCAAGCCATTCCTGCTGAAAAAGTAATGGCCAGCACCGACCAGGCCGAACTGAACTGGAATGAAGGCAGTGGTATTGAGCAGCTCAAAATTGAAGCGGGTGCCAATTTCATGAACCGCTACCGCGAAATCTTACGAGCCAATAAATCGGCCGTAGTTTGGGTAGATTCACAATATGCCGATGCTTTTAAGCGGATTCGCGAGGCTGGTCTGCGCCAGCGCCCAGTGGTTAAAGCAAGAGCCAACTCCGTGGTATTCATCCTTTCGGAAACTCCAGCCAGCCAGTACAACATCAGCCTGAAAAATACGCTGGAGGAAAGTGAATTATTTAATGTAGCAGGC
Source organism: uncultured Sphingobacterium sp. (assembly GCA_964580845.1). GTDB lineage: Bacteria > Bacteroidota > Bacteroidia > Sphingobacteriales > Sphingobacteriaceae > JAIPAN01. Next base: position 7,774 of record CAZOLA010000013.1, read on the forward strand.
GTTATTCCGGGCAAAAGCAAAGCAAATGAACTGGTGGTATTTTCCGGACATTATGATCATTTGGGTATCGTGAAACCGGTGGAAGGCGACTCGATTGCCAATGGTGCCGATGACGATGCTTCGGGCACTACGGCCGTAATCAGCCTGGCCAAATATTTCAAAAAGGCTAATAACAATGAGCGCACTTTGATTTTTGTGGCCTTTACGGCCGAAGAAATCGGTGGTTTCGGCTCAAAGTATTTCTCCGAACAATTAAATCCAGATGAAGTGGTGGCCATGTTCAACATCGAAATGATTGGTAAGGAGTCGAAATTCGGCAAGAACAATGCCTTTATTACCGGTTATGAGCGTTCTGATTTTGGAGAAATCCTGCAAAGAAACCTCGAAGGCACCGATTTTAAATTCTATCCGGATCCATATCCGCAGCAAAACCTTTTTTACCGCAGCGATAATGCCACTTTAGCGGCTTTGGGCGTTCCTGCACATACCATCTCTACCGACCAGATTGATATAGATAAATTGTATCACACAGTGAATGATGAAACCGAGAGTTTAGATGTCAAAAACATCACCGCTACGATCAAGGCGATTGCGTTAAGTTCGAGAAGTATTGTAAGCGGTAAGGATGCGCCAAAGCGGATACCTAAATTATAAGATTTTCCGCATGATGTAATCGTTCAACACGAATTGATGATAAGGAATATCCAGGGTTTGATAAATGTCAAACCCTATTTTTTTGTAAAAATGTTGGGCCATGTTACCGCGGTTTACGTTCAGCTCCAAAATTCTCCCACCAACGGCTTTGGCCAAACGACTTACTTCGTCTACCAAGGCTTTTCCGGTGCCTTGGCCTTGTTCTGAAGGCAAGACATACAATTTATGGAGTTTGAATACCTGCTCAACCTCATCAGTTCGGGAAAATCCGGCGAAGCCGACTGGAACACCACCGCGTAAAGCCAGTAAAAAAGTAACGCCATCGGCTAGTTGCTGCTCCAACGAAGTTGTTGAATACATTTCTTGCAACATGAAACTGATTTGCTCTTCGGAAATAAAATCCCGGTAGGTGGGCCACCAGATCTCCTCAGCCAGGCGGCTAATGGTAGGAATATCTTGTTTAGTAGCTTGACGAATGCTCAAACTCATAGTTCTTCAGCAATAAAGATAAAAGGCTGATGGAAGGCCAGGCTGTAGAATCCGTCTTTTTCGGTGAGGAATTCGTGGTGCTGTACCTGATGAAGACCTTGAATCTCGAGGTGGTTGATATCGTGCATCAGGTATACTTTTTCTCCACCGGCAGCCCATTTGCTGAAACCGGTTTTCACAGGAAATATTTTCCTGCCGGGATTAAAAATCACTAGGTTGATAAGGTCTACAAAAAAGACATAATCTTTTAGTGCAAAATGACTGTCGATGATATTGACCGCCGGATAGCCTTCAGCCACCAAAAATTTTAGGGCATCTTCCAACACCTCAGCATCATAAGGAATGATGCGGGTGTGTTCCTGAGCATGGAAATCTGTCTGGTTAGTCATCAGCCCATCAACCTTAATGCCCATGCTATCGGCTTGTTCATAAACCGGTTCGGAAACAATTACCGTAGGACTCCACTCCAGCAATTGCCCTAAATGTTCAGGCGAGAAGCCCTCCAGGCTCATGATCAATAGTGCCGGTTCCTGTTTTTCCCTTACAATATGGTGCGACGACATGTTATTTTAAAACCGCAGTAATAGGTTTGCCGATACTACCGTTTGGCATTTGTATATGCAATAAGGCTGCCAAAGTTGGTGCAATATCCGTCATGTTTACCGGTTCAAACGATCTGCCGGGTTTAATGCCCCAGCCCATAAACACAAGCGGGATATGTGCATCGTAAGGGTTCCAGGTGCCGTGGGTAGTGCCCGTAGTTCCATAACCACTGTACCAACCGGGCTGCAATAAGATCTGAACGGCACCACTACGCTGCGGGTGGTAACCGTTTTGTATTCTACCGCGAATTCCCTCGGGCAGCGTGCTGATCTGCACTTCCTGCTGAGGAATCACATTGGCTACTCCTTCTTGTTTTTTGAGAAAATCGATGCAATTCCAGATGATGCTTTGTTCGTTGAGGTTATGTTCAGCAATCAAGGGATTATTTAGGTTAACCTGATAATTTTGAAAACTAATCACCAGGTTTTTAACCCCAAATTTGGTTTCCAATAAACCGTTCAGCTCTTCCGTGATTTTCTTGGCATTCCAGAATCCTGCCGGAATTTTACGATCCAGCAAAAAATTCGGATTGTGTGCCGCTCCATGATCTGCAGAAAGAAAAACGGTGTAGTTATCTTTTCCCAATTGTTGATCTAAAAAGCTGAAGAATTTAGCCAGATCCTGATCCAAACGCAGGTAAGTGTCTTCTATTTCTACTGCATTGATGCCAAACTGATGACCGATGTAATCGGTAGAAGATAGACTAACCGCCAGAAAATCGGTAACGGTATTCTTACCTAATTTTTCATTACTGATGGCAGCCATGGCCATATCTAAGGTAAACGAATTGCCGAAAGGGATGTTGCGTAAGGTTTTATACTCAAACACGCCGTTATTGTTCAACTTGACTGGAAAAACTGGGGCGTTCTGGCCCGGAAACTTGCCTTCATAAGGCGTATTGTCGGCGGTACTTTGGGTATAAGTTGCTAAGGGATATAAAGTATTCCAATCCTGTTTCAGGTAAGCATCCGCTTTCTTCTGACTATTGAAGTTTTTCACCCATTCAGGCAGGTCCTTCATATAATAAGTGCTCGTAATCCAGCCGCCGGTTAGGTCATCATACCAATAGGCTGCATTGGCGGTATGACCAGCGGGTAAAATTCCTCCCCGATCTTTCATGGCGATACCGATCACTTTTGATTTGAAATTGGTGGCCAGGCGCAATTCATCGCTTACCGTATTGCTCAACATGTTTCGCGGCGACATCCAACCGGCTTTGGAAGTACTGCCCACGGTCTGCACACTGGCATCTTCGGTACAATAGATTTCTTTACCGGTTTGCTGTATCACAAAATCATTACCTGCAATACCATGTATGGCCGGCACCGATCCGGTATAAATGGTGGCATGGCCGATCGCCGTTACGGTTGGAATATAATCGATCTGCGTATTCTCACAACTGAAACCCTCATTCAACATACGTTTAAACCCACCGGATGCATAACGGTCATAAAAACGGTACAAATAATCCCAGCGCATCTGGTCAACTACCAGGCCGACAACCAATTTAGGACGAGGGAGATCCGGATTTACCGGACTGGTTTTTTGTTGTCCGAAAGAAACATTTGCGATGAGCAACAGCAGGATGAGGTACTTTTTCATTATGTGGCAATAATGAGGTAAATATCGTCATCCTGCTGCTGATTTAAAACTTCATATTTAAAGAAAGCAAGAAATTTCTTGTAGCCTGAGGGTAATAAAAGTTCTCCGTAATTTCTTGTCCGCCAGAAATATAACTGAAAGTATAACCATTGGGCTCGTAAAGCGTATTGAATACGTTGTTCACCAAGAGATTCAGACCAATATGCTTTACTGATTTCCATTTAAATTGATGAGATAACCTAAGATCATTCACAAAGAACGCATCTAAACTTCGGGCACTATTGGACGTATTGTCTAAAAACTGATCACTCACATATTTGCTAATGAAGGCAATTTGCACACTTTTAACAGGCGTATAGGCCAATTCACTGGATGCCACTAAGCCTGGTGAAAACGCAATATTTGTTTGGTGGTAGGTATTTGCCTGCTGAGTGGAATTATCGAAATTGTCTGTATAAGTTACCAAATGTTCGATTTTATTCCTGCTCAAAGCAAGGTTGGCAGCCCAATTCCACTTTGTGTTGATTTTCCAGCTTCCATCTAATTCTAAACCCAAGCGGTAACTATCCGAAACATTCTGGCGGGTATAGCCACCTACATCATTGATTTCACCAGTCAAAATCAGCTGGTTTTTATAATCCATGAAATAAGCGTTCATTCCGAACTGAAAATCACTTCTTTTGGTTCGGTAACCCAATTCCCAATCGGTGAGTCTTTCCGATAATGGACGGCTACTTGGACTGGAGTTGACCAAATCATCGCGGTTAGGTTCTTTATTAGCTACAGCTATTGAAGCATATAATTGATCATTATTGTTTAATTGATAAGTTAAACCTGCTTTAGGGTTGAAAAAGTTAAATAAAACGTTTTGTTCTAAATTGATCAGGTTGGTATCGAAACCCACAAAGTCATGGCTAACCCTTCTGTATTGCAAGTCGGTATACAAGCCCCATTTACCAGATTGGTAGGTGGTTTTTCCGTAAAGGTTAAAATCTCGCTTAAAGCCATTATTATCATAATAACGGTGTCTGATCTGACTATCGGAGGCATATTTTGCCCAAATCACTTCTCCAAAATGATCGCCATCATATTCATTGTAGGCACCGCCCAAAACAACTTCTAAGCCTGCTTTAGGCTGATAGGTCAGGTTGTATGTTAAGCCATAAAAATGATTGTCTAACCAACGGCGGCGAATTAAATCGGTTTGATCAATGGTGGTGCCTCCGATGGTAATAGGGGTTAGTCCGTATTTCGAAAAATCTTCGCCTTCCTTGAATTCTTCATAATAACCACGGCCGTAAGTGTAGTGAAAAGCACCATTCAACGAGATCTTGTCGTTAAACCGATGATTATACAACAATTGGTAATGGTCTTGGGTATAGTTATCCGTTTGATCATCGTAGGTAAACATGTTGTAGGTACGGTTGTTGGCTAACTCTGCCTCCGGTACACCATTCCAAGCTTGGTAGGTTTTCTCAGTACCGGAAAACACATTGGCACGAATGAGTGAATTTTTGCCATACCATGCTCCGCTCAGAAAATAAGATTTCAAATCGGATGAAGCCCGGTCAATATAACCGTCAGATTGGATTCTGGATAGGCGACCATCGAATGTAAATTGATTATTGATGAGGCCAGTCCCTACATTTACGGTATTTTTTTGGGTGTTGAAGGAGCCAAAACTATTGTTGAGTTCTGCATAGGCCGAATCGCGACGGGTAGTGGTTTGCATATTGATACTTGCCCCAAAAGCACCCGCACCATTGGTGGAGGTACCTACACCCCGCTGCACCTGAATATTATCTACCGAAGAAACAAAATCGGGTAGGTTAACGAAAAAATTACCCTGGCTTTCCGGATCATTGAAAGGAATACCATTCAAGGTCACGTTGATACGGGTAGCATCACTACCCCTGATACGGATACCCGTATAACCCACACCGGCTCCGGCATCTGACGTAGCTACTACACCAGGAGTTTGGTTGAGGATAAACGGGAGGTCCTGACCAAAATTGTTTTTCTCAATTTCAGCCTTCGACAAATTACGATAAGTCGTTCCGGTTTGTTCAGAAGCCCGGGTAGAACGGATAATGACCTCATCTCCCGAAAGGGCCAAAGGACTTAATATCAGTTCCAGCTGTTGATTTCCATTGAGTATTAGGGTTTTTTCTACCGTTTGGTAACCTACAAAGCTGGCTTTGACGGTATAATTACCTGCAGGCAGGTTGGTAAATACAAATTCACCATTTTTGTTTGCCAATACTAGTTTTCCGGAGTTTAAACTAATGGTTGCTCCAACAAGTGCTCCACGCTTGCCGCTGTCTACAATCTTTCCACTTAAGTTAAACTGTGCCCATGCTATGGCAGGGAACAACATCGCCGCAAAGGCAACACACAATAATTTTTTCATTTTTTCATTTAAATAGTTAAAACCACTGCTTAAAGGGGCTAGAAGCAGCACAAATTAACTTTTACCTCTCCCTACGCCGGCATTATCCGGATCAGGTGTTTTGATAGCTTACAGTCTTGAGTTCTGAGTTTTCAGTCTAAAAGACTGATGACTAGGAACTGCGAACTATCAAATGGGTATAATCTCAGCCCGTTTTTGTGTTTGCAAGAAACAAGGCACCCCTAATTGATGGCGCAAAATTAGTCCAATTTTTGTTTACAGCGTCTGATTTATGTCAGAAATAATACTTTTGTAGTTCAGATAAAACATATGCTCAGAACACACACTTGCGGAGAGTTAACCATTAAAGATTTAGGGAAAGAAATTACCCTGACCGGATGGGTACAAAAATCGCGTGACTTAGGCGGGATGACTTTCGTGGACATCCGCGACCGTTACGGCATTACTCAATTAGCTTTTAATTCTGATGATGATGCTGATTTACGTGCAAAAGCCCGCGAACTGGGCCGTGAGTTTGTGATCAGCGTGAAGGGAACCGTGATTGAGCGTTCGAGCAAAAACCTCAAAATCGCTACTGGCGAAATTGAGATCAAGGTAAGCCAGTTGGATATTTTAAATCCAGCCAAACTGCCTCCTTTTTTAATTGAAGATGAAACTGATGGCGGCGACGACCTGCGGATGAAATACCGCTACCTCGACCTGCGCCGTAATCCGGTTCGCAATAACTTGGTACTGCGCCATAAAATGGCTCAAGAAATCCGCCGTTATTTGGATGGAATGGATTTTATCGAGGTAGAAACCCCGGTATTGATCAAATCAACTCCCGAAGGTGCCCGCGATTTCGTGGTGCCAAGCCGCATGAACCTGGGCGAATTTTACGCCCTGCCGCAGTCGCCGCAAACCTTTAAGCAATTGCTGATGGTTTCAGGTTTCGACCGTTATTTCCAAATTGTAAAATGCTTCCGCGATGAAGATTTACGTGCCGATCGTCAACCTGAGTTTACACAAATAGACTGCGAAATGGCCTTTATCGAACAGGAAGATATCCTGAACGTATTCGAGGGCTTGATCAAAAGCTTATTTAAAAATGTAAAAGGAATCGACTTGGGTGAAGTGCCCCGCATGCAATATGCCGATGCCATGCGTTTGTATGGTTCGGATAAACCGGATACCCGTTTCGGAATGCAATTCGTAGAGTTGAATGAGGTGGTAAAAGGCTCCGATTTCCCGGTATTCGACAATGCCGAGCTGGTGGTAGGTATCAATGCCAAAGGTTGTGCCGAATACACCCGCAAGCAGCTCGACGAACTGACCGATTTTGTAAAACGCCCACAGGTGGGTGCCACCGGGTTGGTGTACTGCCGTTACAATAGCGATGGTAGTTTAAAATCATCGGTTGATAAATTTTATAACGAAGATGCCCTGAAAAAATGGGCGGCAGCCTTCGGTGCCGAAGCCGGCGACCTGATGTTGGTGATGGCTGGTCCAGCCGAAAAAGTGCGTAAACAACTGAATGAACTTCGCTTGGAAATGGGTAACCGTTTAGGCTTACGCGATAAAAACACTTTTGCTCCACTTTGGGTACTCGATTTCCCGCTCTTAGAATGGGACGAAGAGAGCGGCCGCTACCATGCCATGCACCATCCTTTTACTTCGCCTAAGCCGGAAGATATCTCTTTACTGGACAGTAAACCTGGAGAGGTAAGGGCCAATGCCTACGACATGGTCATCAATGGAACTGAGATTGGTGGTGGCTCTATCCGTATCCACGATCGCGAACTGCAGGCTTTAATGTTCAAGCATTTGGGCTTTAGCAAAGAAGAAGCACAGAAACAATTTGGTTTCTTAATGGAAGCTTTTGAATTTGGCGCACCACCACACGGGGGCATCGCGTTCGGGTTTGATCGTTTGGTCTCCATCTTTGCGGGTTTAGATACCATTCGCGATGTGATCGCCTTCCCGAAAAACAATTCGGGCCGCGACGTAATGATTGATTCCCCATCTACCATTTCTGAAGAACAACTAAAGGAGTTGAGCATCAAAACAAGCAATTAATTTAAGTAACAATTTAGGTTCTTAAAATTAAGCTCCACTAAACGGGGCTTTTTTTATGTAGATTTTTTACATTTAGTGTCTAATCAAACCAAAACCATGAAAAGAAATTTAATACTCATTTTACTTGGTGTTTCTTTTTCAGCTTTTGCTCAAAATGATGCTTTAAAAGCCAAAGCCAGCCAATCTGCCACTCAGATTGAAGATAAACTAATAGCCTGGCGCCGTGATTTCCACGAGCATCCCGAATTGGGAAATAATGAATTTCGAACCAGTGAAATTGTTGCCAAACACCTCAAATCATTAGGTTTAGAGGTAAAAACAGGAATTGCTAAAACCGGGGTGGTAGGTATTTTAAAGGGTGGCAAGCCCGGCCCGGTAGTTGCCTTGAGAGCCGATATGGACGGACTTCCGGTTACGGAAAGAGTACCATTGCCTTTTGCTTCTAAAGCGAAGTCGACCTATAACGGACAGCCGGTGGGCGTAATGCATGCCTGCGGACACGATTCTCACACCGCTATCCTGATGGGTGTAGCAGAAGTCCTTTCAAGCATGAGAAAAGACCTGAAAGGAACCGTTAAATTCATCTTCCAACCGGCAGAGGAAGGCCCTCCCTTTGGTGAAGTTGGTGGTGCTGAGCAAATGGTGAAAGAAGGTGTTTTGGAAAATCCTAAAGTAGACGTGATTTTCGGCTTGCACATCAACGCACAAACTGAAGTGGGTAAGTTAACTTACCGACCTGGTGGTACCATGGCAGCGGTAAACGATATGCAAATTGTGGTTAAAGGTAAGCAGGCACATGGTGCTGCTCCCTGGGATGCGGTAGATCCAATTGTAACCTTGGCACAAATTATCAATAATCTGCAGACCGTAGTTAGCAGAAATTTAGATGTTACCCACAATGCAGGAGTCGTAACGGTTGGTTTAATTAAAGGTGGTAACCGATCCAACATCATACCTGAGCAGGCTGAACTGCTGGGAACAATTCGTGCCTTAAGCAAAGAAGATGAAAAATTAATTATTGATCGGATTAGAACCATTGCAACTAAAACCGCAGAGAGTAATGGTGCGATTGCGGAGGTTAAAATTCCATTTAGCCACCACTACCCGGTTACCTATAATGACCCGGCACTCACCAGCAAAATGTTGCCTTCATTGCAAAAAACCGCCGGCACAGGAAACGTAATTTTAGAATCAGCCACCACCGGAGCAGAGGATTTCTCATTTTTTCAGGAAAAAGTACCCGGTTTGTATTTCTTTTTAGGGGGCATGCCTAAAGGACAAGATCCTCGGAAAACGGCTTCACACCATACACCAGACTTTTTTATTGATGAAAGTGGGTTTATACTGGGCGTTAAAGCCTTAACAAACCTCACCCTGGATTATATGGAGATGAAGAAATAAATTCAGCAATCCTTTAACAAAAAAGCCCCCGACATCGGGGGCTTTTTTGTTACACTAAAATTTAAAATGGCAAATCATCGTCCGGATTAGCTTCGCCAAAATCTACTGCTTGCTCTTCCTCTGCTTTTGCCGTACCCTGACCATTGGCTTCAAAGTCACTCTTACGGCCCAGCATTGTGAAGTTCTCAGCCACCACTTCTGTTGTGTAGCGTTTGTTCCCTTCTTTGTCTTCAAAGGAGCGGGTCCTGAGTTTACCTTCAATGTACACCAACTTACCTTTTTGTAAGTATTTAGCAGCAATATCTGCCAAGCCCCGCCACATTACAATATTATGCCACTCGGTTTGTTCAACCTTTTTACCATCCTTAGTATAGGTTTCGGATGTGGCCAGGGGGAAACTTGCTACGCTCACTCCGCCCTCTAGATGTCGAACTTCTGGGTCCTTGCCCAAATGTCCGACCAATATCACTTTATTAATTCCTGACATGTATCTTTTTAATTAATATAATTTCAATTCAATTTAAAAAAGTTTACCAAAAAATCAAAAATTAATTTTGGTTTTGCGAAATTTTCAACTTCATTTTTTGCAACCCATTGCCAATTTTCTTCAATATTGATGTTTTTAGGATGGATCTCGAGCTCGAAAAACTGTGCATACAGCCGTTGATGGGTGAGTACGTGCTTTACCGGTCCATACAAAGACTTGAACAAAACTTGATTGCCAAAAAGTTTTATAAAACCTTCATCCAGTACAATTTCATCGGGTGTTAGCAGTTTTGTACTTTCCAACAAAGGAAACTCATATAGGTTTTGCCAAATATCTTGAGGCCCCCTTTTTCGCAATAAAACCGATGAATCTTGAGATATAACAAAATAATTAAAGTAACGTTCCCGGATCTTGAGCTTTTTGAGCTTTGCAGGCAATTGCGCCACCTGATTGGTTTTAAAAGCCTCACAGGAAAGTAGGAGTGGGCAATTAGCACAATTTGGATTTTGCGGCTTACACTGCAAGGCCCCAAATTCCATCACTGCCTGATTGTACAAGCCCGCCTGTTCAGGGATGATGAGCTCATTGGCGAGTTCAAAAAACAACTTTTTCCCTTTTGTGCTGTTGATGGGCACCTCAATGCCAAAATATCGCGATAGCAAACGAAATACATTACCATCTACTACCGCCTTGGCTTCATTGTTTGAAAAAGAAGCAATGGCTGCCGCTGTATACTCTCCAACCCCTTTGAGTTTAATCAGCTCGCTATAAGATTTCGGGAAATTACCTCCATATTCTTGAATCACCATTTTAGCAGTATAATGCATATTTCGGGCCCGGGAATAATAACCCAAACCCTGCCAATCTTTTAAAATTTCTCCCTCATCGGCCTTGGCAAAATCAGCCACAGTAGGATAATGAGCCAAAAATCGATGGAAATAAGGCATCCCCTGCTCTACCCGGGTCTGTTGAAGTATCACTTCCGAGAGCCAGATTACATATGGATCGGTAGTTTTCCTCCAAGGCAGATCACGCTGATGATGCTGATACCAGTCTATGATGATTTTACCAAACTGCATTTTATAGATTAAAGCCCTGATCGGGAATGCAAAAATAGCTTAGTATTTGTTTCATAAGGACTTGGTCTAAAAAAATCGGCAATTTATTTCCCAAATTGATTTTAAAAAGATACTTTTGCAACCCCAAAAGAGTACAAGTTTTGGGAATTAATCTATTGAAATAAACATATGACTAAGGCAGAAATTATAGCAGAAATTTCCGGTAAAACCGGAATCGAGAAAGGTGATGTACAAGAAACTGTGGAAGCTTTTTTCAAAGTAGTGAAAAACGCGATGGTAAATGGTGAGAATGTATATGTTAGAGGTTTTGGAAGTTTTGTAGTTAAAAAACGTGCGAAAAAAACAGCGAGAAACATTTCTAAAAACACTGCAATAATTATTCCTGAACACTTTATCCCAAGTTTTAAACCGGCTAAAGTATTTGTTGAAAAAGTAAAAAGCGGCAACAAATCTAAATAACCAGTACTACTGATGTTAAAAGCAAAGCAGATAAGCGTAATTGCCTTAGTAATTCTACTAATGGCTGCCTTATATGCCTTAGATATCAAAAGACTGGTAAAGGAAGAGGGTGAAACGAGCGTAAAAGATCAGCCTGTAAATAATCAGCCAGATTTGCAGGCCATTTCTCAAACAGCCAAGAATAGCATCAATGCTAATTTAGCTGCAGAGATAGAAAGTTTGGAAACAGCCTTAAAAGAAGCTGATGAGAGCGAAAAAGCTGAATTAATAAAACAGTTGGCAGAGAAATGGGATGATGTGAATCAACCTGCGCCCGCAGCTTTTTATTATGAAATGATGGCCGTTTCCAAGCCAGAGTATCAAAATTGGCTGAATAGCGGCGATCGTTTTACAGCAGCCTACCAGGCAAGTCAAGATACCACCTTGCAGCCGGCATTGGTACAAAAAGCCATCAGTTCTTACCAGGAGGCTTTGAAAATAAATGCAGAGAGCTTGGATGCTAAAACTGGTTTAGGGGTGGCTTATGTAAACGGAACATCAAACCCTATGCAGGGGATCCAACTGCTACTTGAAGTAGTGAAAAAAGATCCTCTTAACATAAAAGCCAATACGAACCTGGGCTTGTTCTCCATGCGTTCGGGGCAGTTTGATAAAGCGGTAGAACGCTTTAAAACAATAACAGAACAAAAACCAGATCCGGAAGCTTGGTTTTACCTTGCCTCCAGCTACGAAAATTTGGGCCAAAATCAGGAAGCAATCCTAGCTTATTTGAAAGCGAAAGAATTAGCAGCCGACCCAGGTTTATCGAAGTTTGTGGATCAAAAAATACAAGCATTAAAGAAATAACAAGATTTAAAAACATTTAAAATTAAAAGCTATGCCAAGCGGAAAGAAAAGAAAAAGACATAAAATGGCTACCCACAAACGCAAAAAGCGTTTGAGAAAAAACAGACATAAGAAAAAATAAGCAATTTCTGCTTATCTAATTACTTAACCTCCCGTACGCTTACGTTGGAGGTTAACTCATTGCTGTTTTATCAATCAACCCTCGTATTAATTTGGTCGGGCCTGTTCGTCCGATCCATAAAGAGTAGCCATTGGTTAAAGAACTGATTATCAATTCTGGACCAAACGGGTCCACAATTGCTTTATTACAAGACAAGCAACTCGTAGAACTCAACAAAGAGCAGGTCAACAACAATTATGCTGTTGGCGATATTTATTTGGGTAAGATCAAAAAGATCATGCCCGGATTGAATGCTGCTTTCGTAGATGTTGGTTACGAGAAAGATGCTTTTTTACATTATTTGGATTTAGGTCCGCAGGTAAAATCGCTGATGAAACTCACCAAGATGATCAAATCTGGTGGCCATCAGGGCAAACTGCTCGACAATTTTAAACTCGATCCTGAGATCGAGAAGAACGGTAAAATTTCTGATATCGTGAACCGCAATATGCTGCTCCCGGTACAGATTGCTAAAGAACCTATCTCCACCAAAGGCCCGCGTTTGAGTGCCGATTTGTCCATCGCCGGACGTTTTGTAGTACTGGTACCTTTTTCAGATGCTACTTCAATCTCCAAAAAGATCAAGAGCAATGCAGAGCGCACCCGACTCAGAAAGATCATAGAGAGCATTAAGCCTAAGAATTTCGGAGTCATCATTCGCACCGTTTCGGAAGGTAAGGGTGTAGAGGAATTACAAAAAGACCTACTGGATCTGATCGCCAAATGGGAGCGATTTGCAAAGCGTTTAAAAGATACCAAGCCCTCAGAAAAAGTATTAGGAGAAATGGGCAGAACATCCACCATTCTCCGTGACATCCTCAACCCTGAGTTTGCCAATATCCAGATTGATGATCCTGCGCTCTACGAAGAAGTACGCACCTACGTACAATCGATCTCTCCAGAAATGGAGAAAATTGTGAAACTCTACCGTCATAAAGAGCCCATTTTTGAGCATTTTGGTTTAGAAAAACAGATCAAAGCAGCTTTTGGAAAAACAGTGAACCTCCCGGGGGGTGCCTATTTGGTGATTGAGCACACCGAGGCTTTACACGTAATTGATGTAAACAGCGGAAACCGGACAGCCAGCAAAGAGAATCAGGATGAAAATGCCCTGATGGTGAACAAGGAAGCTGCCCGCGAAATTGCCCGTCAATTGCGCTTACGCGATATGGGTGGTATTGTGGTGGTCGATTTCATCGATATGCACAAACCAGCTAGCCGCAAGGAATTGTTCGATTACCTGCGTGAGCAAATGAACCTGGATCGTGCCAAACACACCATTTTGCCACCAAGTAAATTCGGCCTGGTACAAATTACCCGTCAGCGGGTACGTCCGGAGATGAACATCATCACCAATGAAAAGTGTCCATCATGCGATGGTACAGGCGAAATTAAGGCAAGCATTGTACTACTCGATGATATTGCGGCTAATTTGCAGTACATCATCCGTGAGCAAAACGAAAAAGGCATCACGCTATGCGTGCATCCTTACATTGAGGCCTACATCAAAAAGGGGATTTTCTCATTACAATGGAATTGGTTCCTAAATTACGGTCAATGGATTAAAGTAAAGGCTGTTCCATCTTACCACCTTACTGAATTCCATTTCCTAAACAGCAAGGAAGAAGAGATAAAACTATAATATTTCGGGTTAATTATTACGTGTTACGAGTTGACAGATTGAATTTGTAAATTCAACTCGTAATAGTTAACTCGAAATAAAAAACCTACCCCCTTGGCAAAGAGCAAATCCGCCTATTTCTGTCAGAGCTGTGGCTACGAATCGGCCAAATGGCTGGGTAAATGCCCATCCTGTAACCAGTGGAATACCTTTGTAGAAGAGGTGATCGAGAAAAATCCGGCTGCGGTTCCCGACTGGAAGACCAGCAATTCAGGCAAAAGGTCTAATAAACCGGCCGCTATTCATGAAATTTCTTATCAGGAAGAGAATCGATTTGTTACACCCGACAAAGAATTGAACAGGGTATTAGGCGGAGGTATCGTACCCGGGTCTTTAGTGTTAATTGGTGGAGAACCGGGTATTGGTAAATCTACATTGATGCTACAGGTGTCACTCAATATGCCGGGCATGAAAGTACTTTATGTTTCGGGCGAAGAGAGTGAACAGCAGGTAAAAATGCGTGCCGAGCGCCTACTCAAAGCCAGCAAGGCCGATTGTTATATCCTGACTGAGACATCTACTCAAAATATTTTTAAGCAAATAGAACAATTAGAGCCGCAGTTGGTAGTAGTAGATTCTATTCAGACCCTGCACTCGGCTCATATTGACTCTACGCCAGGAAGTGTATCACAAGTGCGAGAGTGTACTGCGGAATTACTACGCTTTGCCAAAGAAACCGGCACGCCGGTATTCCTGATCGGCCATATCACCAAAGACGGTACCATTGCCGGACCAAAAATTCTGGAACACATGGTAGATACCGTACTACAGTTTGAAGGCGACCGTCATCATGTTTACCGCATTTTGCGTTCGGTAAAAAACCGTTTTGGCTCAGCTTCTGAACTGGGTATTTACGAAATGCAGGGCAGCGGCTTACGCGAAGTTTCCAATCCATCAGAAATTTTGCTTTCGCAGAGAGATGAGCCACTCAGTGGGATTACCATATCGGCCATGCTCGAGGGAATGCGCCCCATGCTGATCGAAACCCAGGCCTTGGTCAGCCATTCAGCCTATGGCACACCTCAGCGTTCGGCCACGGGTTTTGATACCCGCCGTATGAACATGCTGCTGGCTGTACTGGAAAAACGTTGTGGCTTCCGCCTGAGTACCAAAGATGTTTTCCTAAATATTGCAGGTGGTTTACGAGTAGAAGATCCAGCTATTGACTTAGCTGTAGTAGTGGCCATCATCAGCTCGCACGAAGACATGCCGGTGCCTTCCAAAGTTTGCTTCGCTGCAGAGGTTGGTTTATCTGGAGAAATACGTGCGGTGAATCGAATTGAGCAACGCATTGCCGAAGCTGAGAAATTGGGCTTCGAGCAGATCTTCATTTCCAAATACAATAAAAAAGGCTTAGACCTGAAACGCTACCAGATCGAAATTAAAACGGTTTCGAAAGTAGAAGAAGTATTCTCTTCCCTTTTTGGGTAAGCCTATTTACTCAAGTACATCGATTTCTCTTTGTACAACTTGATAAAGTACGGGTCGTGCAAATCTTTAATAAAACGAATGGCTTCACCGGTCGATTTCATCTCCGGACCTAATTCTTTCTCAATTTCCGGGAATTTATTGTGAGAGAACACCGGCTCCTTGATGGCATAACCTTTCAGCTTACGCTCTATTTTGAAGTCCTTGAGTTTATTAGCCCCCAACATGATTTTAGCAGCGATATTGATGTAAGGCACATCGTATGCTTTGGCAATGAACGGAACCGTACGAGAAGCCCTTGGATTAGCCTCAATTACATACACATCTTCGTTTTTAATCGCAAACTGGATGTTCAATAAACCACGAACATGGAGCGCTTTGGCCAGTTTAACGGTGTATTCTTCCATTTGCTGCTGTACCTTTTCCGAAAGACTGAAAGGCGGCAAAACCGCACTCGAGTCGCCGGAGTGGATACCTGCAGGTTCGATGTGCTCCATCATGCCAATAATGTGTACATCCTCGCCATCGCAAATGGAATCTGATTCCGCTTCTTCGGCCCTGTCGAGGAAATGATCTATTAGTACCCGGTTACCCGGCATTGCTCTAAGTAATTTCACTACCGCTTTTTCCAGATCTTCATCATTGATCACAATGCTCATTCCCTGACCACCCAATACATAGCTGGGGCGCACCAATACCGGATAACCCACTTCATTTGCCACCTTTAAGGCTTCTTCGGCGCTCTCGGCAACACCATATTTTGGATACGGAATATCCAATGCTTTTAACAAATCGGAGAAACGACCCCGATCTTCGGCAATATCCATGTCATTGAAAGAGGTCCCGATGATTTTGATGCCTTCGTTATGGAGTTTCTCCGCCATTTTCAATGCAGTTTGTCCACCCAGCTGCACAATTACTCCTTCTGGTTTTTCTAAATCGATGATTTCCCGAACATGCTCCCAAAATACCGGCTCGAAATAGAGTTTATCGGCCATATTGAAATCGGTGGAAACCGTTTCGGGATTACAATTCACCATGATGGCCTCGTAACCCGATTCTTTTGCCGCCAACAAACCATGAACACAAGAATAATCGAACTCGATGCCCTGACCAATCCGGTTTGGACCAGAACCCAGCACCACAATTTTCTTTTTATCAGATACGATCGATTCATTTTCGAATTCGAAGGTGGAATAATAATAAGGGGTTTGTGCCGGAAATTCTGCGGCACAAGTATCTACCATTTTATAAACCCGCTTAATGCCTAATTCCCGACGGCGTTTATATACTTCGTCTTCAGTTACATTACCCAGTACCCAGGCAATTTGCGCATCGGCAAAACCTTTTTGTTTCAGGGTCATGAAGAAATCATTCGGTATGTTATTCAGCGAATAACGTTTCAGCTCTTCTTCTAAGGCCACCAATTCCTGAATTTGTACCAGGAACCATTTATCAATACGCGTTACCTTGCGAATAGATTCCAAAGGCACACCCAAACTCATGGCATCTTTGATGTGGAACAAACGGTCCCAGCTCGGATGCTCCAGGCTTTCCATGATTTCTTCGAGATTACGGCTTTGACGGCCATCGGCCCCTAAACCCAATCGGTTGGTTTCCAAGCTCTGACAAGCTTTTTGCAGCGCTTCAGTAAAACTACGGCCAATGCCCATTACCTCACCCACCGATTTCATTTGCAGGCCCAATTCTTTGTTGGCTCCTTTAAATTTATCGAAGTTCCAACGAGGGACTTTCACAATTACATAGTCCAGCGTGGGCTCAAAATAGGCCGAGGTAGTTTTCGTGATCTGATTTTCTATTTCATCTAAGTTATAGCCAATGGCCAACTTAGCGGCAATTTTTGCAATTGGATAGCCGGTAGCTTTGGAAGCTAAAGCAGATGAACGTGATACCCTTGGGTTAATTTCGATGGCAATGATCTCATCGTTTTCTGGATTTACCGAGAACTGCACATTACATCCGCCGGCAAAATTACCAATGGCACGCATCATTTTGATGGCTTGGTTACGCATATCCTGGTAACAGCGATCACTCAAAGTCATAGCGGGAGCCACCGTAATGGAATCACCGGTATGGATACCCATCGGATCGAAGTTCTCAATCGAGCAGATGATGATGACATTGTCTTTATTGTCGCGAAGCAATTCAAGCTCAAATTCTTTCCATCCCAAAACTGCCTTTTCTACCAAAACTTCATGGGTTGGAGAGGCTTGTAACCCGCGACTTAGTGCTGCATCAAATTCTTCTTTCTTATGAACGAAGCCTCCACCGGTACCTCCCAAAGTGTAAGAAGGGCGAATTACGAGTGGAAATCCGATTTCTTGTGCTGCTTCTTTTCCTTCTAAAAACGAATTAGCAATTTTAGATTTCGCTACACCCACGCCAATCTCCACCATCAGTTTACGAAACTCCTCACGGTTTTCTGTTTTCTCGATGGCAGCTACATCTACACCAATAATGCGAACACCATATTTTTTCCAAATGCCGCGTTCCTCTGCTTCAATGCACAAATTAAGTGCTGTTTGACCACCCATGGTCGGTAAAACAGCGTCTATTTTCTGCTCCTTTAAAATCTGTTCAATGCTCTCACAATCTAATGGCAGCAGGTACACATGATCAGCAATGACCTTATCGGTCATGATAGTGGCCGGATTAGAATTGATGATGGATACGCTGATGCCCTCTTCTTTCAAAGAAAGTGCAGCTTGAGATCCGGAATAATCAAATTCGCAGGCCTGACCGATAATAATTGGACCCGATCCGATGATCAGGACAGATTTGATGGAGGTGTCTTTGGGCATAGGGCTTAAAAATGGGGGATTTTCCTATGCGTTTGAAACGAAAATCCCGACTTAATTGTCGGGATATAAAAGTAGGTATTTTACGGCAATTAAAGATGTCGAAGAATAAAAAATAAAATTTTTAAAACCTTTTCAATATCTGCCTGTTGATTGCTTTGATTAGTAGTTCAATACTAATTTCTTCATAATAATTTGTTTGGTTAATAAATCCTTCAGGTGCAAACCTGGAGGATTTTTTGTGCAGCAACGCATTTGTGTCTAAATTCGGTTAAAATTAAAATCATGAAAAAATATGTTTTTCTAGCCGGAGTTTTAGCTCTGATCATCAGCGCCTGCTCTCAAACCCCAAATCCGGGACCAGAGCAAGATGTAGTTTACAAAAACTTAGATACAAGCACCCATCCGGGTAAAGATTTCTTCTCATACGCCAATGGCGGATGGATCAAAAAAAATCCGATTCCGGCAGCTTATTCCTCCTGGGGGATTGGAAATCTGGTAACAGAAGAAATCCGTAATCAGCTGAAAAAAATTAATGAGGATGCCCTGAAGGCCCAGGCCGAAAAAGGAAGTAACACTCAAAAAATTGGAGATTTTTATGCCAGTGGCATGGACTCGGCCAAAATTGAAAAACAAGGTTTAACACCACTTAAGGCACAATTCGAACAAATCGAACAGATCAAAGATTTGGCAGGTTTATTAAATGTGATTGCAGCTTTCCAACAAATGGGTGTTGGCTCATTTATTAATATCGGCGTTTATCAAGATGCGAAAAACAGCGAGAAAATTGCCCTGCATCTATGGCAAGGCGGTATCGGTTTGCCTAACCGCGATTATTATTTTAATACCGATAAAAAAACCAGCGATATCCGTAAAGATTATGCGGAAGTACACCTGCCAACCATGCTCAAGCTATCCGGTTTAAGCGAAGCGGATGCAAAAAAAGCAGCCAAATCGGTGTATGAAATTGAAAAATCGCTGGCGAGTCAGTCGCGTAAGCTCGAAGACCTGCGTGACCCTTATGCCAATTACAATAAAATGGCCATCAGCCAGCTGGATGCTTTGAGTCCCGCCATTAAATGGTCGCCGCTTTTTACAAAAATGAACATCAAGAAGGTAGATTCGGTGATTGTGGGCCAGCCAGAGTTTTACAAAGAAGTGGACAAGTTGCTTAAAAGCCGTCCAATTGCTGACTGGAAGGCTTATCTGCGCTGGAACCTCATCAGCAGTTTTGCGGCTTATTTGAACAAAGATATTGACAACGAGAACTTCCGTTTCTACGGCAAAGTAATCTCGGGTAAAAAAGAACAGCTGCCGCGATGGAAACGAGTACTGGATACCGAAAATAGTTTGATGGGTGAAGTGCTGGGCCAGTTGTTTGTAAAAGAATATTTCCCGGCAAAAACTAAAAAAAGATACGAAAAACTGGTAGAAGCCATTCGCGAAACTTATGCAGAACGTATACAGAAATTAGACTGGATGAGTGCAGCCACCAAGCAAAAAGCACTGGATAAATTAAAGAAAATTACGCCAAAGGTGGGTTATCCGGAGAAATGGAAAGATTTCTCTTCTTTGGAAATCAACCGCAACTCGTATGTGGGCAATATCATACGGGCAAACCAATTCTGGTACCAGTATCAGATCAACAAGCTGGGCAAGCCGGTTGACCGTACCGAGTGGGATATGACCCCGCAAACTTACAATGCTTATTATAATCCTTCTAATAATGAGATTGTATTACCGGCAGCTATTTTTACCATTCCTGGTATGAGAGATGAAGAAGTAGATGATGCCGTGGTGTACGGCTATGCCGGAGCATCTACCATCGGACACGAAATTACCCATGGTTTTGATGATCAGGGTAGGCAATATGATGCGGAAGGCAATCTGAAGAACTGGTGGACCAAAGCAGATGAGGAAAAGTTTAACCGAGGTGCCGAAATGATGGTGAAACAGTTCAATGATTACGTGGTGCTGGATAGCATGCACGTAAATGGCAAAGCTACTTTAGGAGAAAATATTGCTGATTTGGGAGGGATTGTATTGGGTTATGAGGCGTTCAAGAAAACTGAGCAATTTAAATCGGGTAAGAAAATAAATGGATTGAGCCCGCAGCAACGCTATTTTCTGGGTTATGCCCTGGGTTGGTTGGGCTCACAGCGTGATGAGCGCCTGGCCAATCAGATTTTAACCGATGTACATTCTCCGGCAAATCTCCGTGTTAATGGACCCTTTGCCAACTTACCCGAATTTTATGAAGCATTCGGCATTAAGCAAGGCGACGCCATGTGGCGACCTGAAAAGTTAAGGGTCAAAATTTGGTAGAAAGAAAAGCTCCTGAGAATTTTCAGGAGCTTTTTGTTTTTATCTTTAGACCGATGGAATGGATGAACGATGTTGCCAATTGGTTACAAAATCAAAGCCCGCTGGAGTCTTTGGGTGTAGTCAGCGGAATTTTGTGTGTTTGGCTTGCCGCCAGAAACATCATCTGGAACTGGCCCATCGCTATTATCAGTGTATCAGCTTATATCTTCATCTTTTTTGAAGCCAAATTATATGCCGACATGGGTCTTCAGGTATATTTTATGGGCATGAACCTCTACGGATGGTATTACTGGAGCCGTAAACCAAAAGACGCAGACAAGGTTCCTGTAAAAGCCATCAGCAAAAGAGAACTGCTGTTCGCTGCATTTGGTGTGGCACTGTTCACCACTTTGCTGGGCTTTTTTCTCTTCAAACAAACCGATGCTGCTTTTCCCTTCATCGACAGTTTTTGCACGGCCTGCAGCCTGGTGGCACAGCTGTTCATGGCCCGAAAAGTGGTTGAGAACTGGCTCATATGGATCTTTGTCGATATTATTTACGTGGGTGTTTACCTGGCCAAAGACCTGCACTTAACCGCCGGCATGTACGCACTGTATATTTATATTGCCCTAACGGGATACCTGGCCTGGAAAAAAGAATTGAAACAGTCATGAGCATACGTAAAATAGCCATTGTAGGCCCCGAATCTACCGGCAAGTCGACCATTTCGCCTATGTTGGCCCAGCATTATGAGACCGTTTGGGTGCCCGAATATGCACGCGAATACTGTGAGAAACTATCTGCTCCATGCACTTGGGAAGATGAAATCAACATGTTTCGCGGACAGCTGGAACTGGAAAATAAGCTCTTACCAAAGGCGAATCAGATTCTGATTTGCGATACCACTTTCATTACCGTAAAGATCTGGAGCGACCAAATGTTTGGCAAAGCTCCGCAGGAGGTAATAGATGAATTAACTAAACACCCCTACGATTTTTACCTTTTAATGAATATTGACCTGCCCTGGGAAGATGACCCGCTCCGTGATTTTCCGCATTTGAGGGAACATTTTATGGAGGTTTGGCATCAAGAACTACAGAATTTAGGTGCCAAATATGAGGTGATTTCGGGTGCCGGGGCAACACGATTCAGGAACGCCGTACAAGCCATTGATCATTTCCTGAAAAGCTAATCAAATTGTAATTTCGCAACATGGAATTTTTAAGTAACCCCGAAGTTTGGATCTCCTTAATCACCCTGACGGTTTTAGAAATCGTTTTAGGCATCGATAATATCATTTTCATTTCGATTTTAGCCGGCAAGCTGCCCGAAAACCAGCAGCGTAAAGCCCGCCAATTGGGTTTGGCCCTGGCCATGATCACCCGGGTACTCTTACTGCTTTCCCTGAGCTGGATCATGACCCTGACCGCCACACTATTCAATATGGGCGATTGGATTGGGCTTACTGAGGGAGAATGGTTCCAAAAATTGGCCATTTCAGGCCGTGACCTCATCTTATTGGTGGGTGGGTTGTTCCTGATTTATAAAAGTACCAGCGAAATACACGAGAAGCTGGAGGGTACAGAACATGCACAAGGCAACAAAAAGAAACTTTCTTTTTCGGCTACCATTTTTCAGATCTTGTTATTAGATATTGTGTTCTCGCTCGACTCGGTGATTACCGCCGTGGGTATGGCCGACCATGTGGAGGTAATGATTGCAGCCGTAATCATCGCAGTATTTGTGATGATGGTTTCTGCGGGTGCCATCAGCAATTTTGTTAATAAACACCCAACGGTAAAGATGTTGGCCTTGTCGTTTTTATTACTAATTGGCGTTTCGCTATTGGCTGAAGCATTCGAACAACATATCCCGAAAGGCTATATTTATTTCGCCATGGCTTTCTCGGTATTGGTGGAGATGCTCAATTTGAGAATGCAATCAAAAAGCAAACCGGTACAACTACACAATACGCCCGAAGCGCCCGAAGATATTTAAATCACCCGGCAAAGTAAGCCTTTGAGGTATTCTCCTTCCGGAAAGGAAGCCCTCACGGGATGATCTTCAGGCTGACAGTATTGATCAATAAATTGTACTTCCTTGCCCGCATCCAAAGCGGCCCAGGCCAGTATTTGTTTAAACGTGTCAATATCTACTGCACCCGAGCAGGAGTAAGTAGCCAGCAAGCCGCCTTCATTCAATAAAAGCATGGCCAGGCGGTTCAGGTCTTTGTAGGCACGTGCCGCCTTGTCCAAAGCCGAACGGGATGGCGCATATTTAGGCGGATCGAGTACAATGAGGTCGAATTTTTCACCCTGCTCCTTAAAAACCCTTAACTGCTTGTTCACATCCGATTGTATGGCTTTGTGTTTGGGCTTTTTGAAAGCATTAACCTTCAGGTTGCGCTGTAAGGTTTCAATAGCCAGTGCCGAACTGTCTACACTGATCACCTCGGCAGCACCTGCAGCCAGGGCATTCAAACTGAAGCCGCCCGAATAGCAGAAACAATCCAATACCTTTTTGCCTTTGGCATACCGTGCCACCTTTATTCTGTTATCCCGCTGATCGCAATAAAAGCCCGATTTCTGGCCTTCAGCGATGTTTACTTCATACTTAATTCCATTTTCAATTACGGAGATGAAATCCGGAGGTGCTTCGCCCCAAAGCAGGCCCGAGCTGGGTGCCAGCCCCTCGTGCGAACGGGCATTGGCATCACTGCGGTCGAAAATACCTTTGGGCTTTAAGAGTTTTTGCAGTTCATCAATCCAAACAGACTTTACCTCTTCCATTCCTGAGGTCAGGATCTGCACCGATAGAAAATCGGCATAGCGGTCTACAATTAATCCCGGGAGGAAATCTGCTTCGCTAAAAATCAAACGGCAGGCATTGGTATGCTCACTGTCGAGCAAATGCCTGCGGGCTTCCACCGCCTGGCGGATGCGGCGACGCCAAAAAGTTTCGTCAACCGGCTGATCTTTGCTCCAGGATAAAGCCCTTACCGCTACCCTCGACTGGGCATTGTAAAATCCGTAGGCTAGAAAATTATCCTGAAAATCCGCTACTTCCACTACTTCGCCATTTTGGGGTTTACCTGAAATTTTTTCGATCGCTCCCGAAAATACCCAGGGATGCAATTGTTTGACGGCTTTCTCTTTGCCTTTTTTGAGGATGATGCGCTGCATGGCGCAAATCTAATTAAATAATGCTTTTCGTTTTTCTACCTTTGGCATAAATGAAATACATCAATTTTGGCGAAGAAGGCAGCCTGGCTCCCGATGATTTTTTCATGAAGGAAGCACTCAAGGAGGCGCAAAAGGCTTTAGAGCAGGATGAGGTGCCCATTGGTGCCGTCATTGTATGCCAAGGCCGCATTATTGGCCGAGGGCATAACCTTACGGAACGATTGAACGACGTAACCGCTCATGCCGAAATGCAGGCCTTTACAGCTGCCGCCGATTTTCTGGGTGGCAAATATCTCAAAGATTGCACCTTATACGTGACCATGGAGCCTTGCGTGATGTGTGCCGGAGCATCGTACTGGACACAGATCAGCCGTATTGTGTTTGGTGCTTTCGACCCGCAGAGGGGATTTTCATCTGTTAAACAACCTATTCTTCACCCTAAAACTGAATTGATAGGCGGCATTATGGCCGATACCTGCGGCGAATTGGTACGGGAATTTTTCAGGTCAAAAAGGAGTAAAACTTAGTCGCCGGAAACAATCTATCCCGTCAGGAAGTTTATATTTGTACTATACTTTTGTTCAACCTTTAAATCAAGATATTATGTCATTTGTATTACCTGCATTACCTTATGCGAGCGATGCCTTAGAGCCGCACATTGATAAAATGACCATGGAAATTCACCATGGCAAACACCACCAGGCCTATGTAGATAACCTGAACAAGGCCCTGGCCGGTACCGATGCTGCCGATGCCAAGATCGAAGACATCATCAAAAACATTTCTAAATACCCGATGGCGGTACGCAATAATGGCGGTGGTCATTATAACCACACTTTGTACTGGTCTATCATGTCGCCAAATGGCGGTGGTGCACCCAGCGGTGAATTGGCTGCAGCCATCGAAAAGGAGTTTGGCTCTTTTGAGGAGTTCAAAAAGAAATTTGCCGAAGCAGGTGCTACCCGTTTCGGTTCAGGATGGGCTTGGTTGTGTGTTAAAGCCGATGGTAACTTATGTGTTTGCTCCACCCCAAATCAGGATAATCCGATGATGGATATTGCCGAGTGCCCTGGTACGCCAATCTTGGGTATGGATGTTTGGGAGCATGCTTATTACCTGAAATACCAGAACAGACGCCCGGATTACATCGGTGCTTTCTGGAATGTGGTGAACTGGACAGCTGTTGCTGAGCGTTTCGCTAAAGCGAAAAAATAGATTCCTGAAAACAAAATAGTTCAAAAAGAGTAGTGTATGCATACACTACTCTTTTTTTTATGGCTAATTGTAAAACTATACTGCTACTCTTATTGTTAAGCATCATCATACAGGGTTGTGAACTGATCGGCGATATTTTCGAGGTCGGCTTTTATACCGCCCTCTTTATTGTTTTTGTGATGATTATGCTCATTCTATTTCTGATTGGCTACTTTCGGAAAAAATAGTTTCAATTTGCGATTATCTTATGTTCATTTAAGAACACCATATTTCATTTTCTGAAAATGATCTGTGATAATTAGAACTCCAACTGTTAGTTCTAGGACAGAGAATAGCACATTCTGAATATATATTGTTAGTTTTTGAAACTGGCCTGTAGTAATTATAACTGTGACTTTTAGTTATAGGACAAAGAATAGCATATTCTGAACATCATCTGCTAACTATAGAACTGTGCATGCTAATTTCTGAACTGAAGTTGTCAAAATCTGTACATCACCTCGTGTAGTGTGAAAATGATGGCTGATATTCTTTATCTTAGGTTAAGATATCCTTATCATGTATAAAAAAGTCCTTCTGTTTTTCTGCTATTTAATTATTTCTACTTCTGTTTCTGCTCAAATAGTAGGTGCTGGACAAGCTGTTGATCCTTACCGATACCAGGTTTTAAAAACTCAAAGCTTTGAACGTGCGGCCGTAGCCAGTGCTCATCCCCTGGCTTCGGAAGTGGGTGCTGCCATCATGAAACAAGGCGGTAACGCCTTCGATGCGGCCATTGCCACCCAGCTGGCCCTGGCGGTGGTCTATCCGGTAGCAGGCAACATTGGAGGTGGCGGATTTTTACTCGGACGCAAGGCAGATGGTGAACTGATAGGAATCGATTTTAGAGAGACTGCCCCTGCAGCCGCCAGCCGCGATATGTACCTGGATAAGGAGGGTAAAGCCCAAACCGATTGGTCGCAAAACGGACATCTTGCAGCAGGCGTACCCGGAACGGTGGCGGGTTTATTTGCCACCATGCCCTATGCTAAACTACCCTTTAAAACGCTCATCCAGCCGGCTATAGACCTGGCTGAAAAGGGTTTTGTGATCAGTGCTAACGAAGCCCAAAGCCTGAATTGGACGATAGGAAATTTCAATAAATACAGCACCCGGCCATCTGCATTTACTACCCGTAAGGAATGGAAAGCAGGCGATACCCTCATCCAGATCGAACTGGCCCAAACTTTGAAAAGAATCCGTGATAAAGGCGCCAAAGGTTTTTATGCCGGCAAGACCGCCAAACTCTTGGTAGCCGAAATGAAACGCCGTAATGGCCTCATTAGTCGGAAAGACCTCAAAGCTTATCGGGCCAAAAACCGAACACCACTGGGATTTACTTACCGCGGTCATCAAATTATTGGTTTCCCGCCGCCCAGCAGCGGTGGTATCATCCTGGCCCAAACCCTGAAAATGCTGGAGCCTTATCCATTAGGTCAATATGGATTCCAATCGCCCGAAGCGGTACAATTGATTGTGGAGGCCGAACGCCGGGCTTATGCCGATCGGGCAGCACACCTGGGCGACCCGGACTTCTGGAAAGTGCCTCAAGAACAACTGCTCTCCGATGCTTACCTCAAAAACCGGATGGCCGATTTTGAGGCGGGGAAAGCATCTATAAGTAAAAACATCCAAGCGGGCGAACTCCGCGAAAGCGACCAAACCACACACCTCAGCATTGTAGATGCCGAAGGCAATATGGTAGCCGTTACCACCACGCTGAACGGTGCCTATGGCAGTAAAACTGTGGTTGGCGGTGCCGGATTTTTATTGAACAATGAAATGGACGATTTCAGTATCAAACCCGGTGTGGCCAATATGTACGGAGCCGTAGGCGGCGAGGCCAATGCCATTGCGCCCAACAAACGCATGCTTAGTTCGATGTGCCCGGCGCTCGTGCTGAAAGAGGATAAACCCCTCCTGGTGGTGGGTACACCGGGGGGTACCACTATCCCTACTTCGGTATTACAGGCCATAGTGAATATCATTGATTTTAACATGAACCAGGCCGATGCCATTAACAGCCCGAAATTCCATCACCAATGGCTGCCTGATCTGGTAGATGCAGAAAAAGATTTCCCGGAAGCTACCCGTAAGGTCCTGGAAAAAATGGGCTATACTTTCCGCTTACGCGATGGGATTGGCCGTACAGAAATTATCATGATTGGTGCTGATGGGAAACGCTTAAGTGCTGCCGATAAACGTGGCGAAGACAGCGTAGCGGGGTTTTAAGCAGTTTACTCCCCACTGATACGCACCTCCGAAATTCGGGGATGGGTATGGGTAATCAAAATCCTGAAATTCTCTTTCTGTACCGCTTCGTGTTTGCGGTGCGCCCAGATTTTATCCCTGGCTATACGGCCGCTTTGCTCCAGATCAACTACCGGTAATGGGTAGTCATACCCGATTTTTACGCCATATAAGTCCTGTTCCATCAAACTCATTTTATGGGGCTCATGGATAAACTCCAGAGGCACATTATTTAATTCGGGCACCCATTTCTTGATGAATTCTCCCTCGGGATCGTGATCTTGCGATTGTTTGACCGGATTATACATGCGGATGGTGTTGATACCGGTGGTACCGGCCTGCATCTGGAATTGCGGGTAGTGGATACCAGGCTCATAATCTAAAAACAGCTGGGCGAGGTGGTAAACGCCATGCCGCCAATCCTGATAAAAATGGTGACAGAACACGGAAACGAGCATGGCCCGCATCCTGAAATTGATCCAGCCGGTTTGCTGCAGACAGCGCATGCAGGCATCCACCAGCGGAAAGCCCGTTTGGCCCATTTTCCAGGCTTCGATTAAGGCATCATTTTCAGGGTGCTCCAGCAATTCATATCCCCGGTTGATACATTCGAACTCATAGCGGCATTCCACCTCAAACTTCTGGATGAAATGGCAGTGCCAGCGCAAGCGGGTCTGAAAATTATTCAGTGCCGTTTTAAACCCCGATGTTTTTTTGGCGGCTTCGGTAGCCTGATACACCTGCCGGATACTGAGATTTCCCCAGGCCAGATAGGGCGATAGTCGGGAGCAGGACAAACGGCTTTGAGCCGGCTTGGAAATCTGTTTGCTATAATTTTTGCCGCGTTCTCGGATGAAAGACTGCAGGTATTTCCAGGCATAAAGTTCACCGGCCGGCTGAAAGGCTTCGGGATAATGGGACCATTCCTGCAGTAAATTTTCCGGGATTGAAAATGGGTTTTCCCATTCGGGTGATGGCCGCGAAAAAGTATTGCTGATAACAGGCGCATGCATTACAGCGTGCCAGGCTTTTATCCAGCCCTCACGGTTTTTGATTGCCCTGATGATACCATCTCTTTGAAACTGCTGCCAGCTGATCCCTTGTTTTTTAAAATATCGTTTGAGGCGTTTATCTCGCTTAAAAGAAAGGTCTGTTCCGCTTTCCTGGTAAGAAAAAATGGTTCGGATATCAAACTCTTGATGAATGGTCTCAAAAACAGCTTCTGCTTCTGCGTAACAAATGGATACCTTTTTGCCGTGAGTATGCAGGGTTTTGTTCATTTGCTGCAATGAGTGGTACTGAAACTGCAAATGCCTGAGCGAAGTATCGGGATGCGCTAAGAGTGAGGGTTCAAAAAGATAAATAATGAAATAAGGTAAGCCTGCCTGTTCGGCGACTTGCAAAGGGGCATGATCCTGCGTTCGCAGGTCGCGTTTTAACCAGACAATATTTACGGCCTGCTTTGCCATGGCTATTAACGCTTGCTGATCTTATTGAGGGTGATTTGCCGCTGCAAAGTACATTTAAAACGATCGATCTCGGGGTTGCGCTTTCGGGCGTGTTTCTGGCTGATGCCGCTGTTTACTCTTTTACGCCAAAGGTTAAAGCTGCTCCTTTTTAAAGTTTTGCGCATCAACGCAATGGTTTCGGCTTCGCTGAGGCCAAATTGCGCCTTGATAGCCTCAAAAGGCGTACGGTCTTCCCAGGCCATTTCAATGACACGATCCTGTTCGGCTTCGCTGAGTACCTTACTTTTTAAAGATTTCATCTTTAATCCCTTTGTTGATGCAATAATCGGAGAAAAGAATGGTGATTTTACCATTTTTGGGTGTAGGCTGATTGGTGGTGCTGGTCCGGTTGATGTCGGTGGCCAGTCCTTTGGGGATTTTGAATTTCTTTACTTCAACGGTAAAAATCATTTTATCGGGTAAACCCAAGTTGCTTTGACTACCATACTCGTAAAGGGCGCTAATGGTGCCATTGGAGCGGGTGGTGGTTTGTGATTTGTACAATAAATCGGTTTTGGGATCGATCCATAATTTTAGCAGGACCAGATCTCCGCTGTCGTCGCTTGGGAGCACCGTAATGACGGTGGTTTTTTGCGATTGGACGTTTTCAGTCCCGGTGATGAGTGCCGTGTAGCTTCCTTTATTTTGCAGGAATTTGGGCAGTTCGTTAAAATTTTGTTTTGGGAGAATGGCTATACCTTTTGACACCATCCTGAATCGATCTTTCTGCTTAAAATAGATGGTGGCTTTAACCGGAAAGGACTTGATGAGTGGAATTTCTGATTTGATGTTTACCTGAACGGAATAGTCTTTTACCAGGTTCCATTTATTCATCATTTGCTCTAAAATGACTGAGCCATCTTGGGCAATTGCCTGTAAGGGCAAGTATCCTAAAAAAAATAAGGTTATGAAACGTAGCATCATGAGGTAATGTCTTTTTTATTGAAATGATATACAGCCAGGCTGATGAGCAGCACCTGATGAGCTAATAAAATAATCAGTGATTTAATGATTTCTGCTGTAGGCAGCGGCTCTTCAAAAAAACTTCGCCAGGAGGCCATATGGGTGGTAAAGAGAAAGGGTCTGATGCTGTCGAATATTTTAACATCTAATGTTCCAATGATGGTAAAAAGTATAATGATGGCCATGGTCAAAACGATTGGGCCAATGGAATTGTTGCTGAAGCAGGATAGGCAGATGGAAAGGGTACTAACGGTGAGCAAAGCCAGGAATGCCACGGCAAAACCCCCAAGGTAACGCCAGTTCACGTCTTGCTCCTGCAAAATCACCAGGCCATCACTATTCAAGACCATTAAATCGCCGCTTCCGAATAAGAGTTTGCCGACAATAACGGCCATGATCCCCAACCAAATGATGAGACAAAAAGTATAGACGGCCCCTGCAATAAATTTAGAAAGCAGGAGTTGGGTACGTGAAATGGGTTTAGTGAGCAACATGCGGATGGTGCCCGAAGCGGCTTCGCCCGAAACCAAGTCGCCGGTGACCAGAGCTACCAGCAAAGGGATATGGATGATGAGCATCTGCAGGATGATGAAAGCCACCAGATTACCATTGAGCAGTTCGCCCTGGAAACTGAGGGTTTGCTCGAAGGAAGAGGTGACAAAGGCGATCATGGATTTGCCATCTACCTTTAAGGCAAACAGAATGACGCCCACCAAAACCGTAATGGCCAATAAACCCAGGTAACTACGGGGCTTGGCCGTAATCTTGATGAATTCGTTATATACACTATTCCACAACATCGGCTTTTAGCATTTTAATGAAATAATCTTCGAGCTTGCGTTTCGATTCAATGGCATAGATGTTGAACCCTTGTGCCACCAGGGATTTATTTAGTTCAGCTACTCCGGATTTATCCATGGCTAATTCCAACTGATTTTCGGTGCTGCTGATGAGCTCGACATTCGAAAAGTGATTGGCTATCCAATGTTTGGCTGCTGCTGCCTTATCTATTTCCAGTTGAACCACGAGTTCTTCTGCATTTAAAAGTTGAGCCACTTCGCCCTCCACCAATGTTTTGCCTTTGTTGATGATCACCATGCGGTTGGCAATCAATTCCATTTCGGCTAACAGATGCGAAGAAAGTAATACGGTTTTACCCTGCTCATCGCGAAGGCGCAAAATCAGATTGCGGATATCGATGATACCCTGCGGATCTAAACCAGTAGTGGGTTCGTCAAGTATAATCAAATCGGGTTGGTGCAATAGCGTTTGGGCAATGCCCAGGCGCTGTTTCATGCCGTGTGAAAATCCGGCAACTTTATCTTGTTCTCTACCAGCCAGACCCACAAAATCGAGCATGCCTTCTATTTCCTTACGGGATACGTTTGCGCCGGAAATTCTTGAAAAGATAGCGAGGTTTTGATAGGCCGAAAGGTATTTATAAAAATCGGGCTTTTCGATGATGCTGCCCGTACGTGCTAAGATCTGACTCCTGTTGGTTGCTAAAGATTGGCCAAAGATCTTGATCTCTCCGCGGTCTGCCTGAATTAAAGAAAGTAAGCAGCGGATACTGGTACTTTTACCTGCTCCGTTAGGCCCTAAAAATCCGAACACATCGCCTTTGTAAACCGTAAAGTTGACATCTTTTACGGCATGGAAGGCGCCAAATCGTTTGGACAGGTGTTGTACTTCAATAATTTTTTCGGACATGCCTGAATGTAATTATAGACTGAGATTCAGTGGTTCCGCAAAAGTATTGAATGCATCAAGTTTTAACTAAGGCTTTGTCTATTATGATAATAGGATGATTAATAAACGGCTTTAAAGCTGATTTTAAATTCGTCGTCGGTAGGGATGGCCAGTAAGGTGGGCGGCTCGATGTTGAAAGCAGACATTTTTACCGCAAATGATCCTGTAACTTCTAGCCTATCTCCTGTTTTTTTACGTAGTGCTTCGAAACTGATGTTTCGGTTTACACCATGGAAATTCAACACACCTTTTACCAGAAATTTATCACCCTGTTGCTGAATTTCGGTGCTACTAAAAGTGATGTTAGGGTATTTCAAACCTTCGGTCACTTCAATGGTATGGGAATCGCGATTGGCATTTTTACTGTCGAAACTGGATATTTTCACGCTCACAGCAACCTGGCTGATGGTATTTTTGGAAGCGTCTGTTAAAATCACCGAGTTTAATTCACGACTCACTCCGTCCCAGTCGTGCAGAGGGTGGTGCATGCTGTAGGTGATACTGGACAGTTTTTTATCGGCCATCAGTTTTACTTGCTGCGCCCATGTAGCAGTGTAAAGCAAGGTGAATAGGATCCCGGAGATGATTTTTTTCATGTTCTTAAAATTTGATCACGATCATAGATGCTGCAAATGCACCAAAGGCAGTATAGGCCGCCGCACGATGATAGGATTTTAGTCGAGGACTGTCATCGGCTCTCCCGGCGAGCAGGTTGGTTGCAATCATGGCACTCATGTGTACTACCGCCAGCCATTTGTGAACTTTGATACTGCTGTAGCCTTTTCGTTCATCCAGGGCTTTGGGTGGAGCAAATAAAGAGAGTGATGCGGTGGTAAAATATGTGAGGTTAACCGCTGTACCCAAAGCCTCGTGGGTATCTCTGATTTGGTAATCTCCTTTATAAAGTTTACTGCCTACAATGCCCTGGGCAATCATACCGCCAAGGGTAGCAAAACCCAATACCTGGTGTGCAACCAGTGCCGAACGACGCAGTTTAAGTTCTTGCTGACGTTTTTCGGGTGTTAACTCGAAGCGATCGAATTTTCGCATCAAACCCTTTTCGCCCCATAAAATGCGCTGTGTAATCATCATTTTATTAGGCAGCAATTTTTCCTGTTCCGCAGTACTGGCAGTTAAGTCTTGTAAAAGGGTATTGGTTTGGGTACTATCTGTTTGAGCGTATGTATGTGTGCTTAAAAAGCATACGAAGATTAGCAGTAAAGGGTATTTCATGAGGTTGTAATTTATTTTTAGGAGAACACTCTCAAGGTATTCCCATTTAGACTGGTTTTATAGCTGGTAAGGTCTGTTGTTGCCGGGCCCTTGGTAACTGCGCCGGTACTTGAAAATTCGGCACCGTGATTGGGGCACAAAAACTTATTGCTGGCGGCCACATAATTTATAGTGGTTCCCTGATGGGTACAGGCCGCTGAAACTGCTAAAAACGCACCCGAAGTGGTTCGGGCTATGATGATGCCGTTCATCACTAAAAAACCACCGTTGCTGGCCAATGCACCTGAGCTAATATTAACTGTAAAATCGACATTGGTGGGCGGAGGGGGATTTGAAGGACTAGCGCTATCAGATTTTCCACAGGCCGCCAGGCCACCTAAACAAGCAGGTACCAGCAGGGCCGCTGCACCCATACCTACCTGATTTAAAAATTCTTTTCTGTCCATATTATAAAATATTTTGTGAAGCTTGAGTTAATTAGGCGTTATCACGCTTGATTAAATGTAATAATTTAATCCTTCAATTAAAATAATGGAGCAGGATCGTTTTGAGAAAAAAGAACTTAGGAGTCTAAGAATTACTCGTGAATTATTCGGAACGCATCCTTTTTGGCCCATACCAAAGCCAAAATCCGGTAATGGTAAAAATGAGGAGTGCGATGCTCATGATGGAAGTGTAGACCAATTTGATTTGACCATTACTGGTTTCGAAATATAGATCGAGGATGGAGCCATCGTGTATTTTTTCAATAAAATCGGAACGGCGGGTTTCTATGTGCAAGAGTTTGCCCGTAGCACCATCTAGTTGAATGCCCCAAAATCCATCTACGAAGATGAACTTGACCATGCCCTTGTCTTTCCGGATATCGATGCGGTCTAAATCGAGTGAAAGTGTTTTAGAAATAGAATCGCGAAAAATTTGACTGGCATTTTTATGGAGGCTATCGATGGGCAACCAGTCTTGCAAATTGGTAGATGTCCCTTGGTATGATTTGGCAAGGATGAGGTTCCCACTATGTTTTTTCCAACCCAATAAAAAACCGGTAATAGAAACAAGGAAGAAGAACAGGAAGAGAAAAGCTCCGGTAGTTCGGTGAACTTTTCTGAAAATTCGTAATACTTTGGCTTGCTGCTGCCTTTGCTTCTGTCCCGCCATCTGAATCTTCCGGCTTTATTCCACCGTTACCGATTTAGCCAAATTACGAGGCTGATCCACATTGCAACCACGCATCACCGCAATATGGTAAGACAATAGTTGCAAAGGAATGGTTGCTAGGATTGGCAAGAAGGCTTCGTCTGCATCTGGTATTTCGATCACATGATCGGCCATTTTCTTTACCTCAGTATCTCCTTCGGTTACAATGGCAATTACCACACCTTTACGGGCTTTTACTTCTTGAATATTGCTGATCACTTTCTCGTAAGAAGAGTTCTTGGTAGCGATGACCACTACCGGCATTTCCTCATCGATTAAGGCAATCGGACCATGTTTCATTTCCGCAGCCGGATAGCCTTCGGCGTGGATATAAGAAATTTCTTTCAGCTTTAAAGCGCCCTCGAGGGCAACCGGGAAACCTGTGCCACGGCCGAGGAACAAGAAATTGCGGGCATCTTTAAATTGTGCGGCAATTTGCTGGATATAATCGTTGCTTTTGAGTGCCTTTTCTACCAAAGTTGGAATCTGGTCTAATTCTGATAATAAACTCACCGACTGTGAGGTAGAAAGTTTGCCACGCTGCTGGCCCATGTAAAATGCCATCAGGGTTAATACGGTTACCTGTGCAGTAAATGCTTTGGTAGAAGCTACTCCAATTTCGGGGCCCGCATGGGTATATACACCGGCATGTGTTAAACGCGGAATGGAGGAGCCCACCACATTACAAATACCGAATAAGGTTGCTCCTTTTTCTTTAGCCAGTTCCAATGCAGCCATGGTATCGGCTGTTTCACCAGATTGGGAAATGGCAATGACTACATCTTTATCGGTAATGATTGGGTTACGGTAACGGAATTCTGAAGCATATTCTACTTCTACCGGTATACGGGCATATTCTTCAATTAAATATTCTCCTACTAAACCGGCATGCCAGGAGGTTCCGCAAGCTACAATGATGATGCGATCTACGTTCTTCAGTTTATCGGCATATTCTTTAATGCCGCCCAACTGCACCAATCCTTCTTCCGGATGTATACGTCCACGCATACAATCTCTGATAGAGCGTGGCTGCTCGTAGATCTCTTTGAGCATGAAATGTTCGTATCCGCTCTTTTCCAACATCTCGAGTTTAATCTCGAGCTCCTGAACATAGGGGGTTTTTACCACATTATCCAAACTCTTGATCAGTAACTCATCTCTTTTTAAGTAAGCGATCTCATTATCGTTCAGGTAGATCACATTTTTGGTGTACTCCACAATCGGAGAGGCATCAGATGCGATAAAATATTCATCTTTTCCCACACCAATCACCATCGGACTACCCTTACGGGCGGCAATCAGTTGATCTGGCTCATCTTTGCTCATTACCACGATGGCATAGGCACCTACTACTTCATTTAAGGCCACTCTTACCGATTCGCGTAAGTCTAAACCCGTCTTTTTTTGGATGTGTTCTATTAAATGAATTAATACTTCTGTGTCTGTATCGCTACGAAACTCATGACCCTCAGAAATTAATTCGTCTTTAAGGGTAGCATAATTTTCGATGATCCCATTGTGGATGATGGCTAATCGTTCATCGCCCGAAGTGTGTGGATGGGAGTTGCGGTCGGAAGGAGCACCGTGGGTTGCCCAGCGAGTGTGACCCATGCCCATTTTTCCTCCCAAATCTTCATGAGCAGCAAAATTTTCTAAATCGCTAACCTTACCGGCTTTTTTATAAATTCGTAAATCGCCGTTTTGTAGCGCCACTCCGGCACTGTCATAACCACGGTATTCTAAACGATGTAATCCTTTAATTATAATGGGCCATGCTTCACGATGGCCTATGTATCCAACTATTCCACACATAGGTTAATTTTTCAGGTAAGATTAATAGCTAAAGATAGCTTTTGTATTCAAAAGTTTAAACAGCTTAATTGTTCAGTTTGGTATAGAAAATTTTCAAACGCATGGGGCGAATTACATTTTTACCACTGCCTAAAACAGTTCTTCCAGCAATATTCGACATCGGGTTGATGGCTGTGCCAATATCGTTGACATTTTGATCTACTACCGCAAGATAGGTAGCATATTGTTTAGACTTACCAACCAGTAAATCTTGGATATAAGCTGTTAATACAAAACTGTAGGTATTGGTTTTGCTGTTAAATCTGCCCCCGAAAAGATCCATCCCAATAGAGCGGATGTCGTTTGGACTCATATCGGGCATCGGTTGTTTCTGAGCTGCGATATCTGTTCTGTACAACATCAACCTGGGTACTGGCTGGAAAGGGGCACTGGTGGTACCGTTCTCCGCTCTGACCTCTAAAACAGCCTTGTTTACAACGATGTTTCCCAATTGCTTCAACTTATTGAGGTCAGGAAAAATGATTTTGGTGCGTACGCCGCTCAAAGCCTGTACAAAGGTTCTGGTGTAGGCAGTACCCGGATTATTCAATTGGGTTTCTACTTCTGTACCGGTGTAATTGTGAGTATAATTGGCCAATACCGGTGTCAGGTTATTGTTGATTGTGAATGTCAGATAGGTGGTATCAATGGTAGCATTGACGTTTCTATAATACAATTCGAGCTTGCTGGCGCCGGTACTGAAATTGAAAAATGGCAGCCCACCTACCGATGAACCTGCAGGTGGATCAACTTTGATATACAAGCCTTTGATGTAATCTATGAACTCTTTGGAAGTATAAAAGTTAGCAGCATCTGCATTCAAAAAATTAGTATTAATGAAGCTGGCGCTAATGGGTATACGTATTTGTGGTGGCACCTTCACTACGGTATCTTTCTTACCTTTTACAATCTGGGTGACTTTAATGCTGTCTTTGAGATTGATCTTAGTGATGGTTTTTGTACCAACTTGTGTATTATTAAACGGAATGCCCTCATCATTGTAATGCGCCTTGGTGCCATCTAACTTTTGCGTGAGCTGGTGTACAGAAAAATTATAGGCCGTATTGAGCGAATCGCCATAAAAATTGCCGCTGTACCTGAGGACCAATACCGCGGAATCTAGTACTGCATTGGTGCCAAATTTCAAACTGTCTTTTGGCAAATTGAGTGATACACCAACTGCAGCCTGGGTAATCCCCAAGTAAGGATCAATTAAATAACCGATGGGATGCTCACCGATTAATCTGGTATCTACTTTATCTTCAGGAACGGTGATGGCATCAACAGTCGCACTGCTGTCTACTGAGGTACCGATACTATTGGTAGGATCCACATCCAGGCCTATCTCATCCGGATTATTACAGGCAGCTAAAATAAAAAGACTTATCAACAAGGTTAATAAGTCTAATTTGTATCCCTTCATGAGTAAAAACACCTTTTTGTTAAGCCAAAGAAACCAGTTCGTCGGTGGCAATTTCCTGATAAAGGTTATAATAATTTTCGAAATCGGAAGTAGAAAAGTGTTCTAAAAGCGGTTTATTTGATTTTTTAACAAACTTTAACACTTCTTCACCAATGTTCTCGCTACCGAACACCACTGCATCGGCATAGCTGATGGCCCCCTGGTGGAGGGCGGTATTATCTGCACCTTTATACATGGCGGTATGCTCAATATCCATGCCATTCATAACGGCTTTTTTAGCAAAATCGGTATGCAGCTGCTCCTCAAAGCGATCTTCTTCGTAAACAGAATAAACTACTTTTGAATGTTTAAAGGTAGGATCGTCTTTATAAATGGTCTTAAGATAGGCAGGTACCAAGGAAGTCATCCAACCATGGCAATGTACCACATCGGGCGACCAGCCTAATTTTTTTACAGTTTCTAAAGCACCTTTGCAGAAGAAAATGGTACGCTCGTCGTTATCATCGAAAAATTTGTTGCCATTATCTCTGAAAACATGTTTACGCTGAAAATAGTCTTCATTATCGAGGAAATAAACCTGCATGCGTGCTGCCGGAATGGAAGCAACTTTAATGATCAAGGGATTATCATTGTCATCGATGATGATGTTCATTCCCGACAAACGAATTACTTCGTGTAAACGGTTACGACGCTCATTGATATTTCCGAAACGAGGCATGAGGATACGAATTTCATATCCTTTATCTTGCATGGCTTGCGGAAGTTTTCGGGTGATTTCGGCAATCTTTGTTAATTCCAGGAAAGGCGACATCTCATGGGTAATATACAGAAGCTTCGTTTTTGCCATCTCCAATAATTTAATTTGATTTAAAAAAGATAAGTCTGCAAATATACGGATTATATTATGATTTATCAACGATTTAAGCAAACGGCTTTGGTTTTCTTATATATTTAGGCATTTTTGAACCGCATAAATTTATCCTGCATCTTTTGAAAATATTCAACACAAGGGCCAGCCTCTCCGAATTCCTGAAAAAGGAGAAAGTCGATGGAAAAAAGGTCGGTTTTGTTCCAACCATGGGCGCCCTTCATCATGGCCATATTTCATTAATTGATTTGGCCCGCAAACAATCGGATTTGGTAGTTTGCAGCATTTTTGTGAATCCTACCCAGTTTAACGATCCAAAAGATCTGGACCGTTATCCCCGACCGATTGATCAAGATATTCAACAACTGGAAAAGGCTGCCTGCGATGTTCTTTTTTTACCCGAAGTGGATGAAATGTATACGGCAGGTGAAACTTGGCATTTGGAATTGGATGAATTAGATAATCTGCTGGAAGGGCTTCACCGACCAGGGCATTATCAGGGAGTAACCCAAATTGTTAAAAAGCTTTTCGATACCGTTGAACCAGATTTTGCCTTTTTCGGACAAAAAGATTACCAGCAGTTTTTAGTGATTGAAAAAATGGTTCAAAAATTGAGCTTAAATGTCCGGTTGATCATGTGTCCGATCATCCGGGAGCCTGATGGCCTGGCTATGAGCTCCAGAAATATTCACCTCAAGCCCGAAGAACGAAAAAACGCCCTGGCACTTTACCATACATTAGATTGGATAAAAGCACAATTTGAGCTGCTCTCCGTTCAGGAACTAAAGGAACAGGCCGAGGAGAAACTGCTACAGAGTCCGGGTATTATTTTAGAATACCTCGAAATTTGCGATGGCGAAAATTTACAACCGTTGCACGCTAAAGATGCGGCAAAAATAGTGGCTTTGGTGGCCGCAAAAGTGGGTCAAACCCGTCTCATCGACAATATGCTACTGAAAAACGGAGGGTCCGTATAATTATTATTAATTTTGAGCCATGATTATCCAGATCCTTAAATCTAAGATCCATCGGGTGAAAGTAACCCAGGCAGAACTCAACTATGTGGGTAGTATTACCATCGACGAAAATTTGATGGATGCAGCCAACATCATAGCTAACGAAAAAGTGCAGGTGGTTAATAATAACAATGGCGCCCGTTTCGAAACTTATGTGATTAAAGGAGAGCGTGGAACTGGAGTCATCTGCCTGAACGGTGCAACTGCCCGCTTGGCACAAGTTGGCGACGTGCTGATCATCATGTCGTACGGATCATTGGCATTGGAAGAAGCCAAAAAATATGAGCCTATTCTGGTTTTCCCTGACGATCAGAACCAGGTCACCAAATAATTCGATATTGAATTCCAAGGTTTTTTCTTTCATAAAATTTCTCGTTTTACTGAGTCTGGCTGCGTTATTGCTTTACTGGGCTTTTAAAGGTCAAGACCTTGAACTGATCATCCATCAATTAAAAAATACCCGTTATCACTGGTTGACGGCCTCTGTTTTGGCTTGCCTTGTTGCCCACCTCATTAGAGCCATTCGTTGGGGTTTATTAATTGAACCACTGGGATATCGAATAGCTGTAAAAAATACTTTTTCTGCGGTGATGGTTGCTTATTTAGCCAACCTGGCCATCCCCCGTATGGGCGAAGTTTCACGCTGTGCGATCATAAACAAAACAGATCGGGTTCCGGTGAACCAGCTATTAGGTACCGTGATTACTGAACGCTTTTTCGACCTATTATTTTTATTGGGAATTACTGGTTTAAGTTTGGTATTGGCTTTTGACAGAATCGCTGATTTCATCTATCAAAACGCCTGGTTAAAGATGGAAGACAAAATGCAACAAAGTTTACTTTTATGGTGGGCGATTGCCTTGATTTTATTCTTTATTTTCTTGATCTACCTCCTAAAAAATAAGATCGGAAAGCTGATCAAGCCCTTCCTAAATGCATTGGATGGTTTTAAAAATGGATTACTATCCTTCAACAAAATGCAGAATAAAAAAGCCTTTGTACTGCTTTCAGTACTACTTTGGTTTTTTTATTTGCTTTCTACCTACCTCTGCTTCTTTGCGTTGAGTGCCACCTACAATTTAGGAATTGATGCAGCACTGGCTGCACTGGTATTTGGAAGTTTGGGGATGATTGTGCCAGTACAAGGCGGTATTGGCGCTTTTCATTGGATGGTAGCGGAGGGCTTAACTCTTTACGCCCTTCCAAAAACAGATGGTCTGGCTTTCGCCACCCTCATC
The DNA here is from genome assembly GCA_964580845.1 of uncultured Sphingobacterium sp. Taxonomy (GTDB): domain Bacteria; phylum Bacteroidota; class Bacteroidia; order Sphingobacteriales; family Sphingobacteriaceae; genus JAIPAN01. The sequence continues at coordinate 47,980 of CAZOLA010000013.1, forward strand.
CACTCCTCACAAATTTTAGTCATTTTGCTCATCGGGAGTTTATGTTTGGTGCGGGTGCTTCTTATCCAGCAAGAGAAGCGGGAAGAAACTGCCTGATGAAATTGTTAAATCAATATCAAAAAGAAAGTAAGCGATTCACGAAGTGATATTTAATCTTATTTTTGAACTCAACTAAATCAATTATAAAACCCTATGCAATTCCAATTTACCGAAGAACAACTGATGATTCAGCAGGCCGCACGTGATTTTGCGCAAAACGAATTAAAGCCTGGTGTGATTGAACGCGATGAACAGCAAAAATTTCCTGCCGAGCAGATCAAAAAATTAGGCGAGCTCGGATTTTTAGGGATGATGGTTGATCCAAAATATAATGGAGCAGGCCTGGATACCGTTTCTTATGTGTTGGCCATGGAAGAGCTGTCAAAAATAGATGCTTCTGCCTCGGTAGTGGTTTCGGTAAACAACTCCTTGGTTTGCTATGGTATTGAAAAATATGGTACCGAAGAGCAAAAGGAAAAATACCTGAAGCCATTGGCTACAGGAGAAAAGATCGGTGCATTTTGTCTATCAGAACCTGAAGCGGGTTCAGATGCCACTTCACAAAGAACCACCGCAGTAGATATGGGCGATTATTACCTGCTGAACGGTACCAAAAACTGGATCACCAACGGCAGCAGTGCCTCGATCTACCTGGTAATTGCGCAAACAGATGTTGAAAAAGGACACCGTGGCATCAATGTGCTGATCGTAGAAAAAGGCATGGAGGGATTCAGCATCGGACCAAAAGAAAATAAACTAGGCATCAGGGGTTCCGATACCCATTCGCTTATGTTCACCGACGTGAAAGTTCCGAAAGCCAACCGCATTGGAGAAGATGGCTTTGGTTTCAAATTTGCTATGAAAACCCTCGAAGGTGGACGAATAGGAATTGCAGCACAAGCCCTGGGAATTGCATCTGGCGCTTATGAACTATCGGTACAATATGCCAAAGAGCGTAAAGCTTTTGGTAAGCCCATTGCCGATCATCAGGCAATTCAATTTAAATTGGCCGACATGGCCACTCAAATTGAAGCTGCACGCTTGCTTTGCGTCAAAGCTGCCTGGTTAAAGGATCAAGGTTTACCTTATGCTCAAGCCAGCTCAATGGCCAAGTTGTATGCCTCTGAGGTAGCCATGAAAACTACTGTTGAAGCTGTACAAATTCATGGCGGATATGGTTTTGTGAAAGAATACCATGTAGAGCGCTTGATGCGTGATGCCAAGATCACCCAGATTTATGAAGGTACCTCCGAAATTCAACGCATCGTTATTTCGAGAGAGGTTTTAAAATAAACACTCAAAAGCCAAATACCCATGAAAAAGCAAATACAACTTGTATGCTGTTTGATGATCGTCGGTCTTTTTTTGGCCGCTTGTAACAGCTCAAACACAGCCGATTTGCAAAATGGTATTTGGCGGGCAAGCTTAAAAACTGCTACCGGTGTAGAAATTCCCTTTAACTTCGAAATGGCCGATTCGGCTGGAAATAAATACCTCGACATCATTAACGGTAAAGAACGTTTCCGGGTAAACGAGATCCAAACAGATGGTGATTCTATCATTATCCAAATGCCTTTGTTCGACTCAGAAATCAGGGTGGCCCACAGTGGCAAAACGCTGGAAGGAAGATGGATCAAGCACCTGGCATCTACCAATGTGAGCATGCCTTTTAAGGCAGAGCAAGGTGCCGACTGGCGATTCTTTAAAGCCAAAAGTGAAGCTAAGGTTGATCTCAATGGTAAATGGTCGGTTACCTTTATTGCCGAAGAGACCAAAGACACCACTCTGGCAATCGGTCAATTTGAACAGAAAGGCACTAAATTATATGGTACATTTTTAACCAGTACCGGCGACTACCGCTTCCTGGAAGGCACTGTTTCGGGCGATAAATTTTACCTTTCTTGCTTTGATGGCTCCCATGCCTATTTATTTAGCGGAAAGGTCAATGGTAATAGCATCACCGATGGAAAAATGTATTCTGGTTACACGGCCATCGAGAACTGGACTGCACAAAAGGACGAAAAAGCAGTTTTACCAGATGCTTATAGTCTTACCGGATTAAAACCAGGCTACACCAGCATTGATTTCAGTTTCCCTGATTTGGAAGGAAAACAAGTTTCATTAAAAGATGAAAATTTCAAAAACAAAGTGGTAGTGGTTCAATTCTTTGGCTCATGGTGCCCTAATTGTATGGATGAAACTGCTTTCATGGTGCCTTTTTACAATAAATACAAAGACAAAGGCCTCGCTGTTGTTGGACTTGCCTACGAAAGATCTACCGATAAAGAGCGTTCCACAAAAAATGTGAAACGTTTACAAGAACGCTTTAAAGTGAACTATCCGCTGCTTCTAACCGGTTATACCAACGAAAAAAGCGAAGTAGTAAAAAGTATTCCTGCTCTTAAAGAATTTATGGCATTCCCTACTACCATCATCATCGATAAAAAGGGAAGGGTACGAAAAATCCATACTGGTTTTTCGGGCCCGGGAACCGGTACATATTATACCGAATTTGCGGAGGAGTTTGAGAAATTGATCACAGATCTCCTGGCGGAATAAATAAAGGCTTCAATCCTCATCTTTTGGACTAAAAATACTGAAGATCATTTTCAGCAGGGAGAGCACAATGGCAAACATCATGGCTGAAAAAAATCCGCTGGTATCAAATCCCTTGATTAAATGATCTACCAGTAAAACCATCCCCACGGTAATTAAAAAAGAAAAAAGGCCTAAGGTGATGAAATTGATGGGGAAGGTTAGAATTCGCAATAGCGTACCAATGGTGGCATTCACAAAACCCAGTAATAAGCCGGCTACAATAGCGGTCAGGAAGTTATCTACCGCTACTCCCGGTATCAAATATGCTGCGATGGCTACTGCTAAACCACCCAATAAAATTTCGATGATGAATTTCATATCGCTAAATTTAAATTAAAAAAATAAAATGTATCGCAAGTGTCTGTTTTTGGGTTTTTATACTTGGATGATTTTGTGCTACGCATGCCAACCACCAAGTAGGATTGAAAACGAATACGGACTTGAGATCCAACTTTCTGATGACAGTAGTAAGTTGAGCTTGAACAATCTACCTGATGAATTGATCGCTGAAACCAACACCCAATTTGCGTGGAAACAGTTTTTTGCGGTTTACGAACTGTCTGATGATCCGGATTGGGGCGATTTACAGCCTCCACTTGCCGGCACATACCAGCTAACGGGGAATCAACTTGAGTTTAAACCCGAAATTCCTTTCAAAAAAGGCCACCAATATGAAGCTAAAGTTTATGTGCAATCCTTAAACATGGAATTATTGGGTATGCTGCAGAAAGGGAGATGGCAAAGCAAAAAACAGGCTTTGAGTTATAAATTCAGCTATTGAGCGCTTGAAATCAAAAATATTATGTATATTTGCACAGAGTAGAGAGGGGACCGTGTCCCCTCTTTTTATTTTCAGTACCTGAGCATGACTTTAGAACAACGTGTAACCACATTGGTTGAAGAAAAGATTGCCGACCGCCCAGATTTGTTTTTGGTGGAGGTAAAAATGCATTCAAACGGTAAGCTGATCATTTTAATGGACGGTGACCAGGGACTTAGTATAAAAGATTGTGCCGCCATTAGTAGACATGTGGGTTTTCACCTCGAGGAAGAAAATCTGATTTCGCAGGCCTATAACCTGGAAGTGTCCTCTCCGGGTGTAGATACCCCGCTTCGACTGTTGAGACAGTATGTAAAAAATACGGGGCGGGCCATCAGCCTGAAATTGAAAGATGGCAATAAAACAGAAGGGAAGTTGTTGAAGGCCGAGGCCGAATGCATTACCCTCTTAGAAACAAAAAAAGAAAAGGGCAAAAAAGCCCAACAAATCGAACGCATCATTGCTTTCGAAGAGATTATGGAAAGTAAGGTTTTAATTTCATTTAAGTAAAATGAGCAACATCAATTTAATCGATTCCTTTCAGGAGTTCAAAGATTTCAAAAACATCGATCGCCCAACTGTAATTTCAGTTTTGGAAGAAGTATTTCGCAGCATGCTGAGAAAGCGTTTCGGCACAGATGAGAACTGTGACGTGATTGTAAACCCTGATAACGGGGATTTGGAGATATGGCGTACCCGTATGGTGATGGAAGATGGTTTTTCTGAAGATGATGATTTAGAAATTGAATTGGCCGAGGCCAAACAAATAGATCCAGATTTGGAAGTAGGTGATGAATTCATCGAACAAATCACCTTAGAAAGTTTTGGTCGCCGAGCTATTTTAGCTGCCCGTCAAACCCTGGTTTCTAAGATTTTAGAATTGGAAAAAGATGAGATCTTTAAAAAATACAAAGATCGTGTAGGCGAAATTGTAACCGGCGAAGTTTATCAGGTTTGGAAAAAAGAAACCCTGGTATTAGATGATGAAGGCAATGAACTTATTTTGCCTAAAACGGAACAGATTCCTGCCGATTATTTCAAGAAGGGCGATTCGGTCAGAGCGGTGATCCAAGAAGTTGACATGGTGAACAGTAACCCGAAAATTATCATTTCGCGTACTGCACCAGAGTTTTTACAACGTTTATTCGAAATGGAAGTGCCCGAAATTTTCGATGGCCTCATTACCATTAAGAAAATTGTTCGTGAACCGGGAGAGCGTGCAAAAGTAGCTGTTGAGTCGTACGATGACCGCATTGATCCGGTAGGAGCCTGTGTGGGAATGAAAGGCTCTCGTATCCACGGAATAGTGAGAGAGTTGAAAAACGAAAATATTGATGTGATCAATTACACCAACAACCTTTCGCTTTACATTCAGCGTGCACTGAGTCCAGCAAAAATTACCAGCATTAAATTAGACGACGCAGAGAAGAAAGCCGCAGTTTATTTAAAACCAGACCAAGTGTCACTTGCTATTGGGCGTGGTGGTCACAATATCAAATTGGCCGGAAAATTGACCGGATATGAAATTGACGTATATCGCGAAAATGCAGATGAGGATGAAGAAGATGTGGATCTGGAAGAATTCTCAGATGAGATTGAAGGCTGGATCATTGATGAGTTTAAACGTATTGGTTTAGATACGGCTAAATCTGTTTTGGCTTTAAGTGCCGATGAACTATTAAAACGTACAGATTTGGAAGAAGATACCATCAATGAGGTATTAAGTATCTTAAAAGCTGAGTTCGAATAATCGGAAATTGGCCAAATAATTGAACACAAGCCGTTCAAAAAACATATTTTTGTAATTAACACAGAAGCTAAAGCTTAATTTTTAAATGTCAGAAGGTAAAAACATCAACTTACTTAAAGCCGCCAAGGAACTTAACATTGGACTAGCTACCGCTGCCGAGTTTTTGTCGAAAAAAGGCTTTGCTGTAGAAGCAAAACCCATGTTCAAACTCGAGCCGGCCATGTACGATGCCCTGTTAAGAGAGTTCCAAGGGGATAAGATCGTGAAAGAAGAAGCCAAACAAATTGTGATTGGCAAGATCCGTCGCGATGATGTGCCTGAAGCTACAGAAAAACCTGTAGTGGAGCCTAAAAGACCCGAAATATTTGAGCAAGAAGAAATTCTGATTAAAAATACAGGCTCTTTTGCTCAGCCAGAGCGTCCAAAAGTGGAAGAGAAAGCTGAACCCGCAAAAGGAGTAAAAATAGTTGGAAAAATCAATCTGGATGACTTGAACACCAAAACACGTCCAGAGAAAAAAACAGAACCTGCTCCGGCTCCGCAAGCGGTTGAACCAAAAGCTGAGGAACCCGCCAAAGAAGAACAAAAAACGACGACAGCCCCGGAAAATGAGGTAGTGCGTGCCAAAGCAGGGCGACTATCTGGACCAAATGTGGTAGGTAAAATTGATTTGCCAGAACCAAGAAAATCAGGTCCGGTTGCCTCTTCATCTGATGCGGGCGCCGATCATAAACGTAAGCGTAAACGTAAAGAATTTGGTGGTGGCCCCGGCCAGGGACAAGGTAGTAATAACCAACAACGTACAGATTTCCGAAAAGCGGCTCCAACAACCAAAGAAGAGCCAACCGATAAAGAGATTCAAGATCAAATTAAGGCTACCCTTGCCCGATTAAGCGGTGCAGGTAAGTCTGGTAAATTTGCTCAGAGAGCCAAATTACGTCGTCAAAAACGAGACGATGTAGCCCAGTCTGCTGAAGAAGCAGCATTGGAAAAAGAATTACAGTCGAAAGTACTGAAGGTAACTGAATTTGTTACCGCCAACGAGTTGGCGAAGATGATGGATGTACAGGTTACCCAAATCATTTCTACTTGTATGGCATTGGGCATGTTTGTCTCCATTAACCAACGCCTCGATGCAGAAACCTTGAGCATTGTTGCCGAGGAATTCGGCTTCGAAGTAGAGTTTGTAAAACCGGAAGATGAAGAAAACAATACGATTGAAGAAGTAGACAGCCCTGAAAGCCTGAAACCTCGTGCACCCATCGTAACCGTTATGGGTCACGTTGACCACGGTAAAACTTCATTACTCGACTTTGTACGCAAAACCAACGTTATTGCGGGTGAAGCCGGAGGGATTACCCAACACATTGGAGCTTATGAAGTAACCCTCGAAAATGGAAGTAAAATTACCTTCCTTGATACTCCAGGACACGAAGCCTTTACTGCGATGCGTGCCCGTGGTGCCAAGGTAACTGATATTGCCATTATTGTAATTGCAGCAGACGACGCCGTGATGCCGCAAACCAAAGAAGCAATCAATCATGCTCAAGCTGCTGGTGTACCTATCGTGTTCGCTTTCAGTAAAGTAGATAAGCCAGGTGCCAACGCCGATAAGATCCGCGAACAACTCTCTATGATGAATATTTTAGTAGAGGATTGGGGAGGTAAATTCCAAAGTCAGGAAATTTCGGGTAAAACTGGTCAAGGTGTAGATGCACTACTGGATAAAGTATTGCTGGAAGCCGAATTACTTGAGTTGAAGGCTAATCCCAACAAGCGTGCGGTAGGTACCGTAATTGAAGCCGCCTTGGATAAAGGTCGTGGTATTGTAACCACGGTATTGATCCAATCGGGAACATTGAAAGTGGGAGATCCGATTTTAGCCGGATGTTACAGCGGTAGGGTGAAAGCCTTGACCAATGAGCGTGGCCAAAAAGTAGAGCAAGCCGGACCAAGTACACCGGTTCAGGTGCTGGGTATGCAGGGTGCACCAACCGCCGGAGATAAATTCAATTCGATGGAAAGTGAAGTGGAGGCCCGCGAAATTGCCAATAAACGTTTGCAATTGTTACGTGAACAAGGTTTACGCACTCAAAAACACATCACATTGGATGAGATCGGTCGTCGTTTAGCGATCGGAAACTTCAAAGAATTGAATGTAATTGTGAAAGGTGACGTAGACGGTTCTATCGAAGCATTATCAGATTCTTTACTCAAATTATCTACCGAAGAAATTCAGGTAAATATCATCCATAAGTCGGTGGGACAAATCTCCGAATCGGATGTATTGTTAGCTTCCGCTTCAGATGCAATCATCATCGGTTTCCAGGTACGCCCATCGCAAGGTGCCCGTAAATTGGCCGAACAAGAACAAATTGATATCCGTCTGTACTCCATCATCTACGATGCCATCAACGAAGTGAAGGCAGCAATGGAAGGTATGTTGGCCCCTGAGTTCGAAGAAAAGATTACCGCTAATGTGGAGATCCGCGAAGTATTCAAGATCAGCAAGGTGGGAACCATTGCCGGATGTATGGTATTGGATGGAAAGATTAACCGCAATAGCAGTGTGCGTATCATCCGCGATGGCGTAGTAGTTTATACTGGTG
>CAZOLA010000014.1:0-17442 GCA_964580845.1 uncultured Sphingobacterium sp.
ATTTACCACACCAATAAAAGTGCCACTTTTGGGTTAAGCTATTTACACCAGGAGAAGTGGGAGATCACCGGCTTTTACAATACTACAGCCAATCCGATCAGCAATGCTGCCAATGGAGTGTTTGAAGTGGCATTGCAGATTCATTTGAGTAAGAAACAGATTAAATTCTAGTAATACGATCAATCAGGCTCATATGGAGCTAGGATGATAAGCCACTCAAGAATTAACAATCCATAACAGAAAGCACTTCCACAAGGGGGTGCTTTCTTTGTATATTTATACCTTCAGCTTCCTCAGAAATTGCGTTTATCTATGAAGATTTTAGTTTTCGATAATTACGACTCCTTTACTTATAACCTGGTTCATTTATTAGAAATGATTACCGGAAAAAGGGTTGATGTTTATAGAAACAATCAGATTGATTTAGATGAAGTAAAAGCTTACGATAAAATCATCCTTTCGCCGGGTCCGGGAATACCTGAGGAGGCGGGTTTGCTGATACCACTCATTCAAGCTTATGCGGCTTCTAAATCAATTTTGGGGGTTTGTTTGGGTCACCAGGCCATTGCGCAAGCCTTAGGTGGTAAATTAATCAATTTGGAAGATGTGTACCACGGTGTAGCAACTCCCATTTCTAAAACGGCACATTTGAGCCCTCTTTTCAATGGTTTAGCGGATACCTTTGAAGTGGGCCGTTATCATAGCTGGGTGGTGGCTGATGAAAATTTACCGGCTGAATTGAGCGTGACCGCCCGAGATGAACGTGGTTACATCATGGCCATGCAACACCAAAATTTTGACCTGCAAGGTGTTCAGTTTCATCCCGAGAGTGTGCTGAGCCCTTGCGGAGAGCAAATCATAAGAAACTGGCTGAAACAATAAGATTAGCTGTTTGCATTAAAGCAATCGCGACAACGGGGCTCATAGCTTTCCTTTTCTCCCAAAAAAATGGTGCTATCGCTGGCTACGGTACGGTAGGAGTGGTTGGCCGGTGCACCACATTGCAGACAAATGGCGTGTACTTTGCTCACGTCTTCGGCAATGGCCATGAGTGCAGGCATGGGGCCAAAAGGTTTGCCCTGAAAATCCATATCTAAACCGGCCACGATTACCCTGATACCTCTGTTGGCTAATTGGGAGCAAACCGTAGGTAATTCCATATCAAAAAACTGGGCCTCGTCAATACCTACCACCTGGGTATTGGTACCTAATAAAAGTATGGCTGAGGAATTTTCGACAGGGGTGGAGGGAATGGAATTGGCATCATGTGAAACCACGTCCGTATCATCGTAGCGAATATCGGTCTTAGGCTTAAAAATCTCCACATTTAACTGAGCGATCTTTGCTCTCTTCAATCGCCGAATGAGCTCTTCAGTTTTCCCCGAAAACATGGATCCACAGATTACTTCAATGCTACCCCCGGGTTCTTGTTTTCTCTTAAATTTATGTTCGTTATAGAGCATGTAAATCGATGTGCTTGCGAATGGTAAAGCCCGGCTAATATCAGAATTTAATGCTATTTTTGAAAGTATTCTACTCAAATAAGCGTTTTTTGATGGACCGGAAGGCTATACTCGAAAGAATTGGTGAAATCATTGCTGATATCAATGAGCAATATCAACATTTGGCTAAAAGTGATCGTTCAGATCGATTAGAAACAGAACTTTTTGCTGCCAACGCTAAATTTTTGGCTGATCATATTCAGATTCTGCAAAAATTCAATACAGAGGATTTATCCATTTCTGCTCCGCCTGCTGTCGCTGAGCCGGATGAAAACATCGTTCAGGATGTAGATAATTTCGAACCGCATTTCAAGCCAGAAACTGCTTCGCCAAATACTGTGCATTCGGCCCCTGATTCGACTCAGCCTATCAGTACTCCAGTTGTACCCAGTAGAAATGATCTGATGGCAAATCGCACAGAGCAGAACCTGGCTGCAAAGTTTAGTCAAGACCCCATACAGGATTTGAAACGAAACATCAGCCTAAATGATAAACTGGTATTTGTGAAAGATTTGTTCAATGGATATAGCTTGGCCTATCAGGAAGCAATTGATCACCTTGAGCGTTTAGAAGACTTTGAAAGCGCAGATCAATATCTTAAAACGCATTATGTAGCTGAATATAAATGGGCTGATAAGGCGACAACCGCCGAAAAATTTTATGAGTTGCTCCGCCGGAAATTTGTCAAATAATCCCCATACGGTTCGCATCCAGGCGAAGCAGGATAAATAGCAATAAGGTAAATCCCCAAAGAGAAGATCCGCCGTAACTCACAAAAGGAAGCGGTATGCCAATTACAGGAACCAAGCCTATCGTCATTCCAATATTGATGAAAAAGTGCACAAATAGGATGGAGGCCACGCCATAGCCATATATTCTGGAGAAGGAGGATCTTTGCCTTTCGGCGATGAATATGATTCGCATTAAGAGGAAAAGATATAGTCCAACTACTACCAAACTGCCAACAAATCCCCATTCCTCGCCCACCGTGCAGAAAATAAAATCGGTACTTTGTTCAGGTACGAAGTCATATTTTGTCTGAGTTCCCTGCAAAAAGCCTTTGCCAAATATCCTGCCCGAACCGATTGCAATCTTTGATTGGTTTACATTGTATCCCTGGCCCCTTAAATCTTCAACTTTGCCCAGTAATACATCAATACGAGTTCTTTGGTGCGGTTGGAAGATATTTTTATAGGCAAAGTCTACCGAAAAAATATAGAAAATTGAACAGATCGTTCCTAAAATAATTGGAGTTATCCATTGTTTCTTCTTCCTCAGTTGATAAAGTAATATTCCGGCAACGAACACCAGTAGAGAAATGAGCAGCACTTTACTAAGTAATAAAGTGAGTATAAATAATGCGATGGCTACGGCTCCAATCACTAAAAAATAACCGGAGAGACCTTCTCTATAAAGCACAAAAATTAAGGAAAGAAAAGTGAGTGCCGAACCTGTATCGGGTTGCAGCATGATCAATGCTACAGGTAGCATAATAATGAAGCCAGCAAGGCCTACTGAAAACCATGATTTGGTTTTAAAGTTGGTGGTAGAAATGTATTGTGCCAGTAAAAGACAGGTAGAAAATTTAGCAAATTCCGATGGTTGTAGCCTGAAACTACCAATGGGTATCCAGGCTTGATTTCCCCCTACATTCCTGCCTACCACCAATACAACGATCAACAACAATAAACTAATTCCATAAAATAAGGGGCTCAAAGTGCTGAATAGTTTTACGTCCAGTAGTAAGATCAGTATTCCCAGCATGCAGGCAGAGATGATAAAGATGAATTGCTTTCCGTAGTTAGTACCCAGATTAAAGGCATTGGCGTTTTCCGGATCGTAAACTGCTGCATAAATATTGATCCAGCCAATAATACATAGCGCCAAGAAAAGGTAAAGACTTACCCGGTCTACATTAAAAAAGATATTTCTTGGTCTGATATTCGTCATGGTAGCTACTAAGGTTTAACAGCTGTTTTGCTCACTGTTTTCGCCGAATCCTTTTTAATGGTTGTTTTTGGTGTTAACTTTTGCTTAATGGCCGGCAGTAGGCTGGCTTGTGTAATCCGCTCTTTATAGGCGGCCGGTCGGCTGATAGAATCGCGTAAATATTGCTCTACCATTAAACTGGCAATTGGGGCCGACCAGGTGGCACCAAAGCCTGCATTTTCGACTACCACTGCAATGGCAATTTTTGGATTTTCTCGCGGTGCGAAAGCGACAAATACAGAGTGATCGGCACCGTGTGGATTTTGTACGGTACCGGTTTTGCCACACATTTCAATCCCCGGAATTTTAGAATAATAAGCTGTTCCGCCGGGCTGGTTTACCACCCTGCTCATCCCTTCTATTACTGAACCAAAATACTGCTGTGATATACCCACCGCTATTTTTTTAGTGAATTCTCTCCTGATCACTTTTTTTGCACCAATGGCCTTGATAAGGTGTGGCTTATAGTAAAAACCACGGTTAGCCACAATGGCCATGGTATTTGCCATTTGTAGTGGGGTAATTCCTAGTTCACCCTGACCGATGGAAAGCGAAATATTAAAGCTCGATCCCCATTTATCACTTCCCCAACGTTTGGTATAATAATCGGCGCTGGGCAATAATCCTTTCCGTTCGTTTGGTAGATCGATGTCGAGCTTTGAACCTATACCGAATTTGGCCACAGCTGCTTGCCATCTTTTGTAGCCATCAATGGATCGCATTCCAGAATGGTCGATCATTTTATTGAAAATATGGCCGTAATAAGTATTACAAGAGTATTGGATAGATTGAGTGAGGTCTGTAGGCCCATGTACGTGGGTGCAGCCCATTACTCGGTTGCCGTATCGATACCCACCGCCACAAGTGTAAGTGGTACTTGGTGAGATGGAGCCAAATTGCTGAGCAATCAGGGCGTTTACAATCTTGAAAATAGAGCCCGGCGGATATTCTGCCTGAATAGGCCTGATGAACATGGGCTTATAGGGATTGTTGAGTAGTTTCATGTAGTTATTACCCCTTTGTCGGCCAACCATCAGATTGGGGTTGTAGGTAGGGCTGCTCACAAAAGCGAGGATTTCGCCACTTGCTGGTTCAATGGCTACAATGCTCCCGATTTTATGGGCCATGAGCTCTTCACCTAATTTTTGAAGATCTCTGTCTAAGGAAGATTGCAAACCCTCGCCCGAAACCGCCAGGGTATCATATTTTCCATCTGCAAAATGACCTTTGGGACGGCTAAAGGCATCGACCATCAAATTCTGAACACCTCGCTGACCTCGTAGTAAATCTTCGTAAGAGCGCTCTATGCCGCTGATGCCGATATAATCCCCCTTCGCATAAAAACCATTTGATTTTTCTATCATTCGCTCATTCACTTCGCCAATGTAGCCTAAGAATTGGGCAGCAATGCTATCCGGATAATACCTGACTGAGCGGTTTTGGACATAAAAACCAGGGAATAAATACAATTTTTCCTGAAAGCCGGCAAAAACTTTGGCCGATAGTTGTTTTTCCAACACCGAAGCTCGATAAATGGAATGGTTCTTTGCTTTTTTGAATTGTTTATCGAAACGTTCTTTGGTAATGCCCAATAAATTGCAGAATTCGAGTGTGTCAAAGGGTTTCACCTCCCTTGGAATGACCATTAAATCGTAAACGGGCTCGTTTTGAACCAAAATTCTGCTTTCCCGATCTAAAATAATTCCTCTGGCTGGATAAATGATGATTTTACGTAAAACGTTATTATTGGCCGAAAGGAGGTATTCGTCATTAATAACCTGCAGGTAAAATAAGCGAATGATGATGAAAACGGCAGCAGTTATGAATATTCCCTGAATGACATATTTTCTGGCAAAGAATGGGTTCATTAACGCTTTTTGTTACGATAAAAAAGTAATTCGCTGAGTAAGATCAAAAATAAAGTAAAAAAGGAACTTAAAATAGTGCGGAGTAAAGTAATTCCGAAATCGCTTAAGCGGAATGTTTCAAAAGTAAACAGTACCAGGTGGTGACAAAGAATGAGGATGAATGCATAAATAAAAAACCACCTGAATCCCATGTGGTTCATACTGGGTTCGGGTTCATTTTCTCGGTCTTCCACAGAAACCGTGATGCGAATCAAGGAGATGCGTCCCAATGCCAGTACGGTGCTGGCCAGTGCATGTAGGCCAAGCGTATCGTAAAATACATCAACACTCAAGCCAAGCATAAAAGAGAGGGTGAAAAGTAACCAGTTGGGTGTTTTGAAAGGTAGAATTAAAATGAATAGCAGGTATACGAAAGGAGTGGCCAGGTTATAAAAGCCGATATTTTTCAGCAGAAATACCTGAATGAAGACCAGCAAGATGAATCGGACAATATAAATAGGAATTCTTTCCATTAGTCTTTCTTGTTTAGAGATTCCAGTTGCTCTTTTTCTCTTGCGCCTCCATCGGTAATTACATAAACATAACTTAAGGAAGCGAAATTGGTTGATAAGATTACTTTGATGTTTAGGAAATTATTGCCCCCCTTTAAATCGGTTTCTACCACTCTGCCAATGTTAATACCCGCCGGAAATAATGAATAACCTGAAGTAATTACTTTTTCACCCTTTTTCACCTTGATGTGGTTAGGTACATCCTGCAGGATTGCGAATTGAGAGTCGAAATTTCCGTTACCCCAAACCAGCGATCCGAAAGCTTTGGTAGTACTTAAACTTGCACTGATTCGGGTATCATTATGTAGGAGGGACTGGATGGTGGCGTATTTGGGCGAAACGTTCAGTACAATCCCAACCACGCCATTGGGGCCGATAACGCCCATACCTTGTTTAATGCCATCATTGGATCCCTTGTTAATGGTGAGGTAGTTATTTTTTTGGTTGATGGAGTTGTTGATCACTTTCGCAGTGAGGTATCGGTACTGCTGACGATAAACCGTATCGGTGATTTTTTTAGCTTGATTACTGATGCTTACAGAATCTAATTGAGGAAGCAAATTGTGCAGACGCGAATTTTCTGACGCCAAGCTGTCATTGATTTCCCTTAAGCGCAGGTAATTTTTAAACTCGTTAATTCTTTGGTATTGTTTAGCAATTAACTCATTGGAAGAATTCCAACTGCTGGCTCTTTGGTAAGAGTTGTTGTTGATGAGTATCCCTAAGGAGATGAAAAAGAAGACAAAAAACAGAATAATTGCGTTGTACTTACTGATGAATATCCAAAGGTTCCGCATGATTCAGTTTGGAGTTCTGTTCATCAGTCAAGAGCCGTGGATTGCCAGCTGTTGACTGATAAAGCGAACTATTTATTGCATTAAGAATTTGAAATTTTCAATGTTCTTTAAAGCGATACCCGTACCACGTACCACGGCACGCAGTGGGTCTTCGGCCACATGCACAGGTAACTTGGTTTTGGAAGAAATACGCTTATCGAGTCCACGTAAAAGCGCACCGCCTCCGGTCAAATAAATACCAGTCTGGTAAATATCGGCTGATAATTCTGGTGGAGTGATCTCCAAAGCCTTCAAGATCGCTTCTTCAATTTTAGAAATTGATTTATCGAGACAATGTGCAATTTCAGTGTATGAAACGGTGATTTGCATCGGTACTCCGGTCATCAAATCACGACCTTGAACCGCCAGATCTGGTGGTGGATCTTGTAATTCGGGAAGGGCAGAACCCACTTCAATTTTAATTTTTTCTGCTGTCCTGTCACCAATCATGATGTTGTGCTGACGACGGATGTATTGTACAATGTCACTGTCGAAATTATCCCCTGCCACACGAATAGATTGGTCGCAAACAATACCTGATAGGGCAATTACCGCAATTTCGGTGGTTCCACCACCAATATCGATGATCATGTTCCCCATGGGTTCTTCCACATCAATACCAATCCCAACGGCAGCAGCCATCGGCTCGTGTATGAGGTAAACTTCTTTTGCTCCGGCTATTTCGGCAGAATCTCGAACCGCTCTTTTCTCCACTTCGGTGATACCTGAAGGAATACAGATCACCATTCTAAGTGAAGGAAAAAACCAGCCTTTGCCATTATTCAACATTTTGATCATGCCGCGAATCATGTGTTCAGCAGCATTAAAATCGGCAATTACACCGTCTTTCAGCGGACGTACAGTCTGGATATTTTCGTGAGTTTTACCCTCCATTTGCATGGCTTGCTTACCAATGGCAATCAGTTTGTTCGATTGACGTTCAAAAGCAACAATTGAAGGTTCATCGACTACTACTTTGTCATTGTGGATGATCAGCGTATTTGCTGTACCCAGGTCGATGGCAATTTCTTGAGTAAACCAGTTAAATAATCCCATTCTGTAAATTTAAATATCTTGTAAAGTTATGTTTTTTTTCGATTTTCTTAATGTTTAAAATGTCGCACTCCGGTGGTCACCATGCTGATATTTTTTTGATTGGCCATGTTGATGGAATCTTGATCTTTGATAGATCCTCCGGGCTGTAAAACAGCAGAAATGCCTGCCTCAGCTGCAATTTCCACACAATCAGGGAAAGGGAAAAATGCATCGGAAGCCATTACTGCTCCTTTTAGTTCGAAACCAAAGGTCTGGGCTTTTAAAATAGCTTGTCTCAGCGCATCCACCCTCGAAGTTTGACCCACACCGCTGGCCAGCAAGGTCTGATTTTTGGCTAAAATGATGGTATTCGATTTGGTGTGTTTCACCAGTTTGTTGGCAAAATACATGTCAGCGACCTCTTGCTCACTTGGTTTCGACGCTGTAACGGTATTCATGTTTTCAGGGCCTTCTATTTGAAGGTCTTTGTCTTGTTCAATTATACCGTTTAACAAAGTTTTAAACTGTTTAGCAGGCAATTCCAAGGGCTTTCTTCTCAAAATGATCCTGTTTTTCTTCTCCTTGAGGATTTCGATGGCTTTTTGCTCATATGCCGGAGCGATTAATACCTCAAAAAACAACTGATTGATTTCTTGAGCGGTGGCAACATCAATTTCCCCATTGCAAATGATCACACCACCGAAGGCAGAAATCGGATCGCAAGCCAGTGCTGCTGTCCAGGCCTCTTTCAAATGAGGTCTACTCGCAACACCACAGGCATTGGTATGTTTCAAGATGGCAAAAGTGGGTGTATCAAATTCATCAATGAGTGCCACCGCAGCATCCACATCTACCAGGTTATTGTATGATAGCTCTTTACCATTCAATTGATCGAAGAGAGCATTTAAATCACCATAAAACACGCCCTTTTGATGAGGATTTTCACCGTAGCGTAGTTCTTGGGATTGACTTTCGCTCAGTTTTAACACCGGCAGGGGTTCTTCCTGGTTGAAATAATGGAAGATGGCGGTGTCGTAATCCGAAGAAATATGAAAAGCCTTTTGAGCAAATGATTTACGGTGATTGAGCTCAGTGGCTCCTTTATTTTCTCTAAGTATATCTTCCAGCAATTGGTAATCATCTTTGGATGCAATGATTACCACATCCTTATAGTTTTTAGCTGCAGCCCTGATGAGTGAAATCCCGCCAATATCAATTTTCTCAATGATCTCGGCTTCAGCAGCTCCCGATTTTAAAGTTTCTTGAAATGGGTACAAGTCCACAATTACCAAGTCAAATTCCGGAATTTCAAATTCTTTTAACTGCTCCTGATCTTGGTTCAATTCTCGACGAGCCAAGATGCCGCCAAATACTTTTGGATGTAGGGTTTTTACCCTTCCGCCTAAAATGGATGGATAACCAGTCAGGTCCTCCACAGCGTGGACTGGAAATCCTAAATCTTTGATGAATTGCTCGGTGCCGCCGGTAGAGTAAAATTGAACCCCTTGCTCATTCAATAAGCGAACGAGGGGCGCTAAATTATCTTTGTAATAGACTGATATTAAGGCATTTTTGATCTTAACCGATTGGCTCATGTAAATTTTATTTGGAGCAGCTAAGATAGTTTTTTGGAGGGAGCTTTGGAAGCGCTGAGTGGATCTATTTTGCGGTTTTAATTTTTTTCAAAACTTGCTCTACCACTTTGGGAAAATATTGGTGTTCGAGCTGCTGACCTTTGAATTTGATCATCTCTAAATCATCACCCTTTTCAATTTTGAACCTGGCCTGATAAATGATTTCACCGGCATCAAAATCTTCATTTACATAATGAATGGTAATGCCAGATTCTTCTTCGGCATTTGCTAAAACTTGTTGATGAATCCGATCGCCATACATGCCTTTGCCACCATACTTTGGTAAAAGTGCAGGATGGATGTTTACAATTTTTTTCGGGAAAGCTGCCAATAAATTTTGTGGTATCAACCAAAGAAATCCAGCCAACACGATCAAATCTATTTTTAAATTCTTTAGAAGATCGATGATCTCTTCGGTCTGATAGAACTCTTGCTTGTCGAAGATGTGAGTGGGAACTTCAAAATTATCAGCTCTTTGCAGTACATAAGCGTCCGGATTGTTCGTTAATATCAAGGCAACCTCCGCTTCGGGGTGTTTTTTAAAATGCTCCATAATTTTTTGGGCATTAGATCCGGAACCGGAAGCAAATATGGCAATTCGTTTTTTCAAGTAATGCTCGTATCAATCTTGTGCTTGCAAATATATTTTTTCTCTTCAAGCTTAACAATAATAAAAAAAGCCGTTAACAATAACGGCTTTTTTTTATGTTCAGGCACTCAATTACAAGTTTCCACGGGCGGCTTGTTCTCTTTCTAAAGCTTCGAATAGGGCTTTGAAATTTCCTGCACCGAAAGATTTAGCACCTTTTCTTTGAATAATTTCATAAAAAAGTGTCGGGCGGTCTTCAACAGGTTTGGTAAAGATCTGCAGCAAATAGCCTTCATCATCTCGGTCAACTAAAATGCCTAAATTCTTGAGCGGTTCAATATCTTCATCAATCTGACCAACCCGATTGAGTAAATCATCGTAATAGGTACCAGGCACTTTTAAAAATTCTACACCTCGCTTGCTCAGGGCTGTTACGGTTTCAACGATGTTATTCGTTGCGATGGCCACGTGTTGTACACCTTCATCTTGATAAAAGTCAAGGTATTCTTCAACTTGCGACTTCTTTTTGCCTTCTGCCGGCTCGTTGATCGGGAATTTCACATAGCCGTTCCCGTTACTCATTACCTTACTCATTAGGGCAGAGTATTCAGTAGAGATCTGCTTATCGTCAAAAGTGAGGATATTTTTAAAACCCATCACGTCTTCATAAAACTTCACCCATTTGTTCATTTGATTCCAGCCCACATTACCTACGCAATGGTCTACATAGAGTAATCCGGTTGGCTCGGGATTGTAGTGGCTTTCCCATTTTTGATAACCTGGCATGAAAGGGCCGGTATAATTTTTACGCTCGATGAACAGGTGTACTGTTTCGCCATAAGTGTAAATACCGCTGCGGCGAATTTCACCAAATTCATCTTTGAGTGTTTCTGGTTCCAAATAAGGTTTTGCACCTCTTTTAGTAGTTTCTTCGAAGGCTTTGTAAGCATCATCTACCCACAGTGCCAAAACTTTCACGCCATCTCCATGCTTTTTAACATGTTCCGAAATGGGATGCTCAGGTTGTAGAGCGGTAGTGAGTACCAAGCGCATTTTATTTTGCACCAAAACGTACGAAGAGCGGTCTTTTACACCTGTTTCTGGTCCTGCATATGCCAGGCTTTGGAACCCAAAAGCCGTTTTATAATAGTGAGCCGCTTGCTTGGCGTTCCCCACATATATCTCCACGTAATCGGTGCCGTTTAAGGGTAGAAAATCTGTTTGCATAGATGATTGTTTATTATTACGGGTTATTTATTTTTTATTCTGTTCGTATTGTTTGAGATAGCTTATCAATCTCCCTATTTTCTGACCAAGATTGATCGATTTCCTATACATTAATTCATAAGGCTCTACATCAATCATTTTGACCCGGTAGAGTATGGTTAATTGATTTCTGAATTCACCTGTAGAACCTTTTGCATATCTTAAAAATTTCACAAAATCCCGGTTATTGTTGTATTCAAAACCTTCGGCAATGTTATTTGAAATCGACGCCACAGATCTACGGATTTGGTCTTTCATCCCCCGATCTTTTGCTAATTCTCCTCCGAAAGATAATCTGTACGTTTCCTCAGCTAAATCAACCGCATCTTTCCAAATGTCTAACTCCTCAAAATTTGTATAGGTGGCCATATATAGATATTAATTAACTCGTAATAAATAATATCTAACTCATAAGCTTACTCAATATTGTGCTGCCAGCTTTTGTGGTAGCTTTCATCCTCAATCTTAATCGCATCTTCAGTGAGCATCAGCGGTTTAAAAGGGTCGATCATCACCGCCAGCTCTTCTGTTTTTTCTTTTCCGATCGATTTTTCTACCGTACCCGGATGTGGACCGTGTGGAATACCGCCTGGGTGCAGGGTAATTTGTCCCTTTACTACACTCTTACGGCTCATGAAATCTCCATCTACATAGTATAAAACCTCATCACTATCCACGTTACTATGGTTATAGGGTGCTGGGATTGCTTGGGGGTGATAATCGTATTTACGTGGAACAAATGAGCAGATTACAAAATTATGCCCCTCAAAAGTTTGATGTACCGGAGGAGGTTGGTGTACACGACCGGTAATCGGTTCGAAGTTGTGAATGGAGAAGGCCCAAGGATAATGGAAGCCATCCCATCCGATAAAATCAAAAGGATGCGTTCCGTAAGTATATGGATAGATCAGGCCTTGTTTTTTGATCAGGATTTTAAAATCGCCTTCTTGGTCAAAAGTCTCCAGATCGCTTGGTCGTTTAATGTCTCTTTCACAAAATGGAGAATGTTCCATCAATTGGCCCCATTCATTCCGGTAACGTTTAGGGGTGCGAATCGGACTAAAACTCTCCGTAATAAATAAACGGTTATTTTCTGTATCAAATTCCATTTGGTAAATGGTACCTCTCGGAACCACTAAATAATCACCGTATTCAAATCTGATTTTACCAAAGCCTGTTTTTAGCGTTCCGCTTCCTTCGTGAATGAAAATTACCTCATCGGCCTGACTATTTTTATAGAAATAATCAGTCATCGATTTGCGGGGCGCTGCCAGTGAAATGTGCAGATCGCTGTTTACCAGAACCGGCTTACGACTTTTCAGGTAATCGTCTTCAGGTTGAATGTTAAAACCAATTAAACTGGTATGGCGTAAGTGTTTTTCTCGGGCAATTTTTGGCTCAACCGAATAGGGTTCGCCAAGCGATTTTACAATGGTTGGGGGATGGGTATGATAAACCAGAGAATACAGGCTCGAAAAACCTTCAGTAGAAACTAATTCCTCGGCATATAGCTCTCCATTCGGTTTGCGGAAAACTGTATGTCTTTTCTGCGGAATTTGTCCTAAACTATGATAAATAGGCATATTTTAAAGATAATTGGTTAGAAAATCCGGTTAAAATTAAACATAAATCATCACATTGCATGGTTATCAAAAGGTAAAAAATGGAAGCAGCTTTTATGCGGTATATTTTTTTTAGTTTTGACCTCTACCAATTAATACGTAGTCTATGAAATTAGTGTCTTATAAAACCGAAAACAGAGAACATTTAGGTCTGTATGTAAATGGTCATATTTATAATCTAAACTCATGCGATAAACTGATTCCTGATAATATGAATGAGTTCTTGTGGGGTGGAACTGAATTGATGGATCGTGCTAAAAAAGTCGATGAAGAGATCAAGACGGGTAAAAGAGAAGCCAAGGAAGAAATATTTTTTGAAATCCTGGCGCCGGTGCCTCATCCTACCTCCTGCAGAGATGGTTATGCTTTTCGTCAACACGTGGCTGCGGCACGCCGTAACCGTAACGTAGACATGATCCCGGAGTTTGATCAATATCCAATTTTCTACTTCACCAATCACAATGCCATCCAGGGTCCGGGCGAAATTGAATGCATGCCCGATCATTTTGAAAAACTGGATTTTGAATTGGAAGCAGCCGTGGTGATCGGTAAAAAGGGAAGAAACATCAAAGCCGCCGAAGCGGATGAATACATTGCCGGCTACATGATCATGAACGACATGAGCGCTCGTACCTTGCAGATGGAAGAAATGTTGCTGAACCTCGGTCCCGCTAAAGGAAAAGATTTTTCTACGGTAATTGGTCCTTGGTTGGTTACGCCAGATGAACTCGAAGCTTACAAAATCCCTGCAAAACCAGGTCATGTAGGGAATAATTACGACCTTAAAATGAAATGCTGGGTAAATGGAGTGGAGGTTTCTACCGGCTCCATGGGCGATATGGATTGGACCTTTGCCGAAATTATTGAACGCTGTGCTTATGGTGTAGATGTTTTGCCGGGCGATGTGATTGGTTCTGGAACGGTGGGCACTGGTTGTTTCCTCGAATTGAACGGTACCGGTTTGCTGAACGATCCAAATTACCCAGTGCAGTGGCTACAGACTGGCGATGTGGTGGAAATGGAAATCACGGGATTAGGCCGTTTAAGTAATACCATCCGCAAAGTGGATACTGATTGGTCTATCCTGAAACTGAAAAAGAAGTAAACCTTTGTCATTCTGAACTTACTGAATGAAGACAGATCAAATTAGTTTATGCTTAGCCTAAAAACCTCCGACTTAAAACCCGCTGAATTGCAGAATTATCTGCAATATGCCATTGCACCCCGTCCAATCTGCTTTGCTTCTACTGTAGACAAGGCTGGAAATGTGAATTTGAGTCCTTACAGCTTTTTTAACCTTTTCAGCTCCAATCCACCTATTTGTGTGTTCTCGCCAGCCCGCAGGGTACGAGATAATACCACTAAGCATACCTTAGAGAACATTCTCGAAGTACCAGAATGCGTCATTAATATCGTGAATTATGACATGGTACAACAAACTTCATTAGCGAGTACCGAATATCCAAAGGGAGTGAATGAATTTGTGAAGGCGGGTTTTACCGAACTAAAGTCTGAATTGGTTCGTCCGCCCAGGGTAGCCGAGGCTCCGGTTCAACTGGAATGTGTGGTGAATCAAGTGATTCCATTGGGGGAAGGTCCCGGAGCAGGAAACCTTGTTTTGGCCGAAATCAAATTGATACATATCCAGGAAGAAATTTTAGATGCACAGGGCAAAATTGATCAGGCTAAAATTGATCTGGTAGCCCGTTTGGGTGGCGATTGGTATTGCCGGGTAGGTGCTGATAATTTATTTAGTGTAGCCAAGCCCATTGCCCAATTAGGTATGGGAATGGATGCTTTACCATCGGCCATCAAAAGTTCAACTATTTTAACAGCCAATAATTTAGCTGCTCTGGCTAACGAAGAAAACATGCCATCGGCGGAGGCTGTGGAAGCGATTGAATCTCAAGCGGATGTAAAGGAGGTTTTAGATGCCACCATAGGGGATCTCAACACCCGCAACATTCAATTACAAATCTTAGCCAAAAGCTATTTAGACAGGGGAGAAGTGGCTGCGGCCTGGAAAATTTTATTGCTTTAAGGTGTAGTAACCGCTACAGGTAATACTTTTCCATTAAAGAATTGATGTCCCGTTCGAGCGAAATCAGCAATGTATTTACCCATTTCAAAAGCCATTACCGGCGATTCGTAACCTGGAAATGCTTTTTCGAGCATTTCGGTTTGGGCCGAACCAAGTGCCAGGCAATTAACTTTAATTTTACGATCGGCCAGCTCTAAGGCCAGGCACTCAGTAAGCGTGTGTAAAGCTGCTTTACTGGCGGAGTAAGCAGAGAGCCCGGGAAATTTAATGCTACCCTGAAAGCCACCCATGCTGCCGATGTTGACAATATGTGAAGGTTGATTCATCACCGGAAGTAATCCTTGGATTAGCCGAACATGTGACAGAAAATTGCTTTGCAACATCTCCACAAAATCTATTTCGTTCGTTTGATCAAAGGGCTTTACTTCTAAAGCTCCAGCGTTATTGATCAGGATATCAAGGTTGCCAAAATTTTGCTGAACAAATGGCACCAGACCCTGCTGGATGTCGTCGTTTACCAAATCGAACTGTACCGGAAAAAGCTGGCAGTCGGGATTGAGGCCTTTGGCAATTTCCAGTAAGCGCTGCAGTTTATCACCGGAGCGGGCCAGTGCCAATACTTTGTTTTCTGTGTTTAATATCAGTTCGAGGACAGCCTCAAAACCCACACCACTACTGGCACCACTAATTAGTATATTCATATTTCGATTTAGGCACTTACCGGATGTTTGATCAGGTAGAATCCATCATTGATTAATTTTGTAAACTCCGGCTCAGCAGCAGCTTTCAGCTCCAAATAAATGCTGATTTCTTTTGCCAATTCCGGAAGCATTCCCCGGTTTTCTAAAATTTCCAGGATTTCCATGGCGCATAGCCAATCCTCCCGATGATTTTTACGGAGTGCCTCCCAAACCGCAACTAATTGCTGGGTGTCGCTGCCATTTTCTCGACAATTTCTAACCGTTTTAAAAAGTTGATGATATTGAAGCGTACGCTCATCGTAAACGGCGTGATAAGTGTTCGTTTTTGAAACCAGGGCAATCTCTTCAAAAGCGTCTTTGTCAGCTGCACCATTGAAAACAGAGACGATTTTTTCTCCCACAGCCATGTCATAAATTCCCCAGCTGGGCTCAAAATAAATCCGACCCTCTTCATCTTTAACCGTGCAATCGCTGAAGGTGATCAGGATAAGTTTGCCTTCTTTACGAAGCCAGTTTTCTACTTTACCGGAAACATGGATACCACTTTCAAAACTTAGTTGAACTTGTTTTTCCTTCGCTATCCCCAGTTCATTTAGCTCAGCATCGCTCCAATTTTCTAAAGCCTTTTGGCTGTCTTTTAGTTTGCCAACCGGCGATGAAAAACCATGTTGGTGGTAATCTTTCCCATGACCAGGCAATTGCTCATTGTTGTAAGCCAGTGCACTTGGTCCGCTTGTTTTAATGAAGGTGGTTTGATGCTGTTGATCAAAACCTACATCCGTAAATACGCCGCTAAGCTGCAAACCGGAACTGAAAACTGCCGTGCATGGATTTTTACATTCAATGGCCTTCAAAACACTTTCTGTGCCCCCTCTGCGAAAAGACATGGTGTCGGCAAACTGTTCCAACACATCAATTAAGTTTTGGAAGCTAGGCGTAACAAATAATTGTGGTTGTGGTTTGGTGATGTCGAACGGGTAGTTTACTGCATCGATGGTATACCAGATTTTTTCAACCTCAGGCTTCATGCACGAAGCACTCTCACCAATAGATGATAATAAGCCTGCCCCATAAATTTTCGGATCTTCCAGGCTGCCGATCAAGCCATATTCAACTGTCCACCAGTGCAGGCGGCTCAATAAGGCCATCTCAGATGGTTCACCTAAATTTTCCTGACAAAAAGCTACTTTTTTCTCCGCTTTGTTGAGCTCGGCAGGGTCGGCATCGGGCATTTCCTTCAAAATGGATAAATGTCTGATCGCTTCGTATAATTCGAAATCCCGAGAGGAAAAAATAGCCTTGGCTCCAATCGAACCAAAATAACTTAAATATTGGTTGTAGTCGGTATCCCCGATAATTGGAGCGTGTCCGGCCGACTCATGAATGATATCGGGTGCCGGGGTATATTCAATGTGATTGATTTGACGGATATCTGCGGCAATTACCAATACCCGATAAGCCTGGTATTCCATAAAAGCAACCGGAGGGATGAATCCATCCACCGTAACTGCTCCCCAACCAATTTTGCCAAGGGCATCATTCATCTCTTGTAATGAGGGTACTTTTTCGATGGTTAAACCAGCTTTTTCCAGGCCCGGGATATAGGGGTAATAAGCAGCATTTTTAAGATAACTATAGTTTTGACGCATTACGTAACGCCAAACTGCATGATCTACAGGAGTGTAATGCTCGTAATGTTGCGCTACGATAAACTGTTTAAGATGCTTAGGTAGACGGGCAACTTGCGGATTATTAAAGTCGTTAAAATCGCTCATTGCTGATGCTTTTTGATCGGTACTAAATTACAC
>CAZOLA010000014.1:17542-33501 GCA_964580845.1 uncultured Sphingobacterium sp.
TAAAGTCGTTAAAATCGCTCATTGCTGATGCTTTTTGATCGGTACTAAATTACACGAAGCAGGGTATTTTACCAAGACTTCTACTCAATTTAATTCCTCCTTTTTTTTGTAATTATTTAGCGCTTTTTACTCCAAAGCTGAAATTCTTTTGAGAAAAGTAGCTGAAAATGGTAACCAATACGGTTGTGCTAAATTTAGCAATGGTGGGGTAGAAGTGTAGTACTTCTACCATCGATTTAATAAGGATATAATTTAGGAAAATATTGATGCACACTATGGTCCCGTACCTCAGCAATTGGATTCTGCCTCTAAGGTTTGATTGGGTGAATACGAGGTATTTGTTGAGTAAAAAACCAAGCGGAAATGTAATGCACAACTCCAGGATGAGGGCGGCAATTGGCCCACTGATAAAGATAAATGGGGTGTTCCAGCCTTGTTTGAGTAGGATGAAATTATAAGCAATGAAATAGACGATGACCCCGGTTGCGGCGGTACTTCCTCCGGTTACGAGGTACCTGAAAGTGGCTTTGGGAATCCATCGGGCAAAAGGTTGATGAAAGAAATCGATACAATTCAAGATCAAAAGCCGCATAACTATGGATTAATGGTTAATTGATTATGAATCATACGATTATTGAATTGCTGAATAAACGCTTTCAAGCGGATTTCCATTTCGGCTTGTTCTTTTAGCTTTCCTAAAAGGTTTTGCTTCAGTAATCGGTCTTTTTTGTAAGCGTATAAAGCCGTACTTTTTTGGCCATCATTGAGCAGGAGGTAATCTTTCCAATAAAATCGGAAAGTTCCGTCATTATTATTTACCGCGAAATTATCCTGCTGGTTTGAAAATGCATCGAATCCAAAAGCAAAATAAGGTTGATCGTAATTTAAATAGCTGAGCACACTTGGCATGATATCGATCTGCTGTACGGTTCTATTCAGTTTTCCCTTAAGATCTCCAGAAGGGGAGTAGAATATGATCGGTACCGAATAATATCCAAGCACATGCTGATATTCAGGCAAATGTGAAATTGTTGCATGATCTGCTGTCAAAACAAATAAGGTGTTCTTGAACCAAGGCATTTTACGGGCGCTTTCAAAAAACTTTCTAATGGCCATATCGGTATAGCCAATGCATTCCTGTACTTCAAGCGGTCCTTTCGGAAATTTACCTTGATATTTTTCAGGTACTTTGAAGGGATGATGAGAGGAGGTGGAGAAAAATGCACTGAAAAAAGGTTGTTTAAACCCATTCATGGTATTCGCCATGTATTGCATAAAAGGCTCGTCCCATATGCCCCACATGCCATCAAAATCAGCATCATTATTGTACTCGGTTTTGCCGTAATAATGATCAATGCCCGCCATTTTGGTAAAAGCGGCAAAACCCATGGAACCATTGGGCGCTCCATGAAAAAATGCAGTTTGATAACCTTTTTCTTTCAATAATAGCGGCAGGCTGCTCGTTTTATTGCTGGAGTACGTGCTCAGTACAAAAGGCTCTGTAATGGAAGGAATACTCGATAAAACGGAGGGGAGCCCGTCGATGGATTTCCTGCCGTTTGCCAGCGTGGTACTGAAAGTTAAACTTTCATTCAACAGTGAGTCGATGAACGGGGTATAACCTTTGTATTTGCCGCCTGCTAAATCTTTGTTGAGTCCGCCAATGTGTTCTTTGCCCAAACTTTCGATGATCAGTATGACCACATTTAAGTTTTTGAAAGCACCCGCAGGCTTTGGCTCGTGAACCGGAGTGTAAATGGAGTTTAATTCATCTTCACTAAAAAACTGAATTTCTTTAAGGTCATTTACTCCCAGGGTCCGAATGATTGCGAAAGGCGTATTGAGAACGATACTGGTTTCTGAAGGATCTTCCACATATTCGCCGGCATTGCTCAGCGTGATTGGTCGGGTGCTGTGCCGCCAGCCGCCACGCAATCCTACGATGGCTAAGCCTATGAATAAAACCATGAGGACGCTGTCTTTGAGAAAGATACTCCATTTAAAAGTTGGTTTTTTGAGCTCGATGAAATCGTAAATTTTGATCAAGAGCCAAACTACCATCACAAAAAGTAGCAGCAGATACCAGTATTCAAATAAGAAATCGAGTCCTAATTTTAACTTATTTTGCTCATTGCCAAATTGTTTAAAAACTGTTGCAGTCGTTCTTTTGAGGGTAAACTGATAATAAGCAAAATCGATGAAATTTGCCATCAGGCCAATGCTGTTGGTAATGATGAACAAATATTTACACAGCAGCTGATATCTATCCCTAAAACGAATGGGGAGCGGAATAATTTGTAAGAGTAAAAAAAGGATATTGAGGTAGAGGAGTGCAGCTACATCGAACTGTAAGCCACCTTTCATCATCAATAAAAACCTGCCTATGCTGATATCGCCAAAAAGATCCTGATTGAAAAGGTAAAAACCGATTCGGCACAAAGAATAGATGAGCATCAGAAATAAAAATCTGATCACCAAAGCCCAATAAATATTTGTTTGAATTGGTTTTTGTTGCAGCATCGCTTGTTTAAATAGCCCTCAAATATACCTTAATTGAAGATAAGCCCATTTATGGCAGCTGATTTAATTTAAAAATCATCGCGATGCCGATGAAAAAGATGAGTAGTAAAACCACCTTCCTGAAATAATCCGCAGAAATGCGATCGAGTAATTTTTTGCCAATGTAGGAGCCCAAAAATGATGCTACAAAGAGTAAAGGAACGTAGGTCAAATACTTCCAATCGAAAAAACCATTCTGAAAATAAATGATCATTCGGCTAAAATCAACTCCAAAATCAATGGCAGCCGAAGTGCCTACGAAAGCGTTTTTTTCTAAATTAAATGCCACCATGCTCATGCCCCTAATGGCACCACCAGTTCCCATGAAGCCGGCTAAAAAACCCGCCAGACCGCCACTAACAATGGCATTTGAAGGTACTGCGTTGAGTTTGAGATGAGGAAAAATTAGGAGTAGTGCACTGAAAAAGATCAGAAAAATAGCCAAACCCCATTCGATATAAGTGCTGGGGTAGATGTTGGTCAGCAGGGCGCCGACGATGGTCAATGCAAGGCTGGGTATGCCATACATCCAGCATAATTTCCAGTCAATATGTTTCCAGAAGAGCCATATTTTGGAGGTATTGCTGAAAACATGTAAAATGGAGGTGAGCGATAAAACCAGGCTGGCGCTGTAAAAAAAGTTAGCCAGTGGTACAAAAATAACGGAAGAGCCAAAGCCGGCAAGCGTGCCCAATATCTCACAGATGACGGCGAATAGGAAAAATAATACCGCCTGCATCAGCTGTTAGTTAAGATAAAAGGTTTTTCCAACTCACTAAATCAGCAATCATTCTATCCAAATCGGCAATGGCAACGCGTTCCTGCTCCATACTGTCGCGATGGCGTATGGTAACCATTTGGTCCTCTAATGTTTGATGATCGATGGTGATACAGAATGGTGTACCAATGGCATCTTGTCTGCGATAACGCTTACCGATGGAATCTTTCTCATCATATTGTACATAATGATCCAGCTTCAGGCGGTTCATGATCTCTCTGGCTTTTTCGGGTAAGCCATCTTTTTTGGTCAATGGCAAAATGGCTGCCTTTACCGGAGCCAAAGCCGGATGGATGTGCAATACCGTACGGCTGTCGGGTCTCTCTGCTGTACTCAGATCTTGTTCTTCATAAGCACTACACAAGGTCAGCAGGAATAATCGATCGAGGCCAATGGAAGTTTCAATCACGTAAGGAACATAGTTTTGGTTCATTTCCGTATCGAAATACTGTAATTTCTTGCCGGAATGTTCTTGATGCTGGCTTAAATCAAAATCGGTGCGGCTATGGATACCCTCTACTTCTTTAAATCCGAAAGGGAATTCAAATTCAATATCAACCGCTGCATTGGCATAATGTGCCAGTTTGGTATGATCGTGGTAACGGTATTTTTCAGCAGGAATGCCCATGGCCTTGTGCCATTTTAATCGAGCCTCCTTCCAGTAGGCATACCATTCCATTTCGGTTCCTGGTTTAACGAAGAATTGCATTTCCATCTGTTCAAATTCACGCATGCGCATGATGAACTGGCGGGCAATTACTTCATTGCGGAAGGCTTTACCTATTTGAGCGATTCCGAACGGGATTTTCATGCGGCCGCTTTTCTGTACATTTAAGAAGTTGACAAAAATTCCCTGAGCCGTTTCCGGACGCAGGTAAACTTCATCTGAACCCTCGGCCATGGCGCCCATACGGGTCGCAAACATCAGGTTGAACTGGCGTACATCCGTCCAGTTGCGTGTTCCCGAAACCGGGCACACAATTTCATGTTTTTCAATTATTTCTTTTAATGCCGCCAGGTTATCACCTTCCAAAGCGGCATCCATTTCTTGCTGTAAAGCTTCCGCTTTTTCAGTTTTGCCATCTTTTTGATAACGAGCAATTTTATCTTCAATCAGCTGATCGGCACGGTAGCGTTTTTTTGAATCTTTATTGTCGATCATGGGATCGTTGAACCCATCTACGTGACCAGACGCTTTCCAAACCTTAGGGTGCATGAAAATGGCAGAATCGATTCCTACAATATTTTCGTGCATTTGCACCATGCTTTTCCACCAATAGGTCTTGAGGTTATTTTTTAACTCAGCACCCAGTTGGCCATAATCGTAAACGGCACTTAAACCGTCATAAATCTCACTTGAAGGAAATACAAATCCATACTCTTTGGCATGGGAAACCACTTGTTTAAAAAGTTCGTCGTTATGCTTGCTCATGTTGCAGCAAAGATAAACTGATTTGTGAATTATTAATTAATGCGGGTTGATTATTGCAGGTTTTGTTGTTTGTGGTTTCTTCAACTCATCACTCTAACCCGAAATAAACAATTTAAGACATACCTTTGTGCTGTGATTGTAGTTGAAAACCTTTGCAAGTCTTATGGAACGCATAAAGCGTTAGATTCCATTAGTTTCAGTGCATCAGCAGGTCGGGTGGCCGGCTTTTTGGGTCCAAATGGAGCCGGTAAGTCGACCACCATGAAAATACTGAGTGGTTTTTTAGTGCCCGATGGGGGTAGGGTGGAGATAGCTGGAGTGAACATCGTGGAGCAAGCCTTAGAGGCAAAGCGCTTGCTGGGTTATCTGCCAGAAAACAATCCTTTGTACCTTGACTTGTATGTGAAGGAAAGTTTAGCCGTTTTGGCTGATATCCATCAGCTAAAGAATAAAAAATCACGCATTGCAGAAGTGATTGAAATGACTGGCTTAGGTCCGCAGCAGCATCAAAAAGTCGGAGCACTCTCAAAGGGTTTTCGGCAAAGATTGGGCTTAGCTCAGGCCATTCTTCACGATCCCAAGGTGCTGATTTTGGATGAACCTACCTCTGGCCTCGATCCAAATCAGGTGCTTGACATCCGTAATCTGATCAAAGAATTGGGCAAAACTAAAACGGTGCTGCTCTCTACACATATCCTGCAGGAAGTGGAGGTGATTTGTGAGCAGGTAATGATCCTTTCTCGTGGCAAATTAATTGCTGATCATTCCAAGCAGACGCTTTTGGATCTTCATCCCGGCAAAAGTTTGGAACAGATATTTGCACAACTTACCTGCAATTATTAATCCGTTCATAAACATTTCTAGTTTCAAGGTGTTAAATAATTGCGAACAGTTAATGTTAGTCCAATTATTCACTAAAAATCACACCTATGAAAAATATTTGTTTGATACTCATTACAAATCTGTTTTGCTTGGCAATTACAGCAAAAGCACAAATTACCACTACAAGCCCGCAGACTTCGGCCAAGGTGGGCGATGCGCCCATTAAAGCGGGTAATTGGATGGTGGGGGGCAGCATCGGCTCCACCAGCTTTAATTTTGCCACCGAAACCTTTCAATTGAATGTAGACCCTAAGCTTGGTTATTTTATCAGAGATAACATCGCCATAGGTGGTCAAGGTACCATTGGCCTCAGTTTTTATGAAGGTGGATCGACCATCAGTTATGGCATAGCGCCTTTTATCAGGTATTATTTTCGGGAAACTGCAAGCCCCACCGGCCGATGGTTTGGCGAAGGTGCGGTTGGTATTAACGGCAGTCACCAAAAAAATAGCCAGGAAGATTTGCCTGTTTCACTTTTGCTGGGCATAAGAGGAGGTTATGCGCATTTTGTGGCTCGAAATGTTGCCATTGAGGGCACCTTAGGGTATACGTTTACTAAGGCCGATATTGCCTCCTCCAGTGGTGATTCTGGGTTGGGTTTTGCCTTTGGCTTTCAAATCTATCTTCCCGGCAGGCTCCGTAAATGAAAAATACTTGAGTGAACTAAAGCCCAGATCGAGCATCGGGGCTTTTTTATTTCCATTTTGGGAATACAATATTTTTTCAACTGTTCCGTTTTAATTGATTAAACAATTAATTCATTTTAAAAAATATGATTATGAAAAAGTTAGTACTTATTGTATTAGTGTTTGGGCTTGGCTCATCTTTTACATCTGCACAAAGTAAGAAAGCCGCCACGGTTGGCCAATTGAATGCAAAATCTATTACTATGCAAAGTATAGATGGTTCTCCAACTACTAAAGGGAAATGGCTAGTAGGGCCAGAATTTAGTTTCAGTTCGATAAAAAATGAAAATGGTAACAGTATACAGAAACAAAGTTCATTATGGTTCCAGCCTGAGTTGGGGTATTTTGTTGCAGATAACTTGTCGGTTGGATTCGGTGTAGGCCTAGGTGCAAGAAAAGCTGTTATAGATGGTGTTGAATACAACAAAAGCTCCACTTTTACTATTACTCCTACATTGAGATACTACCTCCCAATTTCAACAAAATTCCAGTTTTTAGGTAAATTAATGGTGCCTATAGGGAATGAAAATATCACTTTGTCAAGCGGTAATGTAGTTGATGAAAAGGGGAGTATTTTAAATGTTAAATTGAGCCCTGCATTTGTGTTCTTTCCAAGTAGCAAGATTAGTATTGAGATGACTCTGGGAAGCCTTTACTATAATTCAGAAAAACAAGGTGATCAAACTTACAATGCTTTGGGTCTGGCGTTTTTGAGTAATGATAGCTTCGAAGGAAGACCGACTTTTGGTGTGAAATTGCACCTCGGTAAATAATTTTCAATAATTTAGTTTGTTTAAAGCCCTTCCGATTTTGGAAGGGCTTTTTGTTTGATTTTAACTAATTTCGGTCAAAAATTGATCCGTGTTAGCCCTACTTAAAAAAGAACTCGCTTCCTTTTTTAGCTCACAAATTGCCTACATCAGTATCGGCACTTTTTTGTTGATTTCGGGTATTTTACTCTGGATTTTCCCTGATTACAGCATTTTAGTGGCCGGTTATGCCAGTCTACAAACTTTCTTCGAACTGGCGCCCTACCTCTTTCTATTCCTCATCCCAGCTATCAGCATGCGATCCCTGGCAGAAGAACGAAAAGATGGCACAGATGAATTGTTACTTACTCAGCCTTTGAGTGTTTTTGAAATTATTGGGGCAAAATATCTTGCTGTAGGTATCGTCAGTTTGCTTAGTCTGCTGCCAACTTTATTTTATGTTTTCTCAATAGTTCAATTGGGAGCAGAGAAGGGTAATTTAGATTATGGTGCTACGTTTGGAGCCTACTTTGGCTTATTCTTTATTGCTGCAACATGGGCAGCCATAGGCATTTTTGCTTCTTCCATCACCAAAAATCAAGTTACGGCATTTTTGCTCACAGCCTTATTGGCTTTTTGCCTGTTTTTAGGCTTCGATTTAATTAGTACTTGGTCGTTTTTAGATCCATTAGCCAGCTTTCTTCAGGATTTAGGCATGCAGAATCATTATCAATCGATGAGTCGTGGAGTGTTGCTGAGTAATGATGTATTTTATTTTCTGGATTTAATTCTCGCTTTCTTGCTTTTAGCCAGCTATCAGCTGGATAAACGTTTACTCCTAGCAGTTAAATCAGACAAAAAGTTTAAAGTTTTCATTCTTATTTATATCCTCCTTCATTTATTAAGCTCTATCCGGCCCTTAAGATGTGATCTAACAGCGGAAAAACGCTACACTTTGTCTGAGACGTCCATCACTACCCTTCGCAGATTGCAGAGCCCACTCCATGTGAATATTTATTTGAGCGGTGAGTTGCCGCCGGGTTTCAGGCAATTGAGCCAAGCCAGTCGAGATTTACTAAAAGACTTGCATGGTGAAGCCGAGCAGCCGATATCAGTTTCTTTCATTAATCCTGATGAAGGAAACGCCGTAGAACGGGAAAAAAACTTAGAGCAATTGTATGAGCAGGGTATACAACCGACCAATTTGAGTGTAAAAACAGAGGATGGGATCACTCAGAAACTTATTTTTCCGAAAGCGCAGCTCGAATATCAAGGTAAAAAAATAGTGGTTGATCTATTGCAGTCGAGAATGGGAGCCTCACCAGCTTCAGTGCTGAATCAATCCATAGAAAATTTGGAGTATGCGTTTATCAGTGCCATTCACCAATTGTTGAGATCTGAAAAGCCCAGGATTGGTTTTACGGAAGGTCATGGAGAGCTTAATGATGTAGAGTTAAGCGATGCGATGAGCTCGCTGGAGGCTGGTTTTACGGTCGGTCGGGTAAATCTTCAACAAATTAGCCGTGCAGGATTAAGTCAAATTTCAGTATTAGTTATTCCAAAGCCGTTGAAGGCTTTTTCTGAGCTTGAAAAGTTTAAGCTTGATCATTTCATCAGGCAGGGTGGTCGGCTATTGATGGCCATTGATCAATCCAATGCAAATTTGGATAGTTTAAGAGAAAGTGGAACGCAATTTGCCATTGCGAACAAACTCAATTTGGATGATCTGCTATTTAAATATGGACTCAGACTCAATTACCATTTGCTTGCCGACATGAATTGTGCACAAATCCCGATGAATGTAGGCGATTTTGGGGGAGCAGCTCAGGTGCAGTTATTGCCCTGGTTGTTTTATCCGGTGATCATGCCCAATACACAGCATCCCATGGTGAAAAACCTGGAGGGCATACGAACCGAATTTGCTGGTAGCATTGATACTCTTGGGGTAAAAGGCATTAAAAAGACCATTTTATTGAGCTCCTCTCCATACAGTAAAACAATAGATTTACCTGCGATCGTTTCACTGCAGATGCTGGAGCAAAGCCCTGAACCAGCAAGCTTCAAGGGAGCAAGCAAGCCCTTCGCGGTCTTATTGGAGGGGAAATTCAATTCTGTTTTTAAAAACCGTCCGCTACCTGAAGGCTTGGGTCCAGATTTTAGGCTGGATGCTGGTACAAAGCCAGGAAAATTACTGATTGTAGCCGACGGTGACCTACTAAAAAATCAGCAGGATCAGGACGGGGCTCCTTACCCTTTGGGATATGATCGCTTTACGCAGCAGGTTTATGGCAATAAAGCATTCTTGCTGAACGCTGTTGATTATTTACTGAATGATGCCGAATTGATCGCACTCAGAAATAAGGAATTTAAATTGCGCATGCTTGATCGGGCGAAAATTCAAAAAGAAAAATTTTTCTGGCAGGCTTTTAATATACTCTTGCCCCTAATATTGTTGGCAATTTTTGGATTTTTTCAACATTGGTATCGTAAAAGAAAGTATACCGTTTAAATTTCATATTTTTGAACCTAAATAGCCGACAGGTATGAGATTTATAGTTTCCACTTCGACCTTATTAAAGCAATTACAAGCTGTAAATGGTGCTTCGAGCAGCAGTACGGTATTGCCGATACTCGAAAACTTTCTTTTTGAAATCAAAGATGGTGTTTTAACCATTTCTGCTACCGATCTGCAGACCAGTATGACCACTTCTTTGCCGGTAGAAGCCAAGGAAAATGGAAAAGTGGCCATTCCTTCAAAAATTTTGTTGGAAACCCTCAAAACTTTATCCGATCAGCCGGTAGCTTTCCATATTGATGACCAAACCTTTGCCATTGAGATCAATGCCGGAGATGGTAAATACAAATTGAGTGGAGAGAACGGCGAAGATTTTCCTAAAATCCCAATGGTGGAAAACGCTTCTTCGGTGAGCTTGCCTGCATCAGTATTAGCCGAGGCAATTAACAAAACCATCTTTGCAGTGAGCAACGACGATCTTCGTCCGGCAATGACTGGAGTTTATTGCCAGCTAAGCCCACAAAATATCACTTTTGTAGCCACCGATGCGCACAAATTAGTACGCTATCGTCGCATGGATACCAAATCTTCAGCGGTAGCTTCTTTCATCTTACCGAAAAAAGCCCTCAACCTGCTGAAGTCTTCTTTGCCACTTGAAGATGTGAATGTATCTGTTGAATACAACTCTACCAGCGCATTTTTCCGTTTTGGTAATATTAATTTGATCTGTCGTTTGATCGATGAGCGTTATCCAGATTATGAAGCGGTTATCCCTCAAACAAATCCAAATAAGTTAACCCTCGATCGTGGTATGTTCTTGAACTGCCTGCGTCGTGTGGTCATATTTGCCAATAAGACCACCCATCAGGTGCGTTTAAAAATCAGCGGTAGCGAATTGAATATTTCCTCTGAAGATGTTGATTTTTCAAACGAGGCTCATGAGCGTTTGAGCTGCCAGTATGAGGGCGAAGATATGGAAATCGGATTTAATGCTAAATTTTTGATTGAGATGTTGAGCAATCTAGAAGGCGATGAAGTTACTTTAGAAATGAGTACTCCAAATCGTGCCGGCTTGTTAGTGCCCCAAACTAATAACGAAAACGAGAATGTATTGATGCTCGTAATGCCCGTTATGCTGAACAACTATGCCTGATAGCAGGATCATCTGTCTATAAAATACTCCAGAATTTTCTTGTTAATTCCATTGGCCCGGTCTTTGAACCGGGCTTCTTTGTTTTTACCGGTTTTTTTTGAGTCGGGAAATCATTAATCATTTAAAAAAACTATTGAATATGAAAAAGAGAACAAATCATTGGAACATCTTGAAATGCTTATTTATGCTGCCTTTACTGGCTTTGTTTAGTATCGCTTTTACAGCTTGCGACAAAGATGATGATTCCCCAAGAAAAGGATCTTCAAATGTGATGGCGGTACATGCTTCGCCAGATGCTGCAGCTGTTGTTTTTTATCTTGATAAATCGAAAATTTCTGCCGCTGCAATTGGCTATGGTGAAATTACCAATTACGTAAGTACAACCGATGGTAAAAGGAAAGCAGAGTTTAGAGGAGCTCAGGATAATGCAGTATTGGCAACAGCAGAATTAGATTTAGCAGAGAAAAAGAACTATACCGTTTTCTTTGCGGGCCCTGTGGCAGCTGCTGATGTAGTGGCGGTTGAAGACGACCTGACTGCTCCGGCACAAGGCAAGGCCAAAGTGCGGTTTATTAATCTCAGTCCGGATGATACAAAATTAGATATCAAAGTTAGAGAAGGGAATACCTTAGCAACCGGAAGGGTGTATAAATCAGTTTCTAATTTTTTGGAGGTGGATCCGGGAGTGGTAAAATATGAGGTTTTGAGTAGCCAGGATAATAGCTTGGTATTTACCATGCCCGATTTTACGCTTGAAGCCGGAAAGATTTACACCATCTGGATCAAAGGCTCTAAAAATGGCGTAGGTAATGCCGAATTAGGTGCCAAAATTATGGTGCACAACAAATAGTTGAGCATCTTTTTGGGAATGAAATATCACGGGAAATCCCCGTGATATTTTTATTTTTGGGCATCTTAAAAACAAACCTACTTGGAAATTATCACTAACCTGCTGGATTTCATCCTTCATATCGACCAGCATTTATCCGTTATGATCAATAATTATCAGACTTGGACCTATCTGATCCTGTTTTTGATTATTTTCTCGGAGACCGGGTTTGTGGTGACTCCCTTTCTGCCAGGAGATTCATTGCTATTTGCGGCGGGTGCCCTCATTGCCAAAGGAGATACGGGTTTGAATATCTTTTTGCTGGCGGCTTTATTAATTTTAGCCGCAGTTTTAGGCAATACGCTTAATTATTTTTTAGGATCAGCCTTTGGGAAAAAAGTATTCAAGCCGGAAAATCGGATTTTGAAACTCGAATATTATCAGAAAACGCAAGACTTTTTCGGAAAACATGGTGCCAAAGCAGTCATTTTTAGTCGTTTTTTGCCAATTTTTAGAACGGTTGCGCCTTTTGTTGCCGGTGTGGGTCACATGCCATTGGCTGCCTATACCTTTTACAATGTAGTAGGCGCTTTGGCTTGGATCGGCAGTTTTCTGATGTTGGGCTATTTCTTTGGTAATATCCCGGTGATCAAGCAAAATTTCACATTGGTGATCATTGGAATCATTGTAGTTTCGCTTTTGCCTGCATTATATGCTGCTGTGAAACCAAAAAAATCCTGAAATTAGTCTATTCCTCTTCTTTTCTGCCCTTCATCTTTCCTTTGCGGTAGTACTCCTCTTGGCTTTCCAGATTTTTCTTGGCTTCTTGGCTCATTGTAACTTTTTTCAGCTTTTTTAAATCAGGTTGCCCGGCATCTACCCAGGCAGAATACCAATAACTACCAATGGCCAAGATGGATGCCCTCATCTGCCTTTCTACCATGCCGTCCAAAGTTTCGTGATAGGCTAAAGAATAGGCCTCGCTATATTGTTTTTGAACTCGTCCGTTCCGGGTACTGAAACCATATTTTTTGTCTGCAGGAAAACGAGTATTCAATCGAGCTTCGATCAGTAACACTGAATCTTTGTAGCTGTAGGTATTTTTAATGATCTCCCATGCTTTTTTTAAAGGATTGGGAACATACTGCGCTCTACCTACAAAAAAATCGTAACCCGATGAAAATAATTCCGGAAGCCTGCTCTCCCAAAACCCATGTATCCCGGTTTGTCCGGTAAGCTGTCCATTGTAATTCTCCGTAGTATGCAGCGGTACGTGGGCATCGCCGATATAATGTCCTAAATCGGCGGAATAATGCAATATTTTTTGATAATCTTTTTCTTTGAATGCCTTTACCAAGCTGTAGTAATTCCGTTCGATGGTCCAAGGCACTGTTCCGTAGGCTTCGAGGGTATCTTTACTCAGCTTAGCCACCGCATCACTCCATTTTTGAGGGATGAGCTCAAAGGGCTGCTCTCCATAATGATCTGCATCCAAAAAATGTCGACTGGCTTCTAATGAGTCAGAATATCGTCTTTTATCGGGATCGACCGCATGTTCGCTCAAGTAATCAATATTGCTTTTATAAAATCCAATCATCCCCGAAGGGAGTGTAAAAACTGCGATACGGTTAATTTTTTGATGGGCAAAAAATCCCCAAGAACTGCAGGTGATCAGGGTACATATAGCCACAGGTTTCCAAAAACGATTATAAATCTTCATCATCAAAAGAATAATTTTTCAAAGGGTTTGTATTTTAAAAAACATCAGCCTATATTTGCAGTCCAAAAAAGAATAGCTAAGAAAGAATAATGGCAAATCATAAATCGTCCATCAAAAGAATCAGAGCAAACGCAACTAAGCGTTTACGTAATCGCTATCAGGCAAAAACTACCAGAAATGCGATCAAAAAATTGCGTACCACTACTTCAAAGAAAGAGGCAACTCCACTATTGAGTAAAGTAGTTTCTATGCTCGACAGATTAGCTAAAAAGAACGTAATTCATAAAAACAAAGCAGCCAACAACAAGTCTAAACTGACTAAATTTGTGAATGGTCTAAAATAAGCATTTGTATAAATATTTAAGAAAAGGTGTTAATTAAAAATTAACACCTTTTCTTTTTTATTAAATTTTCGTAGCTTGTAGCATGGGCTACGATGGCGAAAAAATCAGTATCAAATCCTGGAAAGAGGAAGACCGCCCTCGAGAAAAGCTTTTATTGCATGGTCGTCGTAATCTGACTGATGCCGAGTTGATCGCTATCTTAATAGGATCGGGCAATCAGCAAGAATCGGCTGTAGAGCTCAGTAAGCGGATTTTGAATGTTTACGCCAACGATTTAAACCAACTGGGAAAACTATCTGTTCAGGAATTATCCAGGTTTAGAGGCATTGGCGCTGCTAAAGCCATCAGTATCATTGCAGCCTTAGAGCTGGGGCGACGTAGAAAAGAGCAGTTAAGCGTAGTAAAACCTAAAATAAGCAGCAGTAGGCATGCTTATGAACTGCTGGCACCACAGTTTCGAGACTTGGCACATGAAGAGTTTTGGGTACTGCTGTTAAACCGGGCCAATTTGGTATTGGCAAGGCATCTGGTAAGTAAGGGCGGGCAGGCCGGTACCATAGCCGATCCGAAAATTATTTTCAATTTGGCCTTGCTGGGCCATGCATCGGCAATTTTATTGGCACACAATCACCCTTCGGGAAATTTGAAACCAAGTACAGCAGACCGTGATTTAACTACGAAGCTGATTGCTGGAGCCTGTCTGCTCGATCTTCAGATTTTAGATCATCTCATTTTTACCGACACCGGCTTTTTTAGTTTTGCCGATGAGGGGCTCATTTAATCTTATTTTATGTCTAATTAGCTTACAGTGCAAATCTGCAATTTCCTATCTTTGCCTTTTACACTGATTGGCTTTTATGAAGATATCTTATTCCTGGCTTAAACAATTTATACAGACCGACAAAACTGCTGAAGAAATTTCCTTCATCCTTACCGATATTGGTTTAGAGGTGGAGAGCCTGGAAAAGGTGCAATCGGTACCGGGAGGTTTGGAAGGATTAGTGATTGGTTTGGTCAAATCTTGCGTACCACATCCCAATGCCGATCGATTAAAAATTACGAAGGTGGATGCAGGTGCTGGCGAAGAATTACAAATTGTTTGTGGGGCTAATAATGTGGCCTCAGGCCAAAAGGTAGTGGTGGCGCTGGATGGCACTAAAATTTATCCAAGCGAAGGAGACCCTTTCACTATCAAAAATTCTAAAATACGGGGCGAACTTTCGCAGGGGATGATTTGTGCCGAGGATGAGATCGGTTTAGGTACCAACCACGACGGCATCATGGTGTTGGCTGCGGATGCTAAAATAGGGATGCCGGCTAAGGAATATTTTAAGCTGGAGGATGATTATGTATTTGAAATTGGATTAACACCCAATAGAGCCGATGCAGCTTCGCATTTGGGTGTTGCCCGCGACCTGGCTGCATACCTCCGCACTGGTATTGTTTTCCCTGATGTTGCTGCCTTTAAACCTGCCAGTGATCAATTAAACATTCCGGTTACTGTAGAAGATTCGGAAGCCTGCCCAAGATATACTTCAGTAAGCATCAGCGGTGTAACGGTTAAAGAATCGCCAGACTGGCTAAAAAATAAATTGAATGTGATTGGTGTTCGTCCAATCAATAACGTGGTGGATGTAACCAATTACGTATTGCACGAATTGGGTCAGCCACTGCATGCTTTCGATGCCGATCAGATCAGAGGAAGTAAGGTAGTAGTAAAAAAATGTGCCGAAGGAACATCATTTACCACCCTTGATGAAGTAGAACGTAAATTATCCGATCAGGATTTGATGATCTGCGATGCCGAGGGGCCGATGTGCTTGGCTGGTGTATTCGGTGGCATCAAATCAGGCGTAAGTGCCGAAACCAAAAATGTTTTTCTGGAAAGTGCTTATTTCCATCCGGTAAGTGTGCGTAAAACCAGCAAGCGCCATGGTTTGAAAACGGATGCCTCGTTTCGTTTTGAACGTGGTACCGATCCTGAAATGACGCTGCTGGCGCTCAAACGTGCAGTCCTGTTAATCAAGGAGTTGGCAGGTGGAGAAATTGCTTCTTCAGTTGCCGATTTTTATCCTAATCCCGTTGCGCCGTTTGCGGTGAGTCTGAATTATGCAAATGTGAACCGCTTAATCGGCAAGCATATTGATACAGCTACGGTAAAAGCGATCATTCAGGCGCTGCAGATTGAAATAGCGTCTGAAGATAAAGAAGGTCTGGAGCTTAAGGTGCCGGCCTACCGCGTAGATGTAACTCGTGTAGTAGATGTGATTGAAGAAATTTTGCGTATTTACGGATATAATAACGTAGAGATA
>CAZOLA010000014.1:33601-55401 GCA_964580845.1 uncultured Sphingobacterium sp.
AGTAGATGTGATTGAAGAAATTTTGCGTATTTACGGATATAATAACGTAGAGATACCCAACCAAATCAGAGCTTCCTTAAATTATGCGGCTAAACCGGATAAGGAAGCGCTGAAGAACCAAGTGGCTGATTGGCTCAGTTCGAAAGGATTTAATGAAATTTTGGCAAATTCTTTAACCAGCGCTGCTTATGCTATTGATACGGAGCGTGCAGTTAAACTACTCAACCCCTTGAGCAGTGATTTGGATACCATGCGCCAAACACTCCTTTATTCAGGTTTAGAGGCGGTGGTTTATAACCAAAACAGAAAAAATCCGGATTTGAAACTGTATGAGTTTGGTAAGATTTACTTTATTAAAGATGAAGTCGGATCTTTTCAAGAGCAACAGCGATTATCTATTTTCATGAGTGGGAAAAAACTCAACACTCAATGGAATCATCCTGCTGAGCCGGTTAATTTTTACCAATTGAAGGCGATGGTAGATGCGCTAATCATGAAGTTGAACATTTCGAACCTGATTACCAAGGAGACGGATACCTCCTTTCTTGCCTATGGCTTGGCTTACTTGAAAGGAGAAAAAGTATTGGCCCAATTTGGTGCAGTTTCTGCCAAGGTATTGA
This sequence comes from uncultured Sphingobacterium sp., assembly GCA_964580845.1. Classification (GTDB taxonomy): domain Bacteria; phylum Bacteroidota; class Bacteroidia; order Sphingobacteriales; family Sphingobacteriaceae; genus JAIPAN01. Next base: position 34,222 of record CAZOLA010000014.1, read on the forward strand.
AGCAAATGGAAATTGATGGGGATGTTTTTTATGCAGAACTGGATTGGGATCTGATAATTGAAAGTATTAAAAATAATAAGATCACTTACCGCGAAGTTTCAAAATTCCCCGCCGTAAAAAGAGATCTTTCCCTATTGATTGACCAAGAGGTGAGTTTTGAAACCTTGAGGCAAATCAGCCTGAAAACAGAGCGAACTTTGCTCAAAGAAGTAAATGTATTTGATGTTTACCAGGGAGATAAACTCCCAGCCGGAAAAAAATCTTATGCATTGAGTTTTGTGCTGCAAGATGAGGAGCAAACCCTTACCGATCAGCGCATCGATGCCATCATGAAAAAATTAATGCTTAACTTAGAAAAAGATGCAGGAGCGGAGCTGCGTAAGTAAAGCATCCGCCTGTATTTAACCAATTAATCGATGTCAAGGGTAGCCGATCAGTTAACGCAAGTTGTAGAGAAAACAGCAAAGCTGGTGGAACTATGTGCGCTTTTACAGGAAGAAAATGATTCGCTAAAACTCGAAAATCAAAGTCTGAAAGTAGCCGTTGAAACAGCTAAAAAGCTGAATTCTGATCTGGAAGAACGTGTTCGGGCCTTGAAGCTGGCACGATCTTTAGAGGGCAGTAGCGAAAAAACTCTTGACATCAAGCAAAAAATTAGCGAATTTGTAACCGAAATTGACAAGTGTATGGTGTTGCTTAAAAAGTAGCACTCTTGAAACAAGCTCAAATGGGAGAAATCTCCATAAAAATAAATATTGCTGACCGGGTTTACCCTTTAAAGGTGAATCAGGAAGAAGAGGAAGTGATACGGAGGGCAGCTAAATTGATAAACGACCGGATCAAAGAATATCAGGATGCTTATGCAGTCCGCGATAAACAAGATCTGTTATCTATGAGTGTTTTGCATTTTGCTACTGCCACCTTAAAGGCAGAATCGAAGGTAAGCCACACAGATACCGAAGTTGCTGAAAAAGTTTTTCAGTTAGATCAATTGCTCACCGACTTTTTTGCGAACAAGTAATATCGTTCTTTATAACTATAGAGCATTTTTTAAAACCGTTTTTGGTTTTTAAGTTTCATGAGTGTTGGTAATAAATATATTGCCATTTAAGCTTCATTGTTGCTTGAAAAGAAGAACGGTTTTTTTATTTAATCAAGATTATGGAAATATTATTATATGTGTTGGGAGGCTTGGTAGCCGGATTTGGTGGTGGGAGGTTCCTGCTAAAAGGAATGTACAAAAACGAGGAAATTGCTGCCCAAAGTAAAGCCAAAAAAATATTGGCCGATGCCGAAGAGAATGCAGAAATCCTCAGGAAAAATAAATTGCTCGAGGCCAAAGAGAAATTCCTGCAAATGAAATCAGAACACGAGCAAGAGATCAATAACCGCAATAACCAGGCAAATCAGCGTGAAAATCAACTGCGTCAGAAAGAGCAATCGCTGAACCAGAAACTGGAGCACATAGGTCGCAAAGAGCAGGAAATGGATCAGGTGAAACAGAACCTGGAAAAGCAGATTGAACTGGCCCGTAAAAAGCAGGAAGAATTAGACCAGGCGAAAGCACAGCAGGTAAGCCAGTTGGAAACAATTGCGAATTTATCTGCCGAAGAAGCCAAAAACCAATTGGTAGATGCCCTGCGTGAAGAAGCCCGAACACAAGCCATGATGCAAATCAAAGACATCGTGGACGAGGCTAAAATGACTGCTGCAAAAGAAGCCAAAAAAGTGGTGATTCAAACCATCCAGCGTACTGCAACCGAAAGTGCAATTGAAAATACGGTTTCGATCTTCAACATCGAAAGTGATGAGGTAAAAGGCCGCGTAATTGGACGTGAAGGTCGTAACATCCGTGCTTTAGAAGCAGCTACTGGTATTGAAATTATTGTAGACGATACCCCAGAAGCTATCATTTTATCAGGTTTTGATCCGGTGCGTAGAGAGATTGCCCGCTTGGCCTTGCATCGTTTGGTAACCGATGGTCGTATTCACCCGGCCCGTATTGAAGAGGTAGTGGCCAAAACCAAGAAACAAATTGAAGATGAGATCGTGGAGATCGGTGAGCGTACGGTGATCGATTTAGGCATTCATGGATTGCACCCGGAACTGATCCGTATGGTAGGCCGTATGCGCTACCGTTCGTCGTACGGACAAAACTTATTACAGCACTCCCGTGAGGTGGCCAATTTCTGTGCGACCATGGCTGCGGAGTTAGGATTGAATGTGAAACTGGCTAAACGTGCCGGCTTGCTCCACGATATTGGTAAGGTGCCTGATGATAATCCGGAATTACCACACGCTATCCTGGGTATGCAGTTAGCCGAAAAATATAAGGAACATCCGGAAGTATGTAACGCCATTGGTGCGCACCACGACGAGATCGAGATGACCTCACTCATTTCTCCAATCGTGCAAGCTTGCGATGCCATTTCAGGTGCCCGTCCGGGTGCCCGCCGCGAAGTGGTGGAAAGCTATATCAAACGTTTGAAAGAATTGGAATCGTTGGCTTTATCGTACCCAGGCGTAGAAAAGACTTTTGCCATTCAGGCAGGTCGCGAACTGCGTGTAGTAGTAGAAAGCGAGCGGGTAACCGATGCACAGGCGGAGGTATTGGCTGCAGATATTTCTAATCGTATACAAACCGAAATGACTTATCCTGGGCAGATCAAGGTGACCGTAATTCGTGAAACCCGATCTGTTGCATTTGCTAAATAATTTTAGACATGAAAAAGCAAGTTGAAAAACGATTGGTAGATGTGTACTTTGATAAGTATGCCGAAAGCCATCAGGATCATACCAATAAAACCATTCATTGGATCTGTGTTCCACTCATTGTATTTAGTCTTTTCGGACTTATTTGGGCCATTCCATTCCCTCATTTGGATTTTCTGGGCCGATACAATGGCTATGTCAACTGGGCCTCGTTTCTCATCGCTTTTTCCATCTATTACTACTACAAGTTGTCGCCAGTGCTTTCCTATGCCATGTTACTCATTATTTTTGCTTTTTCGGCAGGTATTGTGGGCTTGGAAAAAATGAATATAGAGGCAGGTTGGCCGGCCATGTGGCAAGTCTGCTTAGCCATTTTTGTACTTTCCTGGATCGGACAATTCATCGGACATAAAATTGAAGGCAAAAAACCTTCCTTTCTGGATGATGTGAAATTTCTCCTGATTGGTCCGATTTGGTTGCTTCACTTCTTGTTCAAGAAGGCAGGAATTAGGTATTAATTTTTTTCAATTTGAAACAGGTTTGGGTAATCAGATATAATTCCGTCTACCCCCATGTTCAATACCCTCGAAATAGCATCAGGTTCATTTACAGTCCAGGGAATCACTCTGATTCCTCTTTTTTGGCAATAACGCACATACCTACGATCGATTTTTGAATATTCTGGGCTGATAAAATCTGGTTTAAAACCAAGCATGCTGAGCTGTTTATGGATCGTTTTTCTATTGCTCTCTTCTAGTAAAAATGAAAGTTTTACCGGCAGTTTTTTCTGATGTATATACTGAATGCTCCTTTTATCGAATGATTGGATAATTACCCTGTCTTGAATATTTTTTTTCTCTATTACTTTCCACAATAACTCCACAAATTCTGCCGGTTCAGGATGGAAGATTAGATCACCCTCAGGATCGATTTTGGTTTCTATATTGTATTTTACTGTATTTAGTTGATTCGTTTTGACATAATGTTCTACAGAATCAATCAATTCGCTCAGTAAGGGCTTATTGACAGCCATTTTAACTTGATTCGGGAACCGTGGATGTACTTTCATACCAACATCCCAACGCTTCAGCTCCTCATAGTTCATTTGATAAATATTGAAGCTTCTCTCATTCTCAGGATGAAGTTGCCTACCATCGGGTGAAGTACTGATTTCGTGTGCCATGAAAGGCTCATGCGATAGTACTACCTGTTTATCTTTAGTGATCACCACGTCTAGCTCTAAGGTAGTTACGCCCAGCTTAAGCGCTTCGATCATGGCAGGAATGGTATTTTCAGGATACAAACCCCGGCATCCGCGATGGCCTTGAAAGTCAAAGTTTTTTTGTTGTGCAGGGAGCTTTGAGAGTATCAAAGCCATAAAAACAAAAATGGAAGTAAATTTCGCTCTCATATAACACCAAATTTTAGCTGAATTTAACTCAATTATTAAATTAAGTTTATTTAAGCGTAAAGTTTAATACCATTTTAACAATTTGTTCATATCATATCATTTCATTTGATTAAATGATGGTTTCATCCATGTTTAATTAGATCAAATGAATAAAAGGGATATTGATATTGTCGTTATTTCAGATGTACATCTGGGAACCTATGGATGTCATGCTGCCGAATTGCTAAATTACCTTAAAAGCATAAATCCCAAGATGCTTATTCTAAACGGAGACATTGTAGATATCTGGCAATTTAAAAAATCTTATTGGCCTGAAACACACATGAAAGTAATCAGGAAAATTTTGAAACTGGCAGGTTCAGGAATTCCGGTGTATTATTTAACCGGCAATCATGACGAAATGCTTAGAAAATTTGATGATTTCGAAATGGGCTCTCTGAAGATTTGTAATAAGATAGTTCTTGACATTAATGGAGAGAAGGCTTGGGTTTTTCACGGTGATGTATTTGATGTAACGATGCAGTATTCTAAGTGGCTTGCGAAAATGGGTGCAATAGGGTATGACACACTAATTTTATTAAACAGCTTCGTAAACTGGTGTCTTGTCAAAATGAATCGTGAAAAGATGAGCTTCTCCAAAAAGATCAAAGCCAAATTTAAGGATGCGGTAAAATTCATCAATAGCTTTGAACAAACAGCGGCAGAATTAGCCATCGATAAAGGATATCACTACGTAATTTGTGGCCATATCCATCAACCAGAAATACGTTATATAGAAACAGAGCAAGGTCGAGTTGCTTATCTGAATTCTGGCGATTGGGTAGAAAATTTAACTGCTTTGGAATATACATCAGGTGAGTGGTCAATTTACCGATACCAGGCGAAGGATTTCAACAATTTTACAATGGAAGATCCATTGGATAAGGATGATTTGAAAGCAAAATTAAATATCAATTCACTGCTTTCTGAAATGAAAGAACAATTGGTTTAAACCTGTAATATGAATATATTATATGCAATCCAAGGCACAGGGAATGGCCATGTAAGCCGAGCCCGAGAAATATTGCCTCATTTAAAAGAGCACGGAAAAGTAGAAGTACTAATTAGTGGCACTCAAGCAGATGTATACTTAGATACCCCTGTTAAATACAAATTACAAGGGTTTGGGTTTATTTTTGGTCAGAGAGGGGGAGTAGATTATTGGCGGACACTCCAAACGATGAATACCCGCCGCTTATTGGATGACATCAAGAATTTTCCAGTTGGAGCATATGATTTAATTATCAACGATTTTGAGCCTGTCACGGCTTGGGCATGTAAGCTTAAAGGGATTCCTTGTGTTTCGCTAAGCCACCAGGCGGCTTTTTTATCCTCAAACACACCAGTAGTAGCAGACAGCTGGGGCTGGCAAAGTAAAATACTTAAGCATTATGCACCAAGTACACATCAGGTAGGATTCCATTTTAAAGCCTACGATGAGTTTATCCATACACCAGTTATCCGTTCTGAGATCAGAAAACTGGAGCCTATGGATCTGGGGCATATCACGGTATACCTTCCGGCCTATCAAGATCAATTTTTGTTAAAATTTTTCAAACAAATCAAAGACCTGCGTTGGGAAGTGTTTTCAAAACATTGTAAACAGGCTTACCAGGACGCCAATATTTCGGTTTACCCGGTTCATCATGAAAAATTTAATAAAAGTTTATCCAAGGCACATGCTTTACTCACCGGAGGAGGATTTGAAGGCCCTTCTGAGGCACTTTTCCTGGGAAAAAAATTAGCAATGGTTCCTATGAAAAATCAGTATGAACAATTGTGTAACGCGGAGGCTGCCCGCAGAATGGGTGTAGAGGTAATATACGAGCTCGATCAAAATTTTGTGAAAAAACTTAGAGCTTGGATCGGTTCTAATTATATTCTAAAGCCTTATTTTCCAGACGAAACCGGGCAGATTATTGCTAATTTAGTACATAAATTCGGCTATGCTTCTTATCTTGACACTACTTTAGATTCTTCTCAATCAGGAGTTGGATTATCCCATCCACCATACCCACACTTGGAACATATGTCTGTTTAATTCTTGCCCATTTCAGTAGATTAGTAAAAATTTCACATGCTGGTATAATCACATCTGCCCGATCGGGACGCAATCCTAATTCGTTCACTCGTTGGTCTAATGTAAATGAAGAAAGATAAGTATGTAAATCGTTCAATTTTTTTGTCGAAATAGGTTCACCATCTTTTAATTTGGCCAAACGATAAAGTTTGTTGATGTTTCCCCCGGTGCCAATAGCAGAAAGCTCTTTGAGATTTTTTGTATGAGATTTAAGCCATAATCTGAGCTCATCCCAGGTTTCAAGGGTAACTTTTTTGTCCAAAATCCGGATGGTGCCGATGTCAAAAGAGCGGGAGGCAATACATTCACCAGAAACAAAAACAGAAATTTCGGTACTTCCACCACCCACGTCAATGTACAAGTAATTCTTTTTTGGATCAAGTAATCGTTCAATATGACTCGAGTAAATGATGTTGGCCTCGGTCTGTCCTTCTACTATGTTGAGTTCGATATTAGATGTCTTCTTAATTTTTTTAACCAATTCGGGTCCGTTTTTAGCTTCTCTCAGGGCCGAAGTAGCACAAGCCATGTAATCATCTACTTGGTATACATCAAGAAGCAATGCAAAAGAAAACATGGTCTTTTGCAGCTCATCTGCTTTTTCTGATGAAATAGCTTGATGAATAAAAGCATCATCACCTAATCTAAGCGGTACTCTCAACAAGGTGTTTTTCTTGAAGCTAAGGCGTCCATTACTGTTCAGCACATCCGCAATCAATAACCTGACTGCATTTGAACCTACATCTATTGCTGCGTATCTCACTGCTTCTCTTTTAAGTAGTTGTAAATATCGTATTGTGAACGGAAAGTATTATAAATCTTCGGTTTAAGTGCCGGTGTATTTCCTAGCGAATTGAAGGGTCTAGCTTTCGTGTTATCTCTTAATTGGATATCAATGATATCTCTCAATTCATTCTTAATATCTTGGTCAAAGATAGGAAAACCTACCTCTAATCGATTATCCAGATTTCTACTCATCATGTCTGCCGAACTCAAATAAATTTTCTCCTGACCTTTGTTACAGAAGATGTATATCCTTGCATGTTCCAGAAAACGATCTATGATGCTGATTACTCTAATATTTTCGCTATAACCCTTTAAGCCGGGCAACAATGAACACATTCCGCGAACAATGAGTTCTATTTTTACGCCAGCATTGCTTGCCTCATACAGTTTACTGATCATGAGCTCATCTGTGAGGCTGTTCATTTTCATGATGATATAAGCAGGTTTTTTCTTCTTGGCCTGTTCAATTTCTTGCTCAATTAGTTTGATTAGTTTTTTCCTGCTTTCCAGCGGAGAAACGATCAAATATTGGTAGTCTTTATAAAAAGTCTTTTTATGCAAGCCCCTCAACACTCGGGAAAGTTCTTTATTGATTAGCTGATTGCAGGTAAATAAACTGTGATCGCCATATAATTTAGCTGTTTTTTCATTGAAATTTCCTGTAGAAAGGTTTGCATACAGCACTTTTTTTCGTTTTTCTATTCGGGTGATTAGACAAATTTTGGAATGCACTTTATAATCCCAGATTCCATAATCTACCTTTACACCACCATCTTCTAGTTTATTAGTCCAATAAATATTGTTCTGTTCATCAAATCGTGCTTTGAGTTCTAGAAAACAATGTACCTTTTTCCCGTTTTTAGCAGCATTAATCAGAGCATTAATGATATTTGAGTTCTCAGCCAACCGATAAAGCGTGATTTCTATCTCTTTCACTTTTGGATCTATGGCAGCTTCTCTTAAAAAGTGTATGGTGTAATCGAATGACTGATAGGGGAAATGGACAATATGATCTTTTAACGCTATTTGACTGAAGAGACTTTTGTTTAAATCAAGTCCCTTTACGCTCAGTTGTGGCATTTTATCATATTCAAGCTCCGGTCCACCGATATTTGGGAAGCTGAAAAAATCTTTGAAATTATGATAGCGGTTACCCGGGATGAGACTTTCACTTGCTAAATCGAGGCAAGACACTAAATGATTCAGCATTTCCTCGGGCATTTCACGGTCATAAAGTAATCGCATTGGCTTTCCTTTGCGTCGTTTTTGCAAGCTTTTTGTCAAAGTATCAATAAATTTCTCACTTACATCATGAAAAAGATCCAACTCTGCATCTCTGGTAATCTGTATCGAAAATGCTTCAATATGCTCATACTCCAGTGTGAAGAATATATCATCTAAACAATAACGGATGATATCATCGATAAGAATTACAAACTGAAGATTGTTTGTTTGCGGTAGTACCAAAAAACGCTTCAAGCTTGCCGGAAGTTCCATTATGGCGTATCGATGTTGCGCTTTTTTGCCTTTTTTTGTCAGCTTGATAAAAAAATATTCAGCACGGTCCTTTAGTTCAGGAAAATGTTGATCCTTGGAAAGGATAATTGGTACCAGTGTTGAAAGAACGTGTTCTTTAAAAAATCTTTTCACGTATTCTCCCCTCGAAACGTTCAACTGATGTTCGGTGAGAATAAAAATCTTGCGCTCGGCGAGCTGTTTTACAATTTGGTTGTTGAAGAGGAAATTAAACCGTTTTTCTTGTTTGACTACAATTCGTTTTATCTGTGCTAGTAATTTTTTAGGATTGTACCCGAGCAGATTTTTGAATTTATCATTATTGTGTACCAAACGATTCAATGTGGCTACCCGCACCCGGTAAAATTCATCAAGATTCGATGAAAAAATAGCCAAAAATCGAAGTCTTTCGATCAAAGGGACGCTTGGATTTGCTGCTTCTTGCAATACCCGCTCGTTAAAATACAACCAACTGATTTCCCTGTTTAGGAGGGGGATTTTTTTTTCAGGCATAGTAGTCACAGGCCATTTTTAATAGCCTTGTTCAGCAATACTAACTATAGTAATGTTAATATTACATCAACTTTGTGTTACTTATTTTTTGTCGTCTTTGAAGCCGTTTCCTTTTTGATTTGGATCTCGGCCTTTTTCTCAACAGTCGGTTGAGTAGTCTTAGAAGAATTAACAGCCTTGCTTGCCGGTTTTTTATTTACCAATGGTTTTGTGCTAGTTCTCTTCAATTTTGCGGGTTTGATCAACATTGGTTTTGGGGAAACTTTGCTTGCTTTTTCTTCTTTTCCTTTCTTTTTCAAGATAGATTTTGCCAATTTTTCTGTTGACTTCTCTAATTTCTTTTCGAACAATTGGTTACCAAATCCTAAACCCTTTAAAATTCGACTGAATTTCAATAAGAGATGATTTTTTAACTCAAGTTCCTTAGTGTTTGCCTCAGGTTTCGATTTAGATTTCATATGAATAATATTAGGGTTTCCGATTCTTTACTTATTAAATCTACAAATAATTCTTGTATTAGGCTAGCAATGTTCAATTACGTTTAAAACCCAAAAATGTGGATAAAGATTTTAGGGCTTAATATTTCCTTAACATTAGACTAACAGTAAGCTAATAGTTGAGGGGTACTTTTGAAAAATTATTAATTCAAATTAAAGTGAAAAGAAAAATTTACGCATTTGTGATAGCCACCCTAGTGGCTTTTATGGGCACAATTTCATCTGTTACAGCACAAACAAACGGAAAAATCGCAGGTCAGGTAATCGATAAAAAAACCGGCGAAAATTTAATTGGTCTAACAGTAAAAATTGAAGGGAAAACACAAGGTGTATCAACTGATATTGAGGGTAGATATATTTTGGGGAATTTAGCTCCGGGTAAATATAATTTAACATTCACATACATTGGTTATCAGCCTAAAACCATTTCATCAATCGAAGTAAAGCCAGGAGTTACCACTTCCTTGAATGTTAATATGGAGGAGTCGGCCTCACAAACGCTCTCGGAAGTAGTGGTAACCGCCACTTACCGTCAAGAAACAATTGGAGCATTGTATGCCCAGCAAAAAAATGCAGTGAACATGTCGAGTGGTATATCCACTGAGTTGATTCAACGTTCTCCAGATAAAAACACTTCTGAAGTTTTAAAAAGAGTAAGCGGAGCAAGTATTCAGAACAACCGATTTGTGGTGATTAGGGGATTAGCTGATCGTTACAATTCAACTTTGTTAAACAATGCTATTTTACCTTCCACCGAACCCGATAAGAAGGCCTTTTCTTTTGATATCATTCCTTCAAATTTGGTGGATAAAATCGTAATCAATAAAACAGCATCACCAGATTTGCCGGGTGATTTTGCAGGCGGTTCTGTAAAAATTTATACAAAAGATGTTCCTGATGATACTTACTTTACCTTTTCAACCGGTTGGGGATACAATACTCAGTCTACTTTTCAGGATTTTATCTCCAACAAACGTGGAAAATATGATTATTTAGGTTTTGATGATGGAAACAGAAAATTACCAGCACAATTCCCTGGCTCATTCAAAGAATACAATCCATTGAGCAATCAGCAAAAAGTTGAATTTTCTAAGTTGATGCCCAATAGCTATCAAGAAACCATCTTTCAGGCATTGCCGGCGCAAAATTACCAATTAACCTGGGGAAGTAGGTATGATCTGAAATCTGAAGGGACCATTGGAACGGTGTTCTCCTTATCTTATAGAAATTCACAAAATCAATTCCAGGTACAACGTAACGACTACCAAAATTTATTTGCCGATATCTATTACGATTATCAGGATAGTCAATTTGCCTTCAACACCAGTTTGGGTTTGTTGGCAAACATTACCTATAAAAACGGAAACAATAAGTACAGTTTTAAAAACTTAATTAACCGTGTGTTCGATGAAACGTATACAGACCGTCAGGGCTATAATGATAATATTGCGGCCAATCTTAAATTCAACAATTCTGAGTTGGTGCAAAAATCCATCATAAATTCTCAATTAGAAGGAGAACACACAATTGGTAGGCTGGATGATCAAAAACTAAATTGGAATTTAAGCATTTCGAATATCAATAGAGATCAGCCCGACTTGAGATCTATTTACTATCGTCAGACTGCTCCCAATACCAACAATTATGAATTGGTAGATCGAAATAGCCGTAGATTTTTCTCTGATTTATCTGAGCAAAATTATTCTGGTCAGGCCAACTATTCAGTTCCTTTAAATTTCTTCAAAAAGAAAAGCACCTTCAAAATGGGAGGTTTATCTTCTTATAAAACAAGAGATTTTAATGCTCGAGTATTTAACTACCTCTATAACAACTCCGGCTCTGTTGCTTATGATCAATACATGTTGAGTCTTCCTAAAGACGTGATCTTTTCGCCCGAAAATATGAAGAGCAATGGTGGCTTCATGCTGATTGATTTCACCAATAATACAGACTCCTATCAGGCGCAAACTATATTAAATGCAGCCTACGGGATGTTGGACAATAAATTAAGTGAAAAATCTAGATTGATTTGGGGTTTAAGATTTGAGCAGTATTATCAAAACATCGATTTTACTGATTTGAGTAATACCAGCAGAAGCTTCGATCAGGAATTTTTCGACTTCCTCCCTTCATTTAATTACAGTTATGCACTTACAGAAAAAAGTAATCTGCGATTTGCTGCTTCAAGAACCGTATCAAGACCTGAGCTTCGCGAACTTGCCCCTTTTGCCTTCTTTGATTTCGTAACTCAAACTACGGCCGTAGGTTTGCCTTCACTTAGACGTGGACAAATCAACAATTTTGACTTTAAATATGAGATTTACCCAAAGAATGGTGAAACACTAACTTTTTCGGCATTTTATAAAGATTTCAATGATGCCATAGAGCAAACTTTGGATGAGGGTGGTACACCAGAAAGGCGTCAAATCAATTTTACGAATGTAAATAAAGCAACCACTTTTGGTTTTGAGGTCGAAATTCGAAAAAATCTCGAATTTATTAATCAGGGTAACTTTTTCAGAGATATGACCTTCTTTACCAATTTATCATACATCAACTCTAAAGTCAACTTCAATACTCCGGGTCAGCCCGATCGGCCTTTGCAAGGGCAATCACCATATTTAATTAATGCCGGCTTGCAATATGCGGGGGCTAAAAATGGATTAACGCTTACCGCTTTATATAACCGTGTGGGGCAACGCATTGCATTTGTGGGTAATACTTCCGTTCCAAATATTTGGGAAAATGCAAGAGACGTTATCGATTTACAATTGAGTAAGAAACTCTTGAAAGACAAAGTTGAATTCAAACTCAATGTCTCAGATATCCTAAATCAAAAAACCATACTCTATTTTAATATGGATGACAAGAATGCCTACAACGCAAATATTGACAAGAATTATGTTTCTAACAGACTAGGTTCCAATATTTCTTTCTCTTTAAGTTACTCGATCAATAAACGTTAGAACATACTCAATAAATTAAAACAAACTTAACATTGGCGTCAAGTTCACTTAACATGATCCATATACTTTAGTAAAAAAATATAAACCATGAAACTTAAACATTTATTATTAATCTTTTCTTTCAGCGCAGTTGCGTTTACTGCTTGTAAAAAAGACAAAACTGAAGTTGTTGACCCTAACACGCTTGTAATTAATGATGGGGGTACCATTACCGGTACTTACACCAACGGTCAAAAAGTTGTAGTCAAAAAAGGTACAGTAACCTTGAAAGGCTACACTTATTTTGAGGCTGGTTCTCAAATTACTTTTGAACCAGGTACCATCATAAAGGGTGATCTTACATCTAAAGGTGCTCTGATTATCGAAAGAGGTGCCAAAATCTTTGCAGAAGGTACTGCAAGCCTTCCAATCGTTTTTACATCTGGAAAACCAGTTGGTGAGCGGAATCCTGGAGATTGGGGTGGTATTATTATTTTGGGTAATGCACCAACCAATCGTGCTACTGAGCCTACTATCGAAGGCGGTGTAGGTCGTAAATATGGTGGTAATTTAGCAGATGACAACTCTGGTATATTAAAATATGTTCGTATAGAGTTTGCAGGTATTGCAGATGCTCCCGGTTCTGAGATCAATGGATTGACTTTGGGTGGTGTTGGGTCTGGAACAGTTATCGATTATGTTCAGGTAACTTACGGTAACGATGATGCTTATGAGTTTTTTGGGGGTACTGTGAATGCGAAACACTTGGTGGCATACGGCACTGCTGATGATGATTTTGACTTCGACTTTGGTTATGTTGGCAAAATTCAATATGCATATTCATTAAGAAATCCTGAATTTGTAGATGGTGGCGATGCCGGTAATGGTATCGAGTGTGATAATGATGCAACCGGTACGAATGCAACTCCACTTACTAAACCAAACTTATCTAATTTTACCATATTGGGTCCTAATGATGCTGCAAACACTGCTGCAAATCATAACTTTGCCTGCCGTTTTAGAAGAGGTACCCAGTTTATATTGAACAATTCGGTAATACTAGGTCATCCTGATGCTGGTTTATCATTAGAGTCTGATGCTACTTACAATGCTTTTATTGACGGAAGTTCCCAATTTAAGAACAACCTGATTTTCGCCTCATCAAATATTTTCAGAATTGCTTCTGTTTCCGTTGCGGGTGCAAGCGCTGCCAATGTGCAAACCAAAGCTACCGCAGATGGTACTACTGTGTTAGCTAATGTGGCAGCTGCAAGTTTAACTAATCCGTTTAATTTGACTGCACCAAACCCTCTTCCTACTTCAGGTGCAGCAGCCTTGTCTGGTGCAACATTTACAGGAGTACAAGCTGATGCATTCTTTGATAAGGTAGCTTTTAAAGGTGCTTTTGGTGCAAGCAATTGGCTAAACACTTGGACTAACTTTAACTTTACTAAAGGTCCTAACGGATATTAATAGTCTACCAGCTTAAATCAAAAAGCCTCTCGAATTCCGAGAGGCTTTTTTGTTTAGCTCAATTTATCCAGCATATCGGGTGGTATGTTGGCTACATCCACTACGAGGAAGCCATCCAAACTATCCGAGAATTGCGGATCGATGTTGAAGCAAATGATCTTGCCATTCAGGGCGATGTATTGACGAAGTAAAACCGGAATCTTCATTTTGGTTTCTTCAATGTCTGAAATCAGGTGGTCTAGATCTTTTAAACTTTCTTTTGATTCGAGTAGTAATTCAGTGTCAGCCTTCGGTATTTCTGCCTTAAAGCGGTTACGTGGTTTAACATAACGAGCCATTTCGTGGTCGAAATGATTTTTTTCGATGTAATCTACAATCAGAGATTGTGAGAACTTAGAAAAATTATTGCTGATACTGACCGGCCCGATCAGGTATTTAAACTGCGGATTGGCCATCAGGAATTTGGTAATTCCCCGCCAAAGCATGAACAGGGGCAGGGGCTTTTGTTGATATTCTTTACGGATCCAAGAACGCCCCAGTTCCAGACTTCTTTTCAGAACTGACTCGAATTTATGGTCAATTTTAAACAGCTCATCTACATAAAACCCTTTTTTACCATAGCTGTAATATATATCGTCGCCTTTACCAATGCGGTAAGCGCCTACCACCATTTCGGCTTCTTTGTCCCAGATAAATAATTGATGGTAATAAATATCGTAGCGGTCCAGGTCAATGGATTTATTTGTCCCTTCACCCACTTCACGGAAAGTCAGCTCTCTTAAGCGACCAATTTCTTTTAAAATATTTGGAATCCGATCGCTCGGACTAATGTAAACTTCGTAGTTTTTCTCTTCACAAACCTTGAATTCTTGAAGTTGATCGATGTCAGACCGAAGTTGAGCAGTAGCTATGGCTGGCATGATGGACTGCGGCTTTCTCCGGATCTTGAATAGATTTTTAGGAAGGAAGAATTTCTTATCTCCCTCAATGCCAGCTCCAAGTGCATAAGTTCTGGCACGTAAGTAATTCAGCAATTTAACCGGGTTATTGGCATAAGGAGTTTCTTCTGGTTTAATCGCCTTGCCAATTCGTAATTTTAAGGTATGCCCTTGCTTGTTAAATAATTCTGAAGGAAGTTTTGCTGTTCGCAAACTTGGATGTATCATGCCCAAGAGGTTAAAGAGCAAGCCATTGTTTCCGTGAAAATAAACCGGCACAACGGGTACTTTAGCCTTTACCATCAGCTTACCCACCACCGGATGCCATTTGCGGTCGGTAATGCTTTGGCTGCCCAATTTGAATGCAGATACCTCACCCGCAGGAAAAACACTGATAGGCGTGCCCTCTTTAAGCATACTTAGCGCAGTTTTAATACCGCTGATGCTGGACCCATGTTCGATATTCTCAAACGGATTCACTGCAATCAGGAAATCGCTCAGGTTGGGAACTTTTTTAAGAATAAAATTAGAGAGTTGTTTACTGTTCGGGTTCACCATTAAGGTCAGTTTGATCAGCACCAGACCCTCAATACCACCGTAGGGATGGTTGGCTATAGCCAGAAAAGCACCATCTTTCGGGAAATTCTTTAATTCCGCCTCATCAAATTCAACTTTCACCCCCAGAATTTCTAAAACTTTATCGATGAATTCGATCCCCGACAAGTGCTCCACCTTTTCAAAGGTTTTATTCACATCGTTGATTTTCATCACAGCCATCAACAAAGAAGCCAAACCCGGCATGGGAAGTTTGTCTATTTTGGTAGCCTTGGCAAACTCTTCTTTGGTGATGATACTCATTGACAATCTATACTTAACTAAGCAATCAAATTTCACAAAAAAATCAAGTATATTTAGTAAAATCTGCAAAAGAATGTTTCGGAGATCTATTCAGGAATATTTCAAATTCTCTAAAAAGGAGTTGAATGGAATCTTCGTATTATGTCTGCTGCTACTCTTACTCCTCATTTTCCCGTTCATCTACGAGCCCCATTTTTTAACCAAGTCGATAAACATCCAAGAGTTTAAAAAGGAAGCTGCAGCATTTGAAGCATCGCTCAAGCGAACAAAGCCCTATAGTTATCGTGAAATTTCAGCAGCCTCCGAATCAAATAAGCCTAAAGCTGTTTATTTCGATTTTGATCCAAATCAACTGCCCGAAGCTGATTGGCGTAAGTTGGGGCTATCTGAAAAACAGATCAGGGTGATTAAAAATTACGAAGACAAAGGAGGGCGGTTTTACCGAAAAGAGGATGTGCAGAAAATGTACGTCATCAGCAAAGAAAAATATCGAGAATTGGAGTCCTATATTCACATAGACCCTGGTAGGTTCGAAAACCGGAAAGAAAAACCGGGGGCTCCATCTCCAGTTGCTAAGTCTATTCAGCTAGATTTAAATACTGCCGATTCGCTCAGCTTGCAACAAATTCGAGGTATTGGTCCCGCTTTTGCATCCCGGATAATCAGGTATCGCGATCGTTTAGGAGGATTTTATGCCATCGTACAATTGAAGGAAGTTTATGGGGTAGATTCCTTGAAATATGCCCAATGGCTGCCTCACTTCACGCTTTCGAAGAATTTGAAAATGATCGCTATCAATTCTGCCGACTTCGAATCCCTCAAAAAGCATCCTTATCTCAATTACAAACAGATCAATGCTTTGATTCAATATCGTAAGCAGCATGGTCCGTTTAACAATCTGCAAAGCCTTGGAAAAGTAGGCATCATTCCTGAAGAAAATTTGCGTAAAATAGCGCCATATTTAAACTTCGAATGATTGAATCACAACTAAAAAAAGTCATCAGAGATATTCCTGATTTTCCTAAACCCGGCATTATTTTCAAAGATATTACCCCGATTTTGAAAGATCCTGCTCTTTGCAGGGATATAGTAGAAGCATTTGCTGAGCGATTTTCGAACTTGGAGTTCGACGCCATTGCTGGAATCGAAAGTAGGGGTTTTTTATTTGGCTTGATGCTCGCTAATCGCTTCAACATTCCCTTCATTCCGATCAGAAAAAAAGGTAAACTACCCGCAGAAACGATCGCACAAACCTATGATTTGGAATATGGTACCGCAACCATTGAGATCCACCGCGATGCTTTTGCTCCAGGTACCAGGGTGTTGATTCACGACGATTTGTTGGCGACAGGCGGAACTGTGGAGGCAAGTGCAAAGCTAATCCAGCAATTAGGAGGAGAAGTAGCTGGTTTCTCATTCATCATTGGTTTATCTTTTTTAAAAGGTGAAGAAAGGCTGACAGATTATTCCAAAGAGCTCGTTACTTTAGCTCATTATTAACTCCAAACATCTATGAATATCGCTCAAAACGCTCTCCCTGGATTCAATTTCTTGCCTGATGAAAACCAGCAAATGGTGGCACAGGTAGCCAGAGATTTCGCCGAAAAACATATCAAACCACATGTAATGGACTGGGACGAGTCGCAGACTTTTCCAGTAGAAACTTTTAAGAAATTAGGTGAATTGGGATTGATGGGTGTATTGGTGCCCGAAAATTATGGTGGAGCGGGAATGGGTTATTTCGAGTATGTACACATCATTGCAGAAATTGCTAAAGTATGCGGTTCGGTTGGCCTATCGGTAGCGGCACACAATTCTTTGTGTACAGGCCATATTCTCTCTTTTGGAAATGAAGCTCAAAAACAGAAATATTTACCAAAACTGGCCAGTGCCGAGTGGATTGGAGCTTGGGGTTTGACAGAGGCCAATACCGGCTCTGATGCACTCCGGATGAACACCACTGCCGTGTTAGATGGTGATCATTACGTGGTAAATGGCGCTAAAAACTGGATCACTCACGGTAAAACGGGAGAAGTTGCGGTAGTAATGGTTCGTACGGGTGAAAAAGGCAGCTCAAAAGGGATTTCAGCCCTGATCATTGAAAAAGGAACTCCCGGATTTACTGCCGGGAAAAAAGAGAATAAATTGGGGATGCGTGCTTCTGAAACTACGGAGTTGATCTTTGATAACTGTCGCGTTCCGAAAGAAAATTTACTGGGTTCCGAAGGCGAAGGCTTTAAACAAGCCATGAAAATTTTAGACGGCGGAAGAATTTCCATCGCGGCCTTGTCATTAGGGATTGCCAAAGGTGCTTATGAAGCTGCGTTGGCCTATGCTAAAGAACGCCACCAATTTGGACAACCCATCGCCAATTTCCAGGGAATTAGCTTTAAGCTGGCAGACATGGCTACCGAAATAGAGGCTGCAGAGCTGTTGATTATGCAAGCCGCAGATTTGAAGAACAGGGGAGAGCAGGTAACTAAACAATCGGCCATGGCTAAATACTATGCTTCTGAAATTGCTGTGAAAGCAGCAAATGAGGCGGTACAGATTTTCGGAGGTTATGGTTATACCAAAGATTTCCCGGTAGAGAAGTACTACCGTGATGCCAAATTATGTACCATTGGTGAGGGAACCTCCGAAATTCAGAAATTAGTCATCTCCAGAGAGGTACTCAAATAGTGTTTCTTCTTCATGCTCTTCCGCTTGGCTTGGGTGCTGACTTTTTTCTTTTCTACATTAATTAAAAGCTCTTGTAGGCTGATTTGATACAAATCGCATATTTGCTGCAGCTTTTTTAAGTTGATTTTAGTTTCCCCGTTTTCCCATGCCATATAGGCATTTCTGCTAATTTTCAAGCCATTAGCCACATGCTTTTGTGAGTATTTGTAAGATTTTCTAAGCGTTTTCAGAATACTTCCAAGGCCCATGATAAGAATATGCTTTCTTTTGGGCCTTTATACGTAAAAGCAATCCACCAGGTTACATTTTTTTGAATTTTTATTCAGAAGAGCGAATTTTAGACAACTTGGCCATGAATAAATGCCCCATGAGTTCGGCACGGTACTTGGCCTCATTCGCTACCGGTCCGGCAAACAAGCGATCTACAATTGTTTTGAATAAAGAAACCCAACGATCAAAATGAGCTTGTTCTATGGGCAGGTTCCGGTGTTTTTCAAAAGGTTGGCCGCTATAACCAGGTTGGTTGAGCAGAATGGTCGTCCAGAAAGTATACATTCGCTCCAAGTGTTTGGGCCAATCGCCTTCGCCAATTCTACTGGCAAATACCGGCCCAATCAAATCGTCGCTTTTAACTTCATTATAAAAAGTGTTCACTAAGCGCTCAATATCCGACCTTGATTCAATGTCTCTCATCCTGATTCAAATTTAATCATAAAACCTGCCAGACATTTTATTGGCAGGTCAAAATTTTTGATTTCCTATAAATTGTGTACATTTGCAATCCCCAAACGAGAGGAGGTATTTTAGTTTATGATTATTATTAACATAAAAGACGGCGAATCATTAGATAAAGCGCTGAAACGTTTCAAAAAGAAATTTGAAAAGACCGGAGTGATGAGAGAGTTGCGCAGCCGTCAGGCCTTCGAGAAAAAATCTGTTGCTCGTCGAACTGAAATCAAAAAAGCTATCTACAAACAAGGATTGAATCGAGAAACGATTTAATTTTTTAGCAAATAAATTCAAAAAACTATTTGTATATTCAATTCATCGGATATATAAATAGTTTTTTATGTTTTTAGAGCGGTTCAACAACTATTTACAGTACGAAAAAAGGCTTTCTGTACACACCCTTACCGCCTATCAAAAAGATCTTCATCAATTTTCAGAATTTCTTGCACTTCAGGAGCTTACTCTCGATGAACTAAAAGCAAGTCATATTCGTTCTTGGATCATGGAGTTGATGGACGCTGGCCTGGATGCCAAATCGGTCAATCGTAAAATTTCTGCCCTGCGCACCTATTTTAAATTTTTACAGCGAGAGTCCTTGGTCGATCAAAACCCAATGAGTCAGATCCAGGCTCCAAAAATTGCCAAACGGCTCCCTGTGGTGGTCGAAGAACATAAACTAAACACTTTATTGGACGATACCGATTATTTCAGCGATGATTTTCCTGGTTTAAGAGATAAAGTGGTGATGGAGCTGCTTTTTGCTACCGGCATGCGTTTAGCAGAATTGTTGAGTTTACAGGATCAAGATATTGACACTTATCAAGAACAGGTAAGAGTTTTGGGTAAACGCAACAAGCAGCGCATTATTCCACTTACCAAACCACTCATCGCCTTGTTGAAACATTACATCGAAGAAAAAAAGCGATTGTTTGGCCAGCATGTTACACCGCTCATCCTTACTGATAAAGGAAAAAAATCTTATCCAGTTCAAATACAGCGTATTGTAAACGAGATACTGGGGAAGGTTTCTACCCATCAAAAGAAAAGTCCGCATGTGCTTCGGCATTCATTCGCTACCTCATTATTAAATCGTGGAGCCGACCTAAACGCTATCAAAGAATTGCTGGGTCATGCAAACTTGTCTGCTACCCAGGTTTATACCCATAATTCGGTTGAAAGACTAAAATCAGTTTATAAACAAGCCCATCCAAAGGCATAACA
Organism: uncultured Sphingobacterium sp.; assembly: GCA_964580845.1. Classification (GTDB taxonomy): domain Bacteria; phylum Bacteroidota; class Bacteroidia; order Sphingobacteriales; family Sphingobacteriaceae; genus JAIPAN01. Next base: position 54,621 of record CAZOLA010000014.1, read on the forward strand.
AAGGAGGAAATATGGAAATCAATGTTCAGTCAATACATTTTGATGCCGACAGCAAGCTGTTAGACTTCATAGAAAAGAAGGTCTCCAAATTAGATCATTATTTCAATCAGATTTTAAAGGCAGACATTTATTTGAAATTGGAGCATACAATTAAAGAAACTAACAAAGTTTTTGAGATCAAATTGGCGATTCCTGGAAATGACCTCTTTTGTAAGGAATATGCTCCCACATTTGAGGCCGCTACTGATTTAGCAATGGAATGTGTGAAATCTCAGCTGAGTAAACATAAAGAGCGGGTGAGAAACCACAACAGCAACCATAAACATAACATTTCTGATGAAGAGTCCTTTTGAGACTCTTTCATAGCGAATTGAAGCTTAATGAAGGCACATTTCGGCAGCTTAAAACCCTGCCGAATTTTTTTTCAGAAAAAATTTTGTTCCACTCTTAATTTGTGTAGATTTGCAATCCCTTTCGCGAGGCCATGTTATGCGCTTTTTTTGGCGATTTGGGATGTTCTTTAAAGTTAAGAATAAATAAATAAGCCTCCTTAGCTCAGCTGGTAGAGCAACTGACTTGTAATCAGTAGGTCATTGGTTCGATCCCGATAGGAGGCTCTTTAAAAGTACTGGGGGGATTCCAGAGCGGTCAAATGGGACGGACTGTAAATCCGTTACTTCGGTTTCGAAGGTTCGAATCCTTCTCCCCCCACTTTTAAAAAGCGGAAGTAGCTCAGTTGGTAGAGCGATAGCCTTCCAAGCTATAGGTCGCGAGTTCGAAC
>CAZOLA010000015.1:0-36438 GCA_964580845.1 uncultured Sphingobacterium sp.
GCTGCAATGAACATGGTAAAGGCCAGCAAAAGGTTCACCGGTCTGAAAGCCAAACCCAGGACGAGCAAAAATCCACCGAAAGTTTCGGTAATGGCCGCCATCATTCCCCAGAAAACCGGATAAAAGTCCACTCCGATATTTTTCATCGAACCGCCAATTTGGGTCCACATGGGTGGGCCACCCAACAATTTGGGGTAACCATAAACCATAAATAAAGCACCCATGCCGGCACGCATGAGTAGAAGACCGAAATCTTTGTATTTGCCTAAATTGGATAATAAAGCCATATTAATTGCAATAATGAAGTTGAACGTTGTGTTGATTAACAATTAAATTTACTTCTTTTCCCATAATCAATGCCCGGTTATCCGAAACATGTCCTGCCGGAAAATCAAAGCAGACCGGGTAATCGTATTCCTTCACCAGATCTAATACAATCTCTCTTACATCCTGTCCGAATGGCGGATCAAAATCTTTCAATTCGGTAAATCCACCAATGATCAGCCCTTTGATTTGAGCCAGTTTCCCCGAACGCTTCAAGTTCCAAAACAGGCGGTCGATGGCATATAAATGTTCGCCCACATCCTCCAGAAATAAAATTTTATCCCGGTAATCGGGATCAGAAACCGAACCATTCACATTGACCATTAATGATAAATTACCCCCAATCAATTCTCCAATGGCTTCCCCATCTCTGCCTGGTTCTTTACTATTAAATTGATAAGAGATTGCCTCCCCGAATAAAGCCATTCTCAAACTTTCCAAAGATGGCTTGCTGCCATCCGGGATCGTTAGTGGCATTTGTCCGTGAATGGAACACAAATTTAGTTGGGCTTGCAAATGGGCATGCAATACGGTAATGTCGCTAAATCCGATGATCCATTTAGGAGATTTTTTCAATCCGCTGAAATCCAGGCGATCGATGATACGAACAGTCCCATATCCACCCCGGGCGGCAAAAATCGCCTTGATATCCAGGTCATCCAAAAACCGCTGTAGGTCTTTGGCCCTCAATTCATCTGTTCCGGCAAACTGATGGTGCTGGGCATTTACAGTTTCGCCCAACACTAACTCCAATCCCCAACTTTCCAACAAAACTACCGCATCATCAATACCATGTGGCAGTTTTTTTGCCGGACAAGTAATGGCTACTTTGTCGCCTTTTTTAAGATAGGGGGGGCAGATCATCATTTTTAAATTATCTTTGCAAATTACAAAAACAAGCAAACAGTATAGCCTTGAACGCAGATAATTTTAAACGATATACCATTACGGCAGCACTACCGTATGCCAATGGTCCGAAGCACATCGGTCACTTGGCAGGCGCCTATATACCTGCCGATTTATATGTGCGTTACCTGCGTTTATCCGGCAAGGAAGTGGTCTTTGTATGCGGTTCTGATGAGCATGGCACCGCCATTCCGAATCAGGCCATGAAAGAAGGCTCCACGCCAAGGGCGATCATCGACAAGTATCACGTATTAAATAAAGAAAGCTTCGAGAAGCTGGGTATCTCTTTCGATATCTACCACCGTACCAGCGAAGCCATACACCACGAAACCGCTCAGGATTTTTTTAGGGTATTAGACAAAAAGAATGTCTTCACCATTGAAGAATCCGAGCAATACTACGATGCAGAGGCCAACACCTTTTTGGCCGACCGTTACATTGTCGGAACCTGCCCCAAATGTAGTTTTGAAGGTGCCTACGGCGATCAGTGCGAAAAATGCGGATCGGCACTCAGCCCAAATGAACTGATTAATCCCAAATCTACCCTTACAGGAAATAAACCGGTACTCAAGGCTACTAAACATTGGTACCTGCCCATGGACCGTTACGAAAACTGGTTGAAAGAATGGATCTTGAAGGGGCACCAGCACGACTGGCGTGCCAATGTGTACGGACAGTGTAAAAGCTGGATCGATGGCGGACTGGCTGCACGGGCCATTACTCGCGACTTGGATTGGGGTATTGATGTACCCGCCGAAGGTGCCGAAGGCAAAAAACTATACGTATGGTTCGATGCCCCAATTGGCTACATTTCGGCTACCAAGCAATGGGCTTTAGATCAGGGCAAGGACTGGGAATTATATTGGAAGGATAAAGAAACCAAACTGGTCCACTTTATCGGTAAAGACAATATCGTTTTCCATTGCATCATCTTCCCGATCATGCTGCATGCCCATGGCGAATTCATTTTGCCAGATAATGTCCCGGCCAATGAGTTCATGAATTTGGAGGGCGATAAAATGTCGACTTCACGTGGATGGAGCATCGAAATGCACGAATACCTGGAAGATTTCCCGGATAAAGTAGATGAACTACGTTATTACTTGACAGCAATTGCTCCTGAATCTGCCGACAGCGAATTCACCTGGAAAGATTACCAGGCTCGTGTGAACAACGAGCTGGTAGCCATTCTTGGCAACTTTGTAAACCGGGTAATGGTGCTGATGCATAAATATTTTGAGGGTAAGATTAGCGGTATTGCACCCGGATTAAAAAACCCATCCCTTCATACTGAAATTAGTAAAGCCTACGATGAATTAGGTGCCAGTTTCGAATCCTACAAATTCCGTCAGGCGCAACAAATGATGATGGAAGTGGCCCGTATAGGTAACCGCTACCTCACCGAACAAGAGCCTTGGAAAACCTTCAAGGACGATCCGGATGCTACCCGAGAGGTTTTGCACGAATGCCTCTACATCATCGGTCATTTGGCTACCCTGATGCAACCCTTCCTTCCGGGTACTGCAGTAAAACTATTCCGTATGCTCAACCTGAAGGAAACCTATCAGTTTGATGAATCCTTTGCTTTTGAGGACGGACATACCCTGCAACAGCCTGAATTGTTATTTCAAAAAATTGAAGACGAAACCATCGAGCTACAAATACAAAAACTAAACACCAAGAAAGCCAGTATGGAGCAAAATAATACGGCCGCTGAGATAAGTCCGGCCAAAACAGCCATCAATTACGACCAATTTGCCGGCATGGATATCCGTATTGGTACCATTCTGGCAGCAGAAAAGGTAGCCAAAACTCAAAAATTGTTAAAACTGACCATCGATACCGGATTAGACCAGCGTACGGTTGTTTCGGGAATTGCCGAACATTACGAACCCGAAGCCATCATTGGTCAGCAGGTAAGTATTTTGGTGAACCTGGAGCCGAGAGAAATTAAAGGTATCCTCTCACAAGGGATGATCCTAATGGCCGAAAATGCCGAAGGGAAATTGAGTTTTGTTAGCCCAACAGTGGCCATGAATAATGGCAGCACCGTAAGGTAGTTCCATTTGGTCTCATAGTTCAACGGATAGAATAGAAGTTTCCTAAACTTTAGATGTGGGTTCGATTCCCGCTGAGACCACATATTTCTTCATAATTTTAAATTATATTTTCCCACCCCCAACAGTCCTGTTTATAAGCCTATTTTACAATCAATCACAGCATTATAAAAACCCTCAATTCTATAATTAGTCCTCTATTTCTTCATGGGCATCATTCAGCCTAAATTCTTTCAGCACTCTCTAATGTTAAGAAATAATTATCTAAATATTTTTTTATGATTAATGATTATAATTTTTACATTAGTGAGTTACATATAATCAAACAAACCAATAAATCAATTTAATTAATGTTTAACTAAAAAAAATGAACATGAAGAAAATTTTACTTCTAGGAATCATGCTTTTTATGGCAACTGCTATTGCATTTGCACAAAAACGCGTGATAACCGGTACAGTAGTTTCTAGCGATGACAAATCTCCTTTAGCAGGGGTAAGTGTTCGGGTAAAAGGAACCACTTCCGGAGTGTCTACAAATGTAGATGGAAGGTACTCAATTGAAGTACCCGAAAATGCAGCCGTGCTAACCTTTAGTTACATCGGCTATAAAAACCAAGAATCAAGCATTGGCAAGCGTAATGCGGTGGATGTAAGCTTAGTTCCAGATGCTCAGGCATTGTCTGAAGTGGTGGTAACCTCTTACGGTAATCAATCTAAAAGAGAGATTACAGGAGCGATCGCATCGGTAAAAGGTACCGTATTCCAAGATTTGCCTATGCAATCATTCGATAGAGCGATGCAAGGTCGTGTGGCGGGTGTACAGGTAACTTCAACCAGTGGTCAGCCGGGTGGTGCTTTAACTGTTCGTGTACGTGGTGTGGGTTCCATTAATGCCGGAAACGATCCATTATACATTGTAGATGGTGTGCAGGTTGCCAGTGGTGGTCTTTCTGGTCAGGCATCTCAAAATGCACTTGCTTCAATCAACCCGAATGATATTGAGTCTATTGAAGTATTGAAAGACGCTGCCGCAGCTGCTATTTATGGTGCTCAAGCTGCCAATGGTGTGGTTTTGATCACTACCAAAAAAGGAGGCAAAGGAAAAACTAAACTTCGTGCATCTGTGCAAGAAGGTATGGTAAATGCCATTAACCTTTACGACGTAATGAGTTCTACAGAATTGGCAACCATCAAAAGAGATGCATTCATCAATGCCGGTTTAAATCCTGCAAATGCGGTGGCTACTTATGGTGATCCAACAAACAAAGACTTGCTCAATACAGATTGGGTAGACGCCTTATACAGAACCGGAAGATTGAGTACTTACGATTTATCCTTATCCGGTGGTGACGAGAAAACTTCGTTTTATACTTCTTTCTCTCACAACATACAAGAGGCACAAGTGATCATGTCTGATTATGCCAGAACCACCGGTCGTTTGAATTTAACACACAATGCAACTAAAAAATTAACGATTGCTACCAACCTCTCATTGTCTTACCAAAACTCTTTTGGTTCAATTGATAGAGGTAACTTCATCAACAGCCCGTTTGTGGCTGGTTTCTCGGCAAGACGTAATGTGCCAATTTACAATGCAGACGGCTCATTTGCTCCTTACCCGTCTAACCACTTATTTGGTTACAACATTGTTCAAGGGGCTAATCAAGAATTAAGAATTGGTAAAACGGTACAAACGGTATCCAACGTACAATTAAACTACAAAATTGCACCTTGGTTAAGTTTAGTTTCTTACGCGGGTATTGATTTTGCTGATAACAAGGATGATAACAGCAGACCATCAACCATTCCTGCGTTTGCTTCTTTCGGAGGTTCTGGTACCTATACCGATCGTAGAACTACCAATTACAACACCAACCACAACTTAAACTTCAATAAGAGTTTTGGTTCCCATACCATCAGTGGTATTCTGGGTTTTGAATACAAAGGCGCAGAGTCTGAAGTGCAAACAGCAACAGGCCGTGGTTTCGCCAACCCTGTGCTTCGTTACCTGAATAATGCCGCTGTACCATTCTCAGTGGGAGGTTCGTTTACGCAGTTCAAACGTGCCGGTATTTTCAGTCAGGCTAAATATGAATATGCCGACAAATATACCGCTGAAGTTACTTTCAGACGTGACGGTCACTCCAGATTTGGTTCAAAAAGCAGATGGGGTAACTTTGGTGCCGCCTCATTAGGCTGGAGACTGTCTTCTGAGTCATTCATGAAAGACTTAACTTGGTTAGATAACTTAAGATTAAGAGCTTCTTATGGTGTTACCGGTAACTCAGAAATTGACAACTTTGCTTCTCGTAACTTAGTGGGCAGTAGCGGTCAATATTTAGGTGCTCCGGGCTTAGCTTTCTCACAATTGGGTAACGATTTATTAACCTGGGAAGAAGCAGAAACTTTCAACTTCGGTTTAGACTGGTCAATTTTTAATGGTCGTTTGAGCGGTACGGTTGACGCCTGGAGAAAAAATTCTAACGCCTTGTTATTTGGTACTCCACTGGTAATCGACTCAGGTTTCGGATCTGTTACACGTAACTCTGGGGTAGTTAGAAACCAAGGTATCGACTTAGATTTCCAAAGTGTGAACGTAGTGGCCGGTAAGTTTAAATGGACTTCAAACTTTAACATCTCTTTCCAAGAGAACCAGTTGATGGAGTTATACGATGGCTTACAACGCATTGGGAATTCATTGATCGTAGGTAAACCAATTTCTTTCTTCTATACCAATGAATTTTTGGGTGTGAATCCGGCAAACGGAAGAAACATGTATGCAGATGCCAATGGTAATTACACTTACATTGTAGGTGAATCTACTTTACGTTATTTGGGTAGTGCACTTCCAAGCAGTTTTGGTGGTTTTGCCAACAATTTTAGCTACGGACCATTATCTTTGGACGTATTCTTCCAGTACCAATTCGGAAACTTGGCTTTCAATGCTGATATGTACAACTTGGCCATGTCTGGTTCAGGACCTGGTAACCAGTTAAGATCACAGCTTGACTACTGGAAAAAACCAGGTGACATCACCAATACCGCCCGTCCTTTTGAGGGTGGTCAGGAGCCCGGAACTTCCACCGTTCAGTCAGCTTCAACTCGCTTAATGAGCGACGGTTCTTACATCCGATTGAAGCAAGTAACATTGAACTATAGCCTGCCTGCTTCAGTGATGAAAAAAATTGGTGCTTCACAGGCAAACTTCTTTGTTCAAGGCTTGAATTTATTAACCTTTACCAAGTATAATGGTATTGATCCGGAGGCCGCTTCATTGGGTAGTACTTTTGGGGTATTCCCTAATGCACGTCAAGTGTCTGTTGGTTTAAATCTCACCTTCTAATTGATATTAAGAGTATGAAAAATTTATTTAAAATAGTTGTTTTATTTGGCGGTATGTCGGTATTCACTGCATGTTCAGATGATTTACTTCAAACCGAACCAAGACAAAGTTTGACACCCGAGGTCGCTCTGGCAGATGTACCCGGCTATCAAGCGCTACTCAACTCTGCCTATGGTAAGTTGAGAAACTTCAGCTACTACGGACAGCAAATGATCATTGCTCCGGATGTAATGGCTGATAACCTAAGAATTATTGCCAACACCGGTCGCTACATTGGTCAAGAAGCCAATGCAGACCGTGCTCACATCAATCTTTGGTATACTGCATTCTGGACCGGAATCAACGAGACCAATGTAATCTTAGCAGGTGTTGACGCTGCAAAAGGTTCAGATGCTGATAAAGCCGCCATCAAAGCGCAAGCCTTGTTCTTAAGAGCTTTATTCTATCACGATTTATCTAAAGTTTTCGGATACGAACCTGGTAGAGAAGTGAATAATTGGGACAAATCAGTGGTCCTGAGAACTACGCCTACTTTAGGTTTCAGTGATGCCGATTTCAGAGAGCGTGCAACCAATGTGCAAGTTTATGAGCAAATTGAGAAAGATTTATTGGATGCAATTGCTGGACTTCCTAACGCTGCAATAGGATCTGCAGGAGTTTACAGAGCAAATAAAGGGGCTGCTCAAGCACTATTGGCTCGTGTTTACTTGTATGCAGGCAAAAACAGCGAAGCCGCAAACATGGCAACTGCTGCTATGGCCAGCTTCGGTATTACCGATGCAGGCGCAGGTTTGTTGAGCACCACTAATTATGTATCTGCTTTCGTTACCTCACCTAACCCAGAGTCTTTATTTGAATTAGAGCAAAGATCGGTGGATTGGTCAACCGTAGACGGGGTGAACAACTCCGTTTCTTCCTTGGTTTCTAATCTTGGAGCTTCTGCACAGTTCATCTTAACCGCAACCGACGACTTAATTTCTAAGTACGAAAGTGGCGACGTAAGAAGAAACATGTGGGTAAGTACTACTCGTTCTGGAGCATCTGGCAATATTTTCAGAAATGAAAAGTGGAGAGGCCACAAAGGTGACTTCTTGCAAAACATTGCCCTCATCAGAGGTTCAGAATTGATATTGATCAGAGCCGAAGCTCGTTACAAACTGGCAAATGCAGCTGGTGCACTTCAGGATCTGAATGCTTTGAGAGCTCGTAGAGGTCTTGCAGCATTACCTTCCTCATTAACTGGTGTGGATCTATTTAACAAGATCATGGACGAAAGACGCGTTGAGTTTGCCTTGGAAGGTCACAGATGGTTCGACTTGAAGAGAAACGGAATGACCATTACTAAAGGTGCCGGATTTACTGCTGTTCCCTACACAGATTACAGAATCCTTGCGCCAATTCCGCAGGCAGAATTGTTGTTAAACAATAAATTAGTAAATAATCCAGAGTATAAATAATCCTTATAGAGATGAGAAAATTATATAAATTATTGGCAATTGTTTTGGCTTCTGTAGCTTTAACCGCCTGTTTCAAGGATCCGGGTACCGATATTCTTTGGAATGGTTTAGAGGTGGAAATCAACCAAGCAAATTTGCCAGGTGGTGTACAAGCTTCTTTCGCTAAAACCAGCACTACACAAGAAGACACCTACGAGGTGCAAATCAATTTGGTTGGAAAACCTCAAACATTCCCCATCACTGTTAATTTTGATGCAGATGCAACATCAACAGCTATTGCGGGAACCCACTATTTATTACCTGCCAAATCGGTAACCATTCCGGCTGGCCAAAATGTGGTAACAGTTCCGATCAGAGTTTTAACCGGTAATTTACCGGTTGAAACCAATGCACAAGTAACAGCTAACCCAAACATTCAAGTGTTGTTACTGGCCATCACTTCGGCCGATCGTGCTAACCCAAGTGTGAACTATAGCAAACTGAGAATTAGACTCAGAGCCAGATAGTCATCCGCTTGTGATGAATAATTAAAAGGTGGAGGCCATTGGCCTCCACCTTTTTTATACAATTAAATCGAGAAAAAAGACCAGGAAGGCTTTCTGATCTTTAAATAATTAGAATAAGAATACGGCCTTACTCTCCGGATTATCCAGTTTGGTGCTCTTCCGTTCCCCACCAACATTCACATGTACCATATTAATTTGTTCTGCATGCTCGGCAAACAATAAGTCATTCATGATGCTCACTTTTTTCGCCGTTTTCACATTTTTTACCTCAAAATAACACCAGGTAGCCTCACTCTCCTGTTCGTAGCCCACAAATTGAAGGGCAACAGCCTTCCCATTCACATTAATTTGCAGGTGTTGAGGAATATACCGGGCAATCAGCTTTTCCAGTTCCCCTTTATCTTTGGGCTTCAGCACATCAATTTTATGACTACTCAATTTATTCAGGGCCAGCTCCAGGTCATCAGAAAAAACTCGGCAGCTGATCTCCATCGATTGCGTTTTAGCATGATGCTTGATCTCTGTAACACTTACATAATAAGGATGCAGCAGCGCAACTAAAAAACTGAAAATTTGTAAGACCATAAATCGGAGATAATTTTTGACTTTGCAGTCTAAAACTTAATTTAAGGCCAAATTACTAAAAAAAGCCCATGCAAGATTTTGCCTTGTATTTTCAGATCGGCAGAGCCCACATCCTCGATTGGCAGGCCTATGATCACCTCCTCTTTCTCCTGGCCCTTTGTGCAAGCTATTTACTCAGCGACTGGAAAAAGGTTTTGATCCTGATCACCGCCTTCACCATTGGGCACAGCATCACCCTGGCACTCAGCGTGGTTAATTGGATACATTTCCCATCCAACTGGATCGAGCTGCTCATTCCCTTAAGCATTGCCTTTACCGCACTCTCAAATTTTACAGACCGTTCTACCCAAAAATGGCACAGCCTCAGCAGCTACCTCATTACCCTTTTATTCGGTTTGATCCACGGATTGGGCTTCTCCAATTACCTTAAAAGTCTCTTAGGCACCGAAACCTCCATCCTCCAGCCCCTTTTGGCATTTAATCTTGGTTTAGAGTTTGGGCAAATAATAATTGTTATAACTATATTAGCTCTTGCACAACTATTGGTAAGTCAGCTCAAGCTTCCACAAAAAACCTGGATGCTGTTGCTTTCCATCCTTAGTATTGGCTTGGCCACCAAAATGATCATTGAACGATTTCCGGCCATTTTATAAATGAATAAATAGAAAAATGATGAATAAATTAATTCGAATTGCCTGCAGCCTGATGCTCATCAGCAGCTCTTTGCTTGCACAAAATGAAAACAACCCTGGCGCTAACCACGGAAACAAGTTTGAGCAATTGGGTACCATGCTACAAAGCCCCAACATGTATCGCTCTGCATCAGGAGCACCTGGTCCAAAATATTGGCAGCAAAGAGCCGATTATGAGATCAATGTTGAACTCGACGATGCCAAACAACGAATCATTGGCTCAGAGGTGGTAACCTATTACAACAACTCGCCCGACCCGCTCACCTATCTCTGGTTGCAGTTGGATGAAAACGAACACCATCCCAAATCAGATAAGAACTTCATCGAACAAAGCAGCATGCGGGAGCGTATGTCGATGCAAGAATTACAAAGAATCATGGGTCATCAGGAAGATTTAGGCGTAAAAATTGCCAAGGTAAACGATGCAAATGGCAATCCGTTACGCTATACCATCAACCAAACCATGATGCGAATTGAACTACCCAGAACCCTCCAACCCGGAGAAAAATTCAGGTTCAAAATAGATTGGTCCTATAACATATCAGACCGCATGACCCGTGCTGGCCGCGGTGGTTATGAATACTTTGCAGAAGATGGTAACTATTTATACACCACCACCCAATGGTATCCACGAATGGCGGTGTATTCCGACTTCCAGGGATGGCAAAACAAACAATTCATCGGTGCAGGTGAATTTGCCCTCACCTTTGGTGATTTTAAGGTAAACATCACCGCCCCTTCCGATCATATCATCGGTGCCACCGGCGAATGCCAAAACTATGCCCAGGTACTAAGCCCTACACAATATCGCCGCTGGCAACAAGCGCAAAGTGCCAAGGCTCCTGTAGAGGTGGTTACCTTAGCCGAAGCGCAAGAAGCCATGAAGAGCAAGTCTAAAACCAAAAAAACCTGGACCTACTTTGCAGAAAATGTACGCGATTTTGCATTTGTAGCCTCACGCCGTTTAGTTTGGGATGCCATGGCAACCAACGTAGAGGGTAAAAAAGTAATGGCCATGTCTTACTACGGTCCCGAAGCCTATCCGCTTTACAACAAATACTCCACCAAAGTAGTGGCCCACACCGTTCAAACCTATTCAAAGTACAGCATTCCGTACCCTTACCCGGTGGCCATCTCTGTAGAAGCTGCCAATGGCATGGAGTACCCAATGATCTGCTTTAACTACGGCCGTGCAGAAAAAGACGGCACCTATTCCGAAGCCATCAAATACGGTATGATTGGGGTAATCATCCATGAAGTAGGACACAACTTCTTCCCGATGATCGTAAACTCCGACGAACGCCAGTGGACTTGGATGGACGAAGGATTAAACACTTTCTTACAATACCTCACCGAGCAAGAATGGGATAACAAGTACCCTTCCAGCCGTGGACCGGCGCATAAAATTGTAGACTACATGAAGCTGCCTAAAAATGAATTGGAACCCATCATGACCAATTCAGAGAACATCGTCCGCTTTGGGCCTAACGCTTATGCCAAGCCTGCTACCGCCTTAAATATTTTAAGAGAAACCGTGATGGGTCGCGAACTGTTCGATTATGCCTTTAAAGAATACTCCCGCCGCTGGGCTTTCCGCCATCCAACGCCTGCCGATTTCTTCCGTACCATGGAAGATGCTTCGGCCGTAGACCTGGATTGGTTCTGGAGAGGTTGGTTCTTTGACACCGATCCGGTAGATATTTCATTGAACGATGTTCGCTACTACCGTTTGAACACCAAAAACCCGGCCATCGAAAATGAATTCGATAAGAAAAAATTTGAAGACGATGCCTACAGCATTGGTCGTCAAAGAAATCGCGACGCCGGCCTTCGCTTTGCGGTAGAAGCAGATACCTCCCTCTTAGATTTTTACAACAAATGGGATCGCTTTGCCATCACCCCGGCATCTAAATCGACCTATGAAAAGTTTTATGCTTCTCTAAGCCCCACAGAAAAAAGCTTCTACGATAAGAAGAAACATTTCTACGAATTAGATTTTGAAAACAAGGGTGGTTTAGTGATGCCGCTCATCATTGAGTGGACCTTTGCCGACGGCAGCAAAGAAGTGGACCGCATTCCGGCCTACATCTGGCGCAAGAATGAGCAAAAGATCACCAAGGTGTTTGCTAAAGATAAAGAAGTAGTGAACGTTCAATTAGATCCATATCGCGAAACCGCCGATATTGACGATCACAACAATGCTTGGCCACGCAAAACCATACCTTCCCGCTTCGAGCTATTCAGACAGCAACAAGGTATCAGAGGTGCTTCATCAGGAAGCAACCCCATGCAGGAAGCCAATAAGAGAAACTAAGGCGCTTGCTCAAGTAAAGCCTCTCCGAGTAGTCGGGGAGGCTTTTTTATTACACCGTATCGCCACAACTTTCCGCCAATTCCAACAATGAGTTCGCACATTCGCACATCATGTCCGAACTTTCACACATTATGTTTGCACATTCGCATATTATGTTCGCACATTCGTACAACCAGTTTGCACATTAGCATACCATAAGTCATACATAGCAAGTAGAGTTTGCACATTCGCACAACCAGTTGGCACTTTAACACATTTAGTTGGCGCTATCCAATTATTATTTCGCACATTGACACTCACAGAACGCTACTTCAAACTCTCAAAACGTGATTTCACACGATTGATACGATCATTGAAAGTAAATGGTTGAAATTAGTACAAGAGGAAACTATAATTGAACAGATGTGTTCGGTTTTTGTACCATCGGTTTCAGAATACGAAGCCTTAGTTACTAATACTTGCAGTACAGATTATACAAAGCATCGATGGCTTCGGCAGTCCATTCAGCATCCTCTTCTTTACCCAGAAAATGACGCTTAAATGCCCTGATCGCAGCCGGAAGGTCTTTGGTATCGTAGCCAATCACTCGCAAAGCCTGAATGGGGTTGAAATCAATCGGTGCAGTTTCACTAATCAAGGTATCGGGCATGAGCCCAAAACCACGGTCGGCCAGTTTCCTCCAGGGAAATAATACCTGCGGATCTACCTTTCGAGATGGCGCAATATCCGCATGAGCTATAAAATTAGCGACAGGAATGTTATAAGTCTTTTTCAATTGCTCCAGTAGGGCCAGCAAGCCCTCTATTTGTGCTTCTGTAAAAGGATCAAGACCATTATTATCTATCTCTATCCCAATGGATACCGAATTGATGTCCGTAATATTGCCCCACCTGGATACCCCGCCATGCCAGGCCCTCAGGTAATCGTTCAATAACTGATAAATCTTCCCGTCCTTACTCACCAGGTAATGTGCACTTACCTGAGATTTGTTGGTGCTGAAGGTTTTGAGAGTTTGCTCCACACTTTGCTGTGCCGTATGGTGAATGATCACGTAATTAGGTTTGCGCAGGTTGAAGTTGACAGTACTGACCCATTCACTTGGAATAGGATTACCCAAAGAATCTGCAAAGCTTTTTTTGCTTTGACTTTTAATGGTTTTGCTTAAAGAACTAACTTCTTTTCGGTAGCTACGCTGGCTTACTGCATATGGATGACTGGCACAGGCACTCAAAGCCAGCATCAAGATCAAACTATAGCAGAGGGTACGCATGTTTATGATTGAAACGCCTTGAGCGCTTTCTCTATTCTGTTGATGGTTTCAGCCGGTCCAATTAGAGCAGCAATATCAAAAACAGCCGGTCCAAATTTACCGCCTACCAACATCACCCGGAAAGGTAACATCAGTTCTCCCACCTTTATACCTGCAGATTCGGCAGCCGCTTTGAAGCGGGCTTCTAAATCGGCCGATTCCCAGTGAGATAAACTCCTAAACTCTTGCATCATGTTTGCATAAAATGCTGCTTTTTCTGCTGTCCATTTCGGTTTTACCGCCTCCAGATCATATACCTCCGGAGCCTGGAAGAAGAAAGAAGCCTGCTCCCAAAAATCCTTCAAGAGTACGAGGCGATCTTTTACCAAATCAATCACCTGGCTCAGGTAAGCATTATTCTCCAATTGAATATCCTGCTGCTTCATTTGTTCAATGAGCAAAGTTTTCAATCTTTCCGGATCTACTTTTTTGATCCACTCGGCATTATACCATTTGGCTTTTTCGAAATCGAATTTGGCGCCGGCATGGCTCACACGGTCTATGGAGAATTTTTCAATCAATTCATCCAGGCTAAAAATTTCCTGGTCGGTTCCATCGTTCCAGCCCAACATGGCCAGCAGGTTTAAAAAAGCTTCGGGTAAAAAGCCCAATTCACGGAAGCCAGGTGTAAAATCACCTGTTTTCTGATCGAGCCAGTTCATGGCAAATACCGGGAAGCCCAGTCGGTCGCCATCGCGTTTACTCAGTTTACCATGGCCATCGGGTTTTAGAATCAGTGGCAAATGCGCCCATTGCGGCATGGCCGCTTCCCAACCTAAATATTTCCATAATAATAAATGAACCGGAGCCGAGGGTAACCATTCCTCCCCACGAAATGCATGGCTGATATCCATTAGGTAGTCATCCACCACAACAGCTAAATGATAAGTCGGCATGCCATCGGCTTTCAACAGTACCTTATCATCTACCAAATTGGTATCAAAGCTCACCTCCCCACGAATCATGTCATTAAATGTGACCGTTTCATCTTGTGGCATCTTTATCCGGATTACGTAAGGCTCGCCATTGGCAATCAATTGTTGCACTTCCGTTTCGCTAAGAGAAAGCGAATTACGCATTTGGCTGCGGTAGGTATGTCCGTATTGAAAATTAGGGATTTCCTTTCGGCATTTGTCCAGTTCTTCAGCGGTATCAAAGGCATAATAGGCATAGCCTGCCGCTACCAATTGCTCGGCATAAGGACGGTAGCGCTCCTTCCGCTCACTTTGGCGGTAGGGTGAAAACGGTCCGCCTACATGCGGACCTTCATCCGGCTTTAATCCGCACCATTCCAAACAATCGATGATGTATTGCTCTGCACCTTCCACATAGCGGGTTTGGTCGGTATCTTCAATTCTTAAAATAAATTGCCCGCCATGTTTTTTGGCGAACAAATAATTGAATAAAACGGTGCGTACACCACCTAAATGTAAACCGCCGGTGGGGCTGGGGGCAAATCTTACTCTTACTTTTGCTGGATGTTGCATAGCCTACAAAGATAGAATTTTAGCCAGGGATGTAACATTTTCAATGACGAATTCGATTTGTACTTCCAGCATTCGCTACTTGTTCCAATACTTATTAAATTGCTTTGACATTAGTAGACCCAAATGAAAAAATTCGCTTTCCTACTTATCTTTCTTTCAGGCCTTAGCCTAAAGGCGCAGCAATTAGCGCCACTCAGTGTCGAAAAAATCATGCGTGACCCGAAATGGATGGGTGTGTCGCCGACCAATGTGCAATGGAATCCCGATGCAAAGGCATTGTACTTTAACTGGAATCCGGAAAATAAGGACAGGGATCTGCTGTATGTGATCAGTCCGCAAAACAAAAAGTCAAGGCCAGCAAACAGGGCCGAATTAACGGCACTTAACCGCAACAACCTTAGCTATAATAAAAACAGAACCAAGGCCTTGTTTGAGCGGAATGGAGATTTGATTTTGCTCGATCTCAACAGCAATACAGAAAAAATACTGATCAATACCCTCGACCGTGAAAGCGGAGCTGCTTTTAGTACCGATGAAAATAGCGTGATTTTTCAGCGCAACGAGAACCTCTTTCGCCTTTCCTTGAGAGATGGAAGCCTCTTGCAGCTCAGCAATTTGAGCCGCAGTCGTAAACGCCCAGAGGCAACATTGAGTAAGCAGGATCAATGGTTGAAAGCCGATCAGCTGGCCACTTTTGAGTACTTAGCCAAGAAAGAACAGGAGAATAAGTGGAACCAGGAAGACCGAAAACTAACAGAGAGCAAACGCCCGAAAGAATTTATACTGGATGATAAAATGCAGCTCAACAACATCCGGTTGAGCCCCGATGAAAAATACATCGCATTCAGAATTAGTCGAAGCCCGGATGGTAATCAGAATACCATCGTACCGAATTTTATCACCTCATCAGGTTATGTTGAGGATATTCCGGGCAGAACAAAAGTAGGCAATGCTTTACCCACTTATCAAAACTACATTTATGACCTAAAGCGGGACACCATCTACCAGATCTCTACCAAAGAAATTCCGGGCATTAAAGACTTACCCGATTATGTAAAAGATTATCCGAAACAATTGGAAGAACGCACCAAGAAAAACGAAGACCGTAAGGTGGCCATCACCGGCCCGTTTTGGAATGAAGATGGCAGCCAGGCCGTGGTGGTGGTTTTTGCACAAGACAATAAAGACCGTTGGATCATGAAGTTGAATCCGGAGAACGGACAGTTGAGTCTGTTGGATCGTCAACGCGATGAGGCCTGGATTGCTGGTCCGGGAATTGGGGGTTCTTTTGGTGGCGGCAGCCTGGGTTGGATCGATCGCCAGCATTTCTATTACCAAAGCGAGGCTTCCGGCTACTCCCATCTTTATAGCGTAAATGTGCTGAACGGGCAGAAAAAACAGCTTACTTCGGGTAACTGGGAGGTGCAAACGCTACGTTTATCCAACGATAAAAAATCATTTTATTTCACAGCCAATAGAGAACATCCCGGTATCACTCATTATTACCGCATCCCGGTAGGTGGCGGAGAGCCGGTGCAGCTTACCAGCATGAAGGGATTAAATGAAGTGAGTCTCTCGCCCGATGAAAAATGGCTCGCCATTCGCTACTCGTACAGCAATAAACCCTGGGAATTGTATCTGCAGGAAAATAAGCCCGCTGCAAAAGCCATCAACATTACACAGTCTACCTCTGCCGAGTTCAACTCGTATGCCTGGAGAGCACCCGAAGTAATTAATTTCAATAACCGACACGGGGATCCTGTGTATGCCCGCTTGTATCAGCCTGCAACACCGCATCCCGATCGTCCGGCTGTAGTGTTTGTGCATGGTGCAGGCTACCTGCAAAATGTGCATTATGGTTGGAGCACCTATTTCCGTGAGTACATGTTCCATAATTTACTCGCCGATGCAGGTTATACGGTGTTAGATATAGATTACACCGCCAGTTCGGGTTATGGCCGTAATCATCGTACCGGCATTTACCGCCACATGGGAGGTAAAGATTTAAGCGATCAGGTGGATGGAGTGAAGCTTTTGGTAGAAAAATACGGGGTAAATGCTAAAAATGTAGGGATATATGGTGGTTCTTATGGCGGTTTCATTACCCTGATGGGGATGTTTAGCACACCCGAAGTATTTAAATCGGGTGCTGCCCTGCGCTCGGTTACTGATTGGGCACATTATAACCATGGCTATACTTCGAATATTTTGAATGAACCAGTCAATGATGAGCTGGCCTACCGCCGTAGTTCGCCCATTTATTTTGCCGAAGGCTTGAAGGGGAATTTACTGATGTGCCATGGTATGGTAGATGTAAACGTTCAATTCCAGGACATTGTGAGATTAAGTCAGCGTTTGATAGAGTTGGGTAAAGATCAATGGGAGCTGGCGGTTTATCCGGTAGAAGATCATGGATTTACTGAACCATCCAGCTGGACAGATGAGTATAAGCGGATCTTCAAGTTGTTTGAAACTACCTTGAAGCCGTCTGGCACAAGCCCGAAACCATAAAAAAAGTCTCCCAATTTCTCGGGAGACTTTCAACCTAAACCTTATCACAATTGAACCGTTTTACATGTTCATAGATATAAACCGGAGAGATGTGAAAAGGTTTGTTTTTTTTGAATTATTTCTTCCAGCTAAAAGATTTGATCATTACATCAATGTCCTTTTTTATAAAGTCCAGTACCGGCCTAATCGAATCTATTTGTGGGGTTTCATTAAAATATAAGGCTCCGCGTAAATAGTTCTTGCTGCTATCTGTAAGGAAAAATTGTACGGAGGAAGCAGTATTCCCATCAATGGTATAATAAATGCCGTACACTTTTCTGTCAGGATAATGGATGATGGCCTCATCAATTGCAGTAGCTTTAACCGAATGTTTAAAGGCTAAACTTCTGGTTTCTTCCATCAATTCATCCAGTTGTTTACGACCATCAATCGGGTAATAACTAAGGTACAAGCGAGCATTAAATTCCTCATAATCGAGGTTCACCCAGCACGGTTTTGCGTTTTTGTCATCAGCCGCATGAATTTTGGCATAGTTTGGATAATCAAAACGATAAGGGCAATTAGCTTGGTAAGTTTGGTATTTTTTTTCGGGGAATTCAATCCGAAAATAAGCACGCGGTTTGGGGGTATAGTTGCCTCCGCAGGAAAGTAGGAAGCCCGAAATAAAAAACGATAACAGCAGTGAGAAAGGCCTCATGTTTTAGCTATTCCATATTTCCCAGGCTTTTTCTGCCTGAATATGCAGCATCTCGAGCCCATTTTTAATTTCTGCAACCTGGGCCTTTGCACGCTTCAGGAATTCGCTCTCGGCCGGATTGTACACCAGATCGTAGGCCAAATGCTTGGCTGTGAAAAACTCGTAGGGAATGGGCGCACAGGCATCGGTTTCGGGGAAGGTGCCCAGCGGTGTGGTGTTGATCACCAACAGGTGTTCTGCCATCATCTCCGCGTTTAACTCGGTATAGGCTACCTGTTTATTTCTGGCCCTTCTGGAAACAATGTGATAGTCGATACCTAATTTTCTCAGCACATAGGCAACGGCTCTCGAAGCTCCCCCATCGCCTAAAATAAGCGCCTTTTGGTGATGCTTTTTGAGTAAGGGCTTTAATGATTGTTCGAAACCGTAGGCATCGGTATTGTAACCTTCTAAACGTACTTGCGTTGTAGATAACTCACCGCTAAAAAAAGAAGCCACCGGACGGTTATTGATGATTTTGATACAGTTTACAGCATCAATTTCACGTGCGGCCTCGTCCAGTTTATCCATGTAATAAATCACCCCAATTTTATGCGGATGCGTTACATTCAATCCACATAAATCGGGGTTATTTTTAATGATATCGGATAAGTCGCTGATATTTTGAATCGGGAAAGCCTGATACTCACAGTCCTCTAAGCGCTCTTTTTTGAACTTCTCTTTAAAATAATCGAGTGAAAAAGAGTGAGCCAAAGGGTAGCCAATGATGCCGTATTTCTTCATATCAGAAAAACCTTTCTAAACTATTTTTGATTTAAGAAATGATTGAAGGTATCGCCTCTTAAACCCAAACGGATGGTTTCTAATGGAATGACCTCTGCAGGTGCAATGTTCCCCAGGTTTACATTGGTTCCCAGCAATTTGATGAACCAAACTTGTTGTGCTTTAATAGGAGCTTCCCAAATGATGCTTTCCTCAGGGATTTGAGTTAAGATCTCATCCACCAAGCCTTCTCTTACCTCTCCCGAATCGCGGTAAATACCCACGTTTCCACCTTCTCTGGCTTCGGCAATTACCTTCCATGATCCGGCTTCCATTTCTGCTTTCATCAAGGCAATCCATTTATAAGGTGCAAATATTTTTGCCGCATCCTTAGAGCCAACTTCCGAAATTACGGTCACTTGCTCACTTAGTTTACGGATGTATTCGCATTTTTGATCGTGTTCAATTTCTATTGATCCGTCTGACACTTCCGCATATTCCATTCCGTATTTATCGAGAATTTTTCGATAATCATCAAATTGGTTACGAATGGCGAAGGCCTCGAATAAAGTACCTCCGAAATAGACCGGGATACCCGCATCTTTATAAACCCGTAGTTTCTTTTCCAAATTAGGGGTCACAAAACTGGTAGCCCAGCCCAATTTTACGATATCAGTATGACTGCCAGAAACCTCCAGGAAGTCTTCAATTTCACGAATGCTCAGGCCTTTATCCATTACCATGGTTAATCCCTTGCTTCTGGGTTTTTGGCTGCGTTCGGGAAGGTTATTTAAAGAATAATTCATGCTGCAAATCTCTCAAAAAAAACGAAAAAAGGAAGACTTCAAATAATGACTGGAAATTAAAGCGTATATCGGTTGATAATATCGATGATGATCTTGTTTTCTTGCAATTGAGGCAAGTATTCGAACAGGATGTAATGCTTATCGGGATCGCAGCTAAGTGCTAATTCCAAAAAACGGATCGCCTCATTGTATTGGCCATCAGCAAAAAGATAGGCCACCATCCGGTAGTATAATTCGGCCGCATCCGGATTGGTCTTGATGCCTTCGGCAATAATTTCAATGGCCTCGGTCAGTTTCTGCTGTTCAAACATAATAGACGAATAGTCGAGCCAGGCATCTACATCTGTCGGATTGAGCTCCACCACCTTTTCATAAGCTTGCTCCGATTCTTCGAGTTGTTTCAGTTTATAATTGGCATCGGCAATGGCAAACCAGAAATCAGGATTTTTCTGATCCAGCTCCAGCGCTTTTTTATAAAAATGAAGCGATTCGAAATAACGCTCTTCAAAATCGAGGGTTACGCCTATGCCAAACCAGGCATCGGCTTGCTCAGGATCCATTTTTACCGCTTTTTTATAATATTTTCTGGCCTCATCCATTTGCTCCAGTTTCTCGTAACATTCTCCAATGGCACAGTAGGTGTCGGCACTGGGAGGTTCGTACTCAAAAGTTTGCTTGTATACCTCAATGGCATCGAGGTAGCGGTCTAAATGCACCAATGAATTGCCCTTGTTAAAGTAGGCCGAAGCAAAATTTTCCTTGATCAGGATGGCGTAATCGTAGGCATCAATGGCTTTTTCGTAGAAATTGAGCTTGTTAAAAGCGTTTCCCAAATTATACCAGGCGGCATAAGAATAGGGCTCGGTATCGATGTATTGCTGATAAAAAGCAATGCTTTCTTCCTGCTTATCGAGCACATCGTAACAGAAAGCCAGTTCATAGAGTGCCTCCTGGTTTTCCATATTGTTCTCGAGGCAAAGTTTCAGGTATTTAATTGCCGAATCATAGTCGGACATGTTCTGATAAACATAGGCCATGTGTAACAAGATCTCATCCTTGTTTTCTGTTATTCTAAGCGCCTTCTCATAATTTTCCAGGGCTTCAGTATGGCGCTCCAAACCTTCGAAAATATTACCTCTTAAAATATAAATATCAGGCTCTGAGGGTTCCAGGCTTTCAGCTTTATCTAAGGACTTGAAGGCTAATTCCAGACGGTTGGTTACCAGAAATAACTGGGCTTGTTTAATTAAAAACACCGCAGCAAAGGGATGCTGGCTCAGTGCATACTCAACTACTTGCAGGGCTTTCACCGGATCGCTTTTTTCTAAATAATAATCAATGATGTTCTCGAATGCCTGTGCATCAAAAAAATATTGATCCTGATTCCGGATCATTTCTTCATAGCGTTCTACTGAAAATTTTGGATCTTCAGAAAAATCGAACTCGAAATTCTCTTCCATTTCTCAATAATAAAATAAGAGACCTTGTTTAATAGCTATCGCCCAAATACCCTGCCAAGCATTTAATGTTTGTCAAATTAATTTAAAATGCCGGCTTTATTTGAATTAAGTTTTCAACATCTCCACTCCTTGATTTCGGCTAATTATTTACGGTGTACAGCGTATAGGCTGCATTGGAAATATTAACTTTGTAAAAACGTACGTTATGCAAACAGACATCCAAGCTATCCTAAAAAACTTAGGTATTGAAGCCTTGAATCCCTCCTGGAGCACCGGGCAAATTTGGGGCAAAGCCAATCCATCATCTTCAAAGTCAAGTCATTCGCCTGTTGATGGAAATACCATTGCGGCCTTTACTCCGGCAAATGCCGATGAATACCGCCAAGTGATCGAAGTGGCCCAAAATGGATTTCTGGAATGGCGCAAGGTGCCTGCCCCCAAGCGTGGGGAGGTGGTTCGTCAACTTGGGGAAGAATTGCGTAAGTATAAGGATGATTTAGGGAAACTGGTTTCGTATGAAATGGGCAAGAGCCTGCAGGAAGGATTGGGTGAAGTGCAGGAAATGATCGATATATGTGATTTTGCAGTTGGATTATCTCGTCAACTTTATGGACTCAGCATGCACTCGGAGCGCCCTTCGCACCGCATGTATGAACAATGGCATCCACTCGGTATTGTGGGTATCATTTCTGCGTTTAACTTTCCGGTGGCAGTTTGGAGTTGGAACAGTGCCATTGCCTGGGTGTGTGGGGATGTTTGTGTGTGGAAACCAAGTTCGAAAACACCTTTATGTGCCATTGCCTGCCAGCATATTATTGCAAAAGTATTTAAAGCGAATGGGGTGCCTGAGGGAGTGAGTTGCCTGGTATTGGGTAATGCAGCCGGCGATTTGATGAATCAAGATCCTCAAATTCCATTAGTTTCCTTTACTGGATCTACAAGGGTTGGTCGCATGGTTTCTGCTGCAGTTGCATCACGTTTTGGCCGAACCATTTTGGAGCTGGGTGGAAACAATGCCATCATTATTTCTAAGGATGCAGATTTAGATATGTCGTTAATTGGCTGTGTTTTTGGCGCTGTGGGTACGGCCGGACAACGTTGTACCAGCACCCGCCGTTTGATCATCCACGAAAGTGTATATGATGCTTTTACCCAAAAACTAGTGAAGGCTTATCAGCAATTGCGTATTGGTAATCCGCTCGATGAAACTAATCACGTAGGTCCGCTTATTGACCGGGCTGCGGTAGATATTTACCTAGATGCCATTAAAAAATGTAAAGAAGAGGGTGGAGAATTCTTGGTTGAGGGTGGCGTTTTATCTGGACCTGGTTACGAGTCGGGCTGTTATGTAAAGCCCTGTATTGCAGCTGTAAAACCAGATTTTGACATTGTTCGCGAAGAAACCTTTGCACCAATTTTATATGTGATGAAGTATAAAACCCTCGAAGAAGCCATTGCCATTCAAAACGGTGTTCCTCAGGGACTTTCTTCGGCTATCATGACCCTTAATTTGCGTGAAGCAGAACATTTTCTTTCAGCAGAAGGATCTGACTGCGGAATCGCGAATGTAAACATCGGTACTTCGGGAGCTGAAATAGGTGGTGCTTTTGGTGGCGAAAAAGAAACGGGAGGTGGCCGCGAGTCGGGCTCCGATGCCTGGAAAGCATACATGCGCCGCCAAACCAATACCATCAATTATTCTACGGCATTACCACTTGCACAGGGAATCAAATTTGATTTATAATTAAACAGCCCAGGCTTCAAAAGAAACACTGGGCTGTTTTGTTTTCAATTTGGACCCTTTCGGGAGATTATTTTTCATGCCATGGAATCGGCTCCGGATCTGGTTCTGCAGTGGGATCTACATCTGGTTTTGGAAGCGGATAAAAAGTGCGATCCCGAACCATATAGTAAGGATCACTATTGGAGTCATTACTGTACTGTTGGCTTTCTACTCGGTTTGTTAACACTTTAGTGTTGTATACCTCTGGATAGATTTCTTCTTTTTCGCAAGAACCAAGCAAAATTTGACCGCATAAGCCGGTCATCAATAAATACATCATTCTATTTTTCATAAAATCAATTGGTTTAATGTTCTACCAATTGAAGTTAAGCTGTTTAATTTTATAATAAATAATTAAATCTAAAATAAATATAATTATCAATTATTGAGCTTAATAATTGCTTATTAGGTAATAAATAAAATTAGTAACAGATTATTGCAGCTAATTCGGGACGTTTTTTTGAGCGCTTCTTTGCACCAGGAGTTTATAGCCACGTCCATGAACATTGATAATTTCTACCTGAGGATCTGCTTTGAGATATTTCCGTAATTTACTTAAGAATACATCCATGCTCCTGCCGTTGAAGTAATTATCATCGTGCCATATCGCCAATAGTGCCTCTTCTCTAGTCAATACATCGTTTTGTTTAAGGCAAAGCAAGCGCAAGAGCTCTGCTTCTTTGGTGCTTAGTTTTTGCTGTTCCTGGTCGAGAGAAATTAATTGTGCCTGAAAATCGAAGAAGAATTTTCCAATTTGGAATTGGCTTTGTGGTTCGGGCGATTCGCTCGCTTCGGGAGTAGCCCGTTTTAACAAAGCTTTGATTCGCAAGAGAAGTTCCTCAATCCGGAATGGCTTCGTAATGTAGTCGTCTCCGCCCAATTCGAAGGCCATTGTTTTGTCTTCGATCATGGTTTTGGCGGTGGCAAAAATGATCGGTACCTGTTCATTAATTTTCCGGATATCCTTGCCGAGGGAAAAGCCGTCTTTTTTGGGCATCATCACATCCAGTATACAGATGTCGAACTTTTCTTTGGTAAAGGCCTGCAGACCCTCTTCACCGTTGGTACACAATACCACTTCATATTTACCTTTTAGTTGCAGGTAATCTTGCAATAACAGCCCTAAGTTGGGATCGTCTTCTACTAAAAGAATTTTTTTCATGCGAGTGGCAAACTGATTTCAAATACCGAACCCTTATCTTTTTCACTTTTCACCTTTATTTGACCTTTGAGTTGTTTAATGATGGTGTTCACGTAGCTCAAGCCGAGGCCAAACCCCTTTACATCGTGCAAATTACCGGTGGGTATTCTGTAAAACTGCTCAAATATTTTTGAAAGCTGATCACGATTCATGCCAATTCCATTGTCTTTTACTTTGATGATCAGATTCGAACCAGCATTCAGTGTACTCAGTTCAATCTCAGGATGCTTGCTGCTGTATTTAAGGGCATTGTCGAGCAGGTTGAACAACACGTTAGATAAATGTAATTCATCGCCCAAAATCAGGTCATTTTTAGCGTCCAGCATCAATTTGATTTCAGCCCCGTACTTCTGGAACTGCAGGCTCATGCTATCTCCTACGGCCAGTATCAGATCATGAACTGCAATTTCTTTTTGCTCGAGTTTGAGGTTTTCTTTCTCAATACGGGCAATATTCAACACCCTTTCTATGTGGTTGCCTAAACGGATATTTTCATCATAAATGATATTAGCCAATTTGTCAATCCGGCTTTGGTCTTTACTTACTTCCGAATCTTTTAGGGCTTCGCTGGCAATCATGATGGTAGCCACCGGAGTTTTAAACTCATGGGTCATGTTATTGATGAAATCGGTTTTCATTTCCGAAATCTTTTTTTGCTGCAGAATCATTTGTAGTGTATATCCAAAAGAGAACAACAAAACCAACAACAGCCCCCCGGATAAAGTAAGGATCAGGCTCATGTTGGAGAGGATGTATTTGTTCTTATCGGGGAAACTAATGACCAACCAACCGGCTTCCCGAAGCATTTCTTTTGGGAAAAGTTGCACCTTGTAGGTATTTGCTTCATCGAAGAGTGCCGCATTACTGGCCTTCCTAAAAATGACCGAGTCTGCACCGCCCGTTTTAACCAAATAGGAAAAATCACTCCCGATGCCCTTGTTGTTAAATTCGTTTTTTAGAAGAGAATCGAGTAGCAGGGGCTGAATTCTTTTTTTCAGGGGCACTGCACGTTGGTTTAATTCTTGCGCCAAATCCTGAATCAGATCTTTCTTCTGTTCCTCTGCAGAATCGAGGAGTTGTTTCACATATTTGATCTGATATTTTTCTTTTTCTTCCTTTAATACCTCCGGTGAAATATTTTTTAAGTCGGGGCGGGCCAGGGTAATTAAACGTGGACCTGTTTGCGGATCGAAAACCACATATTTTTTAACCGAATCTGCTTTACCGTTTTTGATCTTCTTGGTGCTTTGTTGATAGGTCTGAGGCACAGCTCTGGTAAGCGTTTGTTGGTGTAAACGACCAAAGGCATCTTCATATTGAAAAACTTCAACTTGAAAATTAGGACTGATCTCCGGCAAATAAGCCTCCTCTTCATTTCCTTCATAGGCCAATACCAAAGGATATTTAGAACGAATCAAGCTGTCGCGGATATTGAAAAGGCTGTCTGCTTTACTTTGTTGTTGTTTTAAAAATGCAGCATAATTGGCCTTCTCTTTACGCTGTTTTGTTTGTACCAATAGATAGGAGGTTCTTTTTTCTTGAATCTGACGATTCACCTTTTGGGTGTCTACTGCCTTATTGAGCAAAAAGTTGAAAGCGTCTTGTTTTTCGAGTTTTTGAACCACATTGGTTAAAGACTCGTTCACATTTTGATCAAAAAGTTGCGATTTAAGCTGATAGGATTGGCGGATAAAGTACCATTGAACAGCCAATACGCCCAGCAAGGCGAATGACATCAGACCGATGATCAATAAGATACTTTTCCTTTTCATGTTTTACAAAATTATTCAAAGCCCCTGGCTGACAACATCTTTTAACAATTTTTAACAAAGCCTTAACAAAATACCTTTTGTACTTGGCATAGTTTTGGGCACATAAAATTTAAACACATGAAAAAGTATTTACAAAGCCCACCCTCCATTATCGTTGCACTGGTAGTGGTAGTAATCCTTGGAGCTAAGCCTGCTAAAACATTGGCACAGGAAAAAAAGCAGGTATCCAAATCTATCATTATTAAGAATGGCGACACCATTATTAACGGCCAAAATCTTAAAGATGTGAGCAGATCTGATAGAAAAAAACTGATGAAAGAATTAGAAGGTATTCGTTTAGGCCAGTTCAACCATGAACTCCCTCATCCGCCGCAGCCTCCTACCGAGTCGCAAGTAATTATTCGCAAGAAAAAAGAAGGTGAACCAGAGCAAATCATTGTTAAAAGGTTAAATGCTCCTAAAGTAATGATATGGAAAGATGTAGAAACATTGCCTTCTGGCAGGATCAAAGAAGTAGATAGTATTTTTATCCACTTGGATTCAAGCCAATTTAAAAATCAACAATTAAATATCGATGGTTTAGAAAGTAACATAAAGTTCTTCAGCGATGGTGCAACTATCGAAATGTTACCTAATACTCCCGATGAAGCTCGAGCTTTTCGCATGCCCATGCTGAAAAACATGCGTTTCAATAGCGAGTTTGGTAACGAAAAGAATTCGCAAGATTTTTCTTATTCCAACACCGATAAGGATGGGATCAGCAACCGCCTACATATTCGATTGACAGAAGCTGCAAATGAGTCTGTTGCCAAAATCACCGGTTCGGAAAAGGCTAACAACAACTTAATCGTGGACGATTTGAATATTTTCCCCAGCTTTTCTACCGGTAAAATCAATCTGACTCTTAGTTTGAAATCGAAAGGAGCCTTGGAGGTAAAAATAATAGACAACAACCTTCAGCCTGTTTTTTCAGATAAGCAGCCCAACTTTAACGAGACTTATTACAAGGCCTTTAGCTTACCTAAAAACGGGATCTATTACTTGGTGTTGAACCAAGGCACTAATTGGTGGGTTAAGAAAATGATTAAAGAATAATAAATTGGTTTGTAATGAAAAAAGCCCCTCGATGTATATCTGGGGCTTTTTTGTTTTATAATTGGTTTGGTTTAGAAAGGCAAATCGCTGTCTTCTTCGCCCGGTGCCGCAGCTATATCAACCGGCGGAGCATATGCAGGGCTGGCCGGAGCCGACTCGGCACCTCCTAAAATGTTCAATCGCCAAACAGAAAGGGTGTTGAAGTATTGAGTTTTTCCATTTTTATCGGTCCATGGGCGGCCTCTCAAATTAAAAAAAACTTCTACCTGATCGCCTACTTTCACTTGATCAAACAAGTTCACTTTGTCTTGAATGGCTTCCATTTTAATAAACTCCGGGTAAGTCGGATTTTCAGCATATTCAACAACGATCTCTCGTTTTTTAAACTTCTCACTCACTGTAATCACCTCTCCAACCTCATGTACTTTTCCTTTAATATCCATGATTTACTATTTTATAATCTAACTAAACTCAAATCTCCATATTTTAATTGATTAACTTCGCAAAATATCATGCAAGTTTTCCACAACAAGAGCAAAATCATCATCACCTGTAATAAGCGTTTATCGCCGTATTTACAGCAAGAAGTTCAGGCCCTCGGATTTGAAATAGTTCGTTCATTCAGCACAGGAGTTGAGCTTTTTGGCACCGTGAACGATTGTATCAAACTCAATCTGAACCTCCGATGCGCCAGTCAGATTTTATATTCGCTCAAAGCATTTATTGCCGAAAATCCGGCTCGTTTGTATAAAGAATTATTGGAGATGGAGTGGGAGGAGTTGATCGATTTTTCCGCTTACTTTTCCGTTACTTCCAACGTAGATAATCAATTCATCACCACGCCTTTGTTTGCGAATTTGAAAGTGAAAGACGCTATCGTTGATCGCATAAAAGACAAAAAAGGCATTCGTCCCAATACTGGTCCTGAATTAAATAAAGCGGTTGTTCATTTATACTGGAAAGACGATCAGGCTGAAATTTATCTCGACACTTCGGGCGAAACCCTGGCTAAGCACGGGTACCGCAAACATCCTGGTAAAGCCCCTATGTTAGAAGCATTGGCCGCTGCCACCGTGATGGCAACCCGATGGGATGGTAAAAGTCCGTTTATAAACCCTATGTGCGGCTCTGGCACGCTGGCCATTGAGGCTGCTTTGTTGGCTACTAACAGAAGTCCGGGCTTATACCGAATGAATTATGGTTTCATGCATGTATTGGGTTATGAAGAAGAGGTGTTTTTTGCTGCCCGCCGAGAGTTAAAAGATCAGGTTTTGAAAAATGCCGAGTTTAAGATCATTGCGAGTGATATTTCGCCCGATGCCATAGATATTGCACAAAAAAATGCCAAAACAGCCGGCGTTGATCAGTTGATTGATTTCATGGTTTGTGATTTTGCGGATACTCCGGTTCCTGAAGGTGCCGGTGTGTTGATGTTCAATCCTGCTTATGGCGAACGATTGGGTGTGCACACCTTATTGGAAGCTACCTACAAGCGCATGGGCGATTTTATGAAGCAAAAAGCCAAAGGTTACCGCGGTTATATTTTTACCGGCAATCCCGATCTGGCCAAAAAAATAGGCTTAAAAGCTTCCCGAAGGATCGAATTTTATAACGGAAAACTGGATTGCCGTTTGTTAGAATACGAATTGTACGACGGCACCCGCAGAACCGATCAAGATTCGTAAATTTATTAAAACGCTCATTTTATGAAACTTTCTGTTCTTGTTTTCGTTAATGCGCTGGCGGTAGCCCTTTCTCTGGCTTTACTAAATTTTTATTTTCAGCAGAATTGGTTGTACATGTTGGCCACTTTTTCGGTAGCGTTGGTTACGAGTTTTGTGGTGTTTTATTACTTAACCGAGCGTTATATTTATAGTAAAATCAAGCTGATTTATAAGCTCATCCATAACCTTAAATTGGGAAAAGATCTCAAAGATGCTTTAGGTGAGTACGTGAGTGCCGATCCCATTAATGATGTGGAACAAGAGGTAAAAGAGTGGGCCATCAATAAAAAATCGGAGATAGACGGTTTAAAAAAGCAGGAGGAGTTTAGAAGAGAATTTCTGGCTAATATTTCACACGAATTTAAAACCCCATTGTTTGCAATTCAAGGTTATATAGAAGCACTTCAGGAAGGGGTGGGCGATGAAAAACAAAGTCGAAAATTTTTAGAAAAAGCCGCAAAAAATATCGATCGGCTGAGCTATTTGATCGAAGATCTGGATGCCATTTCCAAATTGGAGAGCGGCGAAATTCCCATTAATTATCAGACTTTCGACTTAGCTCAACTCATCCATGAGGTAATTGATGCCATGGAGATGAAAGCCCAGAAATACCGCATCAAATTAACCTTTAAAGAGAAATATGACCAATCAAGCAGGGTGTATGCCGATCGCGAAAAAATCAGACAAGTATTGGTCAACCTGATCGATAATTCGCTTAAATACGGAAAATCAGATGGTGAAACTTCCATCAAAATTTTTGAACTGCACGATCAGTATTTAGTTGAAGTAACCGATGATGGAGTAGGAATTGAGGAAAAAAACTTATCCCGGATATTTGAGCGGTTTTACCGAACCGATTTTAGTCGCTCCCGCGAAATTGGGGGCTCCGGACTGGGTTTAGCCATTGTCAAACACATCTTAGAGGCCCATGCCCAAACCATTACCGTAAGGAGCACAGAAAACATTGGCTCAACTTTTGCATTTACCTTACAAATGTCCGAAAGAACCATCCCGATTAATTAACATTAACTTAACATTGATTAATTAGCTTTGAAGATTCAACTTTTTTAAAACATGTCGTTAAACAGCATTTTCCAATATTTTGTTCCTAAAGACAAGAATTTTTTCCCGCTATTTGAACAATCGAGTTCTAATCTGATTGTAATGGCCGAGGCCTTGAAAAAGGCGGTGAATCTTAAAGATCCCGAAGATCGATTGGTTTATTTTAAGGAAATTGAAAGTTTGGAACATGTGGGTGATGAAATTACTCACCAGATTTATCTGGAATTAAGTAAGAATTTCATTACACCCTTCGACAGGGAAGATATTCACCAATTGGCCACTGCCATTGATGATGTAGCCGACTATATACACGGCTCTGCAAACCGTATGTTGCTTTATCAGGTTGATAATATCACGGAGCCTATCCAGAAATTGGCCGATCTGATTTTACAAGCTTGTACAGATCTAGATAAAGCCATCCGCGAATTACGCAACTTAAAAAATATCAGAGCTATTGCCGATTCTTGTGTTCGTATCAATAGCATCGAAAACCAAGCAGATTATGTATTCGACAGAGCTGTTGGTGACCTATTTGCACATGAAAAAGATGCAGTTCAGCTGATTAAATATAAAGAGGTGTTGGCTGCTTTAGAAACTGCAACCGACATGTGCGAAGATGCTGCTAACGTATTGGAGTCTATTCTAGTTAAAAACGCCTAATTCTACTTTCAATGGGTTTAACTTTACTCATTACGGTCATTGTTTTAGCCTTGATATTTGATTATATCAATGGTTTTCATGATGCGGCTAACTCCATCGCAACGGTAGTTTCTACCAAAGTGCTTACCCCGTTTCAAGCAGTGGCTTGGGCAGCTTTCTTTAACTTTCTGGCTTATTGGATCTTCAGTTTAAATGTAGCCGATACCGTGGCTAAAACTGCCAATACCTTAAAAATTGATTTGGTGGTGATTTTAGCCGGTATTCTGGCGGCCATTTGCTGGAACCTGATCACTTGGTGGAAAGGAATTCCTTCCAGCTCTTCTCATACGCTAATCGGAGGTTTTGCAGGTGCTGCCTTGGCACATGGCGGAATCAGTGTGGTGAACCTTTCGGTAATTGGTAAAGTGGCTATGTTCATTGTATTGGCGCCAATTATTGGTTTAATAGTGGCTTATATCATCACAATCATCATCATCAATATTTGCCGCAAGGCGAATCCCAGCCGGGCAGAGTGGTGGTTCCGTAAGTTACAGTTGGTATCATCTGCTTTATTCAGCTTGGGTCATGGTGGTAACGATGCTCAAAAAGTAATGGGTATCATTTCTGCGGCGATTATTGTTTATCTGAATACATCTCATCAGGCGGTCGATCAGATTCCAGGATGGTTGCAAATCAGCTATGAAGTGGTGAATGGTAAAACAAAAATTACCCACATGCCGGAGTGGATTCCAATTGCTTGTTATACATCTATTGCTTTGGGTACCATGAGCGGTGGTTGGAAGATTGTGAAGACCATGGGCACAAAAATCACCAAAGTAACACCTTTAGAAGGCGTTGCTGCCGAAACGGCCGGTGCTTTGACTCTTTTCATGACCGAACATTTTAAAATACCTGTATCCACCACGCATACCATTACTGGTTCTATTATTGGTGTCGGTTTAAGTAAACGGATTTCGGCTGTTAGATGGGGTGTAACCCTCAACCTGGTTTGGGCTTGGATTTTAACCATTCCTGTGTCGGCCCTGTTAGCCACCACTTTCTATTTCTTGCTAAAGCTATTCCTGTAACTACAGTCAACAAAAACCACATAAAAAAAGAGGCATTGGAAAATGCCTCTTTTTTATTTCAATGTATAATTGATAATTATTTAAGCTAATAACCTAACCGGCTCTTCCAATAAACTTTTTAAGGTTTGCAGGAAAGCAGCACCAGTTGCTCCATCTACCACACGGTGATCGCAGCTTAAGGTCACCTTCATGATATTACCAGGTACCACCGCTCCATTCTTAACTACTGGTACTTGCTGAATACCACCTACGGCTAAGATACAAGCATCCGGTGGATTAATAATGGCAGTAAAGTCATCGATACCAAACATTCCAAGGTTGGAGATGGTAAAGGTAGAGCCTTCCCAATCCGAAGGTTGCAATTTTTTAGCTTTGGCACGTTGTGCAAAGTCTTTCACTTCTGCAGAAATATGAGAGAGCGATTTACCATCTGCAAAACGAACCACCGGAACCAACAAGCCATCTTCTACGGCCACCGCCACACCAATATTCACGTGTTCATTGTAACGGATCTTATCTTCTAACCAAGATGAATTAACATTCGGATGTTGTTTTAAGGCAACCGCAACTGCTTTTATCACCAGGTCGTTGAAGGAGATTTTTGAAGGAGCAAATTCATTGATTTTATTTCGAGCCTGAATAGCGCTGTCCATATCGATGCTCATTTTTAAATAAAAATGAGGAGCGGTAAACATACTTTCAGAAAGACGCTTGGCAATTACCTTGCGCATTTGAGAAATCGGCTTCTCGATAAATTTCTCTTCACCAATATAAGTCGGAATGCTCACAGGGGCCGCCGAAGTTTCAGTAGCTGCTGCTGCCTGAATAGGTGCGGCACCAGGCTTGAAGTTTTCTATATCTTTTTTAACAATACGTCCGCCTTCTGCACTTCCTTGAACTTGGCGCAAGTCGATGCCCTTTTCTTTGGCAATTTTACGTGCCAAAGGCGATGCTTTTACTCTAGAATCGTCCGCAATTGCGGCAGGTGAAGCAACTGGAGCCGGACTTGCCGTAGGTTGAGCAACAGGCGCAGCCGGAGTTTCAGCTGGAGCTGCCGGACTGGCTGGAACCAATAAACCAGAAACATCTGTACCTTCTTTGCCCACAATGGCAATAATATCGTTTACTTTGGCTGCTTTACCTTTTTCTACCCCCACATACAACAGAGTACCTTCGGCATAAGCGGTCACTTCCATGGTAGCTTTATCGGTTTCCACATCAGCTAAAGCATCGTCACTTTTTACCTTATCGCCCACTTTTTTATGCCATTCTGCGATTACGCCTTCGGTCATGGTATCGCTCAAAAGGGGCATGCGGATAACAGTTGCTCCTAATGATTCCGGACTAATGGCCGGTGTAGCAGCCGGGATGGAGGCAGGTGCTGGGCTTTCGGGCGCAGCTGGAGTTTCTGCAGCCACTGCATTCCCGCTTAATAAAGCCTGGTAATCTTCTCCGGGAGCACCCAAAATAGCAATTACCGAATCGACCGGAACAGCAGCTCCTTCCTGGGCACCGATATATAAGATGGTACCTTCCTGGAAAGATTCAAAATCCATGGTGGCCTTGTCGGTTTCAACCTCTGCAACTAAATCACCAGAATTCACCTTATCGCCCACTTTCTTATGCCATTTTGCAATCACCCCTTCGGTCATGGTGTCACTCATTTTCGGCATTCGCACTACTTCAGCCATAATTTTTTTAAGCTTTTTCGGTTTTTAATTTATTTAATCGCGAATAAAAGGATAATCGCTTTGAACATAAACGTCTTTGTATAATTCTGCCGGATCTGGCCATGGAGATTCTTCTGAGAATTTCACAGATTCCTCTACAATGGCTTTCACCTTTTCGTCAATTCCCTCGATCCAGGCCTCATCGGCATATTTTTTCTTCAAAATCACTTCTCTCACCACATCAATCGGGTCTTTAGACTTGTATTCTTCTACCTCTTCCTTGGTGCGATATTTCGCAGGGTCAGACATGGAGTGTCCTTTGTAGCGGTAAGTACGCATCTCGAGGAAAGTTGGTCCTTCGCCTCTTCTTGCTCTGCTCACGGCTTCGTCCATGGCATTGTGTACAGCTACCGGGTCCATACCATCAACAGGGGCACAAGGCATATCGAAACCAAGACCAATTTTATAGATATCAACCATATTGGTGGTACGGGCTACCGAGGTACCCATCGCGTAACCATTGTTTTCACAAACAAAAATCACGGGTAGTTTCCAAAGCATGGCCATGTTGAATGCTTCATTTAAAGCACCCTGGCGTACAGCCCCATCGCCCATGTAACACACACACACATTGTCGGTTCCATTATATTTTTCAGCGAAAGCAATACCTGCACCCAATGGGATTTGTCCACCCACAATACCATGCCCACCGTAAAAACGATGTTCTTTGCTAAACATGTGCATGGAACCACCTTTTCCTTTTGAACAGCCAGTAGCTTTACCATAAAGTTCGGCCATTACTTCATTGGCCGACATTCCTTTGGCGATGGCATGCGCATGATCTCGGTAAGCGGTAATCATGGAATCTTCTGGTCTTAAAACCGACATGGCACCGGCTACTACGGCCTCTTGTCCGATGTAGAGATGACAAAATCCTCTGATTTTTTGCTGACCGTATAATTGTCCTGCTTTTTCTTCGAATTTTCGCATCAAAAGCATCGACTCATACCATTCTAGATAGGTTTCTTTGGTAATTTCTACTGAACTCATTCTCTTAACAGATGTCTTTTTAAAGGATCACAAATCTAATTATATCTTGCAGAAAAAAGAAGTGCAAAGTGTTTAGTTTACGCTAAGTTCAAACAACTCCTAATTGTAAAAAAATGTTAAAAATAGGACCTTTATTTGCTTGACAGGTTATTTTAACCTACTTTTGTTTTTCTGAATGTGTTGATTTACTGATCATTTGATAATTTTCAGAGCAATACTAATTAGAAAAGCATGATTAAAAAGTTACTAACACTTCTTCTTTTCTGTTCCTTTTTAGCGTCTGCTCAGGCACAAACTATTGATGCAAAAAAAGATGCTGTGAAGACGGAAGATCCGGACAATTTGATTTCCGGATACCTTTCACAGGTAATGGGTGTGGCTTTATCTGCAACCTCCAACTTAAAGCTTTATCAATTTATTTACGACTGGATTGGAACACCTTACCGTTTTGGTGGATCGTCTCGTAAAGGCATTGATTGCTCAGCTTTTACCAAAGAAATCTATTCTAAAGTTTTCAATACGGTTATCCAGAGAAACTCTCGTGAAATTTTCAGCATGACCACTCCGGTAAACCGTGAAGATTTAAAAGAAGGTGATTTGGTGTTTTTCAAAATCAAAAGCAGAAGCATTACTCACGTGGGTGTATACCTCGGTGATAACCGTTTTGCTCACGCTTCTACCACACGCGGTGTGGTACTCAGCAACCTTGAAGAGCCATATTACAAACGCTATTTCTACAAAGGCGGCAGGCTCAATCCAAGTTTAGATTAATTTTTCCTCTTTTAGTTATTGATTTTCGCTCAATTCGGGTGGATTTCCTTCAAACTCAATGGCACCATACGTTTGGTTTTCAAGTAGGTGAAACCGGCAATTAGCAAGGTCATCGATCCACCAAAAAGTACGGATGGAATAGTTCCCATTAACCGGGCAGTTAAACCAGATTCGAACGCTCCAATTTCGTTGGAGGAACCGATGAACATGGAGTTTACGGCAGTTACCCTGCCCCGCATATCGTCGGGTGTGAGGAGTTGTAGTAAAGTAGAACGGATGATTACGCTTACACTATCGAAAGCACCCTCAAAAAACAAGATGACCAGCGAGAGGTAAAAATTTCTTGATAAGCCAAAACAAACAATGCTGATCCCGAATCCGGTTACTGCTAACAAGAGGTTCCGCCATGGTTTGTTCATGGGCGAATAACGGGTCATTAAAATCATCGTCACTACTGCACCAATAGCAGGTGCTGCTCTCAAAAATCCCAAACCTTCCGATCCTACTTTGAGAATATCGTTGGCAAATATGGGCATGAGGGCCACTGCACCGCCAAAAAACACTGAAAATAAATCGAGACTCAAAGCACCCAGGAGCATTTTAGTTTTAAATACAAATCGCAAACCTTCGAGCAAGCTGATATGGATGGCTTCTTTTGGGATGAATTTGGGTGGTTGATTTTTGAGGTAAAAACTAACCAAGATGAGGGAAATAAAGGTAAGGATCACTACCAAGAAAAAGCAGGTGCTCACGCCGGAAAACCCGTATAATAATCCTCCTGCAGCCGGACCCAAAATGGAGGCAATTTGCCAGTTGGAGCTATTCCAGGTAACGGCATTGGCAAAATGTTCTTTAGGGATGATTTGTGTAATTAAAGGAAATGCAGCCGGAGCAAAAAAGCCGCGTGCTACCCCTAAAATGAAGATAGATAGGTAAATTCCAGAAATCACCATGGCTTTACCCAAATAATTAACGGCTTGTGGAAACGTGATGAGCAAGAGTAAGGTGGAACAAACAAACATCACCCCGATGACCCAAACGAGCAATTTCTTTTTATCCGATTTATCGGCCACATAACCCCCATAAAGGGCAATGGTGATGGCGGGTATGGCTTCGGTTAAACCGATCAATCCGAGTGAAAGCGGATCTTTAGTGAGCTGATACATGTGCCAGCCCACCACAACCGCCTGAATTTGGTAAGCAAAGGTTAAAAAAAACCTCATGGCTACGTAAGAGCGGAATTCAGGAAATCGTAAGGCGCTATATGGATCGGGCTTTTTACCTGCAGTTTTGCTCATCCCAGCTTTAGAATTTAAGTCCTGTCTGATCGATCAAATAAACCAGGCTGGCCATGGCGGCAGCACCCA
>CAZOLA010000015.1:36538-48155 GCA_964580845.1 uncultured Sphingobacterium sp.
CCAATAACATTATAAGAAAGTGCATCTGGTAATGTTTCACAATTTTGTTTAAAGTAAAACTGTACAGGATTTGCAGTCTTTAGTTTGAGTAAACGGCTCAATTCATTAGCTGCCTTGGTAGAGATGGCAGCCGCAGGAATTTTTACACCTTTTTCATCGTAACTGGTGGATCCGGTGTGAGGATAGTCGTCTATACTATGAGTTAAAGAGCGAACAATTACGCCAACGGCGCCATATTTTGCTGCCTCCGAAGGTCCGGCACGTCTTTGATCGCCGGCCATGCCGTACGAAACACCTGTTTCAATAGGTTTAGGATCAAATGCCCGGTTAAAAAACACAATTTTGCCTTTAATTTGGGCTTCACCCAAAGATTTCAATTCATTTAAGCTCTGAACTTCAATTACCGGAGCTTTTAAACCCTTTTTCGGGGTGGCTACCGAGCCGCCCAGTGCCGCAATTGGAACACTGATGCTTTTATTGCCAACCAAAATCTTTGCTTCCTCTTTTTCACCACGCACCCAGTGTGGTACCATTAATTCTTGCAGGTAAACACGGTCAAAACCATACTCTTCCATTAATTTCTTAGTCCAATCAACCGCTTTTTGTGCTCCAACAGAACCACTCAACCGCGGACCAATTTTCTTACACAAGTACTCCAAATTGCGGTAGCTGTGACCGTTTACCAGGGCTTCGTCGTAAATTTTACGTATTTGTAAGGAATCTGCCGATTGCCCCATTGTTAATTGTGTAATGAACAGTAAGGGGAGAATGATTTTGATCAATTTCATATTAAGGTGTTTTAACAAATGTAATTTTTTTAAAGATTATTTAGGAAATTTTATCCCAGCTGATTCCAGGATTTCTCATTTCAAAATAAGTTCTTAGCAAGACGTTTTCTGTCTTCAATAAATCCGGATCATCTTCGTAAATATCTATTACAGATTGCCGGGCTGTTTGTAATAACTGTTGATCATAAGCCAGATCGGCTAATTTAAGGTCCAGCACACCGCTTTGTTGGGTTCCTTCTATATCGCCGGGCCCACGAAGTTGTAGATCAATCTCCGAAATACGGAATCCATCATTGGTCTCCACCATGGTTTGCAGACGAAGTTTAGCATCGTTGCTCAACTTGTTACCCGACATTAAAATACAATAAGATTGTTCGGTCCCCCGACCCACACGGCCCCGCAACTGGTGTAATTGCGCCAGTCCAAACCTTTCGGCATTTTCAATAACCATTACACTGGCGTTCGGCACGTTTACACCCACTTCAATTACGGTGGTAGCTACCATAATTTTCGTGGTTCCCTTCACAAATCGCTGCATCTCAAATTCTTTTTCTGAAGGACTGAGTTTTCCGTGAACGATACTGATCTTATATTCCGGAAGAGGGAACTCTAAACTGATGGCCTCAATTCCTGCTTCGAGATACAATAAATCTAATTTTTCACTTTCCTTGATCAGCGGGTAAACAATATAAACTTGCCGGCCTTTGGCTATTGCTTCTTTTATGAATCCAAACATGCGCAAACGCTGACTTTCGTACATGTGTACGGTTTTGATCGGTTTACGACCGACCGGTAGTTCATCAATTACAGAAACTTCTAAATCACCATAAAGGGTCATGGCCAATGTTCTTGGAATTGGGGTGGCTGTCATTACCAATACATGTGGAGGAACCACGCTTTTCCTCCAGAGCTTTGCCCTTTGCTCCACCCCAAAACGGTGTTGTTCATCAATTACGGCGAGCCCAAGCCGATGGAACTGCACGGCATCTTCAATGAGAGCATGCGTACCAATCAGGATATTTAATTCGCCCGATAATAACTGTTCGTGAATTTCTTTTCTTTTTTTCTTGGGCGTAGAGCCGGTGAGCAATTGAATCTTGACGAAGTCATCATCAATCAAGGATCGGAGTGATTGTTCATGTTGCTTGGCCAGGATTTCGGTAGGGGCCATTAAGCAAGCCTGGTATCCATTGTCGATGGCCAGCAGCATACTCATTAAAGCAATTACCGTTTTACCGCTCCCCACATCACCTTGGAGCAAGCGATTCATTTGTATACCCCGCTGCGTATCCTGCCGGATTTCTTTCATTACCCTTTTTTGCGCTCCAGTTAGCTCAAATGGTAATTTTTCATTGTAAAACGTATTGAACTTTTCTCCAACTTGTTCAAAAATTACTCCTTTAAATTTCCGGCTGCGGAGTAGTTTATTTTTTAGAATTTTTAATTGGATGAAGAATAGTTCTTCAAATTTTAAACGTTTTTGGGCTTTAGCCAGCTCCTCTGTGTTTTCAGGGAAATGAATATTCCACATGGCTTGTTTTTTATCCATCAACTGGTGCTTTTCCAGTAAATAGCTTGGGATATTTTCTGCGATATCGCGAAGGTGATTTTCCAATAAACCGGCTTGCAATCGCTGGATGCCTTTTGTATCTAAATTGAAGAGTTTTAACTTCTCGGTAGAACTATAAACCGGCTGCAGTGTTAAGTTGCCTTGTTTTTTTGCTTTCGGATCATAAGGTTCTATTTCCGGATGAGAAATTGAAATTCTTCCGTTAAAAACACTTGGTTTGCCGAAAATCAGGTACACAGCTCCCGTCTGGATATTTTTTTCAAACCATTTGATGGATTGGAACCAAACCAGTTCCATCAGGCCGGTATCGTCCTTAAACTCCAAAACCAAACGCTTGGTCCTTTTTTCACCCAGCACCGCTTTGCTCATCACCCGGCCAATGATCTGTACAGCAGGTAAATCGGCATTTAATTCGCCTATTTTATAAAAGCGGGTCCGGTCTATGTATCGGAACGGATAATGCTGAAGCAGGTCGGCATAAGTAAAAATGCCCAACTCTTTTTTGAGTAATTCGCCACGCTGAGGGCCTACACCTTTAAGGTACTCAATTGAAGTACTTAATGTATGCGAATTCAATGTAGGGAGATTTAATATACCTGCTTTTTAGATTTGGTCAGTAACCCGACCAGTAAATTCCAGTTAAAAACCAGCACTGCAATTACCAATAATAAGTAGGCAATTAATTGTTGGTTATTTATTGGTTCATGAAAATAAAAAAAGGCTACCGCAAAAGCAACTATGGGATTGGTGTAGATGATGATTCCCATGGTAGAAGAGGGTAAACCAGTGAGTGCGTATAAACTTAGAAATAGCGGAATGATGGTAAAGAATACGGAAATCTCTAAAATTGTTTTCCAGAAATAGGGGTCAGTGGGTAAACCATTAAAATCATAAATAAATAAAGGCAGCATCAATACACAGGACAAAATTAGCTGGATACCCAACATGTTGAATTTATCTATCAGAACCACCACCCGTTGTATAATCAGGTAAAAAGCATAAAGTGAAGCGATGAATACCGACCACCAAACATCGCCTGGTGAACCCTGAGCCAGGAATACGATGCTCACGAATGCGATGAGCATGGCACTGAACTTGTATTTGGTGAGCTCTTCTCTTAAGATGATAAAGCCACACATGGCAGTAAGAAGTGGACAAACCATATAAGCAAAGGCCGCAGATGTTAAACTAACATGGTTAACCGCATAAATGAATGCGTACCAGTTGCCGGTAACCAATACCCCGGCCAAAAGGGTTAGACCGATTATTTTTTTACGTTTTGCAGTGGGCTGACTTTTTAAACCAAGCCAGTCAGATTTTAACTGGTTTTTTCTAAACAATAAAATGATGATCCAGGTAATCAGCAGTGAAGTGAAAATACGGTAATAAAGTATCTGTTCGGAAGGATAAGCTTTCAGGCTACGAAGCGGGATCGAAAAGAATCCCCACATTCCTGTGGATATTACTGCAGCGAGAAGGTATTTTAAACGCCCTTCCTTCACGATTTTGCTGCAATTACCGAAATCTCTACATGAACGTTCTTGGGTAATCCTACTACCGCTACCGTTTCCCGTGCAGGAGGATTGGCTTCGAAGTAAGCGCCATAAACTTCATTTACGACTGCAAAATCTGCCATGTCTCTCAAAAAAATACTGGTCTTCACAATGTTTTCAAAGGTATAGCCAGCATTTTTAAGTATTTGCGCTAAATTTTTCATTACTTGTTCCGCCTCTGCTTTTACA
The DNA here is from genome assembly GCA_964580845.1 of uncultured Sphingobacterium sp. Taxonomy (GTDB): domain Bacteria; phylum Bacteroidota; class Bacteroidia; order Sphingobacteriales; family Sphingobacteriaceae; genus JAIPAN01. The sequence goes on from CAZOLA010000015.1 coordinate 40,639, forward strand.
TCGCCTTCTACTAGCTCATTGGTGGCCGGATCGATGGCAATTTGTCCCGAAACAAATAATAAACCTTGGGTTGAACTTGCTTCAATGGCCTGGCTGTATGGTCCAATAGGAAGTGGAGCCTGGTCGGTATGGATGACTGTCTTTTTCATTTTTTTAATAACCACTCGATTAATTTATAGAGTACTCCACCCAGAAAAACAATGATGGCTGTAGCATTGATAGCATGCATCACCTTCAAATTGAAACTGCTGGGTCTATTTGGATCTTTTTTTCTAAAAAAATACATGGCCCAAAGGTATAAACAAAAAAGAGTCCTGGTGATGAACCAGAACTCTTTTTAATGAATAATCAATTTTTTATTGTCTATTAATCTCTACGCGTCTGTTCAGTTGACGACCTTCTTCTGTAGCATTTGATGCTACCGGACGAGTTTCGCCATAACCTTTAGTTACAATTTTGGTAGCACTCACACCTGAGTTTACTAAATAGGTTTTTACAGAATTTGCACGATCTTTTGATAATTGCATGTTATATTCTGTGGTACCTTCTTCAGATGCATGACCATCTAACTGAACTTTAGCAATTACACCGTTTTTCAAATCAGTTGATAACTGATCTAAAGTTGGGTAAGCAGAAGTTTTCAAGACTGAAGAGTTAAACTCGAATTGAATGGCATTAGCAGAGGTAGCTGTTCCTGGGCAACCGTTGAATTCAGCAGTTCCTTTTTCAGTAGGGCAGCTGTCTTTTGAATCTGGCACGCCATCAGCATCTACATCCATAGGACAACCAGAGCCATCAACTTTAATTCCTGCCTCAGTACCAGGGCATTTGTCTAATTTATCGGCAACACCGTCACCATCAGAGTCTTTCAACAGATCGGCAGCTTCTAAAGTAGCTACACGACTTTTCAATGCCTCTAATTCCTGACGCAAGCTAGGGTCTTTTAATTCATCATACATGATAACTAAAGGATTTACCCAGTCTAAATTTGGTTTTGCAGCATTACCCAAAGAAAATTCTAAGCCACCATGAATGTATGACCACTTGTCATTTCCGGCTGCTACAGTAGCGTCTAACTGATCGCTGTTGATGAAGTACATATTGTAACCCATGTCAAAGTTAATACGGTTAGAAACTTTGAATTTGGCACCTACACCCACAGGGATGAAATTGTCTTTAGTTTTTGGAGAAGTAACAATGTTGTTTAAATTGTTTGTTAATTCTGGAGTGTAGCTAGCTACACCAAAACCGGTTTTAACAACGAAATTTACAGCGTTCTCTCTTTTTAAGAAATCGATGGTAGCTACATTAATCACACCCATTAAACTTGCAGACCAACCCAATTTCGTTTCGTATGATTTGTTACCTGGAGCACCAGCATGATTACTGCCGGATAAGGTTCCTGCCAAAAATCCACCTTCTAAACCAAAAGAATGAGCTAACTGCTTGCGTAAAGTTAATCCATAACCCAAGTTTAAATCAGAATGTTGGAAGTCTTTATTTCCGCCAACTAATGCTACTGGAGCTAATGCACCCGCATTAAATCCTAGAGACCAGGTTCTAAATTGTGTTCTGCCGCCAAAAGTTTTTGTGCTGGTGCTCGACATATTTTCTTGTCCGAACATTACCGAAGTAAAGCTTAAACACACAAACACGGTTAAGGCCGCCATTCTTTTAATAGTAGAATAATTCATAAGATTATTTTTATAGTAAACAATTTCAAGGTATGATATTCGCAAAATTAATCATTAAGTTTGATTTCGCCAATAAATTTAATCGTTAAAACAATTAAATCATCACCTGCTTTTAGACAATAAACCAAATTTTTTGTCTTTTTGTTTTAAAATAATCAAATACCATGAAATACCCTGCTCCAAAATCTTCGCTGTTTGTTTTAAATAGAAACAACTTTAATAAGCAATTAAAGCCTAAGTCTATTGCAGTTTTCAATGCGAACGATGAACAATTGCGAAGTGGCGACCAGAATTTCATTTTCAAGCAAAATCCTGATTTATTTTACCTGAGCGGTATCGATCAGGAACAAACCATTCTTCTTCTTTTTCCCGATTGCCCCAACCCATTGTACAGGGAGGTTTTATTTTTAAGACAAACCAATGAACACATTGCCGTTTGGGAAGGGCATAAATACACCAAGGAAGAAGCACGGAAAGTGTCGGGTATTCAGCAGGTATTTTGGTTAGAAGAGTTTTGGAATGTGTTGCAATCTGTTATTCATTATGCGGATCATATTTATCTCAACACCAATGAGAACGACCGATATGTGCATACCGTACCTTACCGCGATTTAAGATTTATTCAAGAATTAAAAGAGCGATACCCTTTGCATCATTATGAGCGAAGCGCAGTGATCATGAGAGACTTGCGGCCGGTGAAATCTGCAGTAGAAGTTGAACTCACTAAAAAAGCCTGTCAAATTACACGTGATGCCTTTGTAAGGGTCTTAAAGTTCACCAAACCGGGTGTGAACGAATATGAAATCGAAGCCGAAATCATTCACGAATTCATCCGTCAGGGTGCAAGCGGCCATGCCTATAATCCCATCATTGCCTCTGGAGCCAACGCCAATATCCTACATTACAATGACAACAACCAAATTTGTCAATCGGGCGATGTGATTTTATTCGACTTTGGGGCCGAATATGCCAATTACAATGCCGACATGAGTCGCTCTATCCCGGTGAATGGCCGTTTTACCAAACGCCAAAAAGAAGTTTATCAGGCAGTGTTGAGGGTAATGCGGGCAGCCACTAAATTATTGGTTGCAGGCACCATCTGGAACGAATATCACGAAGAAGTGGGCCGAATTATGGAGTCAGAATTGATTGGTTTGGGCTTATTGGATAAACATGCCGTGGCTAAACAAGATCCTGCAGCACCACTGTACAAAAAGTATTTTATGCATGGCACTTCGCATCATTTAGGATTAGATGTACACGATTTTGCCAGCCGTTATAAAGCTTTTGAGGTAGGCAATATTTTAACTTGTGAACCCGGAATTTACATTCCTGAAGAAGGATTGGGCATTCGTTTGGAGAATAACATCCTGATTACCGCAACCGGAAATATTGATTTAATGGCTGATATTCCGGTAGAAGCAGAGGAAATAGAGGAAATTATGAACGCTTAATCCAGTCTGCCACGAAGCGATAAAGGTTAAAATCGGGTAAGTTAGCTGCCGTCGTCAAATCCGTCATTAGGGCTTTTTTATCGAAATTCTCCATTCGTTTCTGCTGGAGTAGTTTCCAAGCTTTTTCTGCTAATAACAAATTCTTATGCTGTTTTTTCGAATGACCTTGCTTGGTAATGAGCTCGACCAATTGATCAATTCCACTCTCCTTGCTGGCAATAGTCGAAATTACCGGTATCGGGTTTTCTTTTTGCTGACTAAGTTTTTTGAGTTTGTTGGCAAAAGATGCGGCCCCCTCTCGATCGGCTTTATTCACTACAAAAACATCGGCAATTTCCATTAAGCCCGACTTGATCCCCTGAATCTCATCACCTGCTTCGGGTACCAGAACCACTAGCGTGATATCGGCCAAGCCAGCAATTTCTACCTCCGATTGACCCACTCCCACTGTTTCAACCAAAATATAATCAAAGCCGGCCGCTCGCAGAACATCGGTCATTTCTATTGTTTTGGCAGATAAACCACCTAATGAACCACGTGTTGCCAGTGAACGGATGAACACATTCGGCTTATTGAACTGTTCAGCCATTCGGATGCGGTCGCCAAGCAGCGAACCAAAATTGAATGGAGAAGTGGGGTCGATGGCCAAAACAGCCACCTGTTTTCCATTTTCGCTTAAGCGATTGATCAAGGCATTTACGAGCGTGCTTTTCCCCGCTCCAGGAGGACCCGTAATGCCAATTACAGGAACTGATTGATCAGCTTTCAATTCTAAAAGCAATTTTTCGGCACCGTCCAGGTTGTTTTCAACCAGCGTTAATGTTCGCGATAAAGCTTTAAAATCAATTTTTTTGATCATATCCGTTCGTCCCGCGTAGTGGTATCTTACAAAAAACCTCTTTTTTATCCAGATTACAAAATTATACGCTCCGGCCTATAGCCAATTATATTTGTAAATTAGCGCATCGTTAAGCTTAGATGAAAACCTATTTCCGACTGCTTTCTTTTGCAAAACCGATTGAAAAGTTTGCAATCCCTTACATCATCACCACGCTGCTGGCTATTGTTTTTAATACCTTAAACCTGGCCTTGTTGGCACCTTTGCTGCAGACTTTATTTTTTCAGGAAGATGCGGGTGGAGTAGAACGGATACTTAACAAACCCGAAAGTAGCTTTGATGTGATGGCACATTTGCAGTATTACATGCAGGTGGTCACTAAAGAATACGGCTCTATTGGTGCTCTTCAATTGGTTTGTGCTACGATTGTAACTTCTGTTTTACTGGCTAATATTTTTCGCTATCTTTCACAGCGGATTATGGAAAACCTACGTGCCCATACCCTGCTCAATTTACGTAGATCAGTGTTTAATAACGTGATGGATCTACATTTAGCTTACTTCAACAATGAGCGAAAAGGGGATGTGATCTCCAAAGTTTCATCCGATGTGCAGGTGGTACAGTTTTCAGTGACCAGTACTTTACAGGTGGTATTTAAAGAACCACTGCAGCTCATTGCCTACATCATATTTTTATTCAGCATTTCTGCTAAGCTTACTTTTTTTGCACTATTGATCATTCCCTTTTCCGGTTATGTGATCGGACGTTTGGTAAAACGTTTGAGGGCACAAGCCATTAAAGCGCAGCAATCATTAGGGTTGATGATCAGTTTTTTGGACGAGGCTTTATCAGGCATTAAAATCATCAAGTCATTTAATGCTACACAGCAGGTAAAAGAAAAATTCGATAAAGAAAACAGGCAATACACAGGCATCATAAAAGCCATGGCCCGCAGGCAACAACTTGCCTCACCCGTTTCGGAGTTTTTAGGAGTGACCGTAGTTTGCATCATTGTTTTATACGGTGGATCTATGATTTTAAAAGGAAATTCAGGATTAGAGGCACCGGCTTTCATCGCCTACATCACCATGTTTTCTCAATTAATGCGTCCGGCTAAAGCTATTACCGATTCCTTTAGTCAAATCCACTCGGGTATTGCTGCAGGAGAGCGGGTATTGAATCTAATTGATTTGAAACCTGAAATTGTAGATGCTCCAGATGCTACAGTAGCGAAAGCATTCAAAAAATCTATCTCCCTAAAGAATGTTTCTTTTTCTTATGGTGAACGAAAAATTTTGGATCAGATCTCCCTAGAAATTGAAGCAGGTCAAACTGTGGCCTTGGTAGGTCCTTCAGGAGGAGGTAAGTCAACTTTAATGGATTTGATTCCGCGATTTATGGAGCCGGAAAGTGGTGAAATCTGTTTTGACGGACAGGATATCAGAAAATTGCGGATGGACTCGGTTAGATCGCAGATGGGGATTGTGAATCAGGAATCGATTTTATTCAACGATACTATTTTTAATAACATTGCCTTTGGCAAGCCCAATGCTACTCAAGAAGAGGTGATAAACGCCGCTAAGATTGCCAATGCGCATGATTTCATCAGCCAATGCGCAGATGGATATCAAACCAATATTGGCGATCGAGGCTTAAAATTATCCGGAGGGCAGCGCCAGCGTTTATGTATTGCCAGGGCTGTACTCAGCAACCCTCCCATTATGCTGCTCGATGAAGCAACTTCTGCGTTGGATGCGGAGTCGGAGAAACTGGTACAAGATGCTTTGAATAAATTAATGCAAAACCGCACATCACTGGTAATTGCACACCGATTGAGTACGATTCAAAGCGCCGATAAAATTATTGTACTTGATGCCGGCAAAATTATACAGTCGGGCAGTCACCAAGAATTAATGAAACAAAATGGTCTGTATCGAAAATTGATTGAGATGCAGGTATTCAACGATTAATTTCTACAATATCTTCTGAATAAAAACCAAACTCCGAAGTAATGAGTTATTGTTAAATAACAAATTACAAATGGAATACGATTACCTGATTGTAGGCGCTGGCTTATTCGGTGCAGTGTTTGCCTATGAGGCAAATAAACTAGGCAAAAGATGTTTAGTGATTGATAAGCGTAATCATCGGGGCGGGAATGTATACTGTAAAGAGTTGGAGGGCATTCATGTGCATTGGTATGGTGCACATATTTTTCACACCAACGATCAAAAAATCTGGGATTATGTAAATCAGTTTGCCGATTTTAATCGCTACACCAATTCTCCCTTGGCAAATTACAAAGGGCAGTTATTTAACCTCCCTTTTAACATGAATACCTTTTATCAGCTTTGGGGAGTAAAAACTCCGGCAGAGGCACAGGCCAAAATTGCCGAACAGGTAAAAAGTCTTCCTTTCAGCACGCCAAGCAATTTGGAGGAGCAGGCATTGTTGATGGTTGGTCCGGATATATATGAGAAATTGGTTAGGGATTATACCGAAAAGCAATGGGGAACTACTGCCAAAGCACTACCCGCCTTTATCATTAAGCGGCTTCCGCTTCGGTTTACTTTTGATAACAATTACTTCAATGATCGATATCAGGGGATCCCGATAGGAGGGTATGATCAAATTATCGATGCACTTTTAAAAGGCCTTGAGCTCCGCCTAAATACCGATTTTTTCAGCGACAGACCCTATTTCGAATCGATTGCCAACAAGGTGGTTTACACCGGAAAAATAGACGAGTATTTTAATTATTGTTTTGGCGAATTGGCATACCGAAGCCTTCGTTTTGAACACCAAACTTTGGATATACCCAATTATCAGGGGAATGCCGTAGTGAATTATACCGATGCGGAAACACCCTATACCCGTATTATAGAGCACAAGCATTTTGAGTTTGGCCTACAGCCTAAAACCGTTATTACCCGTGAATATCCTGTTTTGGGCACCAAAAATACTGAACCTTATTATCCGGTGAACGATGCCAGAAATTCACAACTATTTAATCAGTACAGAGAACTCGCAAGCCGGCAAAAGCAAGTCATTTTTGGAGGAAGGCTAGCAGAATATCGCTATTACGACATGCATCAGGTTATTGCCTCTGCCTTGAAGCGATGTCAGATTGAATTTAACTAATGCCCCCGATCCTGAAATTGCCAAAATCAAGTAATGCTTCATTGATTTCGATCAGCAGCATTTATTATTTACGGCTTATATCCGTAGAATTAAGGCAGAAGAAAGCAAATTTGATGAGGATCTCCGGAATCTGTTCCAATAAAAAAAGCCCCGATTTCCGGAGCTTTTCTATTAGCTTATTTTTCTTTAGAGTTTTCGTTTCACTTCCACTTGTTCGTAGGCTTCCACAATATCGCCCACTTTGATATCGTTAAAATTCTGAATGTTCAAACCACACTCATATCCGGTGGCTACTTCTTTTACATCCTCTTTAAATCGTTTCAATGAAGCGAGTTCACCAGTATAAACTACTACGCCATCGCGGATGATACGCACACTGCTATTGCGGTT
>CAZOLA010000016.1:0-43833 GCA_964580845.1 uncultured Sphingobacterium sp.
GGGTTATTGATTAATTTATGCGTTTACTGATTTTCCTTTGGCTTTTGCGATCACTTCGTCCTGAACGTTTTTAGGCGCTGGCTCGTAGTGATCGAATTCCATGGTTGAGGTAGCACGACCTGAAGTAATGGTACGTAACTGGGTTACATAACCAAACATTTCTGAAAGTGGCACCAAGGCTTTGATAACTTGTGCACCAGCACGAGTGTCCATACCTTGCAGCTGGCCACGACGACGGTTTAAGTCACCCATTACATCACCCATGTTTTCTTCAGGAGTCAATACTTCTACTTTCATGATTGGCTCGAGTAATACCGGCTTACATTTTGGCAATGCTTCGCGGAAAGCTGAACGGGCTGCAATCTCGAAAGATAAAGCATCTGAATCGACGGCGTGGAATGAACCATCCACCAAGCGAACTTTTAAGTTCTGTACTTCGTATCCGGCTAACACACCATTTGACATCGCGGCAGCAAAACCTTTCTCTACTGAAGGGATGAATTCACGAGGAATAGCACCACCCACAATTTCGTTTACGAATTGCAAACCACCTTTTTCGAAATCTGCATCAACTGGTGAAATCACCACCTGAATATCAGCAAATTTACCACGACCACCAGTTTGTTTCTTGTAGGTTTCGCGGTGAGCGGTTTCGCCGGTAATGGTTTCTTTGTAAGCCACCTGTGGCGCACCTTGATTTACTTCTACTTTAAACTCACGTTTCAAGCGGTCGATCAAAATATCTAAGTGCAACTCACCCATACCTGAAATTACAGTCTGACCTGTTTCTTCGTCGGTTTGTACACGGAAAGTTGGATCTTCTTCGGCTAATTTACCTAAGGCCATACCCAGTTTATCCACATCTGCCTGAGTTTTAGGCTCAATGGCTAAACCGATTACCGGCTCAGGGAACTGCATAGACTCTAATACGATTGGTTTTTTCTCATCACAAAGGGTATCACCCGTTTTGATGTCTTTAAAACCTACTACCGCGGCAATATCACCCGCACTTACGTTATTGATCGGGTTTTGCTTGTTGGCGTGCATTTGGAAGATACGTGAAATACGTTCTTTATTTTCTGAACGGGTATTGTAAACGTAAGATCCAGCTTCCAGGTTACCAGAATACACACGGATGAAGCATAAACGACCTACGAATGGGTCGGTGGCAATTTTAAATGCCAAGGCTGCAAACGGCTCTTTAGGATCTGGCTTCAATAACATTTCTTCGCCGGTGTTTGGATTGGTACCCTGTACACCTTCTGAATCTAAAGGTGAAGGCAATAATTCCATCACATAATCCAGCATGGTTTGTACGCCTTTGTTTTTGAAGGATGAACCACAAACCATAGGTACGATTTTAGCATCCAATACAGCCTGACGCAAAGCATCTAGCACTTCACGCTCAGTAATTGAATCCGGGTTGTCGAAGAATTTCTCCATCAAAGATTCATCGTACTCTGCTACTGATTCTAATAATTTTTCTCTCCACTCAGCTACTTCGGCTTTCATGTCATCAGGAATTGGCACTTCGGTAAAGGTCATTCCTTTATCGTGCTCATTCCAAACAATTCCACGATTGTTGATCAAGTCAACTACTCCCTTGAAGTTATCTTCGGCACCAATTGGCAACTGCAATGGAACGGCGTTTGAACCCAACATGTCCTTCACCTGCTTAACTACTTTTAAGAAGTCAGCACCCGAACGGTCCATCTTGTTTACGAAACCGATACGTGCAACGTTGTAGTTGTTCGCTAAACGCCAGTTGGTTTCTGATTGTGGTTCTACCCCGTCAACGGCAGAGAATAAGAACACCAGACCATCCAATACACGGAGTGAACGGTTTACCTCTACGGTAAAGTCCACGTGTCCCGGGGTATCGATGATGTTGATATGGTAATTCTGATTTCTGTATTTCCAGTTTACGGTAGTTGCAGCCGAAGTAATGGTAATACCACGCTCCTGCTCCTGTGCCATCCAGTCCATGGTGGCAGCACCTTCGTGCACTTCGCCAATCTTGTGGCTTACCCCGGCATAATAGAGAATACGCTCGGTAGTGGTGGTTTTACCAGCATCGATGTGAGCGGCAATTCCAATATTTCTTGTGTATTTAAGATCTCTTGACATCTTTTTCTAATTAAAATCTGAAGTGAGAGAATGCTTTGTTAGCTTCTGCCATTTTGTGGGTATCTTCTTTTTTCTTCACTGCGGCACCTTCACCCTTAGCAGCTGCGATAATCTCGCCGGCTAACTTTTCTTTCATGGTTTTTTCACCACGCTTACGTGAGTAAAGGATCAACCACTTCATACCCAAAGCAATTTTACGCTCCGGACGCACTTCGGTTGGTACCTGGAAGTTAGCACCACCCACACGGCGTGATTTCACTTCTACAGCAGGCATCACATTGTTCAGGGCCTTTTTCCATGCCTCTAAACCATTTTCGCTGGTTTTTTTCTCTACCAATTCTACGGCATCGTAAAAGATATCGTAAGCGATAGATTTTTTACCATCGTACATCATGTTATTTACAAACCTGGTTACCATAACGTCGTTAAACTTTGGATCAGGCAGGATAATTCGTTTTTTTGGTTTCGACTTTCTCATGTTGATTTCCTCCGTTTATGCTTTAGCTTTAGGTTTCTTAGTTCCGTATTTAGAACGGCGTTGGTTACGACCATCTACACCTGAGGTATCTAGTGCTCCACGAATAATGTGGTAACGTACACCCGGTAAGTCTTTCACACGACCACCGCGGATCAACACGATAGAGTGTTCCTGTAAGTTGTGACCTTCACCCGGAATGTAAGCGTTCACCTCCTTACCGTTGGTTAGACGTACACGAGCTACTTTACGCATGGCTGAGTTTGGTTTTTTAGGGGTAGTAGTGTATACACGAGTACACACACCTCTTCGCTGTGGACAGCTGTCCAACGCTGGGGATTTACTCTTATCCTCCAGAGCTACTCTACCTTTCCTAACTAATTGTTGAATGGTTGGCATTTGTTGCTTTTAGTTTTTAAATATAGTTGTCCTAAATTTTAAGGACTGCAAAGGTAGTATTTCGTTTTTTGATTTTCAAGCTTTTAGCTCAAAAAAATAAAGTCTACCGATTGTTGGGCTTCCTGCTGATTATTAGCCACAAAAGTATGTTTAGCTAGGCCATTATTTTAAATATAACTCCATCAAATTTTATTATTGATTAAAAGTATTAATTCTGTAATTTAAAAATTTTTGTAACCTGAGCTAAACTTTATCCGTATAAGTATATAAACTGATAAAATATAAACTTTAAATTAAATTGTTATGAAAACAAAAGTATTATTTATGGGCATTTTAATGACTAGCATGGCATTTGTTACACTATTAAGCATGAATGCCTGCAACAAGGGAGAGTACTTTAATGTAGAAGATGAATTGCTCAGCCGGACATTAGATAGTCCAAAAATCGCCATCAATGAGGTCGAATCTGGCTTTAAAAGGTTTGCAGGTGCGCCAATTGATGGAACGATCGGACTAAAGTGGATTAAAAACTACACAGAGTCGCAAACTGGCAGAATGGAGTATTTTGTTTTGCTGAGTGAATTGCAAAAAATCTTAAAAAATTCAAACTCCGTTGGTATCTGCCTGTATTATGCAGTTGATGAAAGGGGCGAAAAAATAGTAATTCCAATCGGGGTGGATCAAACTGGAAGTGTCATTAAACAAGCAGAACTTACAACCGAGAGCGGAAATGTGGACTGGAGCGCCGCACAAAAATGGATCAGCAATTTTAAGGGGAGCATCAAAGCCCATTTTTTTGGCAGCAACACTTTTGAAAGGCTAATGAAAGACCCTTACTGCAGCGTCATCAGGGCAAGCTATGCTACAGATGACAAGGGTAACGCTCAATTATTATTGTCTAATGCAGCCGAATTAGATCCATTGGTTTATGAAGATGCTTCCAGACCCTGTCCGCCCTATTGTCCAATAAATAATTAAACATTCTATCATGGAACAATTTGCAATCACCCTATCCTATGTCTCCCTAATTTCTGTGTTGATCCCGATCATCACTTATGTGGCATTTCCGAATTATTTTAAAGCCGGATCGGTCATTTCGGGCTTGATTTTAGCTTCACTTGTGGCTGATATTGCAAATGAATGTTACACCCAGGCAGGACAAAATGGCTTTGTGATCATCAATAGCTTCTTTATTCTTCAGTTTTTGTTGTTAAATCAGTTTTATTACTTTCTGATCAACGATAAACTGCTCATAAAATTAATCGTTATTTTCTATGTTATTCTGGTTATCCTGAACAGTTTGTTCTACCAAGGTTTCAACGAGTTTCAACACTTGCTGAGGGTTTATGAATGTTTAGCGCTGATTACATATGCAGTTATCAGCTACTATAACTTATTTAAAAATCCGAGCACCGATAGGCATTTCAACTTGTTTGTACTTTGGATCAATATGGGGGTACTGTTTTACTTCTTCTTCAATCTATATCTTTTCGGGATCAGCAATTATATCTTGAAACAAATGTTTAGAGATGATGCGATGATCATTTGGGGGTCTCATAGTTTTAACAATGTGGTAAAGAATGTACTATTTGCCATCGGACTTTACGAAGCGGGGAAGAAAAAAGCATGAATGCTTTCTCAGCTATATAAATAAGATTGAAATAACAAATCAAACAGAACAAGCATAAAAAAAGCGGCATGAGCCGCTTTTTTTATGAAATAGACTTATTACTATTTTTTCTTCTTCGTTTTCTCAAGAGGAGTTGCAACAGGAGCCTCTTGAACAGGTATTGGTTTAGTGAATACGAGTGCATTCCCACCTTGGTTGACACTTAACTCACCTTTTTCAGGGTTGAATTGCAGGTCAACTCCAGCTTCTTCGATGGTAAACTTGTGTTGACCATTGGGGCTCAAAGTGAAGGCGGGCTGACCAGTAGGTTCGGCAATTAAATTACCGTTTTCCAGTTTAATCGTAATCTCAATCGGAACACTTGTACTGGTGTACTTTCCTACATATTGTTCATAATTCACCTTCGCATCTTGAGCGGTTGTACTTTGAGTTGCCTTCCAGGTATTGTTTGAGGAGTTATGATCTGGGAACACGTGGTCGGGATCGGAAACTACCGATTCAATTTCTTCGGTCGAAAGATATTTGAAAGTCCAGCTGGTATTACGCTGCCAAATCTCTGCAGGCAATTTCACTCTTTCTGTTTTTCCACTCTTGGTTTTGATTTCCAGAATGAAAGGCATCGGCATTTTTTCGAGATTTTCAACGGTAATCAATGCCCCTTTTTGAGGGTCATTATTCACATATTTCACCTCTTTCACAGACTGATCTAAACGCCAGTTATTGATAAACCATGATCTCCAGAACCAAGAAAGGTTTTCACCAGAAACATTTTCAATCGTTCTAAAAAAATCATCTGGAGTGGGGTGCTTGTAGGCCCATCTTTCCACATAAGTACGTAAAGCACGGTCGAAACGCTCAGGACCTAAAATATGATCTCTGAGTATGCCAAGAGCGATACCGGGTTTAAGGTAGCAAAGCAGACCTATGTTCCTTTCCTTCATGTTATCTGGACTGCTTAAAACAGGCTCCAATTTCGGATCGGTTAGAATATTGGCCATGCGGTGCATGTCCATTTTTGGCTCTTTGTATTCCCCATTATTAAAAGCTTCTGTACTTAATGAATTGATAAAAGTATTGAAACCTTCATCCATCCATCCGAACATGCGTTCATTAGAACCTACAATCATAGGGAACCAGGTGTGTCCGAATTCGTGATCAGTCACACCCCACAGGCCTCCTTTTTTATCTTTCCAGTTACAGAAAACAATTCCTGGGTACTCCATTCCGCCTTCATTACCCGCCACATTGGTAGCTGCAGGATAAGGATACTCGAACCATTTATTAGAATAATGTTCGATGGATGCTTTGGTGTATTCAGTAGAGCGACCCCAGGCATCTTGACCATTACTTTCTACTGGATAAGCAGAGATTGACATTACTTTTTTACCGCTCGGAACCTTAATTCTGGCCGCATCAATGATAAAGGACGCAGACGAAGCCCAGGCAGCATCGCGAGCATTTTTGATTTTAAATTTCCAGGTTAATTCCGATTTTCCGCTTGGACGGGATGCTGGATCGGTCACCTCAGTTTCACCTCTGATAATGACGGTTTTATCACTGGTGGCTGCAGTAGCCCAACGTTTTTGTTGCTCGGCGGTATACACTTCTTGAGGATTAGTCAATTCTCCAGATGCCACTACGATGTGCGAAGAAGGAACCGTTAAAGCCAAATCGAAATCTCCATATTCTAAATAAAACTCACTGGCTCCCAAATATGGATCAACATTCCAGCCTTTCACATCATCATACACACACATGCGTGGGTACCATTGCGCCATCGTGAAAATTTTACCATTTTTTGTTTCCTGCACTCCCATACGGTCTGAACCATAAATTGGAGAAATGAACGCATAATCGATTTTTAATTTCACCTGTCCGCCTGCTGCAGCCACTGCCTTGGGCAGAAATATTTGCATACGGGTATCGTTGATTTCATATTTCAAATTAGTTTCGGTGCTTTTGCCTTGAATCGTATTGATCAGCTTTACAGATTTGATGGTATAACCTCCATCAAATTTTTGTCCACGGGCACCATTTCTACTGCCATTTAATGGAACCAGTGCATTACCGCGTGAATCTTCTTTGAATAAATTCTGATCCAATTGCATCCATAAAAACCCTAACTGGTCTGGGCTGTTGTTGGTATAAGTTAAAGCAACGGTTCCTTCAATCTGATTGATACTTTCATTTAAACGGGCCGATAATTGGTAATCGGCTCTGTTTTGCCAGTATTTGGGACCAGGCTGGCCACTGGCACTGCGATACTCATTGCCATTTTTTTGATAAAAAATCGGAGCAAAGGCATCCAGGTAACTATAATTACCCGTTGCAGCTGCTGTAGGCGCAGGAGCTGCCTGCTGAGCATTGATTTGGCCTACTGCAAATAAAAGCAGTAACAAAAGCACATTTATTCTTTTCATATTTTCTGTTTTAGTGATTAATTAAATTTAAGTAAGGCTATTTCAGAAAGGCTTCAAAAGCTTCTTCATCAAAGCCTATCAGAATTTTATTATTCGACTCGAGGATTGGACGTTTTGTTACACTCGGCTTTTCAATGATCAGTTGAAATGCGGCCTCTTTGTTTACAATGCTTTGCTGAACATTTGGAGGCAACTGACGCCAAGTAGTTCCTTTTTTGTTGATAAGTACCTCCCATCCTGCCATGGCCGCCCATTCTTCAAGTTTAGTCATGGTGATTCCCTTCTTTTTATAATCGTGAAATTCAAAATCCACTTGATGTTGCCTGAGCCAGTCTAGGGCTTTTTTAACTGTATTGCAATTAGGAATACCGTAAACTATCATTGTTCTTATTTATTTATTTAAACGAGTCATGGTGAGTTCGGCACCTGCGGTGGCAAAGCTGTAAATCATTTCTATACTACGATCGATGAGCGTTGGCAGTTCCGGTTGTTCCTCCGGATCGAAACCGCTTAACACATAATCAACTTGCCTGCCCTTAGGGAAATAATCTCCAATACCGAAACGGATACGCGGATAATTGTTGTGCCCCAAGGTTTGTTCAATATTTTTTAAGCCATTATGGCCGGCACTGCTACCTTTAGGCTTTAAACGGATAGTGCCAAAAGGAAGGGCCAGGTCATCTACAATTACCAATACATTCTCAAGGGGAATTTTCAATTCCTGCATCCAGTAATTAAGTGCCTTGCCACTGAGATTCATATAAGTGGTGGGCTTAATGAGATGAAGTTTTTTGCCTTTGTAATTAACTTCGGTATAGGCAGCCAGACGAAGTGTGGTAAAACTGGCCCCGGCTTCTTTTGCCAATTGGTCTAAAACCATGAAACCGATGTTGTGCCGGGTATCGGCATACTCGGGCCCAATATTTCCTAAACCAACAATGAGGAATTTCATGCTGAACAAATATATACAAAAAAAGCCCCGATGGGTATCGGGGCTTCCTCTTGGTGAACTTTACAGAAATTAACCTTTGGCGGCTTCCTGCTCAGCTTGTTTCAAGGCACGTGACATCACCACAGATACGATGGTGTCATCAGCATTATTGGTAATTTGGAAATTAGGGAAGTTTAACTCTCCTACTCTTACCGATTTTCCTAATTCAAGTGATTCCATAGGTACTTCTACGTACTGAGGCATGTCTTTAGGGAATGCTTTCACACGTAGTTTACGTAATTTCTGGATCAATTTACCCCCCATTTTAACACCAGGTGAAGTTCCGGTTAATTTTACAGGGATTTCCATTACAAATGGCTTAGTGTCATTTAAGCGGAGGAAATCTACGTGCAAAATTTGCTCGGTTAATGGGTGGAATTGGATGTCTTGAAGAATAGCTTGCGCTTTGGTTCCTTCTACATCAATGTCAACGAAATGAACGTCTGGTGTATAAACCAAACCTTTCAAATCAGCTGCGGACACGGCGAAGTGGATCTGGTCGGCTCCACCATAAAGAACTGCAGGCACTTTGCCTTCGTAACGCAATTCTTTAGCGTCTCTTTTCCCTACGTTCTCTCTACGAGAACCGCTAATAGCAATTGATTTCATTTTTACTTATTTATATATCTAACTGAATTGTTATTCTACTTTAAACAGGTCTGATATCGAACCGTGTTCGTTTACGTTGGCTATCGCCTTCGCAAACAAATCGGCTGTTGATAAGACCCTAATTTTACTGCTTTCCTGTTTTAGTGGAATGGTATCTGTTACGATCAATTCCGATAAAACAGAATTTTCTATGGTTTCGTAAGCTTTGCCTGATAATACAGCATGTGTACAGACTGCTCTGACACTATTGGCTCCGTTTTCCATAATGAGCGAAGCTGCCTTGGATAAGGTTCCGGCGGTATCGCAGATATCGTCTATCAAAACAATATCCTGACCGGTCACATCTCCTATGATAGACATCGACTCAATTTCATTGGCACGTTTACGACGTTTGTCGCAAATCACTACTTCTGCATTAAAATATTTTGCAAAGGTACGTGCTCGGTACGATCCACCCATATCTGGTGATGCGATGGTTAAGTTCGGCAGATTGAGACTTTTAATGTAAGGCACAAAAATAACCGAAGCATCGAGGTGATCGACCGGAATATCAAAGAACCCTTGTATTTGCGCCGCATGCAAATCCATCGTCATAATGCGGTGGGCACCAGCAGCGGTAATCAGGTTGGCAATTAGTTTCGCACCGATGGCTACCCTGGGTTTATCTTTCCTGTCCTGACGGGCAAAACCAAAATATGGAATCACTACCGTGATGTAATGTGCCGAAGCTCGCTTGGCTGCATCAGTCATCAACAACAATTCCATCAAATTTTCGGTTGGCGGATTGGTTGATTGGATCAGGAAAATATCGCAGCCACGAACCGATTCATTAAAATGTGGCTGAAATTCGCCGTCGCTAAAACGCGAAACAGATAAATCACCCAGACTCCTTCCGTAGGCACCCGCAATCTTTTCGGCCAGAACGGTGGTTCCGGAGCCAGCAAAGAGTTTTACAGGATTGAATTGTAGAGGCATGGCTGCTAAACTTTAGTAGTTAAAAAAATTCGGATTGCGTTTCTGTCACAATCCGAACCTCTACTACGCTGTTGTCCCACCAGGATTCGAACCTAGACAAACTGAACCAAAATCAGTTGTACTACCATTATACTATGGGACAATCTCCTTATTCAGAAAACATTTCTGCTTTGGGACTGCAAATATAGATTGATAAATAGAAACCTGCAAATGAAATTGTTTTTTGTTGAACTTGAACGGATGAGGAGCGATATTGAATTCAAATCCTTAATTTCGGGATCTAAATCTCATATCAGATTCTCATGATGAATTATAATAAATTAAACAATTTACTTGGCTGGTTCACTTTTGTGTTGTCATCGGCGGTATATATTTTAACCATGGAACCATCTGTAAGTTTCTGGGATACCGGCGAATTTATTGCTGCTGCTCACAGACTCCAGGTTGTGCATCAACCAGGCGCCCCGCTATTCTTAATGATCCAAAAGATGTTCTCTCTGCTGGCAATGGGCGACAACGCTAAGGTAGCTTACTTCATGAACATGGGCTCGGCGTTGTTTAGTGGAGCAACCATACTTTTCCTTTTCTGGACCATCACCGCCCTGGCCAAAAAAGTATTCGTAAAACCAGGAGAGAATTTAGACGCTTATCAAACAATTGTAGTATTAGGCAGTGGTTTAGTAGGAGCCCTGGCTTATACTTTTTCAGATACTTTTTGGTTTTCGGCTGTTGAATCGGAGGTTTATGCCATGTCCTCTTTCTGTACCGCACTCGTTTTTTGGGCGATTTTAAAATGGGAAGTTCAAGCTGATGAACCACAAGCGGATCGCTGGTTAGTCTTTATCGCGTATGTGATGGGTTTATCTATTGGGGTACACTTACTTAACTTATTGGTCATCCCGGCCATTGCATTAGTGTATTATTTCCGCAAAAGCACAAAAGTTACACCAAAAGGAACCCTGTTGGCTTTGCTGGCTGGTATTGCCATTTTAGGTTTTATTCAATATGGTGTAATACAATACCTGATCAAGGCAGCTGCCGGATTTGATCTTTTCTTTGTGAATACCTTAAACTTCGGATTTGGAAGCGGAGTCATCTTTTTTGCTTGTTTATTGATTGGCGGAATCAGCTATGGTATCATTTACTCTATCAAGAAAAACAAAAGGGTCTTGAACTTGGGTTTGGTAAGTTTAGCCTTCATTATCTTAGGATACAGCTCATACGCTATGCTGGTGATCAGAGCGAAAGCCAATCCTACACTTAATAACTCAGATCCAGACAATGTATACGCCCTATTGAGTTATTTGAACCGCGAGCAATATGGCGATCGTCCACTTTTATACGGCCAGTATTTTGATTCTAAAGCAATAGATTACAAAGAAGGAGCTGAAATTTATCGTAAAGGGAAAGATAAATATGAAGTTGCCGGACGCAGGTATGAGCAAGTTTACGACCGAAACGCCTTACTACCCAGAATGTACAGCGATGACCCGGGGCACGTTGGCTTTTACCGCGAGTGGATGAAATTAGGTGAAAGTGGATCGCCCAGCTTTACTGATAATTTAGGCTTTTTATTCAGTTATCAGACTGGGTTTATGTACATGCGCTATTTTGCCTGGAATTTTATAGGCCGACAAAATGATGAACAGGGACATGGCAATTATACTGATGGTAATTGGATTACCGGGATCAAGGCAATTGATAATCAATTGGTAGGTGGCCAGGATGCTTTGCCAAAAGCGGCCATTAATCAGGTTTCTTACAATCGATTTTATGCCCTGCCCTTCATTTTGGGAATTTTAGGTGCATTATGGCATTTTAAACGAAAAGAAAAAGATGCGGGTATTGTTGGCCTCCTGTTTTTCTTTACCGGTATGGCCATTGTAATGTATCTGAATCAAACACCTTTACAACCCAGAGAAAGAGATTATGCATATGCTGGTTCCTTTTATGCCTTTACCATTTGGATTGGCTTGGGTGTTGCAGCCATTGCCGAATTCCTAAAAAACAAATTAAATCCAAGAATGGCTGGTGTATTGGCACTCAGTGTGGGTTTATTGATGGCTCCGGTACTAATGGCCAAAGAAGGATGGAATGATCATGATCGTTCTACTAAGTATACCGTAAGAGATTTTGCCAAAAATTACCTCGAATCCTGTGCACCGAATGCCATTTTATTTACCTACGGCGACAATGATACCTACCCAATATGGTATGCTCAAGAAGTAGAAAACATACGCCCCGATGTTCGTGTGGTTAACTTAAGCTTACTCGGCACCGATTGGTATTTGCGCCAAATGAAAGAAAAGGTCAACGAATCGGATGCATTGCCTATTTCCATGCCGAATGAAAAATTTGTGCAGGGCGTAAGAGATGTGATTCGTTATCAAGATTATCAATTAGCTGAGGCGGTTGAATTAAAAACCATTTTCGAGATCCTTACCTCTGATAATGATGATGATAAGATAGCTTACGAAGATGGCAGCAGAGAGAATTTCCTGCCCACTAAAAACTTTAAAATGACGATCGACCCCGAGCAAGTAATTAGTTCGGGTACAGTTGGGGAAGCAGAGCGTGCACTCATTGCTCCAGCCATGACTTGGACCTACAATAAAAATTATGTAACCAAAGCAGAATTGGGAATGATTGACATTCTGGTCCATAATCAATGGAAAAGACCTGTTTACTTTGCCATTACGGTCCCTTCCGATAACTACATCGGCTTAGACAATTATTTGCATCAAGAGGGCTTCGCCTACCGTTTAAAACCTTTACTTCCTAAAGAAAAACAAGAAGGCACGAGCATACATACAAAAGCAATGTATGAAAACGTGATGAATAAGTTTAGCTGGGGAAATATGAAGAAAGCAACTTATCTCGACCCCGAATCGATCCGAATGTTGACCATTACCGTTAACAGTATCAATATGCTGGCGGAGGAATTGATTAAAGAAGGAAAGATGGATGCAGCCCGCCAGTTAATTAAAAAAACTAATAATGAATTGCCTGATCAGGTTTACTCATTGAGTTATGCCATCAGATTGTTTTACATGTCAGACCTCTTGTATCAAATCAAGGATACCCAGGCTGCGAATCAGTTAGTGGTAAAGACAACCGATTTTGTAGTAGAAAATCTTAATTATTTGATTGCGATTGCTGAAACTAAATCAAGCATCAACTCCAGTGACATTCAATTGGGATTATCTATGCTGAATGAACTGAATAGACTTACACTGTTACAGGGTCAGAAAGATTTGAATCAACGAATTCAAAAAGATTACAAAGCCATTGAAACAAAGCTTGCGGCACTGAGGTACTAAGTCCCGATCAATAAAAAAGGGGAAGCGTATCGCTTCCCCTTTTTTATTGGGATCAGGAAATTTATTCCTGAACAACACCCATGCTACAGAATTTATTAATTCGTTCGTCTACCAATTGGTCTATTTTCGTCTTTTTTAACTGAGCCAAATCTTTGATGATTTGCGATTTCATGGTTTCTGCCATTATTGCTGGATCATGATGTGCACCACCCAATGGCTCGGGTATAATTCCATCAATAAGCTTGTTGGCCAGCATATCCTCTGCGGTTAATTTCAAGCATTCTGCGGCTTTTTCTTTATAATCCCAGCTTCTCCACAAAATAGAAGAACATGACTCGGGAGAGATTACAGAGTACCAGGTGTGCTCCAGCATGTAAACCTTATCCCCAATTCCAATACCCAATGCACCGCCAGAAGCACCTTCACCAACAATGAAACATAGAATTGGAACTTTTAAAACAGACATTTCCAATAAATTTCTGGCAATTGCCTCTCCTTGTCCACGCTCTTCTGCTTCTAAGCCCGGGAAAGCCCCCGGTGTATCAATGAACGTAATGACCGGTTTATTGAATTTTTCGGCAAGCTTCATCAGCCTGAGCGCTTTTCGATAGCCCTCCGGATTGGCCATTCCGAAATTTCTGTACTGGCGCATTTTGGTATTGTTACCTTTTTGGTGCCCGATCACCATCACGGTTTCACCATTGATGCTGGCAAAACCACCTACAATGGCTTTATCGTCTTTCACAGTTCTATCACCATGTAACTCAATGAAATCGTCACACATCAGCTCGATGAACTGCAGCGTATAAGGCCTATCCGGATGACGGGAGATTTGTACTTTTTGCCACCGGCTCAAATTCTTATAGATATCGATCCGTGTTTGCTCCATTTTTTCTTCCAACTCTTTAATCGTAGCCGACATGTCTACATCGGTCCGCTCCGCAATCTGTTTCACTTTTTCAATCTGCTGCTGCAAGTCGGCAATGGGTTTTTCGAAATCAAAAGACGTATCCATTTGTTCTTAAATATTGAGAATGCTAAAGTAGGAATTAAAAAAGCGAAATAAAAAGGCCGAAATAAGTTCAAACCCTTCAGCATCTAAGTAATATTTTAATTAGTAAAACGTTGTAATCAAATGAAAAACTCAGAAAATATCCATCCCAAAGAACCAATCATGCATAATCGCTTCATCATTCCGGCTAGCATCTTTGCATTAGCCATTGTGCTCAGTATCACTATTTTTTCGCTCACCTGGAAAGGGGTAAAGTCTGAGAATCAAACCATTAATGTAACTGGTTCGGCAAAAAAAAGTATCGTTTCTGATCTGGGTATTCTCCGCTTGAGTGTGAATGTGGATGAAGTGAATCAATTAGGAGCCTACCAACAGCTCAAGAAGCAGGTACCTATGCTAATGAATTATTTATTAGCTAAAGGATTTGAAAAAAATCGTATGAATACCATGGTAATGAATATTTACCCTAATTTTCTTTATAATGAAGCGGGCAACCAGATCGGCATCCGCTCTTTTACCGGAACACAAACCATTGAAGTCCAATCTAACAATGTCAGTCTGATAAAAAACATTTCACTTGATGTGGTTTCTTTGTTAGAGAAAGGCATTAGCGTCACCGTAAACCCTCCCGAATATTATTATACTAAGTTATCTGCCATTAAAATTGATATCCAAGCCGATGCTGCAAAAGACGCGATGATCAGGGGCAGACGAATAGCCGAAGCTACTGGCCGAAAATTAGGCGTATTAACTAATGCCCGGATGGGCGTACTACAGATTACTCCTGAAAATTCAAATGTGACCTCCGATTATGGTGTGAACGATGTGAGTTCCATCCGCAAAGAGATTACGGCGGTGGTGAATGCCAACTTCCTGATCAAATAAGTTCAAACGGTTATCTTAATTAATTCTAAAGAACCATTTAAAAATATAGCTCAAAATAACTTCCCATCTTTTATTTCCGAAATGGCAGGTAAGCCTTATATTTAGAAAAGAAGATTATTTTCAAGTTATTTGTGCATGAAGTCAAGAAGGAAATTCATCCAACTTTCAGCAGCTGCGGCTGCCCTTGCTGTGGTTCCCGGCGAATTGCTTGCCAAAGCAGGAAAATTCATTCCGAAAGGGAAGCCCAACCTGCCTGTTGTACTTTCTACCTGGCGATTCGGCATCGAAGCCAATGCGGCTGCCTGGGAAATTTTAAAAAATAAAGGTCGGGCATTAGATGCGGTAGAAGCAGGGGTTCAGGTGCCCGAAGCTGACCCCAAAGAACGCAGCGTAGGTTATGGCGGCCGCCCCGATCGGGATGGCAGGGTAACCCTGGATGCCTGCATCATGGACGAATTTTCGAACATCGGTTCTGTAGCCTGTCTGGAATATATTAAACACCCCATTTCTGTAGCCCGGGCCGTTATGGAAAAAACCCCACACGTGATGCTGGTGGGCGATGGTGCCTTGCGGTTTGCGCTTTCACAGGGTTTTCAAAAAGAAAATCTATTGGTAGAGGAGTCTGAGAAAGAATGGAAAGATTGGCTAAAAAACAGCGAGTACAAACCGATAGCGAACATTGAAAACCACGATACCATCGGAATGATCGCCCTGGATGCAAAGGGTAACCTTTCGGGGGCCTGTACCACCAGTGGCATGGCCTTTAAAATGCATGGTCGTGTGGGCGATTCGCCGATCATTGGTGCCGGATTGTATGTAGACAATGAAGTGGGTGCCGCTACTGCCACCGGGCATGGCGAAGAAGTGATTCGTACGGTAGGATCACACCTCGTGGTAGAACTAATGCGACAAGGTCGATCTCCTGAAAGTGCTTGTAAAGAAGCCGTTGAGCGCATCGTCAAATTAGTTGAGCGCCGTGGCAAAAGTCTGAAAGAAATCCAGATCGGATTTATTGCCCTCAATAAAAGAGGAGAATATGGTGCTTATTGTCTGCAAAGCGGTTTTAATTTTGCTGTTTATGATCAGACACAAGGTAACCGACTGATTGATGCCGATTATTTTCTGAAATGAAACGTTTAGAAGTAGCCTGTTTCAACCTCGAATCAGCCCTTATCGCGGCAAAAGCTGGAGCAGACCGAATAGAGTTCTGTGCGGACTATGCTTCCGGAGGGACCACCCCCGATCTCGAAGATTTTAAAAAAATCAAAGGAGCTACTGCGGTTCCTGTTTATGTAATGATCCGCCCACGGGGAGGTAATTTTGTGTATTCGGCAGAAGAGATCGCCAGCATGAAACAAAGCATCATACAGTTTAAAAAGGCGGGTGCGGACGGCCTGGTATTCGGAATTCTGAATACTGACAATACACTGGCGGCTGCTAATTGCGAATTGGTAGAACTGGCCGACAATACGCCCTGCACTTTTCACCGTGCTTTTGACCAAAGTCCAGAACTTGAGCAATCGCTGGAGCAATTGATTAACTGGGGATTTAAAACTGTGCTGACTGCTGGCGGTAGTTCATCAGCCATGGCTGGTGCAGCAACCCTTCAAAAACTATTTCACCACGCAAATAACCGTATCCAAATCCTACCGGGTGGTGGTATTCGCTCGGGTAATATTGCCGAACTGGCCAAATTGCTTCCTGTTGATTTTTTTCATTCAGCAGGCATTACTGATGGCTCTGAGATGGCCGATCCGGCGGAAATTAAAGCCATCAAATCAGCATTAACTTTATGAAAAAGTCCCTTTTATTACTATTTGGCTTTTTAGCATTCAGCCTACTTGCTTTTGCTCAAAAAACCATCATCAGCCTGAACAGCAACTGGTATTTTCGACAGTCCGATCAGGAAAAAGCATATCTGGCACAGGTTCCCGGCACCGTTCACACCGATCTGTTACGTCAACAATTGATTCCCGATCCGTTTTTTGGAGAGAATGAGCAAAAAGTACAATGGGTGGAGCAAAAGTCCTGGATCTACGAGACCCTTTTTGACATTCCTGCGAGCGAATTGGCAAAATCGAGAATGCAGCTGGTTTTTGAAGGTTTGGACACCTATGCTCAGGTTTACCTGAATGGTAAGAAAATCCTAAAGGCAGACAATATGTTCCGTACCTGGAAAATCCCCGCCAAGGGTTTGCTCAAGCTAAAAAACAATCGTTTAAAAATCATTTTTGAACCGGTAAACCCCAAAGCAAAGGCTCTGGCTAACAAATTACGTTATTCCCTTCCGGGAGGAGAGAATGTATTTATCCGCAAGGCCCAATATCAGTTTGGCTGGGATTGGGGACCCAGGCTGGTGACTTACGGCATCTGGAAACCCGTAAAACTCATTTGCTGGAACGTCAACCGGCTGGATCAGGTACAAGTAGTACAAAAATCGCTGAACGATGAATGGGCTGAATTGGATATTCATTGTCGCTTGAGCGATCCGTCAAAAAAATCATTCCAAATTGAAGCCAAACTGACCGACCTGAGCACCGACCTGACAGCCAAGGGCATTACCCATCCGGGAGATACAGCTGTCGTATTGAAGCTCAAGATAAAATCGCCCGTAAAATGGTGGACCAATGGTTTGGGCGAAGCACATCTTTACCAGTTGAGTGTAAAGCTGCTGCAGGATAAGCAGATTTTGGACAGTTATACCGGCGATATAGGCTTAAGAACCCTTGAAATTATACAACAAGCAGACAGTATAGGCAGGGGATTTTATGTAAAACTGAATGGAGTGCCTGTTTTCATGAAGGGCGCCAATGTCATCCCAACAGACAGTTTTGTACCTAGTAGTAATGCTGAAATTTACAGAAAATTAGTGCAGGAGGCCAAAAATAGTCATATGAACATGCTTAGAGTTTGGGGTGGCGGTGTTTATGGCAGCGATGATTTTTATGAACTATGCGATAAAAATGGCATCCTGGTTTGGCAAGATCTAATGTTTGCGGGCAGCCCCTATCCTGCCGATCCTGTATTTCTGAAAAATGTGGCGGCAGAGATCGAAGATCAGGTCATCCGTTTACGTAACCATCCCAGCCTGGCGCTCTGGTGTGGCAACAATGAGATCAGTGAAGGCTGGTACAACTGGGGCTGGCAAAAACAGTTCAATTACAGTCAATCAGATTCCACCCAAATTAAAAACGACTACGACTATACTTTCGAAAAGTTCATCCCATCCATTCTAAAAAAAATGGATCCAGGAAGGTTTTATCACCCTTCTTCACCGGCCAATGGCTGGGGCAGGGCAAAAAGCTATCGCGAAGCCGATGTGCATTATTGGGGCGTTTGGTGGGGTATGGAACCATTTGAAAATTATGAGAAAAAAGTAGGTCGTTTTGTTTCAGAGTATGGCTTTCAGGGATTACCAGCCTACAGCACTTTAAGCAAATACCTTAATGAAAAGGACCGCTATTTGATTTCGCCGGCACTTAAAAATCATCAGAAGCATAGCCGTGGCTTTGAGACCATCAGCACCTACATGGAACGGGATTACCCCATGCCAAACTCACTGGAAGATTACGCTTACCTCTCTCAGTTGCTGCAGGCAAGAGGATTGGCCACCGCCATCGAGGCCCAGCGCAGGGACATGCCCTATTGCATGGGCAGTTTATACTGGCAGCTGAACGATTGCTGGCCGGTAACTTCCTGGAGTTCCATTGATTATTACTGGATACCAAAGGCCGCTCATTATCAAATGAAATCCTTATTTAAAGATGTCATGATCAGTGTATCGGGCGATGGAGCAAATAAACAAATTTACCTAGTATCTGACCGCTTGACAGCAGTAAATGCCTCATTGAAAATACAGGTAATTAATTTTGATGGCCGGGTGTTGTATCAGCAAGACATGCCGCTTGAACTGGCTGCCAATAGTGCAAAAGTGTATGCTGAAATACAGACTAACCATGTAGCTGACTTTGACCCTACCCGAGCGGTGTTATACTGCCAACTAATGAACGGCAACGAAAAACTGGCTGAGCATCGGTATTATTTTGTGAAAGATAAGGCCCTGGAACTGCCGTTGGCCAATATCACCCTGAAACAGCTAACCAAGGATAGTTTCTTACTAAGAACAGATCAGCTGGCCAAAGGGGTTTGTTTATCTTGGGATGATCGGGTTGCTGATCAAAACTATTTTGACCTGATGCCAGGAGAGGGAAAAATTGTACGCTTTGAATCAGTTCAAAACGGACCATCTCCTGCTGGCTTACCCCAAATCAAAACACTGAATGAGGTAATGAGCAGATTGAGGAATTAAACAGCCGGTTCCTGCTGGCTAAGGCAATGAAAACTGCCCAATCCCCAGATGATCTCCGTGGAATCGATACCAATTACTTCACGGTCTTTGAAACAAGACTGAATAATGGACAAAGCCAAATCGTCTTTGGCACAACGGAAGGTCGGCACGATCACGTGTTTGTTGGAGATGTAGAAATTGGCATAAGAAGCCGGCAGCCGTTGGTCTTCCCAAATTACCGCATCGGGCATTGGCAATTCTATAATATTCAATTGCTTGCCATTGAGCAATCGCATTTGCTTCAATTGCTTCAGGTTATGCTGTAATAAAGGATAATTTTCGTCCTTTGAATTTTCTTCAATTACAGTCAACACGGTGTCTTCATTCACAAAACGAACGGTATCGTCAATATGGCCATCGGTATCGTCGCCCACTACGCCTTCATCTACCCAAAGAATTTGCTCCACGCCGTAATAATTGTGCAGGTAATTTTCTATCTGGTCTTGATTCAGATGCGGATTACGGTTCGGATTCAACAAGCAAGCAGTTGAGGTCAAAAGCGTCCCGGCTCCATTAAATTCTACCGAACCACCTTCCATTACTATGCCTGGATGAAAAACCGGAATTTTAAATTGTTTACCGATGAGGGTAGGGATCACATCGTCCAGATCAAATGGCGGATATTTTCCTCCCCATGCATTGTAACCCCAATCCACAATCACCTTTTTCTGCTCGGCAGCCGGATTGATCAAAAATGCCGGACCATGGTCGCGGCACCAGGCATCGTTGGTAGGATGAAAATAAAACTCCACCTGGCTGAGATCCGCCCCAGCCTGTTCTATATATTTTAAAGCGAATGTCTTCATGGCTTCATTAGCCACGTTGATGCGTACTTTCTCGCTTTGGGATAGGACCTTGATAAATTGGGCATAAAAAGGATAGATGGCCTCAATTTTGCCAGGCCAGCTCGCTTCCTTATGCGGCCAACTCAACCAAGTAGCTACATGCGGAGCAAATTCGGCCGGGAAATAATAGCCGAGTTCTTTTGGACTTAAATTGCTCATTATTCGCCGTCGATGAAACGTTGTGTAATCGGTTGATAAGAATCTATGCGGCGGTCTCTCAGGAATGGCCAGTGCGTACGGTAATTATCCGTTTTATTCAGATCTAATTCT
The DNA here is from genome assembly GCA_964580845.1 of uncultured Sphingobacterium sp. Taxonomy (GTDB): domain Bacteria; phylum Bacteroidota; class Bacteroidia; order Sphingobacteriales; family Sphingobacteriaceae; genus JAIPAN01. The sequence goes on from CAZOLA010000016.1 coordinate 20,307, forward strand.
TCCACATGCACTTCTTCACGGTCATGAGATGCTTTATACAAAAGTGAACCGAAAGGATTACTGATGAAGGAACCACCCCAAAATTTCATGGCACCATCTTGCTCAAAACCTACACGGTTCACACTCACCACATGCAGTCCGTTGGCTACGGCATGTCCACGCTGAATGGTCTGCCAGGCATTGTACTGCTCGGTATTGGTGGCTTCATCTTGCGAAGTGGCCCAGCCAATGGCGGTCGGATAGAATAAGATTTCGGCACCCATGAGGCTAGTAATGCGGGCTGCTTCCGGATACCACTGATCCCAGCAGATGAGCACGCCAATGTTCGCAAATTTGGTTTTGAAAACTTTATAACCCAGATCACCGGGAGTAAAATAGAATTTTTCGTAGTAAGCCGGATCATCCGGGATATGCATTTTACGGTATTTGCCCAGATAAGTTCCATCGGCATCTAAAACAGCCGTGGTATTATGGTACAAGCCCTGCGTACGTTTTTCAAAAAGCGAAGCAATGATCACCACACCGAGCTCTTTAGCCACATTGCTCAATGCATCGGTTGAGGGACCAGGAATGGTTTCAGCCAAAGAAAAATTATCGTAATTCTCCTCATCACAGAAATACAAGGAGGTAAATAATTCCTGCAGACAAACGATCTGTGCCCCTTTAGCTGCAGCCTCACGGGTTTTGGCGATCGCCTTTTGCAGATTCTCTTCTTTGCTTGCGGTGCAGCTCATCTGCACTATTCCAACTTTTACTTTTGCCATTGATTGATTCTGAAGTGCAAAATTAAGGAATAATTCAGTGAAATTATCAGATAGTTGAGGGCAGATAGAATTTGTAGAGGCACGAATGTGTCATCGGAAGTGTAACAATTTTGCTTTGATAGAATATGAGTTACAAGTATTTAATTTAATGTTTTAACTTTATTAAGAAGTATAATCAACCATCATATTCACATGAGAAAAAATATAATAAGCCTGATGCTGGCATCTATTTGCGTCCTTGCAAGTGTTCAAGCACAAAATAAAAGAAACATCAAACCAGAGGATGTTTATCGTGTCAAAAGTATTGGTAATGCTCGCTTATCTCCGGATGGAAAATGGGTTTTATACAGCCTATCTACCGTTGATTCACTAAAAGACAGGTATAATTCTAAACTGTTCATGGTGAGTATAGATGGCAAAGAAACCATACAATTAACTGAGAAAACCCGCAATCCCTCATCCCATGCCTGGAGCCCGGATGGAAAATACATCTCTTTCATGGCAGCCAGCAAAAATGAAGATGGCAGTTCGCAATTGTACTTGATGGATACTCGCGGTGGCGAACCAATTCAACTTACTGATATTAAAGGAGACATCGGTGCCTACAAATGGTTTAAGGACGGTTCCAAAATTGTTTTTCAGATCGGCGAAAGTAGCACTGCCAACTCTACCAAAACCAATATCCGTAAACCGTATGAAATTGATCGCTATAATTTCAAAAATGATGGCGAAGGTTACCTGGATAACAGAAAGAGCCATCTTTATTTATTTGATCTTAAATCGAAGAAATTAGATACCCTTACCAGAGGGAATTATAATGAAACTGACTTTAACATTAGTAGTGATGGCCGACTATTGGCTTTTGTGAGCAATGTGTCTCCCAATCCGGACCTGAACTCCAATTCGGATGTTTTTATTCTTAATCTACAGACAAAATCCTCTCCAGAAAAAGTTACCACTTATAAGGGAGCCGACAGGGCACCTCAGTTCAGCCCTAATAATGAGTACCTGGCTTATTTAAGATCGAGCAGTGAAGACAATTTCAATATGTATGATCAGTCTCACCTGATGATTTATCACATTGCCAGTAAAACTCATCAAAGACTGGGCTCAGAAATAGACTTAAGTATGGGTAGCATCACCTGGTCTAACGACAGTAAGTTTATCTACACTCCCGTTGAAAATGACCGTCAACAAAATCTAATGCAATTAGATATCAAAGGAAAGTCTTATAAATGGATGACGCAGGCAAAAGGAGTATTTGATGGCTTAAATACCAACAGTTCTGGTGAAATGATCGCTACCTATAGCGACTCCAATACTCCGAATGAAATTTACCGATGGAGTGGCAAACAATTCAACCGCTTAACTCGATTAAGTGATGATTTTCTGGCTCCCCTAAAAACTGCTTTTGTAACAGGTTTCGAAGCGAAGGCGGCTGATGGAAATTTGGTTTCCGGGATCCTTTATTTACCGGATAGTACTTCAAGGAACCTTCCTTTGGTTGTTTTTTTACACGGAGGACCGGTTTCGCAGGATGAGTTTTCATTTGATATGAGCAGACAAGTGCTGGCGGGTGCCGGTTTTGCCGTTGCAGCCGTTAACTACAGGGGCAGTACCGGCAGGGGTGCCAATTATACTAAAACCATTTATGCCGATTGGGGTAATAAAGAAGTAAAAGATGTGATCGCTGCCACAAATCACCTTATTGAAAAGGGCTATGCTGATGCCAATAAATTGGGTATCGGTGGCTGGAGCTATGGTGGTTTACTCACTAATTATACCATTGCCAGTGACCAGCGTTTTAAAGCAGCGGTGAGCGGTGCGGGTAGTTCTTTACAATTATCGCTCTACGGCTCAGATCAATATGTGAAGCAATATGAAAATGAATTGGGTAAACCCTGGAAAAATCTGAACAAGTGGCTGGAGGTTTCTTATCCATTTTTTAAAGTGGAAGAAATCAAAACGCCGACCTTATTTATGGCCAGCCAGCTCGATTTCAATGTTCCGGTAATTGGAGCAGAACAAATGTACCAGGCGTTTAAATCAGTGGGGATTCCAACCGGCTTAATTATTTATCCCAATCAGCACCATGGCCTGAGAGTACCCAGTTACATCGTTCATCGTTTCCAAAAACATATTGAATGGTATAAGCAATATCTCAAGTAGGCTTCAAACCTCATATCAATACAAAAAACAAGAAAGCCCCTGTAATGCCGGGGCTTTCTTGTTGAAATAAATCCTATAAACTAAATCTCGGTTAATACACCGGCTGCACTTCGTTTAAATTGTTCCTCATCTAATTGGTGATCCTGCAGCTTCCCTTGAATAAAATCATCGTAAGCACTCAAATCGAAATGACCATGACCACAAAGGTTAAACAAAATCGTCCTTTGTTCGCCAGCTTCATCGGCCGCCTTCGCTTCTCTAATTACCTGTGCAATGGCATGGTTAGCTTCAGGAGCGGGTAGAATACCTTCTGTTTTGGCAAACAATAAACCAGCTGTGAAGCATTCGAGTTGTTGTATGGCTACCGCTTCTATCAAATCATCTTTGAGCAACTGACTGCATAAGGCACTGGCGCCATGATAACGCAAGCCTCCGGCATGCAAGCCTGGGGGCATAAAATCGTGACCTAAGCTATACATTGGCAAAAGTGGCGTAAAGCCTGCACTGTCGCCAAAGTCGTAGCCAAAAACACCTCTGGTCAGTTTAGGACAAGAAGCTGGTTCTACTGCGATTGCCCTGATTTTACGTCCACCTCTTAACATCTCTCCCACAAAAGGAAAAGCAATTCCAGCGAAGTTGGAACCTCCACCCAATGGGGCTATGACCACATCTGGGTAAGCATTAATTTTATCGAATTGTTTTTGGGCTTCCAAACCGATGACTGTTTGATGCAAGAGTACGTGATTCAATACGCTTCCCAAGGCATAATGTGTTTTTTCATCCTGCGCTGCTACTTCTACCGCTTCGCTGATGGCAATACCCAGAGAACCCAAAGAATCAGGATCTTCACTTAGTTTAGCGATCCCGGTCTGGGTTAAATTGCTCGGAGAAGGATGTACCGTGGCACCGAAGGTTTCCATGATGGATTTACGGTAGGGTTTCTGGTCATAACTTCCTCTCACCATGAACACTTCGCACTCCAAACCGAATTGTGCACAAGCAAAACTCAAGGCTGTCCCCCATTGACCTGCACCGGTTTCGGTGACTATTTTCTTAACACCTTCTTGCTTATTATAATAAGCCTGGGCGATAGCGGTGTTGGTTTTGTGCGATCCGCTTGGACTGCCACCCTCGTACTTGTAAAAAATCTTAGCGCTGGTTCCTAAAGCTTTTTCCAATCTTTCGGCCCTTACTAAAGGGCTGGGTCGGTAAATGGCATAGGCTTCTCTTACGGGCTCTGGTATTTCGATATAAGGATCTGTACTGACCTCTTGCTTGATCAGTTCCATAGGGAATAAAGGTGCCAGGTCTTGAGGACCAACCGGCTGTTTGGTTTCCGGATGCAGCGGCGGCAAGGGCTTGTTCAGCATGTCAGCAACTATATTGTAATAATGGGTGGGCATTTCGTCCTTGTTCAAATAAACTTTCATTGTTGTAAAATTTTAAAATGATAAAATCAGTTGATTGAGCAAGGGATTGAGAGAGAAATGTCGTTAAACGACGAAGGGTCCGCCCTTTGCTCTGGCAGACCCTTCTGAAATATATATCAGGCAATTAACGCCATAGCATCCCAGCACAAGTGACCGCCTGTTTAATTTCAGGGCGCCACCAATTAGTGCTAGTGAGATTTATTAATTTCATTGTTTTCAAATATGATCATCATCCAGCACAAAAACAAATGTCATTCTAATAATCTTTAGGATATTTAAATAAATTTATAAAATGAAAGAGGATAAAGCACATATAGCCCACCAAATTCAAGAATCAGCACGTTCATTTAATAAACTCATTCTGAGTCTACAAGCGGATCAATTCGAAGACTCAAAGCATGGCAGGTGGTCGGCAGGACAGGATTTGGCCCACCTTGTAAAAACCGCACAAATTATTGGCTATTCCTTTATCTTACCGAAATGGCTGTTCAAGCTGTTGTTTGGTCAATCAAACAGAGCCAGCAGAAGCGCTGAAGATTTGTATAAAAAGTATTCAGAAAAGCTTTCTAATGGTGGGAAAGCCCCTGCGGCCTTTGTTCCAAAAAAGGTGAGATTTAGTCAAAGAGACCGGCTCATTCAACAACATGAAGAGTATGGAAAATTCTTGATCGACCGATTAAACCGTATTGCTGAATCAGACCTGGATCGGTATATCATGCCCCATCCACTCATCGGGAAGATTACGCTGAGGGAAATGTTTTGCTTCAGCTACCTTCATTCCAATCATCATTTAAAAACATTAAAAGAAAAATTGGAAATGCAATAACATCCGAATTCATGGATAACTCAAAGGTCTAATTGTTGATGCAGCAGCACTTATTAAATTAACGGTCGTTTAAACCGATACCAAATCCAAACATAGCCGCTACAAGAGCTAAATGGATAATTAGTACTGCTTTTTGCCAGGTTGGCCTCTCATTCCATTTCTGCTCAGTATCAAAGGGATCAAAGGCTAATCCTATACCCATTGAAGAAGCAGCCGACATATAATCCTTGTTTGATAAAGCCTGGTAGATACCCAAACATAGGAAGCCTATGTACAAAAATCTGTTGAATGGTGATTTCATTTTAATTTACGATAGAATTTCAAAATATAGTTGTTTAAAAAGGTCCCGCCATTAGCGGGACCTTTTAAGTTTACTTATTCAACTTTGCAAACTGCTGTGTTAGCTTCTCAAACTCATCTTCCAATACCTCTATGGCACCCACTTTTGATGGAGAGAAAGGTTCTAAGGCAAAACAAAGTGCCAAATACACATCGCTCAAACGTCTTCTATACTTAAACTCGTCAAAAAAGACCGTTTTTCTGTTTGTTTCAATGATTTCTTTTCTGAAATTAATTAGCGAAGTCAATTTCTTCTCTTGAGCATTCGATTTCTTAGTCAGTTTGCTTAAATCTGCAATAGCGACATCTAAATCATTAACCAATACCGCTAATTTTTCGTGCAGATTGAATAAGCGCATGGTTTGATCGTGCAACAGACTCATATTCTCGGCTGTGAACCCTTTTTCGGCATTTGGTTCAACAGCAAAGGTTTGCTCAAATGTTTTATCCCCGATGGTCAACACTGCTTTGTATTTTCCAACTTTTACTTTCGGTCCAATTACCGAGGAGAACAAAACAGGAGAGCCTGCGGTAAACCCGCCTACTGCCACCTTACAAGGATTTTGATCCAATCCCCAAAATACCCTGTTTAAGCCCTTGTTTGAAGTAGCATTCACATCCTTTACTTTGTTATTGTTCTCATCATAGATAACAATCTTGGCAGATTGTTCTGATCTCTGTTTTAAATAATATTCAAACGTTGGCAGGTTTGCTTTGTTACCCGCTGTCCATCCTGCTAAATTACCATCATCCGAAGGAGTTTGTGGTGCGAAATCATACTTGAAATTGCTTACCGGATAAAAAATAATGTCTTTGTTTAAGTCCGATTTTACCAGCTTACGTAAGGATGCAATGTTATCCATCACATAGATGCCTCTTCCGTGTGTGGCAATCGCTAAATCGCCGGTGTGTGGCACCACTTTGATATCTCTCACCAAAGCATACCAAGGTATATTTTGGTATTTGCTTCTCATCCAATTCTCACCACCATCAATCGAAAAGAATAGACCCATTTCTGTTCCCAAAAACAATAGTTGTTCTTGTTCCACGTCTTCTCTAATTACGTGAGCAAATCCGGTAAATTCTTTCGATGTAATTCTTTTCCAGCTTTTACCACCGTCATTTGTTACCGCCACATAGGTTTGATGATCGCCATAGGCATGGTTATCAAATGTTACATACACTCGATTCGAATTTTTTGCCGACACCTCGATACTGGAGATCCAGGCAAATTTCGGAATACCAGTTTCCCAAACCTTAGGGGCCAAATTTGTCCAGGTTTTTCCTCCATTAGCTGTGTATTGCAAGTAACCATCATCCGTACCCACCCAAATGATGTCTTCATTTCTTGGATCCTGAGTAATGGCAAAAATAGTACAGTGGTTCTCGGCACTGGTGTTATCTCCGGTAATACCCCCACTTTTTTCAGTGTTTTGTTTGGTGCGATCATTAGTAGTAAGATCCGGAGAAATTTTCACCCAGTTAGTCCCTTCGTCTGTCGATTTGTATAAAAACTGATTACCGGTATACAAATTGTAAGTGGAACTACTTTTTGTGCTGTTCGCAACCACGATTGGAGTGTTCCAATTCCAGCGGTGTATTTCTTCTCCTAATTTACGTTGTGGTTTAATACCATAACTCAAGCCTGTGCTAAGGTTAATCCTGTTCATCTCACCACCTTGCGACTCGGCAAATACGATGTTGGAATTCATCGGCGAAGGCTGTACCCAAAATCCGTCTCCTCCGTTCAAGAATTTCCAATCAGTACTTGAAACACCTCCGGGTGAAGAACTTGGAGCCATCCAGGATCCATTATCTTGCAATCCACCGTACACATTAAATACCGGATCGTTGCTCACGCTGACATGGTAGAACTGACCGACTGGCAAATTATTTAAGAAAGACCAAGAGATGCCTTTATTATGACTTACATAAACGCCACCGTCGGTTCCCAGGTAAAGGGTATTCGTGTTTTCAGGGTTAATCCACAGCGCATGATGATCAGCATGTGGAACTATATCGGTAGTTAAAGCGTTTGACCATGAGTAACCCCCATCAATAGAATACTGAAAATCAAAAGCCGGACGGTATACCCGCTTTGGATCTTTAGGATCGAATTCGAGTGTACTAAAGTAGAACGGACGTGCTGTAATATTATCGGTACTGGCTAATTTAGTCCAGGTAGATCCTTCGTCCTGCGATTGGTATAATCCTGGAACCTTAGCCTCAACAATGGCCAATACTTCTTTAGGTTTAGATGGGTTGATGGTTACCACAATCCTGCCTAAATCTCCTTCAGGCAATCCGGCAGTTATCTTGCTCCAGGTTTTACCACCATCGGTCGATTTGTACAATGCACTAGATTTACCACCAGAGTTAAATGAAAATGGCTGACGTCTGAATTGCCAGAAACTGGCCAACAGCACATTAGGGTCTGTCGGACTCATGGCGATATCTGCACAACCGGTCGCTTCATCTACAAACAAAATCTTTTTCCAGGTTTTACCTGCATCTGTAGATTGGTATAAACCTCTGTGCTTGCTCGAACTCCACAACGGACCCGGTGCGGCTACATAAATGTTTTTCGGATTAGTCGGATCGATGATGATCTTACTGATATGCTCGGTACTATCTAAGCCTATTTTTTGCCAATTGGATCCGCCATCGGTCGACTTGTACATCCCGTCGCCAATAGAAACCGAATTTCGCATGTTACTTTCGCCGGTACCCACATAAATTGTTTTAGCCGATTTTGGATCGATGGCCAAAGCCCCTATCGACTGGGTGTACTTATCGAAAATTGGAGAAAACGTTGCACCCCCATTCAGACTCTTCCAAACACCGCCTCCGGCAGTACCCACAAACAAATTAATTTGGTTATCTACCGTCATTCCGGCAATGGCCGTAATCCTCCCACTCATGGTGGAAGGCCCTAAATTTCTGGCACTAAGCGACTGAAAGAAGGAAGAATTGATGGTACTTGTATTGGTCTGTGCATTTAGCTGAAAAACTAAACAGAAGCCTGCTACCAGGCTTAGAACATACTTTTGCATACGATCAGATTGATTAAAACTTATTTACCTTCAAATATTTTAGTGTCGATAACCGGATTCACATCCATTTTATCGATTACAAAAATTTGACCCATTTGATCCCATTTATGAGGAAATTTGATACCAAAAGGAATGGTTTTATAATCGAGGTATTTAGAAATGAGCTTAATTTCCTGACCTTGTTGTTTAACCGTTTTTTCTTCTTTGTAAATTAAATAGGTATTTACATCAAAAAAATAAACCGTTTCGTTTTTAGTTTTAGTCACCAATTTGATTTTGTAGAACTCGTTACCATCTTCTTCATCTTTTCCTAAAAACTCCACAGTCGAGCCTTTGGCTGCATAGTCTACAAATTCATCTTGGATATCCAAATCATCTAATTTTTGCTGTAATTCTTCAGCAGAAATTGGCTCCAAACTTGATCTGCCACCAAAAGGATTTTGCGACCAGCCTTTGGAAGGAGTGGTGATATCAATAATTTTCTGACCTTGAAATTCTGCATCTACCCTAACGCCTACATTATGGATGGCTTGTTGGGTAAAGTTGATCTGGATACCTTGAAGTTCGATGTGACCATCGGTTTTCATAGATTTGATTTGCGTCCATTTGTCTTTGCCTCCAATGGCCTCCACATACTTTTGAATCACTTCATCTGCGGTTTGCGCATAGCTAAACAATGAAACTGCACTAAATGCAATTAGAAATAATGCTTTTGAGATAAGGGTTTTCATGATGATTGGTTTTTAATTTTAGTTAAGACTGTTTATCCATAAAAATGTTACAAAGTTATCGGGCTTAACGATTGTTCCATCCATCCAAAATTCCGGATTTGATGTCGGTATAATTCGTTAATAAATAAATGATCAAGCTGATAATTAGCAAGATCTTCCAGTTGTTTTTAATGAGTGTTTTTAAATCTGAAATAAATTGGTTCATATCTGTAATGGTTAATTTGAATTCAAAATGATAGGGTTTTTGTGTCTTCACATCCTGAAATTCGGACAAAGGAATTTGTAAAGCATCGCTCAACATCTTTAGTGAATGTAAGCTTGGGCTCACCTCATGGTTTTCAATTCGCTGAATCGTCCTGACGGTCATACCGCATTTTTCAGAAAGTTCAGTTTGAGTTAAGCCTTGCTGTAATCTAATTTCTTTAACTCTTTTCCCGATTTTCATAGGCAAAAATTCAAATTAATTATTTGGGTTTGTAGCGTATTTCATACGTCATTTCCCCGACATCTTATGATTTAAATTACCTAAACTAAGTAATTATTTTACAAAATATGGTTAGCTAGAACTTTGATTAAGGATATTTTCTCAGATACAAAAAAAGGTGACCTATCGGGCCACCTTTCGTTATTTGAAGTTTTAGAGCAGCTTTTTAGGCCAGATCAAAACGATCCAGGTTCATTACTTTGTTCCAAGCTGCTACGAAATCTTTCACAAATTGTTCTTTGTAGTCTGCTGAAGCATACACTTCAACTAAAGCACGCAATTGCGAGTTCGATCCGAAAGCCAGATCGGCACGAGTGGCGGTCCATTTGGTGGCACCGGTATTGCGGTCTTTACCTACATAAGCATTGGTGCCGGCTGCTTCCCAGGCAGTACTCATATCTAATAGATTTACAAAGAAATCATTAGTCAAAGCTTCTGGATTCTTGGTGAACACCCCATGCTGGCTACCGTCGGCATTGGTATTCAATACACGCATACCTCCTACTAAAGTAGTCATTTCAGGAGCGGTCAGGGTTAACAACTGGGCTTTATCCAATAACCACTCTTCGGCATTGCGATCGTATCCTTTTTTAGCGAAGTTGCGGAAACCATCAGCTTTAGGCTCTAATACCGCGAATGATTCTACATCGGTTTGATCTTGAGTAGCATCGGTACGGCCCGGAGTAAATGGAACCGTTACATTAAAGCCTGCTTTTTTAGCAGCAGCTTCCACCCCTGCACAACCTGCCAATACAATCAGATCGGCTAAAGAGATCTTCTTAGTACCTGAATTAAAGCTTTGCTGGATACCTTCCAACACTTCAATTGTTTTTTGCACCGGCTGATTTACTTCCCAGTATTTCTGCGGGCTCAAACGGATACGGGCACCATTGGCACCACCACGTTTATCGCTTCCGCGGAAAGTTGATGCTGAAGCCCAAGCTGCAGACACTAATTGGCTAATGCTTAAACCTGAGTTCAATACCTGAGTTTTCAATGCTGCAATGTCTTGTTCGTTTACCAATGGGTGGTCTACCGCGGGAACCGGATCTTGCCAAATCAATACTTCTGAAGGCACATCTTTACCTAAATAGCGGCTCAATGGGCCCATATCACGGTGCGTTAACTTAAACCAAGCTTTGGCAAAGGCATCGGCAAACTCGGCCGGATTTTCGTGGAAACGTTTAGAGATTTTATAATAAATAGGATCCTCTCTTAAGGCCATATCTGCAGTCGTCATCATTGGCGCATGCTTTTTAGACGGATTGTGTGCATCAGGAACGTTCACACCTGCTCCTCCTTTGGGTTGCCATTGCTGGGCACCTGCCGGGCTATGGGTCAATTCCCATTCGTAACCAAATAAAGTATCGAAATAGCTATTATCCCACTCGATTGGGGTCGGTGTCCAGGCACCTTCAATACCACTTGTAGTAGTGTGTTCACCCTTACCGGTTCCAAAGCTGTTCAACCAGCCAAATCCCTGATCCTCAATACGGGCACCTTCTGGTTCAGGACCAACCAATGCCGGATCACCAGCACCGTGTGCCTTACCAAAAGTGTGACCACCGGCAACTAATGCAACCGTTTCTTCATCGTTCATGGCCATACGAGCAAAGGTTTCACGGATATCACGAGCTGAAGCCAATGGATCTGGTTTACCGTTAGGGCCTTCAGGGTTCACATAAATCAAACCCATTTGTACCGCACCCAGCGGATTTTCCAATTCACGATCACCGGTGTAACGCTTATCTCCTAACCATTCGGTTTCAGGTCCCCAGTAAATATCTCCTTCTGGCTCATACACATCGGCACGACCACCGGCAAAACCGAAGGTTTTGAAGCCCATCGACTCCAGAGCAACGTTTCCGGTCAAGATCATTAAATCGGCCCAAGAAATTTTACGGCCATATTTCTGTTTAATGGGCAATAATAAACGACGAGCTTTGTCCAGGTTACCGTTATCGGGCCAGCTGTTGAGTGGCGCAAAACGCAAAGTTCCTGCACAGGCTCCACCACGACCATCGGTTACACGATAGGTACCGGCACTGTGCCAGGCCATACGGATAAAGAACGGACCGTAGTGACCGTAATCTGCGGGCCACCAATCCTGAGAGTCGGTCATCAAGTCGGTTAGGTCTTTTTTCAAAGCATCTAAATCCAAGCTTTTGAACTCTTCAGCATAATCAAAATCCGGACCATAAGGATTGGTCTCTGGTGAATTCTGGTGTAAGATTTTCAGATTTAGTTGATTCGGCCACCAGTCTCCATTAGAGAACGCACCGGCTGTGGTGTGGCGAGGAACAGCATCATACCCAAAAGGGCATTTAGCTTCGTTAGTTTTATTATTTTCCATAATGATTTTTACACTTAAACAAGAATGTAAATTTAGCGTTTTATCATCCGATAATTAAATGTCATAACATCAAATTTAAGATTTGAGAAATGGATGACATGTTTAAAAAAATAGAGGACCGCCATTTTGGATGGCGGTCCTGCATTCACTTTGATAAAAAATTAGCGAAAATTAAAAAGGAGCGGAAGCAGGAAGGTGACAAAGGCCGTCCATAGCCCGTAAACAGGCAAGTATACGGCTATCACGTTTTCCACGTTTTCTATTTCTGCTTTGTTCCTGATGACCAGAAAAAGCTGATAAGATACTAATAGCAGGTTGATGAATATCAGCACATTGCTACCCAAAACAGCGATTCTGTTAGGCGTAATACCAAACTCGGCGATACGTAAGACGATGGCAGAAAGTGCAATGCCGTTAGTAATGATCGTTAGAGCCGCTAAGCCACACAGAAAGAAAAGCGTGAGCTTTCCGACGCCACTCTTGGTACCTTCGGTTACCGAGAAAACAATCAAGGCCATCACGCCGATCAACAGTGCATTGAAAATCATCAGGAATTCACGATCGGTATAGGGATTTTTAGCAGTGGTGGTGAGTGCCCCCAGAAACAAGAGGAGCATCACAGATACGATGGGTGTAAAAATACGGGCCACAAGCGGTGAAATCCGGTTCACCAATTGCGGATTATGCTGAACCAGATAGGTACCCAAAATGGGAATTGCCGGGGCGCCGAAAACTAGCACGTATTTCGCATAAAAATCGCCAATATTAATACCTATCAACTGAAACAGTCCGAACGTGATTCCGGTGAACAAGGCTCCGGAAAGCGTAAGAACGGCGCACATCACCACCAGATTCCCATTATATCGCAGGTAATCTATACGTTTTTGCTTGTTTTGTAAATCATTACCTATGAAAGCATAAGCTAAAACTGCCCATAAAACCAGTGGCAGGTGAATACAAGCCAGGTTTAGCGTATCGCTTTTGAGATTATTGGGAAGAAAATTGATGTAAACTGCCGACAAGGCGATGATGAGAAATGGGAGGAGCCATTGCCGAATGGTCAATGTTTGTTTCCAAAGGAAGAATACGGTCAGCACAGGGAAAACCACAAAACCGATGTTTCTTGGAAAAAAATAATCCGGATCCAAGCCGGTAAAATCAGGGATTTTAGCGATCAAGCCGGCAATGAATGTGGCGATGACTACAAAAATCAACTGCGATTTATTCACCAAAAGAGCATCTGCTTCACTAAAGTTGAGGCGTTGATGCCAAACCTGAGCGGTCTGATTGGTGCTGATTTCGGGATAAACTGAATTGAATTCCCGTCGAAAATGAGTACGATTTTCACGGTACAGCTTCTCCAACTGAGTGGGTTGGTCTAGGTATTTAATGATTTGTGTTTTCATGTTTTTATTGATTTTACACCGCTCTAACTGTACAAATGATTAAGATATGAGTTAAAGCGATTGTCTAATTAATTTTTCTAAAGCATCTAAATGTTCTGAAAATGCTTGTTTACCAATTGCAGTTGCAGCATATGATGTATTCGGTTTTTTTCCAATGAATTTTTTCCTTACCTCTATATAAGCTAATTTCTCCAAGGCGGCGATATGACTGGCCAGGTTACCATCGGTAATCTGCAGCTGCTCTTTGAGCGTGCCGAAGTCCACATAGTCGTTCACTAGGAGGATCGACATCATGCCCAAACGCACCCTGCTTTCAAATGCCTTATTTAAATCCCCGATGAAATTTTTCACTTTTCGTATTTAAAATAAATCATGATACCATACACCATGTGAAGTAAACCGAATCCGAAGGCCCAGATCAGCAATCCGTAATCCAGATAAAAGGAGGCAAGCAGACCGGCCCCAATTTCCAGCATCCCCAAAAAGCGAATATCATCTATGGTGTATTTACTGGCATTGAGCAAGGCCAATCCATAAAAGATCAAGGTAGCCGGAGCAATGAATGCTACCTGTTGATGGTAAAGTAGAATCACACAATATACAGCGCCTGCTAAAAGTGGGATGGCTAAATTGCTCAAGGCACGCTTGGCAGTAGTATCCCAAAAGGGCAAGCCTTGTTTTCGAGCCTTTAGTTTGGCAAACCAGAAACCAGCCAGCAGCGATAAGGTTAAAACCAATGCTACATCTGCCAGCAGGAAGTCAGAAAAGCTAGGATTCAGTTGTCCATGCGGACCCATGATCAAGTGATAATAGCCGGTACTATTTAGCGAAATACCCAAGTAGAGATAAGCCGAAACAATGCCGATAATGGCAAACAGGCCAACTACTATCCCGGCCAATCCGCTGAGCGATAAAAACCGGGACGATCGCTCCATCAGGCTACGTATCTCCTGCAATTCGGTTAAATGATGTTCTTTTTTATTCATAATAAAAAGTACTTTGTATTACAAAGTTAATAAATAATACTATAAAACAAACTTTATTAAATATTTGATTGATTAGCTGAGTGTGAAAGAGGAATAAAAAGCAAAAGCCCCACATGATGTGAGGCTTCTTAATTTTTACTCCCCTCACAAACGAAAGATGCAGCTATAATATGATGATTGAGTATGTAAATATCAGGAAATTAAACGATTGAACTTCTTGTCAAGCTTGAAGGAACTAGTATTTTGATTTATTTATTCTCCTCAATAATTCTTTTCAACTCGTATGGTATCTCCATACTTTTAAGTGGGGGCACATTTGCTCCGCCAGTATTTCCAACTGGAATTTCGCCAACAAAAGATTTAACACCACCCACAAGTAAGCGAGGAATTTGACCAAGGATTTCTCTGATGTCTTTTATTTTGATACCAAAGAGTAACATTTTCCAATGTACCAGCGTGTGGTGATATGGATAGGGCTGGCCAAGGATGTGGGCTCGCTCAAGATGATACCAACTCGATCTGAAATCATTCACTGAGAAATATCTACCCGCCATTTCTAACTCTTTGAGAAAGAAGGGTTTTAACCGATTAGGCATTATGGTATGTATTTTCATATGTGAAATTTATAAATCTGAAAAATTTGGAGCGTTAATCCCCGAACTTAAGTTTATTTTCAGCCACAATCTGCCAGCGCTTTTGTCTGTGTTTGTAAAATTTCTTGGCAAAGGAAGTGATGAACCCTGTCATCATCCCTCCATAAATAGTAATTGAATCTTCGTAATAGATTTTACCATCACCCAAATCCTTCATCATTATATTGTGATTCCAAACTTTTGCACCTTTATCCCACTCCTTGGTGGATATTTGAAAATTAGCATCATCTATTTTCTCTACGGATAAATAATGAATCCCCCCAAAAGGTATAAACCCAAAAACACGCATTTTAGCACCATAGGTTTTTCCAACTTCCCATTGCTTTGGAAAAGGGCCACCCACAGATTTGAACTTTATCATTCCTTTTGCTACAAACTGTAACAAAGCCGGGGTTTTTACATTGCTCCAGGCAGTATCAATCCTCATAGGAATCTCAGAATGGACTGTTAGTTGATTGGCCTTAACCTTTCTCCCATTATGATCAATGATGATAGTTTCAACTTTAGCAACTGGCTTCAATTTTTGAGCATTTAGATTCATTCCCATTCCTAAAATTCCTAAAAAAACAAGAAGATTTTTCATAACCAACTTCAAGTTAGCAGAAAGTGTTATTTATTTAATGAAAACGACAAAGGGGTTACACTATGCAAGTATAACCCTTTTGTCTTCATATCTGCTGCCCTTACAGATGAAAGATGCAAAACAATGCGATGATTGAGTATGTACCAATCAGAAAAGGGGTAGATGCTTTCATTGATTTTGAAGATTCAAACTATTATAAATTCTCCAAATTTCTTTATTGAACCTTTTTGGTTCCTCGAACACAGGACTATGTCCTGACTTTTCAAATTTTATAAACTCTTTTTTCGGAGCTTTGATTTCATTGGCATATTGCTGCACTAATTCCCAAGGTGTATTATAATCATATGCTCCGGAGATAAAAAAGACTGGAATTTTTACTTCTGGTATTTGCTTGAAGAAATTGAAATTATTAAAATCTGGATCATAGATAATATTACCGGCACAGAAAGCAGAGGATTTGGCATACTTTATCAAATCAAAAAAGGAATACTCCCTTGAAGTCCAAATGGATAAAATCCAATCTGCATACCCCGTTTTTGCATAACGTTCTCCTCCCAGTTTTAACAGCCACTCTTTTTGATTTACCAATCCCCAAAAGCCATTCTTGTACATCTTCGTATAGTCGCCAGATTGTGGTGGACCGCTTTCTTCCAAGTCTTTTATTGCCTTTGAATTATTTAGTTCTTTTGCTTTTTTAATGGTGTATTCATAGGAGATTTTTTCTCCTTCAAAGGATGCTATCTCCTGACCGACACCTACAAATGCATTATAATGTTCCGGGTGTTTTTGAATAGCATACATCCCCAACCTTGAACCCCAAGAATGACCAACAAGGAAAATTTTATCGACTTTAAATTTATTTTTTAGATAGCTTGTTAAGTATTCAAGATCATTTAAATAGTTTGATACTTTGATCTCTTCTTTTGGGGTTTTTCTATTAAACGACTTACCCGCATTTCTCTGGTCCCAATAAACTACAGTAAAGTGATCCTCCAATTCACTATTAAATTTTCGCAATAGAGCAGTCGCGGAGGCTCCTGGCCCTCCGTGTAAAAAAAGCAATACCGGATTCTTAATATCCTTACCTCGAATAAGGACATACTGTTTGGAATTATTTATATCCAAATACTTTATTTCTGAAATTCCATTTCGGGTTGTTATTTTCTTGGTAGAAGAACAAGAAACTAAAATGAGTAGGGGCAAAATATATATTAAAACACGTATCATTTTGCAAAAATACCAAAATGATGCAGCACACCTAATCGGCTGGTAGACAAAGAAAAAGCCATCATTACTGATGGCTTGTATTGTTTTGCGCCCCTTACAGACGAAAGATGCAAAACAATGCGATGATTGAGTATGTGACCATTAGGAAATTAAAGGAATGAACTTTGTGCCACATTGCAGGAAGTTATTTTTTCTTTTTAAATACTCCAGCAAGAAATAGAGTCAAAAACGTTGCCAATAGGCAAAATAAAATCCAACAAACCATCATTCAAATTTTATGGTATTACCTGTAAAATGGCAATCATTGCAGATAGTATAACAATCCAATGGATTATAATATTAATAGTTAATTTCTTGAGCCACAAATAAAGTATTCCCAAAACAACTCCCCATGTTAAATACCACCAAAATTGGTCAATTGATTTTAAGCCGTGTTGAAAAATAAAAGGGATAGTCGCGACAAAAACTGACAACCACTTGTTCAATTTATTACTTATTAATGCCCTTATAGCAAACCCCCTATACACAATTTCTTCTGCTATTCCAGCTGTCAAACCCATAAAAATAAATATGATCCTTGCCGTTGTAGTCTTTGGTGTCAATGAAGAAATTTGATTCATTTTTTCTGTTTCCACTATTGAACTCGCTAATGTCATTTCAATAAAAGCAAGCAAACCAAATGCAACAAGTAAATAGCCGCCAATCAAATAAAATGTTTTCTTTTTGGAAAGCGTAAACCCAATATCTGTCCATTTCCAACCTGATGAATGAAGTATTTTAGAAATAACATATATCTGGATTAAGTACCAAACTGTTATGATTATCCAAATGGGCTTATTGAGGACATCAAGTCCAAGATTTGTTATGAGGGGACGGTTGATGAGTAATAAGGAAATAAGCGTGGATATAATTGGAAACCCAATAAGAACAGCCAGGGTTTTTGACAATGGTATTGATGTTGCGTTTTGAGTTATTTGCATCATTCAAGATTTATGGGTGTTTGAATGACACAAAACTAATCATGGAGCCAAAGCTAATAGTTACCATTTGGTAATTATTGAATTTTTTCAGCTCTTATTCTGCTCAAGCTTTGTGGTGTAATCCCCAGGTAAGATGCCAAATACTTTAGAGGTATTTTTTCTATTCCTTTTCTGGTTTGCAACTGTTCAATGTACCTGTTTTTTGCAGTTTTAGTCAATAGGTCTATTTGTTGTTGCTGCTTTTCAATATATGATACCTCGGCAACAAGTCTTGTAATTTTTTCGCCAAAGCTTCCACTAACCATGGTCTGTTGAAAATTTTGGTATGAAACACGAAAAACAGTTGCATCTTCAAAAATCTTCACTTCGATAGGCGTTGGTTGCTGTAAGCTAAATGACATGAAATCAAATAAGAACTCGTTTTCAAAGGCAATGTCAATGCAAACAAAATTGTTTTTGTTCCAAATCAAGTTGCCGCCACTGCCTTTTAGAATAATATTTAAATACTTTTCGATTGCGTTAGCTTCCTTTAATATGGATTCTTTAGGAAAACTTCGCACTTCTCCTAATTTTTCAAAATTCTCCCACACCTTCACATTAAGGTTAATAAAAGGGTCAAAAATATTTTTTAGTTGTTCTGCTATCATTGATCTTAGGATTATTTAAGTTGGTACTATCAATTCATTATTTAGCGATTCAGACGATTTGATTTTTATCAACCTGACTCCTAAAAAAGAACGAGATTCTTCATAAATAACTTTTTTGGGCAGAAAATGATAATTCTTTCCTGAGAACGAAAAAAGGATTGCACCATACAAGTATAACCCTTTAATAACTTTATCTGAATCCCTATTAGACGAAAGTTATAGCCAGAATATCGTGTTTTATGTTCTCAATTCGAAGATGAATGAAAGTTCCAAAAAATGGAACTATCTTTTCCAATTTTTTAGCGTCAGATCAATAGAAATACCTAGCAATGCGACATCTTTAACAATTGAAAATGAAAAACCGTTGGCTAAGAATGATAAAGTAGTGATAAATATTAAACAAGACAAAATAGCCCCGTACTTCTCTTTGAAAATAAGTAGTACAAAAACTATTAATTCAAAGTAACCTAAAAAATAATTGGGGCCCATTGGCCCCAGTGTAGTTAACCAAGAAGTGAGCACATTGGTGCTAACCATACTGTAAATACTTTCAGGAACACCCTTCCAGGTGAACACTTTTTCTATCCAACCAAAACCTAAAATAATTAAAAGACCGAATTTACTGTAGTTGATTTTATCTATATATTGAGAAAACATAGTTATTATTGATTAATTATTTTTGAAAATAACTTAAATTTTTTTATTTAAATATATTTCAGATGAGTGAAAGTCGCCAATAAAGGATTTTTTTACCCATATCGGCTCGGGCTGGCTTTTCTAGTGCTATAATATTGGTAAAAATAATATCACCCGTGGTGTTTTTTTAAATACTCAATCGGAGAACTACCTTTAATTTTTTTAAAAGCCCGATTAAATGTTGCTTTAGAATTAAATCCTGAATCGAAGGCAAGAGATAATAAGGTATAACGCCTATTCACGTCTTCTTCATATTTTTTTATAAATTCTTCAATCCGAAGGCCATTGATATAGTCGTTAAAGTTTTTATTGAACATTTGATTGATAGTGGCGGAGAGTTGTACTGAATTAGTATGAAGGTGCTGGGCTAATTCATTCAAGCTTAATTCAGGCTGTAAAAAGAGCCGTTCATTTTCCATCAAAAAGATAATTTTGCTTGCTAGTTCCGTTTTCTCCAAATCTTGGCTGGTTTTAGCTGATTTACCGCCCGATTGGTGATTGCTTATTTGGGAATTTTTAAATTCAGTATCAGCAGAAAAGTTTATTTGAGGGTATTGTTTTTGGGCATATCCGGTAAGCCCAATATAAAATACCACTCCAACTAAGGCAAGGTTCCACCACCAATCTTGGTAGAAATCTAAATCAAAAATAGCATCCAAGACAAACATTAATTCACGAAACATCAACCAGAAAATCATACAATAAATGAAGTTTCTAAACCATTTGAAGTCGATTAGCTCCAAGTTGCTATACTGCTCCATGCTCCATCGTTGATAACGCTTGTATATTATCAGACATCTTGTTAAGTAATAAATAAAGGAAATTATTAGTACGATCCTGAGGATATCACTTAAAATTGAGTCCAGTAAGGAAGCGTGAAGTTCTTCAACTACATTTTGGCCTTGAACGAAAAAAATAATTTTGTAAGAAAAATAGATGCTAAACGGTAGAACGTGCCAAAGGTGTTTTTTCTTTAGTTGGAAATTGCGATTTGTTTGTGAGAGGAAATAAAAATAAACCGCCGGCCCGAATAGCAGACTTACGCTTCTTGGAAATCCGTTCAGTTCATTCCATAGTATATTTATTCCTGCAAAGCCAAATGTATAGTCTTGTAGCTCCATAGCAAGAATGAACATAATCCACCCTAACATTATGTCCGATAATCTACGCTCGCGGTAACCTCTAACTAACATCAACAACCAGATGAGCAGACTGAAAAAATAGCCAAATTGAAGTGGCGTGGTATAAATTGACATCAGTTGGGTGGTTAGCCTAAATATTGATTTATCAATTACTGATTAGATGTAATGAAAGACAATTAATTTCACTTAATCGCTTTCTTTATCAAATCTACCACATTTATTTTATCTCCCTTCTTTATGTTATCATCCACAGTTAATAAGAAATATTCTTTCTCGCCTTTTTTGTAAAAAATCTTTTGACCCATTTTTAGTGCCACACCACTATTTGAGAGTGGGCTTAAATTTGGATTCATTACCCCAGGAATTACTAATGAAATTGAATTCAAAGAAGGATTATGTAAAATGAAATTTATATAAGGCAAGTTTTCTTGAGAATAGTTAATTGGCTTTTTTGCAATAAAATCCAATTTTAAGCTAATCTCTTTGAATGAATTATTAAATAACCTCAGTACGTTCGACTTTTCTAACGAAACTACAGTTTTGCCATTAGGACCTAGTCCAAATTTTTGCAGTTGTTTTTGATCTTTAGGATCAACAACCGTCACCGTTATGGACTTGCCAGAAGAGTTGATTAATTTCACATCAAAGTTTTCAAATTCTGCATAATTCAGGTCAACAGATTTTCTAGCGCCGATTTCAATTTTCTCTTGTGCCTTTGTTAGTAAGCAGACAAGGAATAAAGAACTTAGGATAAGTAATTTTTTCATTTTTTAGATTTGATTTGTGACAAATTTAACCTAAGCATTTATCAGAAGGGTCTTAAAATATGATTTGAGACAAAGAAATTGATGCCTTTATAGTCTTGAATAAATGAGACTGCTGGTTTTTTACATTTTAGAAAGCTGAAAATTTAATGATATAATTGAAAACTTTTTTTAATAATATATTGGAAAATTAATGAATACCAAAACATTAAAAGATAGCCTAATTGGACTATTTTTAGGTATGGCAATCATGTTGGGTGCCATTTACTTTATCCCTAAAGAATCTATTAATAAACTATTTCCCAACTCTCCTCTTGAAACTGTTGTTTTTTTTAGTTCAGTATTTCTGTGCCCCTTCATCGCTATTTTGTTACACGAATTAGGTCATTTATTTGCCGGTTTAATTCAAGGTTTTCAATTGCAATTGTTCGTTGTGGCTTTTTTAGGAATAAAAAGAGAAGATGATAAAGTCAAATTTTACTTTAACAAGGAACTCCAATTCTTTGGCGGGATTGCTGCTACTTCTCCCAGGAAAGTCACTAATAATCTAAAAAAGCAGTTTGCCTATATTTTGATTGCTGGACCGTTATTTTCACTGATTTTTGGAGCCCTATTCCTTCTTTTATTTAGCATCACTGATAGTATATTCAATTCTAGCCTTGGAATCACCGGTATCATATCTTCAGGGTTATTTCTCGCAACTACATTGCCATCAAAGTCCGGAGTTTTTTTTACCGATAGAAAAAGAATGCAGCGTTTACTAGACAAAGGGAGGATTGGTGATATTGAATATTCTTTTCTTAAAACCACTAGCCAATTGCTAATTGATTCTCACTATAAAAACATCTCCCTTGAAGACTTAAAAATGATTCAATCAGATGAAGAACCAATTATACAATTTTGGGGGCACTACTATGAGTTCAAACATTTTGAAGAAATAGGAAATGAAGAAAAGGCTTTATTAATTAAAAACAACTTGTCTCAATATAAAGAGATAGTACCACAAACCATTTGGAAAAGTCTTTCAATCAACTAAAAACATTTGCACAAAGCCTTCCATTTTTATGCTTTTTGTTTCTCCAAGTTAACGAACAATCTAACTTGAAAAGTTTACTGAATTAGCCTTTTAGATAATCAAGACTATATCAGTATGTGATATTAATCCAAAACTCTTTTCTTGAAATTAATTATAAACTTGATTTAAGAATGTATGGTAAAAACTTTCACATGCCAAACTTTTTCTAAAGAATATTATTAAGTTTATTCCCAGATTAATTATGGACACATTCATTCTCTTTTTAATTGGATTTTCAGCTGGACTATTTTTTCTAAGACGTTTTTTCGGGAAACATAGAAAGTAATACGACTTTTACTAAATTCAGTAAGTTGAATCAGCATTTATAAAATTATCTATAATAAAATTTGCTTTTTTCCATTGATTTGAAAGAGGGCTTCATAAAAAGTATAACCCTTTTGACTTTATATCTGCTCCCCCTTACAGACGAAAGATTCAGCTATAACACGATGATTTAGCTTGTGACTATTTGGGAATTGAAAGGCTCAAAGCTTTATAGCAAATCCATAACGGTGCTGATACTTTAGTTAAAGAATAAGGTATGTAAATATCTGCCAGGTGCAAGAATGGCAAAACCTCCTGCAATAATAATACCTCCAATATATAACCTAATCATTGCAGATTTATGCGTTTTTACATCGCCTCTCTTAATTGCAATCCACGCCTTTGGGACTGAATATATGGTTAGTAAGCTCAGAAGGTGAAGTAGTCCAAAATGATTGAAAATCCGTTGACCTACCTGAGCTGGTATAAATAAAGTTAAGATGCCTGTTACTCCCATCAATATCAAATACACCCTTCCAATTGTTTTGTGGAATTGAGTTCCCTTTTTTGCAAATATCAAATACGTGCCAAGTACGACACAGGGTAAAATAATGCACAGATGAATTAGTACGATTGGAGATGATGGGATAATCATAAGATAAAAATAAAAAAGGTTACACTTTAAAAGTATAACCTTTTTATCATTCTTGCTCCCCTTACAGACGAAAGATGCAGCTATAATTCTTTAATTGAGTTTATGAATATCAGGAAATTGAAGGGTTGAACATCGTGTCAAATTTGCAAAAGGTAAATTTGATAAAATATGTCAACTAAACTTTACATTAAGTAATATATAGTTATCTTTGATGAAATTTTAAAGATATGAAAAGAGAAAATAATCATTTAAATGACCGGGTAGCGATTTATGCAATTCTTTGGTGCCTATCCTATGTTG
>CAZOLA010000017.1:0-31019 GCA_964580845.1 uncultured Sphingobacterium sp.
TCCACCACGAACAACGGCTTCAGCAAAAATCAAATACATTTCAGCTAAACGGAATAATGGAAAGTCGATATCCACATGATTACCACTTGCATCAGAACCAGGGGCTCCCATTGGGTAAAACACATTATTAATGGTTACCGGAATACCGTCCCTTTTCACGTTTCTGTATTTAGTGATCGCATAACCATCGGTGAAAGTACCAATTTCATTGATCTCTAAGTTTTGGCCACTGGTGTGGAATTGCGCACGTCTATCGGCTGCTAAATTCGAAGGGAAAAGATTTACCAAACCTTTGGTGGTTCGTAAACCGCCCCATCCGCCATTAATACCGAATTCGGCTGCACTCATATTACCTCCTACCGCAGCGTGTGTTAAGAAGGTTACACCTCCCCAGTTTTGGGTTTTTAAACCATCGTAATTAATGGTGAAGATGGCTTCGGTATTGCCGACATGGTTGTCAGCACGCATCAGTTTGGTGTAATCCGAAAGCAAGGTGTAGCCACCTTCGGTAATTACTTTTTTCGACCACTCAATGGCATCATTGTTGCGCTCGGTACCGGTATATACTCTTGAATTTAGGTATACTCTAGCCAATAATGCCCAGGCAGCAGCTTTGTCTGCACGACCGTACTCATTAGTTTTAGGTGCAGGTAAGAGCGGCTCAATCGCTTTCAATTCAGCTACTACATAGTCGAATAAATCGCTTCTAGAGATTTGTTTTGGTAAGCTGGCGCCCATTGCTTCTGCATCAGTAACGAATGCAGGGCGGCCGAATAAATCCATTAATGCCCAGTATTGGAAGGCTCTCAGGAAACGGGCTTCTGCTCTGTATTTGCGAATTTCATCCGCATCGGTACCAGTGATACCTCTTGCAGCTAATTTGGCATCAGTAGACTCTCTGATGAAATCGTTTGCAAGGGTAATCTGATAGAATGAACGGTAATATAAACCTTTGATGAATGGGTTATTTGAAGACCAGTTCATTTTATGGAAATCTGGCAAACCGGCATCACCCCAGCCTACAACGGCTTCATCGGTTGAAAGTTCCTGTGCTTTCCAGAATAGACGTAAGAAGTCTGAAAATCCAGGATCTATACCTTGAATATCCCCGCTACCTGCTCCTTGGTTTCCAGTGGTGGCAAAACTACCATACACTTTGGCAAAAGCCTTCTTATACCCCTCAGGCGTGCTGTACACTTGTGCAGCCGTAATGTCATTGACCGGTGCCAAGTTTAATTTATCAGAACACGAAGCCAGGGTAAGCGTAAGGCCAAGTGTTACAATTGCAATTTTAAAATAGTTCTTTTTCATATCTAATTTCATTTAAATCAAGTGATTAAAAATCAAGATTCAATCCGAAAGCCACTACACGCGGTCTTGGATAGAAATTATTGTCGATACCGCCATTAATTTCAGGATCCAATCCTTTGTATTTGGTAATGATAAATGCATTTTGAACGTTTGCATTTACTCTTAAATTAGCTTTACCGCCTAAAACTTTACCTACGTTGTATCCTAAATTGATGTTGTCCATTCTTAAGAAAGAAGCATTTTGAACATAGTAATCACTCATCAATTGGTTTACATTGTCTCCAGAAAATCCGGTCTCTAAATAATTTACGGAAGCATTACCTAAATAGTTAGATAAGCTGGAAATAGATCTGAAGGTTCCCATGCTGCTAAATGTATTGTTATACATGTAGTTGCCAATGCTGGCACGCATAATGAAGCCTGCAGTCCATTTTTTGTAGGTGAAATTACTGGTCAGACCGAAAAATGAACGAGGATCTGGTCCTTTGTACTGGTACATGTCTTTTTCGTTGATCTGGCCATCTTGGTTACGGTCAACCATTAATCCTTCAATTGGTTTTCCTGCAGCATCGTATACTTGCTGGAACACAAAGAATGCACCTCTGTTAAATCCAACAGAGTTGATCATGATGGTATTACCTACCCCACCAGAAATACCGCCGAATCTGTTACCAGGATTGTTCGGGTCTGGAGCCAAGGTTAAATTAGTAATGGTGTTTTCCAAGATCGAAGCGTTGAAACCAATGTCCCAGGTGAAATTCGTATTGCGAATTGCCTGCGCATTGATATTCAATTCCAAACCTTTATTCTCCATGTCACCCACGTTAGCTACCACTTGGTTAGAGAAGTTGGCACCTGCAGGCTGACCTACTAAGTTTAATAAATCTGAGGTTTTTTTGATGTAGGCATCTAAGCTACCGGTGATGCGGTTATCCAAGAATCCGAAATCTAAACCTGCGTTGAAAGTAGCGGTTTCTTCCCACTTACGTGCACCGTAATAGCCACCTGGTGAGAACATGTTATAGAAGTTATTTCCGAACTGGTACATACTCTGGTTAGAGCTTAGGTTGAAGTATGACAAGTAATCATAATTACCAATACCTTCCTGCTGTCCGGTTACCCCGTAAGTTAAACGTAATTTCAAGTCAGAAATCAGTTTAGAGTTTTTCAGGAATGATTCATCAGAAATTTTCCATGCAAAAGCTGCAGAAGGGAAAGTTGCATAACGGTTAGCTTCGCTAAAACGAGAAGAACCGTCTCTACGTAAAGATGCAGTAAATAAGTAGCGACCTTTGTACGCATAGTTTAAACGACCGTAGAAAGACTCTAATCTGTTTTGAGGAATATCAAAAGGGAAATTAGGTTCATTTACTACTGTTCCGTCAAAGGTTCTGTCAGGGAAGTTGAAGTTGGTAGTTTTGAAATCCTGGAAAGAATAACCAGCTACCACGTCAATACGGCTATCAATAGAAGGCAATTCTTTAGCATATGCTAAGTAGTACTCCATCAATAAATCGCTGCGTTCCTGACTGTATTCATTGTTTACCCCACTTTTACCGTTGAAACGTTTAAAGGCGCTGGCTGCATTTTCTGGTACAATCACGGTACCGCTTCCTTGAGATATATCGTAACCTAAGTTAGCGTGTGCACGCAACTCTTTTAAGAAAGGCATTTTGAAATCCAATTCTAAGTTACCGATGCTTCTTTTGGCAGTTCCCACATCGTTTCTCAACTCCAATAGGGCCAAAGGGTTTCTGGTGCCTAAAGCAGCAAGTCCAGTGGTTGAACTTGCATCAGGCCACTCGTAAAATCCACCAAAGTCTGGTGATCCACTGCGTACTGGTTTGGTAGGGTTAAAGTTAACCGCTGCACCAATAGCGCCCTGGTCAGCAAATCTGCTTTTGTTGATAGATCCTCTCAGGTTTAAGTTTACACTTAATAAATCTTTAAAGAAGGTAGGGCTCAAGTTCAAACTCAAAGAGTTACGTTGTAAGTTACCAGTTCTTAAAGTTCCATCCTGATTTAAGTAACCGTAAGAAACACGGTAAGGGATGTTTTTGTAGGCACCAGATACACTCAGGTTGTTATCAGCAGTTAAGGCAGTCTGATAAATTTCGTCTTGCCAGTTGGTGTTTGCTTCACCCAATAAAGCTTTTTGAGCATTATTTCCAAGTGTATTCACAATTTCACGCATTTGATCAGCATTTAACACATCTACCGTATTTACGTTTTGTGAAATACTGGTTTGCGAGCTGAAATTGAAAGTTGGTTTGCCGCTCTTACCTTTTTTGGTAGTGATCATGATTACCCCGTTAGAAGCTCTTGAACCATAAATAGCAGTTGCAGAGGCATCTTTCAAGATATTGAATGATTCAATATCATTCGGGTTGATCAAAGCTAAGGCGTTTGCTGCACCAGCAACACCGCTTTCTGCCAATGGGACGTTGTCAATAACGATCAATGGGTTGTTACTTGCGTTTAATGAAGCACCACCTCTGATACGAATCGTACTTCCTGAACCAGGAGCACCACCATTGGAAGTAATTTGCACACCCGCAACTTTACCTGCGATTAATTGCTCAGGAGTAGTTAACTGGCCCGTAACAAAGTCTTTTGAGCTGATGTTGGTTACACTACCGGTCAAATCAGATTTTTTCTGTGTACCGTATCCAACCACTACTACTTCGCCTAAACTTTCGGCAGTTGGTTGCATGCTGAAATCTACCCGGATCTCGCCAGATACATTTACAGTTCTTTCAATAGTCTGGTATCCTACAAATCGAACTACCAAAGTAGCTGATCCGTTATTGACACCGCTTAATTTAAAATTACCGTTTGCATCAGTGGAAGTGTTTTTGTTTGTTCCTTTAACAGAAACAGAGGCACCTGGAAGAGCTTGTTTAGACTCATCCACAACACGTCCGCTGATACTTCCGGTTTGTGCTGTTGCTAACAACGTAGCGAACAGGAATAAACCCAGAAGCCCAAGCTTCATGAAGTAAACTTTTTTCATGTAGTTAAAAATTAATTAATAGTTTGGTTAGTTGTTGTGCTAATTGTCATAATTACACTAAGATAAAATTACGCCAATTCTTTATAATTCCAAATAATTTTTAATCATCAAATCATATTATTTATCAACATATTATTTTTAATAATTTTGTGAGCATATTTACGATCTACCCTAAAAAAACTAAATGGACCGATGATTATATAATGAATGAAATTTAAGCTACTACTGCTCTTACTAATTAATGTAATATTTGTCAAAGCACAGGATATTCCAGTTAAAGTATTACTCAAAGAAACTGAAAAGTCAATTGCGAAAAAGACAGATACCACGCAGTGGACCACTAAGAGTGGCGGATTAATGAGTGTGAACGTCACGCAGGGTAGCTTGAGTAACTGGGCAGCAGGGGGAGATAAATTTTCATTGGCCATTAATTCTTATTTTAATTTTTACCGATTTTACCGAAAGCGCAACCATACCTGGGATAATAATTTAGATATTAACCTGGGTTTTGTGCAAACCACCAGTTTAGGTAGCCGAAAGAACGATGACCGGATTGATTTTGTTTCTAAAAGTGGGCATAAAATCAGAAACAATCTTTTTGCCTCCGGTTTGTTTAATTTTCGTTCCCAGTTTTTTGACGGGTATACCTACGGCCCCAATCAAACCAGAACATTTTCTTCAACCATTCTATCTCCGGCATATGTTTTCCTCTCTGCAGGTTTAGACTACCGACCCGATCCGAAATTCAATGTGTTTTTTTCAGCGATTACTAGCAGGTGGACCATTGTGATGAATCGACGCCTGAGTGATCTGGGGGCTTATGGTGTGGAGCCCGGAAAGCATTCGATCAACGCTTTTGGTGCTTTATCCTCTATCAATTACAGTCGCGATGTAGCCAAGAACATCGTCTATAGGGGTAGGGTCGATCTTTTCAGTAATTATCGTAATAATCCGCTCAACATAGATTTGTTTATGACCAATAACTTCACCTTCGTGATCAATAAATACCTGAGTGCTAATTATAGCCTGGATTTAATTTATGATGATGATGTCAGGATTTTTGGTCCCGACAATAACAGGCCGGGGCTTCAGGTCAAAAGTATCCTCGGTATTGGTTTCTTGACCCAACTCAAGGAGAAGAAAAAATAAACCTGTATCCTTTAGGGCTAATCGATTTCAAAAATTTCATTAAGCTTTTTTATTTCTAATAACAACAGAGACAAAGTCAAAATAAAAACTTTTTCTACTGCTCTCTTTAATTAAGTTTTGTGTTTAAACATTTATTTATCTACATTTGTATCAGCAACACAAAAAATGAAAAATTTAACCTTACATCATCACCATCATCATACCAACGCTTAGGCGAGGAAGGATTGATGTTGTAATTAAACATATTTCGAAACCCGTCTGAGTAAACAGACGGGTTTTTTGTTTCTACACATTCCCCATTGTTTGCTCAGGCACCAAAAATCAACAATGAGTAAACTAAAAATAGCCATCCAGAAAAGTGGTAGATTAAGTGAGAAATCGCTCCAATTACTGAAAGAATGCGGTATTAAGTTGTCAAACGGCGATCGTAAACTAAAAACAGAGGCTCGCAACTTTCCCATTGAGGTATTGTACCTGCGTGATGATGATATTCCGCAGTACGTAGAACAGGGAGTTGCCGATATTGGCATACTGGGCGAAAATGAAGTGTGGGAGCAAAATAAGCAAGTTAAAACGGTAGAGAAATTGGGATTCGCCAATTGTAAACTCTCTCTGGCCATTCCCAAAGAAGAAAACTATGCCGGTCTGGGATATTTTAATGGAAAAAAAATCGCGACAAGTTACCCTAAAATCCTGCAAAAGTTTTTTGATAAAAATAACATACAGGCTGAAATAGAAGAAATCGGGGGAAGTGTAGAAATAGCTCCCGGGATTGGGTTAGCCAATGCCATTTTCGATATCGTAAGTACAGGGAGTACCTTACTCATTAATGGCTTAAAAGAGGTTGAAGTGGTGGCAAACAGCGAAGCGGTCATCATCAGTGCTAATAACCTGGAATCATCAAAACAGGAAATTCTACAAAAACTTTTATTCCGCATTCGGGCGGTAAAAAATGCTTCAGAACATAAATACATCTTACTAAATGCGCCCAATGATGCCATCGAACAAATCATTTCCATTCTTCCGGGGATGAAAAGCCCTACCGTTTTGCCTTTGGCGCAAGCTGGTTGGAGTAGCATTCACTCGGTAGTTAAAGAAGATGAGTTCTGGGATGTAATTGATCAATTGAAAACCTGGGGAGCAGAAGGTATTCTTGTAGTTCCGATAGAAAAAATGGTATTGTAATGTATAAAATGAATAAAATAATTAATCCCGATAGGGAAACTTGGCCTGGCTTAGCCCAAAGACCAGCTGCAGATTTGAACGAGCTTAACAGCTTGGTGGATCAGATTTTTAAGGAAGTGGAACAAGACGGAGATATTGCCTTGAAGAAATATACTGCCCAGTTTGATCAAGTAGACTTACAAGCCTTTGCGGTCAATTCTGAAGACCTGGCAAAAGCCTCTAAAGCCATCTCCGATCAGCTAAAGGCCGCCATGCAATTGGCTAAAAGCAATATCGAAAAGTTTCACTCGGCACAGAGAGAATCAGTTAAAGTAATAGAAACCACACCCGGTGTTGAATGTTGGCGAGAAAGCAGGCCGGTAGAAAAAGTGGGTATCTACATTCCTGGAGGAACAGCACCTTTATTTTCTACGGTTTTGATGCTGGGCGTTCCGGCTAAGCTCGCTGGGTGTAAAGAGATTGTGCTGTGTACCCCTCCGGATAAAAACGGAAATATCGATCCGGCGATCTTGTATGTAGCCCAATTGGTGGGGATTACATCGATTTACACCATTGGAGGCATTCAGGCCATTGCTGCGCTCACTTTCGGAACCGAAACTATCCCTAAAGTGGAGAAGATTTTTGGCCCGGGCAACTCCTATGTAACTGCCGCGAAGCAAATGGCACAAAAATATGGGCTAAGCATTGACATGCCCGCCGGGCCCAGCGAAGTATTGATTATTGCCGATAAAACCGCTAATCCGGCATTTGTGGCAGCCGATCTGCTTTCGCAGGCCGAGCATGGCATAGATAGCCAGGTGATTTTATTATCTGATGAGGAATCGATAATAGACCAAACTCTGACCGAAATTATTAATCAGGCAGGTGCTTTGCCTAGAAAAGAGATCATCGAGAAGGCCTTGTCCAATAGTAAAGCTATTAAGTTAAATTCTTTGGCAGACTGCCTCGATTTTAGCAATTTGTACGCCCCCGAACACTTAATTCTGGCTACCGATCGGGCAAGAGAATTCATTCCTCAAATCAGTCAGGCCGGCTCCGTTTTTTTAGGCAATTATAGCTGTGAAAGTGCCGGCGATTATGCTAGCGGAACCAATCATACGCTACCCACCAACGGCTATGCCCGAAATTATAGCGGGGTCTCTTTAGACAGTTTTGTTAAGAAAATTACTTTTCAGGAGTTGAGCCGAGAGGGTATCCAAAATATTGGTCCGGCCATTGAATTAATGGCCGAAGCCGAACAATTAATGGCACACAAAAATGCCGTAAGTATCAGATTAAAAGCCTTAGCCGATGTTTAGTTTAGAAAAATTAGTCCGAAAAAATATCCTCGAATTAAATCCTTATTCGAGTGCAAGAGATGAGTTTTCGGGTAAAGAAGGGGTGTTTTTAGATGCCAATGAAAACCCTTTTGGAGATTTAAACCGATATCCAGATCCACAGCAAAAAGCGTTAAAGAACAAGCTGAGCAAAATTAAAGGAATTTCAGCCGAGCAGATTTTTATCGGTAATGGCAGCGATGAAATTATCGATATTTTGTTTCGTGTTTTCTGTAATCCAGGAAAAGATAAAGCCCTTACCTTTTCGCCCACTTACGGCATGTACGAAGTATCGGCTGCCATTAATGAGGTGGAATTAATAAAAACACCACTAAATCAAGAATTTCAGATCGATTTCGGCTCAGTAGAACCACTCTTTAACCAGGCCTGTCTCAAGCTCATTTTTATCTGTTCGCCCAATAATCCTACAGGGAATACCATCTATCATTTGGACCGTATTTTAACCAATTTTAAAGGCATCGTAGTAATTGATGAAGCGTACATCGATTTCAGTAGAGGCGAAAGCTTCCTGTCTCAAATTGAAAGATATCCCAATCTGATTGTTTTACAAACCCTGAGTAAAGCTTGGGGATTAGCGGCAGCCAGGGTGGGTGTAGCCTTTTCCAATAACCCAATCATCGCTTTGCTCAATAAAGTAAAACCGCCGTATAACATCAGCCAGCTCAATCAGCAGGCTGCCTTGCAAGTTTTAAGCGATCTTGAACTTTTTGAAAAGCAGAAAGCTTTGATTTTATCTCAAAAGGAAGTACTCCAAAAAGAATTGTTATTACTACCTACTGTCAAAAAAATATATGCCTCAGATACTAATTTTTTATTGGTAGAAGTAAACAATGCCGATAAAATTTATGAAGAATTAGTGATGAAAAACGTAATTACTCGTAACCGGACTAAAGAAGTAGCGAATTGTATCCGTATTACGGTGGGAAGCCCCGAAGAAAATCAGCAACTCATTAGCGCCTTTCAAAACTTGACAATATGAAAAAAGTATTATTTATAGATCGTGATGGCACCCTGGTCATCGAACCGCCCTTAGATTTTCAATTAGACAGCCTGGAAAAACTGGAATATGTTCCGGGTGTTTTCCAATACCTATCCCGTATTGCCAAAGAGCTGGATTATGAATTGGTGATGGTCACTAATCAGGATGGTTTAGGAACCGATTCCTTTCCCGAAACTACTTTCTGGCCGGCCCAGGAAAAAATTATTCAGGCCTTTAAAAACGAAGGCATCGTTTTTTCGGAAATATTAATTGATCGGTCTTTTCCGCATGAGAATTTACCCAGCCGTAAACCAGGTACCGCCATGCTCACGCATTATTTCAAAGGGAATTATAACCTGGCTGATTCTTTTGTGATTGGCGATCGTTTAACCGATGTGCAGCTGGCAAAAAACATCGGATGTAAAGCCATTTATTTAACTAATCAGCCTTCCGGCGAAGCCGAGTTAAATACGATGAGCTGGGCCGATGTTTATCAGTTTCTGAAAGCCGAGCCGCGTAAAGCTTTGGTCAATCGTAATACTTCCGAAACCCAGATAAGGGTTGAAGTAAACTTGGATGGCTCCGGTAAAAGCAGCATTTCTACCGGCTTGGGTTTTTTCGATCACATGTTAGAACAAATTGCTAAACATGGCAATTTGGATTTAAATGTGGCCGTTACCGGCGATTTGCACATTGATGAGCACCACACCATTGAGGATGTGGCCATTACCTTCGGTGAAGCTTTTTTACAAGCTTTGGGAAGCAAAAAAGGCATTGAGCGTTACGGTTTTTTACTACCTATGGACGATTGCCTGGCGCAGGTAGCTATTGATTTTGGTGGCCGGCCCTGGTTAGTTTGGCAAGCAGAATTTAAACGCGAAAAGATAGGAGAGATGCCTACAGAAATGTTCATGCACTTTTTCAAATCTTTTAGCGATAGTGCCAAATGTAACCTGAACATCAAAGCCGAAGGCGAAAACGAGCACCACAAAATAGAATCCATATTCAAAGCTTTTGCCAGAAGCATTAAAATGGCGGTTAGCAAAACAGATAATTACGCAATCCCCAGTACTAAAGGAACCTTATGATCGCGATCATTCAATACAATGCCGGAAATATCAAGTCGGTAGAAAATGCTTTAACCCGCTTGGGTTACGATTGCCTGGTGACCGATCATCCGGATGAAATTAAAGCGGCCGATAAGGTTATTTTTCCCGGAGTTGGCGAAGCCGGATCAGCAATGAGATATCTCAGAGAAAAAGGATTGGATCAATTGATTAAATCACTGACACAACCCGTTTTAGGTATTTGTTTGGGGCAGCAATTGTTATGCAAACATTCAAGTGAAGCCAATACGGAGTGCCTGGGCATTTTTGATGCCGAGGTAAAGAAATTCCCGCCTTTGGAACTCGTGCCGCACATGGGTTGGAATAATTTATCAAAATATGAGGGGGAGTTGTTCAAAGATATCCGCGAAATCGATGACTTCTATTTTGTGCACAGCTATTATTGCGAAATCAGCAAGCATACGGCGGCTATATGCGATTATATCCTGCCTTTTAGTGCTGCTTTGCAAAAGGATAATTTTTACGGCACACAATTCCATCCTGAGAAATCGGATCGTTCCGGCGAACAGGTTTTACGTAATTTTTTAGCCTTATGAGAATCATTCCTGCCATCGATATCATCCAAGGTAAATGCGTTCGCTTGACTAAAGGGGATTATGCTACCGAAAAAATTTACGCCGAAAACCCTTTGGAAATGGCTAAAGCCTTTGAGGATCACGGCATCAAATATTTGCATTTGGTAGATCTTGATGGAGCAAAAAGTAAGCATATTGTTAATCATCGCATATTAGCGGAAATTGCCTCAAAAACCGGTTTAAATGTAGATTTTGGCGGCGGTTTAAAATCTAAGGAGGATATCAAAATCGCTTTTGAGTGTGGCGCAGCACAAATTACCGTCGGTAGTTTAGCCATTACCAATCCGGAATTATTTGCCGAATGCTTAAGTAGTTTTGGGGCAGAGAAAATTATTTTGGGTGCCGATTGCCGTAACCGTAAAATAGCTACCCAGGGTTGGCTGGAAGATTCCGAAGAGGAAGTTTTGGGTTTCATTCAAAACCATGAGCAGCAAGGTGTACAATATGTAGTTTGCACAGATATTGCGAAAGATGGCACGCTGGAAGGTCCTTCTGTAGCACTTTATCAAGAAATTATAGCGCAAACCCAGGTCAAATTGATTGCCAGCGGCGGTGTTTCGTCCATACTAGACTTAGAAATATTAAAAGCGATAGGCTGCGAAGGTTCCATTGTGGGCAAAGCCATCTATGAGAATAAAATCTCTTTAAAAGAACTCAGCCAATTATGTTAAAAAAAAGAATCATACCCTGTTTGGATATTAAAGACGGCAGAACGGTTAAGGGGGTCAATTTTGTGGATATCCGCGATGCTGGAGACCCGATTGAATTGGCTAAAAAATATGTGAAAGAAGGTGCAGATGAATTGGTTTTCCTAGATATTACAGCTACCATCGAAAGGCGTAAAACCTTGTCAGAATTGGTAAGTCGAATTGCTCGGGAAATTAGCATTCCATTTACGGTAGGTGGCGGTATTAATTCGATTGAAGATGTTTCGGTGCTCATTAAAGCTGGTGCCGACAAAGTGAGTATCAATTCTTCTGCCGTAAAGCGACCGGAGCTGATCAGCGAAATAGCCCGTGAGTTTGGCAGTCAGTGCGTGGTATTGGCCATTGATACCAAGCTTGAGGATGCTGAATGGATGGTTTATGTTAACGGCGGCAGAACGGCAACCGGTTTAAAAACCTTAGAATGGGCCCGAGAGGCAGAAGCTTTAGGTGCCGGAGAAATCTTACTCACCTCCATGAATAATGACGGAACTAAAAATGGTTTTGCCTTGGCTATTACCGATGTGTTGAGTCGTTTTGTCAACATTCCGGTCATTGCATCGGGCGGGGCGGGAAGTTTAGTCCATTTTAAGGAGGTATTTAGTCAAACCAAGGCTAGTGCCGCATTAGCGGCCAGCATTTTTCATTTTGGTGAAATATCCATCCCCGAACTCAAAAACTATTTAAAAACACAAGAAATTCCTGTAAGATGAACATAGATTTTAATAAAAATAACGGTTTGGTTCCTGTAATTGTCCAAAACTACTTGAATAATCAGGTGCTGATGCTGGGTTATATGAATGCTGAGGCTTTGGAGAAAACTCAAAAGGAGGGCTTGGCGACTTTCTACAGTCGCTCCAAGAACCGTTTATGGAAAAAAGGCGAAACTTCTGGTAACTTCCTAAAAGTGAAATCCATTTTAATGGATTGCGATGCCGACACTTTATTAATCAAAGCCGAACCCCTAGGTCCAACTTGCCATACCGGTTCCGATTCCTGTTTTAAGGAAGAAAGTGCCAAAGGATTTCTGTATCAGTTGCAACAAACAATTTCAAAAAGAATTGAGAATAATGATGAAAAATCATACACCAATCAGTTATTTAAAAAAGGAATCAATAAGGTAGCTCAGAAGGTCGGAGAGGAGGCTGTAGAATTGGTGATAGAAGCGAAAGACGAAAATATAGCACTTTTTAAAAGTGAAGCCGCCGATTTGTTATATCACTTCCTAATTCTATTACAGGCTAAAAACCTCAGTTTAGAAGATATAGAAGATGTTTTAAAACAACGCCAACATCAAAATACAAGAGTTTAGATAGTGCATGGCTCTTCGCGGGGCTTAACTTGTTCAGTATGATCGATTAATGGCTTAGCCAAAAAAACTAATTGAGAGTAATATCTAACAAAGCCTAAACTGAATTATATTTGCATCATCAATTCACCTAAACACCTGTTTCTATGCGTAAAACGTTTATTTTTTTGTTGCTTACTTTCACAATGGGGGCTTTTGCTCAAGAAGATAGCACCGAAGTTTTTGACTATAGCAAATTTGGAGATGCCGAAGGCGTAAAACGATACGCTACACAGAAGGTCTTAAACCAAGTGCCCCAGCGGATTTTGAGTATTGGATACGAATATCATGGAGGGTTTGACATGCCTGGCGTAAAGGTGGGACCAATGCTGCCAGCTTTTCAGGATTTCAGAGTACAACAGGTATCTGCCATCAAAGCTCAAGCCAATATTCCGGTAATTTCAACCAATAAAGTGATCTGGCAAATGGGAGCCAATCTTTGGTCGAGTAAGTTCGGGATCGAAAACCCCGGGAACAATTTATTTGCCAGTTCACTCAATAATACATCCATGACTAGCGCTGGAATTAACAGCACCGTATTTAAACCCTTAAATGAGCGGAACTTCTTAATAGTGCAGGCCAGCGCCGATATGAATGGTGTTTTTCAAAATTTTAGCGATGTAAATGGTAAAGCATTAACGGTAAGCGGTACTTTAATTTATGGCTGGAAAACATCAGAAAAAAATATGATTGGAACCGGTATTTCAAGAACCTACCGGGCAGGGCAAATTTTACATATTCCGGTCTTACTTTGGAATAGAACCTTCAATGATCGTTGGGGAATGGAACTCTTGCTTCCTGCTCGTGGCCACGTAAGATATAATTTCTCCACTACCAATATTTTACAGATGGGATTTGAATTAGAAGGGAATCAGTTTTGGATGAACCAGCCGGGTACCTCCAATGGTGCTTTGTTTGTACAAAGAGGAGAGATGAAGCCAAGGATTATTTGGGATAGAAAGATCAGTGGTTTTTTCTGGTTAAGTGCGCAAGCTGGATTGAGATACAACTGGCGATTTGATGTGATGAACGAATATGATGCAAGAAAAGATACTCAGCGCTATTTTACGAGCCGTTTAGGTAATCCTTTCTATTTCAACATCAGTGTCAACTTTGTGTCTCCTTAATACTCAAAAAACTATTTTATAAAAAAGGCCCTGCATTTTGCAGGGCCTTTTTCTTTTGCAATTCATCTATTTTGCAACCTGTTTGGTCCAGGTATCTGTTCGTCCGATCAAGGATACGCCAATATAGCCCCTTACTTCAAGGGTGTTGTTGTTCAACATTTTAATGGTGCAAGAATAAGTACTCCCATTTTTAGGGTCGTAAATATTACCCTCCTCCCAAAGATTTTTATCCACCTGTGTAAAACCCCAAATATTAATTAAACCCAATATAGGTCGTTTACGTGCAGGCTCTTCCGGGTGGTTTTTATCAAGTTTAGGTTTGCCGGTTTCGGGATCGATCGGTTCTTTTAACCACACAATTTTTCCCTGATATTTTTCACCGTTTTTGTAGATGCGGACCATTGCATTTCCATCACCCGTTTTCCAAACACCGATGATTGGGCTAGCGTTTTCTTGTTGGAAGCGAAATGCGGTACTCGTTAATAGAACTAGTAAAGTAGCCAAAAAGATGGCAAAAGTTTGTTTAAGTGAAGCGAATTTTGGTTTCATGATATTGGTGATAGTTTCTTTTTGCGAATAAATCGTTTGAAACAAATATAAAAAACAAAATATCTATTGTGCTTTTGCTAACTAGATTATGACTTTTGGCTTATAAGGTCCGTGTTTTTGGAAAATTGAGGACTAGTCTTGGAATAGGTGTGCAAATTCTTGTGGATTACTATTTTGGGTTGATTTTCAGAATTTTGTATCATTTAATTGATGTAGCAGAATAGTAAAGGAGATCTTTGCCGTAAAATGATTAAATCTACTACCTAATCTACTTCCTGTAAAAGTCATTACACAATACAAAAGCCCTATTGGGTTTCAATAAGGCTTTTTCGGGTTAATGTTGTGGAGTCGGAGGGATTCGAACCCTCGTCCAAACATGGTACAAATTACGCTTTCTACATGCTTAGCAATTATTCAGTTGTCGGGAAGGGGAAGGTCAATCGCTTACCTGTACCTTCTTCCGTAGGTGCTTGTTCTCATTTGTTTATCGCACCCTAAACAAACCAGTTCGGTGATTCGATGCCTCTAATGTACAGCCTACCAAACCGAAGCTGTACGAGACAAAAGCTGAGCTAATTCTAAATTAGGCAGCTAAGGCGTAGTTGTTTTCGCCAATTATAGTTTGAAAGTTCAGATTAAAGCGCTAGACTCACAATGCGCTGCATGCTTACATACTTGCCGCCATCCTGTCAATTCCGGTCGACCCCATATGTAATTGCAAAGATACAAAATTCGGGCCACTAAGCCTGGTCTGCCAAAGAGGCACTATTCTCAATAGTACGTCCCGGGTAGCGTAATAAAGCCTGTTCCAAACAATCCATGGCTTGTTCCAAATCATGTTTATTCAACACATAGGCCAAACGTACTTCATCTTTACCGGCTCCATTGCTGCTGTAAAACCCGGTAGCCGGAGCCATCATCACTGTTTGGTTTTGGTATTCGAAGTGCTCTAAAATCCATTGGCAGAAGGCATCCGAGTCGTCAATAGGTAAACGTGCTACCACGTAAAAGGCTCCTCCTGGATTAGGGCAAAAAACACCATCCATTTGGTTCAGGCGTTTTACCAACAGATCTCTGCGAAGGGTATATTCTTTATTTACTTTTTCAAAATAGGTGTTGGGCGTATCTACAGCTGCCTCGCCCGCAAGCTGAGGGATCATTCCCGGACTGAGTCTTGCTTGAGCAAATTTTAGTGCAGCAGACATCACCGCCTTATTTTTAGTGATGAGACAACCTAAACGAGCGCCGCAGGCACTGTAGCGTTTAGAAACGGTATCCATCACAATTACATTTTCTTCCAAGCCTTCCAAATGCATCGGCGAAATGAAATTCCTTCCATCATAACAAAACTCACGGTAGGCCTCGTCAGAAAACAAATACAAGTCGTATTTTAAGCAGAGTGTTTTGAGTGCTACTAATTCTTCTTTAGAATAGAGGTATCCCGTAGGGTTGTTGGGGTTGCAAATGATGATGGCTTTGGTTTTCGGCGAAATTAATTTTTCGAATTCTGAAATGGCAGGTAAGGCAAAACCGTCTTCAATGTGTGATAAGATGGGTTTCACGACCACATCACTCATACAGGCAAATCCGTTATAATTTGCGTAAAATGGCTCAGGGATAATGATTTCATCGCCTGTATTTAGGCAGGCCTGCATGGCAATGGTAATTGCTTCAGAACCACCGTTGGTCACTAAAATATCTTCATGAGCCAGTTGGTAATTCAGTTTATTATAATATTCAGCTAATTTTTTTCTGTACGATAGCGTACCCTCAGAAGCGGTGTAAGCCCAAACTTTAAAATCAATATTTCTGATCGCATCCAGCATGATCTCCGGAGTTTCGATATCCGGCTGGCCGATATTGAGGTGATAAACTTTCTTTCCTTCCAATTTTGCTTTTTCAGCAAATGGACTCAACTTTCTAATGGGCGAAGCGGGCATTTGCGCTCCTTTAATCGACACTTTAGGCATGGCACAAAAATACAAAAACCCCGCTGATGGCGGGGTTTTTTATCGTATAAAAATTATAATTACTTAGTAACTACTTCACCTTTGATGTAAAGCGATTTCACAGGAGTTTTCGCATTCGATTTAATGGTGATTGCTTTGCTGAAAGGCATTGCCGCCGCTGCGTTGTAGGTTACCTTAATTACGCCGCTTTCACCTTTTTTAACAGGCGTTTTGGTGTATTCAGGAACGGTGCAACCACAAGTTGATTCCACATTGGTGATGATAATTGGTTCTTCACCTGTGTTGGTAAATTTAAAATCCACACTTACCGGTTTACCCTGAGGAATTTTTCCAAAGTCATAAGTTTCCTTGTCGAATTTAAACTCAGGTTGTTGTTGAAGGCTCATTGCAGTAAGGCCTAAAAAGCCAATTGCGAAGGCGCATAAAATCAAAATTTTTTTCATTGTAATAGAATTAGTATTTCAAATATAAAATTAAAACCCGATACAGGCATCAACATGCCAATTTTATTATAAAACGTATCAATAGTTGATAGCGTATATTTTCTTATTTTTGCGCTTAAGAAAATACTGCTATGCCTGAAAGAGCTCCTGTAGAAACAATAGGTTTTGAGAATGATGAATTGAGTTTTGATGATTTCAAGCAGATCGTCATCAACGATTATAAGATCGCTTTCGAAAGCCGACAGGCGAGCTTGTTGGGCCGTAAAGAAGTACTCACCGGCAAGGCCAAGTTCGGTATTTTTGGAGATGGGAAGGAATTGGCGCAGATTGCCATGGCCAAGGCATTTAAAAACGGTGACTGGCGTTCCGGTTACTACCGCGATCAAACATTCATGTTCGCAACGGGTATGTCTAACATTACCGAGTTCTTTGCTCAGTTATACGCAAATCCTGATGTGCACGCAGAGCCAGCATCTGCCGGAAGGCAAATGAATGGCCATTTTGCCAGTCGTAGCTTGCATGAAGATGGATCATGGAAGGACCTCACCGCTCAAAAAAACTCTTCAGCAGATATCTCACCTACCGGCGGACAGATGGCCCGTTTGGTCGGTTTAGCTTATGCCTCCAAATTATTTCGCAACAATACCGAACTCGAATACCTGAAGAATTTTTCGGTTCGGGGCAATGAAGTGGCTTTCGGAACCATTGGCAATGCTTCAACCTCCGAAGGGGTGTTTTTCGAAGCCATGAATGCAGCTGGGGTGTTACAAATACCCATGGCGGTTTCTGTTTGGGATGATGCCTACGGGATCTCTGTTCCGGCCGAATACCAAACGACCAAACAAGATATTTCTGAAATTCTCAAAGGTTTCCAGCGTGATGATAAGGGAGAAGGATTTGAAATCTTCAAGGTGAAAGGTTGGGACTATCCCGGGCTTTGCCAAACTTATCAGCAAGCCATTCAGGTTTGTAGAGAAACCCATGTGCCGGTTTTGATCCATGTAACAGAATTGACACAGCCGCAGGGACACTCCACTTCTGGTTCGCATGAGCGTTACAAATCAAAGGAGCGTTTGGAATGGGAGCAGGAATACGATTGTATTGCACAAATGCGTAAGTGGATGCTCGATGCGCAAATGATTACTGAAGAAAACCTGAATGCACTCGAAGAAACAGCGAAAAATTATGTTCGCGAATGCCAAAAAAAGGCACTATCCGATTTTCTGAGCAATATTCAGGAAGAAAAACAGCAAGCAGTTCAGTTACTCCAAGCCATAGCTGTCCCTGAAGTACAGGCCCTGGCCCAAGAGCTGGCAAAAATTACCGATGCCTCCCGCAAGGAGGTATACAGCTCGGTCCGCAAAGTGATCCGTTTGTTAAGAGGCCAACAGCTTCCTGCAAAAGCGGAATTGATCAAGTGGTATGAGGCGCAAAGCCAGCAAAACCACGACCGATATAACTCAAAGTTATTTACTGAAACTGGCCAACGCCCTCAAGCCATGCCTCAGGTTGCAGTAGAATATGCCGCGGATGCAGCAATTTTAGATGGCCGTGAAATTTTAAATGCTTGTTTTGATGCTCATTTTTCACGCGATCCTCGGATTGTTGCTTTTGGTGAAGATGTAGGCCGCATTGGCGATGTGAATCAGGGATTCGCCGGATTGCAAGAAAAATACGGCGATTTGCGCATTACCGATACCGGTATCCGAGAAATGACCATTGTTGGACAGGGTGTTGGTCTGGCCATGCGTGGTCTCAAACCGATTGCCGAGATCCAATACCTCGATTATCTATTGTTTGCGTTAAATATATTGAGCGATGATTTAGCTACGGTAAGCTATCGTACCAAAGCCGGACAAAAAGCACCGCTGATTATCCGTACCCGCGGTCACCGCCTTGAAGGCATTTGGCATTCGGGTTCACCTATCGGGATGATCTTACATTCACTCAGAGGCGTGCATGTTTGTGTGCCCCGCAACATGACGCAGGCGGCCGGCATCTACAATTTACTGCTCCGTGCCGATGAACCTGCATTGGTGATCGAATGCCTAAATGGTTACCGACTAAAAGAAAAATTGCCGCAAAATGTAGGTGATTTTACTGTGCCATTGGGTAAAGCCGAAATTATTCGTCAGGGAAGTGATATCACAGTAGTTTCTTATGGTTCCACCCTTCGCTTGGTGGAAGAAGCAGCTGAAGAACTGGAAAATCTGGGTATTTCGGTAGAAATAGTAGATCCACAAACTTTACTGCCTTTCGATCTGGAGCATTTGAGTGCCCAGTCGGTGAAAAAGACCAATAAATTATTGGTGGTTGATGAAGATGTTCCTGGAGGCGCATCTGCCTACATTTTGCAACAGATCCTGGAAACCCAACAAGCGTATTATGCATTGGATAGTCAGCCGAGAACGCTTACTGCGAAAGCTCACCGTCCACCTTACGGCTCGGATGGTGATTATTTTAGCAAGCCTTCGGTAGATGATGTGGTAGAAACCATTTACGCCATGATGCACGAAAGCAATCCGGCGAAGTATCCGGCGATTTATTAAAGTTTAGCAGTTTTATTTCTTAGATAATGGTCTGCCATTACCAAAGCGACCATGGCTTCCACAATAGCTACCGCACGGGGAACTACGCAAGGGTCGTGACGGCCTTTGCCCTGAATAGTAGTGGCATTACCTTCTTTATCTACTGTTTGCTGGTCTTGCATGAGGGTAGCCACCGGTTTAAAAGCCACCCGGAAACTGATATCCATTCCATTTGCGATGCCGCCCTGTATGCCACCAGAAAAATTCGTCAATGTTTTAGTTTTTTCTCCTTGTTGGATGAAA
This sequence comes from uncultured Sphingobacterium sp., assembly GCA_964580845.1. Lineage (GTDB taxonomy): Bacteria > Bacteroidota > Bacteroidia > Sphingobacteriales > Sphingobacteriaceae > JAIPAN01. The sequence continues at coordinate 19,649 of CAZOLA010000017.1, forward strand.
AGATCATTGTGTTCGGAGCCCTTCATTTCTGACCCGGAAAATCCAGAACCATATTCAAAACCGTGAACAGCATTAATACTCAGCATCGCCTTGCCCAAATCAGCATGTAATTTATCGAATACCGGCTCACCTAGGCCCACGGGACAATTCCTGATGATAGCCGAAATTTTGCCGCCAATGGTATCGCCCTCTTTTCGTATGCTTTCGATTAAATCAATCATTTCTTTGGCCGTAGCCGGATCTGCACAACGAACCAGGTTGCTCTCGCGATGCTGGATGAGTCTGCTCAGGTCGTTTTGATCCAGATTAGGTGCTTCAACTAATCCAACTGCAGACACATGAGCAAAAATTTCGATGTCTGCTTGTTTGAGTAATATTTTAGCAATAGCACCTGCAGCTACCCTGGCTGCCGTTTCGCGGGCTGAAGAACGGCCTCCACCGCGGTGATCGCGATGGCCGTATTTCTGCTGATAGGTAAAGTCGGCATGTGAAGGTCGAAAGGCCTCCTCCAGATGGCTGTAATCTTTAGAACGCTGATCTTCGTTTGGGATGAGGATTGCAATGGGTGTACCGGTAGTTTTACCTTCGTATAATCCTGAAATTATTTTTACAGCATCACTTTCTTTACGCTGGGTGGTCAGCTTTGATTGACCAGGACGGCGCTTATCCATTTCGGCCTGTATAAAGTCCAGATCAATGTTAAGATTCGCCGGACAACCATCGATGACTACGCCAATGGCTTCGCCATGTGATTCACCAAAGGTGGTGATTTTAAAAAGTGTTCCGAAGGAGTTACCTGCCATGTGGTAAAATTAAGCTTTAATTTCAAAACCTGCCTGCTCCAGGTGTTTCCAAAAATCAGGGTAAGATTTATTGACCACCTCCGGATCCTGAATCTCTACTTCATCTACAATTAATGCTAAGGGGGCAAAAGCCATGGCCATACGGTGGTCATCGTAGGTATCAATTTGAATTTTTGAAGGAAGCACACGTTCGCTGCAATCCAGTTTGTAGGTCAGGTTTTTCTCAATTAAGCGAACTCCCAATTTAGCCAATTCTGTTTGCAGGGCCTTGATTCGGTTGGTCTCTTTTATTTTGAGCGTTTCCAATCCCGTAAAGGTGGCATCATGTCCGAAGGCTGCACAGCAAACAATCAGCGTTTGCGCCAGATCCGGACAGTCTTTCATGTCGAATATTTTTCTCAGAGGCGTTCTTGTTTCTTTGGAAATTACAAGGCCTCCGTTTGTAAACTGCGAGGTGATGCCAAAATTGGCCATCAATTCAGTTATTTTGCTATCGCCCTGTAAACTGTAAGCCTGCATTGAAGGCAGAAAGAGGTTTGAATTTTGGGCTAAAGCTGCTATGGCATACCAGTAGGAAGCGGCACTCCAATCTGGTTCAACTTCTAGATTTGAAGCCTTGAATGGTTGATGTTCGATGTGAATCTGTTTTCCAAGCCATGAATGGCGAATTCCCGCAAGCTCCATCATTGCTAAAGTCATCTCCACATATGGTTTAGAGGTTAATTCTCCCTCAATTTGGATGCTCAAACCCCGCTCCAAAACTGGTGCAATGAGCAGTAAAGCAGAGAGATACTGACTGCTAACATCTCCTTTTATTCGAATAGTATCGGTTTTTTGTACCAGTGGACCTGTAATTTGTAAAGGCGGGAAGCATTCATTTTCTGTATAGTGGATACTTGCTCCAAGGCTTTTTAATGCTTCCACCAAAATCCCGATAGGTCGCTCTTGCATTCGCTCAGTTCCTGTGAGTGTAAATTCTCCATTTTGAAGCGACAGGTAAGCAGTTAGGAAACGCATGGCCGTACCGGCCGCACCCACATAGATTTCGGAGTTTGGGCTTTGGAGTGTGGAGTTTAAAATCTGCTGCAGGATTTGGGTGTCGGCAGCAGCAGAAAGGTTGCTGACCGAAACCTGGCCCTTACTTAATGCCTGTAAAATAAGGGCCCGGTTGCTCTCACTTTTAGAACCCGTCAGCTCAATTTTGGTGTCGATTTTTTTGCTGGGATGAGAAATTACGATTGATTTCATGATTTTGCTTGGGGCGGCGCACCCTCATTCATAATTTCTGTTTGTTTACGGATAGATTCTCCGTGGATCAACTCCAGCAATTTACCTACAAAGTTCATTTCAAGGTTCAATGCCTTAGCAAAATCGCTTCTTTTGTGGATGATCTCATCCCAACGGCTCAATTGAAAAATGGTGACTCCGTTGTCACGTTTATATTCGCCGATTTTTTCTACTAATTTCATCCGCTCAGCCATTGTCTGGATGATCTGGTCATCAATTTGATCGATCTGTGCCCTCAATTTGACTAAATTATCCTCAAATTCCGCATTTTTTACCTCAGGCGATCTTAAGGTCAAATTCCCAATAAGTTCATCTAAGGCCTTTGGAGTAAGTTGTTGTTTGGCGTCTGTCCATGCTACTGAAGGGTCCAGGTGTGACTCGATCATCAATCCCTGCATATCCAGATCCAGCGCTTTCTGTGCAATGTAGGGAATCAGTTCCCTGTTTCCGCAAATGTGGCTCGGATCGTTAAAGATAGGCAATTCGGGAGCTAAGGTTTTTAATTGGATGGCCAGTTCCCACATGGGCTCGTTACGAAAAGGGCTTTTCTCAAAAGAGGAAAAACCACGATGAATGGCAGCCAATTTTGTAATTCCTGCATGATTTATTCGTTCCAAGGCGCCACACCAAAGGGATAAATCGGGGTTCACCGGATTTTTAACCAAAACTGGTACGTCTACTCCTCTCAGGGCATCGGCAATTTCCTGAACCGTAAAAGGATTTACGGTAGATCTGGCACCTACCCAGAGCATGTCTACACCTGCTTTAAGGGCTTCCTCCACGTGTTGGGCCTTGGCTACTTCTACCGCAGTAGGTAAACCAGTTTCCGCTTTAGCTTTTTTTAACCAGTTCAATCCAATGCTTCCAACTCCTTCAAATTCACCCGGACGAGTTCTGGGTTTCCAGATGCCGGCTCTTAGTATGGCTACTCTACCGGTTTTAGCCAATAAGCGAGCGGTGCTCAATAGTTGCTCCTCGGTTTCGGCACTGCAGGGCCCTGCAATTAATGGAGGTTGCTCACAGCTGGGTAACCAGCTATTCAAAGGCGAAATATGTAGGGCCAATTTCATGATCTCAAGCTCGGATTAAATCCCGGTAAAATTCTAAACTATTTTTGATTTCTTCAGGACAGGCAAACTGATCATAATCGCAGGAGCCAATCTGGTTGATGAGGGCAAAACCGATTTTACCAGCTTCGTTTTTCTTGTCGTTTTGCATGTAATGGACCAAGTCCGAATCAGCTGCTGCTGAAAGAGGGATCATTGGGAATTTAGCCTTTATGCAATTGCAGATTTGTTCCAATTCATCCCCTGCCAATCCATTAAGTTGTTTTGAAAGATAAGCTTCACAAATCATGCCGATGGCCAAGGCTTCGCCGTGGAGTAGGGGAGTGGTGCTTTTCAGAAAGTAGCTCTCCAAAGCATGACCAATGGTATGTCCGAAATTGAGCGTTTTTCGCAAATTTTGCTCATCTTGATCAGACATAACTATTTCATTCTTAATTAATAAAGATTTGTAAATTAATTCTTTATTTATATTTTTGATATCAATAGACTGTAAATCAATAAAATAAGATTTATGTGCAATCAAGCCATGTTTAAGCATTTCTGCAAATCCGGCATTTAATTGTCTGTTATCTAATGTTTTAAGAAATCCTGTTTCAATAAATACTGCTTTTGGCTGCGTGAAGGTGCCAATGCAGTTTTTAACCTGGTCCATATCAATACCGGTCTTGCCGCCAACGGCTGCATCTACCTGCGCAAGCAAGCTGGTGGGCACCTGTACAAAATCGATTCCTCTTTTATAAGTAGCAGCTGCAAAACTTCCCATATCGCACACCACACCTCCGCCTAAATTAATGAGCAGACTTTTACGATCAGCCCCGAAATCGAGTAACATTTTCCAGATACCGATGCAGAAGTCGATGTTCTTGTTTTCTTCTCCGGGTTCAATTTCGATCACATCAAATGCAGTCAGCTCAGGCAATGCTTTCTGTACCAAGGGCAAGCAGTGTTCGGCGGTATGCCTATCTACCAAGAAGAATATTTTAGTATACCTCCGCTCCTCAAGAAATTTCCCCAATTCTTTCAGCGCATCTTGTATATGAATGGTATAGCCTGTACTTTCCAATGCCTTTGTCATACGATCTCAATTTCTTGGCCATTAAATGCAATCCGATCCCCCTTTTTTACCTTCAGTCTTTTCCGGTAATCAACCTGCCCATTGTAAAGCACCTCTCCCTGACTCACCACAATTTGTGCCTCTCCTCCGGTCTGAACCAAGTTGGTGGCTTTTAATAATTGGATGAGAGGGATAAATTCGCCTTCCAGCTTAAATTTGATCATGTTGTAAAGGTATAAAATCGCTAATTAATTATAACATGCTCTGGGTTTGAGCCTTATTTTTAACTTTGTTGCATGCAAGTAAAACACCAGGAGAATCATCCGCCAAAAGGCGATTCTTTATCTTTTGATAATACTGAAATTGCATTCAGAAACAAGAGCAATGCTGAACTAAACAGGGCTTATTGGTTATTTAAACTCATCAGTATCAATATTTTAACTAAAATTGGTCCTCCACTCACCAATTTTGCGATAAAAATTGGTTTGCCTATTACCGGAATAATCAGGGCTACCATTTTTAAACATTTTTGCGGTGGCGAAACCATTGCTGACTCTGAAAAGGCCATTGCACAACTTGCTGCGGGTAAAGTGGGAACCATTCTGGATTATTCAGTTGAAGGCGAAGAAGAAGAATTGGTTTTTGATGAAACTTGCGCCGAAGTGATCCGCACCATTGAGAGAGCCAAAGGCGATCAACGCATTCCTTTAACGGTTTTCAAACTTACAGGCATTGCCCGCTTTGCTTTGTTGGAAAAACTGGATGCTAAAAAATCACTCGATTTTGAAGAAAAACAAGAATTTGAACGGGTAAAAGATCGGGTAAAACGCATTTGCAGTCGTGCCGCCGAATTGGAGGTGCCAGTGATGATCGATGCAGAGGAAAGCTGGATTCAGGAAACCATCGATGAACTGGCACTTGAGATGATGAGATTGTATAACCGAAAAAAATTGCTGGTTTATAATACATATCAACTTTATCGTCACGATAAACTGGCTGATTTGAAGGCAGATATAGCAACTGCGAAAAAAGAAGGCTTTATTTTAGGGGCCAAATTAGTTCGGGGTGCCTATATGGAAAAAGAGCGTAAGCGTGCTGCAGAGATGGGATATCCATCGCCTATACAGCCCGATAAGGAGAGCAGTGATCGAGATTACGATTTAGCTGTAAAAGCCTGCATGCAGCACTTGGATCATGTTGGTTTTGTTGCCGGCACACACAATGAAAATTCATGCCGTTTGCTGGCCGATTTACTAGATTTTCAGGGGGTAGAGCACCAGCACCCGCATGTATTTTTCTCTCAATTGCTGGGGATGAGCGATAACCTCAGCTTCAATTTATCGAACGCTGGATACAATGTGGCAAAATATGTTCCTTATGGTCCCGTTAAAGCTGTATTGCCTTATTTGTTTAGAAGGGCACAGGAGAATACTTCCATTGCCGGGCAAATGGGCCGCGAATTGGGATTGATTCTGAAAGAGAAGCGAAGAAGAGGAATATAATGATGCAAGCTGCAAAGTCAAAAAATGCCCTTAATTTCATTTTTTTAACCCTGCTGATTGATATCACTGGCCTGGGTATCATCATTCCGGTGGTTCCAAAGCTGATTACCGAATTAAGCGGCGAAGGATTGAGTGCAGCTTCAGAATATGGTGGTTGGCTCACCTTTACCTATGCCATCATGCAATTTATATTTTCGCCCGTTTTAGGCAATTTGAGTGATCGTTATGGCCGTCGGCCGGTTTTGCTGATCTCCCTTTTTGGTTTAGGTATCGATTATTTATTTCTGGCCTTTGCGCCCAGTCTGTTTTGGTTGTTCATCGGCCGGATGGTAGCAGGGGTTGCCGGAGCAAGTATCACCACGGCGACGGCTTATATCGCCGATGTATCCACCCCAGAAAAAAGAGCGCAAAACTTCGGTCTAATAGGTGCGGCCTTTGGGATTGGATTCATAATCGGGCCGGTAATGGGCGGACTTTTGGGCCAATATGGAGCACGAATCCCCTTTTTGGCTGCTGCGGCGCTTTCTTTGCTGAATTTTCTCTATGGCTATTTTATTCTGCCGGAGTCATTGCCGAAAACCAAGCGCAGAGACTTTGAATGGAAAAATGCAAATCCCATCAAGTCAGTTATTCGATTGAAGCGTTATCCTCAAGTATTAGGTTTGGTTGGGTCTTTGATTTTGGTATATCTGGCCGGCCAAGCAATACAAAGCGTTTGGACTTATTACAACATGTATAAATTTGGTTGGAATGAAACGCTGGTGGGTTATTCTTTAGGCTTTATTGGCTTAATGGTGGCCTTGGTACAGGGAGGTTTGATCCGAATTGTCATTCCTAAATTAGGGCAAGAGAAAAGTTTGTACATCGGACTGGCATTGTACAGTTTTGGTTACCTTTTGTTTGCTTTTGCAACAGAGAGCTGGATGATGTTTGCTTTTATGATTCCCTATTCTTTGGGTGGTATAGCTGGTCCCGCTTTGCAAGGAATTATATCTACTCATGTGCCGGATGATGAGCAAGGCGAGCTACAGGGTACATTGACCAGCATGATGAGCCTTACATCTATTGTTGGTCCTTTATTAATGACTCATCTATTCGCAAATTTCACAGGTAAGCAGGCGATATACGAATTTCCGGGAGTGTCGTTCTTGGTAGGATCAGTTCTATTTTTACTGAGTAGCATTTGGGCCTACCGTTCCATTCATGCTAAGGCTTAAACTTTTCTTTGCCGCTCAATAAGTCGAAGAACAAAAGAAAATCGCTGGCCAGGCTATAGGCCGGATATTTGAAAGTTGCGGGTTTATTTTTCTCGAAGAAAAAATGACCTACCCATGCAAAACCATATCCCACAAAAGGTATCAACATTAATAACCTTGCATCATGAAACAGCAGGGAGGCCGGCAATAACAATATTACCAAGGCGGTGCCGATGAAATGCAGGATACGACTGGTGCTGTTACTATGCTCGGTGAGGTAAAAAGGGTAAAACTCTTTAAGTGATTGATAACGTTTTTCTTCCATCGTTCTAATTTAGAAAAATTGCTTATAAAATTCCAGACTGGTATAGGAATTCAGGCAAGCTTTGATCAGCAGTAAGCAGGTGAGTGCGAAGCCCCAGCTTTGCTCCGGTACTTAGGTGCTGCGGACTGTCGTCGATGAACAAAGTTTCGCTAACCTTCAGATCATGTTTTTCGATCACATATTCGAATATGTTTGCATCCGGCTTACGCATACCCATCAGATGAGAATAGTAATCTTTTTCAAAAAACACTTTGTTTGATGCTAAACCATGTACACGATTTAAATAATCCATGATCCATTCATAATGGATTTGGTTGTTATTGCTCAATAAAAAAGTCCGGTATTTCGATTTGGCGGCCAATAAAACTTCGTGATTGCCGGCTGGCACCCCAATTAGCAGGCTATTCCAGGCATCGTCGATCTCGGTATCGCTTAATGAAGGGTGATTGGCCAATTTCCTGATCCCCTCCCTGAACTCAGCGGGACTGATCTGACCTTTCTCAAATTCATTGAAAATAGGGTGGTGGCCGCTATGAGAAAAAAAATCTTCTACATTTTTAATCCCTAATTCAACAAAGCTTTGTTGTGCTCTCCTGAAGTCGATGCGGAAGATGACGTTCCCGTAATCGAAAATGATGTTTTTTATGTCAGACATGTTTTGATTTTAAAATCTGCCTGCAAATATGTAAAATTGCAGTGCAAAAACATTGTTTTAGCGGCGCCTATAGCTCAGTCGGTTAGAGTAGAAGACTCATAATCTTTTGGTCCCTGGTTCGAGCCCAGGTGGGCGCACCACATTTAAAACCTCAACGAAAGTTGGGGTTTTGTTGTTTTATGCGATTTTGAGTCCTTTGGAGCTGATTTTAGCTATTGGGCTTCCAGATTTTAAAGAACAATTACCTCGAGCGGTCTGGTTAACACTTGGGTTGATATAGGGCTAATTTAAGGATAATTTGACTCATATAGTGACTCAATTTGACTCACGAGGTGTTCAAGTTTTTCATCTTGAGCCACACTGGACAAGCCATCAGAAATGATGACTTTTTTTGTCCATCGGTGAGTTAGGTTAGTTGCATCTTTTGGACACAATCAATCAAATATTTTTTCAGTTAATTATTGTTAAACCATTCAGTCACATTAGTGTCTAATGAGTTATTAGGTTAAATTTTAAATTAATGAAGTCCATTATGCAATTAGTAATCAATTTCCTGTTGCTATCCATCTTATTTTTTTCTTGTAAAAAAGGGGATACTTCTATATTATCAGTTGATAAACCAAGTGAGCAGAAAACCATTAACCTGACAATTGATGGAAATGATAGAAGTTTTATAATTTATTTACCAACAGGCTATAATAATGCAGGTAAAATGCCTTTAATTTTTGTCATTCACGGCGGTAGCGGCACACCAGAAGGGATGATAAACCTTGCTAATTTCAAACCAATTGCTGACAGAGACAAGGTTGTATTGGTTTATCCTGCTGGAATTCAAAAAAATTGGAATGATGGACGACCCACAACACCCAATCAATTAGGAATAAATGATGTTAGTTTCTTTAATCAACTCTGCGATTATATGATTACGAATTATTCAGTTGATGGAACTAAAATTTATGCTACTGGAATATCTAATGGTGGTTTTATGTCTTCTCGTTTAGGTTGCGAATTGAGCAACAGAATTGCTGCCATTGCAGTAAATGCAGCCACAATAGAAGCAATAACAATTGCACCCAATTGTAACCCAGGTCGCCCAGTCCCAGCTTTATATATACACGGTACAGCTGACCCTCTTGTGCCATTCACTGGTGGGGTAATGACCGCAAGTGGTACCGCAGGGGGAACGGTTTTATCTCACTTCCAAATAATAGATAAATGGGTAAATATTAATGGTTGTAATGCCACTCCAACTATTGCAGATTTACCTGACATTTCAAATGATGGAACAACCATAAAGCAAAGAGTTTATTCCGGCGGAACAAATGGTAGTGAAGTAGTAAGTTATGTAGTCTTAAATGGTGGGCATACTTGGCCCCAAGGGTATCAGTATTTAAGCGAATCAATAATTGGTAAAACAAGCCAGGATATGAATGGCTGTGAAGTCATTTGGACATTCTTTAAAAGATTCAAAAGATAAATTTCAAGGTTGAAATTCCTACAAACTTACACAAAGTTCAACCCTTTAATTTCCTGATCGTTACATACTCAATCATCGCATTATAGCTGTATCTTTCGTCTGTATGGGGAGCAAAGCTGTAAAAGCCCTCAGAGCACGAGCCATCAGAAATAATGACTTTTTCATTGTCTATTAGAGAGTTAGGGTGTTTGCACCCGTTTAGTTAATCAACTGATCATTTTACTCTTTTCACTTAATTATTATTAAACTTTTGAGCCTTTGTAAAGTCTAATATGGTTAAATTGTGGATTGATTGAGTCCAATATGCGAGCAGTAATAATTTTTTTTACGTTTTCTATCTTGCTTTTTTCATGTAACAAAGACAACACACCAGAACAGCCATCTCCTATGGCTTACAGAACTACAAAAACTATAAATTATAATGGTATCAACGTTGTAGTGGTAATTGATAAACCTGTGATAAACGAAGTGGATGTTTTATTAGTGTTTCACGGTACAGTTATGTATGATAGTGGCATATTAACTGCCGCCAATACAACACTTGATAAATTCAAGGGTATATTAGAAAGAAATGATATGATGATTGTAAGTGTAGCATATCCCCAAGAAAATGTTTTGTTTGGCGATAATATTGTTGAAGGTGAAGCCGCATTGTTATGGGTGAAAAATAGAGCAAGCAAAGAATTAGGAGTAACCGTAAAAAAGGTATTCTTAGGCGGACATTCTCAAGGAGGGTATATGGTAACTCGACTTAATACAATGCATCAAACAAATGGTGTAATTGCAAATGCGCCAGGACCTTTGAACCTTGTTTATAGATGTCAATTAGAGGAAAATGGGCAAATTCAATCAGGAGCTGTTTGCACCAGGCTAAAAAACATGTATGGTGCAACAACTACCAACTCAAGTGCTTATTTTCAAAGATCATTACTTAATTTCACTAATGGATTTAAGTCTGACATTTTATTTGTTCAAGGGTTAAATGATACTCCCATTCAAATGTATTCTTGGCCAACTTTTAAACAAGAGGTATCAAGTTGTACGAATTGTCAAAATATAGAGTTTGCCGAGATAGCTGGAGGTGAACATGGTGCTTTGTTTGAAAGTCCAATAGCAAAGACTACGTTTAACAAATTTATAAATACCCATTGATGATAAAATCTAAGTCTTCCAAGTGCTTAAAACGCATTTGGTTTACTTGTTAAGTCTACTATTGAAAATTATTAATATAGCGAGTAGACCTATGATTTAGCTAACATACCTGTAAAAATATCAAAAAAAGACAACCCTGATTTTTAAACCAAGGTTGTCATCTTCATAGGTAGTTTAGGCAATAAGTTATTTAGTCTCTGGAATAAGAAAAAAGCAAGGATTAGCTCTAAATCCCAATGAAAAGGTGAATGGAGTTTGTTTGATGCTCGAGGTACAGTAATTTAATTTGTATGGAGCCTCCAAAACAACAGATGAAGTAGGATCCACTAGTGGAACAGAATTGATGTGGGGGATGATGCTTTTCACAAGTAATAATACTCAGAATGTGACGTTTAATCATTATTGTTGCAAGTTAGCGTCCTACAGTCAGTTAATTGCGAATAATTGGTACTATTTTACTTCTTTGATTATTTTCTTGCTACTTTTAAAAACAATTTAAGCCACCAAAACTTATGAAAAACTTATACGACAACATCAAAAAATTCAGAGAGCTCAGAAATATCACCCGCGAAAGTATGGCTGCTGATTTAGGAATGAGTTTAAGTGGCTACAGTAAACTAGAAAGAGGGGAAGTTGATATCACTATTTCCAAGATCTATAAAGTTTCAGCGATTTTAAATGTAAGTCCAGAACAGTTATTAAATTTTGATGCATCCCAGATTTTCAACGTTTCTAACAATGAGCAGGTACAAGGATTAGGCGCACATGCAGATACCATGAACTTTTATGGTGACGATTACAAAGAGAGGTATATCAAAATGCTTGAAGCCGAGGTAGAACGACTAAAGAAACT
>CAZOLA010000018.1:0-10004 GCA_964580845.1 uncultured Sphingobacterium sp.
GAAGCAAACACTTGAGGTATTGGCTATACCTTAATGATCATGGAAACTCGTCCGATGAGCAAATCCAAAAACTGGAGATTAGTTGAAATTTTAGAAAGAGCTAAGTAATGGTACAACAGGAATCAAGACTGAATGTTGCTGATAACAGCGGTGCTAAAGAAGTTTTAGTGATCCGTGTGTTAGGTGGTACTGGAAAGCGTTACGCTTCTATTGGTGACAAAATTGTAGTCACCGTAAAAAGTGCCTTGCCATCAGGTAACATCAAAAAGGGAACGGTATCTAAAGCCGTTGTGGTGAGAACCAAAAAAGAAGTAAGACGCAAAGATGGGTCATACATCCGTTTCGACGATAATGCAGCCGTTTTACTCAACGCCCAAGATGAACCACGTGGAACGCGTATTTTCGGCCCAGTTGCCAGAGAATTGCGTGAGAAACAATTCATGAAGATTGTATCCTTAGCACCGGAGGTATTGTAACATGGAAAAGAAAAATAATCAACAGCCTAAATTAAAAATCCGCAAAGGAGACTTAGTGCAAATTATTGCCGGAGATTCTAAAGGAAAACAAGGGCGTGTTTTAGAAGTAATGTTGTCTGAAAACCGGGCAATTGTTGAGGGTGCTAACATGGTATCTAAGCATACCAAGCCAAATGCAGCCAATCCAAATGGCGGTATTGTAAAAAAAGAAGCCCCTATTCATGTTTCAAACCTGATGGTGGTAGATGCCAAATCAGGCAAACCAAGCCGTGTAGGTATTCAAAAGAATGCTGCCGGAAAAAATATTCGTATAGCAAAAAAATCTGGGGAGGAAATTAAGTAATGGCGTACGTACCAAGATTAAAATCGAAATACAAAGAAGAAATTCGCACTTCGCTGAAAGATAAATTTCAGTACAAGAGTGTAATGGAAGTTCCTAAATTGCAAAAAATCGCGATCAACCAAGGTATTGGCGGTGCAACCACCGATAAAAAACTGATCGAGAACGCAATTAAAGAGTTGAGTACCATCACTGGTCAGCAAGCAGTTGCTGCTAACTCTAAAAAGGATATTTCTAACTTCAAATTACGTAAAGGTATGCCAATTGGTGTGCGTGTTACTTTGCGTGACAATCACATGTATGAATTCCTAGATCGTTTAATTGCTGTTGCTTTACCTCGTATCCGCGATTTCAAAGGTATCAATGATAAAGGTTTTGATGGCCGCGGTAACTATACCCTGGGTATTTCAGAACAAATCATTTTCCCAGAGATCAATATCGATCAGATCAACAAGATCATGGGTATGGATATAACATTCGTTACTTCTGCAAAAACAGACGTAGAAGCAATGGAATTATTAAAACAATTCGGTTTACCATTTAAGAATCAAAATAATGGCTAAAGAAGGTTTAAAAGCACGTGAATTGAAGCGTGCTAAATTAGTAGCTAAATACGCGGAAAAAAGAGCAGCTTTAAAAGCAGCAGGCGATTATGCAGCATTGGATAAATTGCCGAAAAATGCTTCTCCGGTACGTTTACACAACCGTTGCAAGTTAACCGGTCGTCCGCGTGGCTACATGCGTCAGTTTGGTATTTCACGTGTTACTTTCCGTGAAATGGCCCTGGAAGGAAAAATCCCGGGAGTGAAAAAGGCAAGCTGGTAATTTATTACGAGTTGCCGGGTTATTTTATTATGAGTTTCAACTCGTATTAATTAACCCGAAATAAACAATAAATATGAACCGGTAGCAGGTCCTAAAGGAAACCATTACCATAAACAAATATGATGAATACAGATCCAATAGCAGATTATCTTACAAGAGTAAGGAATGCCATTAAGGCCAACCATCGGGTTGTTGAAATTCCTGCATCAAACCTGAAAAAAGAAATTACTAAAGTTCTTTTTGACAAAGGTTACATCGCGAACTACAAGTTTGAGGATACCAATGTTCAAGGCGTGATCAAAATCGCTTTAAAATATCATCCGATTACTAAAGTTCCTGCTATTCGCACCCTATCTCGTGTGAGTAAACCAGGTTTGAGAAAATACGCAGGTGTTGATAAAATGCCACGAGTGTTAAACGGTTTAGGGATTGCGATCCTTTCAACTTCTAAAGGTGTTATGACCGATAAAGAAGCTAGAAACCTGAACATCGGTGGTGAAGTTTTATGTTACGTTTATTAATAGAGGAGGAATCATACGATGTCAAGAATTGGAAAAGCTCCCATTGCATTACCGGCCGGTGTAACCGTAACGGTATCTGCAGATAATTTGGTCACTGTATCAGGTCCAAAAGGCACATTAACTCAACAAGTTGATGCCGATATCAAAGTAGTTCAGGAAGGCGAAACTTTATTGGTTCAACGCCCATCTGAGCAAAAACGTCACAAAGCATTGCACGGTTTATACCGTTCTTTAATCTTTAATATGGTTAAAGGTGTAACCGAAGGATATAAGATTGAGCAGGAATTAGTAGGTGTAGGTTACCGTGCCACCAATCAGGGTAATACCTTGGATTTAGTTTTAGGTTATTCTCACCACTATGTTTTTGAATTACCTACTGAAATTAAAGTTGCTACAACTGCAGAAAAAGGTAAAAATCCTACCATCATTTTAGAAAGTATCGACAAACAACTATTAGGTCAGGTTGCTGCGAAGATCCGTTCATTGCGTGCTCCAGAACCTTACAAAGGAAAAGGTATCAAGTTTGTTGGTGAAGTATTACGTAAAAAAGCAGGTAAGTCTGCAGCTAAAAAATAATCATCATGGCAGGAATTAAATTATCTCGCAGAGAGCGAATCAAAAGAGGAATCAGAAAGAGATTATCTGGATCTGCTGAGCGTCCACGTTTATCTGTTTACAGATCTAACAAAGGAATTTATGCTCAAATTATCGATGACAATAACGGCAAAACTATTGTTTCAGCGTCTTCTATCTCTAAAGATTTTAGTGCTAAAGGAAACAAAGTAGAGCAATCAAAAGCTGTAGGTAAAGCTGTTGCAGAAAAAGCATTAGCTGCCGGAATCAATCAGGTTGTTTTCGATAGAAATGGTTATTTATACCACGGTCGTGTTAAATCATTGGCTGAAGGTGCACGTGAAGCTGGTCTAAACTTTTAATCCGAAAAGAGATGTCAACTATCAATATAAAAAGAGTAAAATCAAGCGAAATCGAATTAAAAGATCGCTTAGTGAGCATCCAACGTGTTGCCAAAGTTACCAAAGGTGGTCGTACCTTCAGTTTCTCAGCTATCGTAGTAGTAGGTGATGAAAATGGTGTAGTAGGTTACGGCTTGGGTAAAGCAAAAGAGGTAACCGAAGCCATTGCTAAAGGTGTAGATGATGCCAAAAAGAACTTGGTAAAGGTTCCGGTTATTAACGGAACGGTTCCTCACGAACAATACGGAAAATTTTCAGGTGGTTTTGTATTCATCAAACCAGCTGCAAATGGTACCGGAGTAATTGCCGGTGGTGCGATGCGTGCTGTTTTAGAAAGTGCCGGTATCCACAACGTATTGGCTAAATCTAAAGGATCATCTAACCCTCACAACGTGGTAAAAGCAACAGTTGCAGCCTTAGCGCAAATGCGTGATGCTTATACAGTAGCACAACAACGTGGTGTAGATTTAAACAAAGTATTTAACGGATAATGATCATGGCGAAGATTAAAATCACTCAGATTAAAAGCGTAATCGACAGAAGCGAGCGCCAGAAAAAAACCATGCAGGCTTTAGGTTTAACTAAAATCAATCAGTCTGTAGAAGTAGAAGCTACCCCATCAATTATTGGGATGGTAAGAAAAGTTAATCATTTAGTAGCCGTAGAAAGCATTTAATTATGAACTTAAGTAATTTAAAACCTGCAGAAGGTTCAACAAAAAATAGAAAACGTATTGGCCGTGGTACTGGTTCAGGCCGTGGTGGTACTTCTACCCGTGGTCATAAAGGTGCCGGCTCACGTTCTGGTTACACCAGCAAAGTTGGTTTCGAAGGTGGTCAGATGCCATTACAACGCCGCTTGCCGAAAGTAGGTTTCAAAAACATCAATCGTGTGGAGTATGTGGGTATCAATTTAGATACTTTGCAAACTTTGGCTGATAAATTCAAATTATCAAGCATTGATTTCGAAACATTAAAAGCACACGGTTTGGCTTCTAAAAATGACCTGATCAAAATTTTAGGTCGTGGTGAAGTAAAATCAAAATTAGAAGTTAAAGCACACGCATTTACTGCTACTGCTCAAAAAGCTATTGAAGCAGCAGGCGGAACCAGCGTTAAATTGTAAGCATGAAAAAGCTGTTTTCAACTTTATCAAACATTTGGAAAATTGAAGATTTAAGAGCGAGGATTTTATTCACGCTCTTATGTCTTTTAATATACCGTATTGGTTCATTTATTGTTTTGCCGGGAGTTAATCCGGCTTCATTGAGCAGCCAAGAGAAAGAAGGCTTATTAGGTCTTTTGAACATGTTTGCTGGTGGTTCATTTTCCAGAGCCTCCATTTTTGCTTTGGGTGTAATGCCTTACATCTCCGCCTCTATTGTAGTACAATTACTGGGCATTGTAGTTCCTTATTTCCAGAAACTACAGAAAGATGGTGAAAGCGGTAGAAAAACGATGAACCAAATCACCCGTTACCTCACTATTGCCATCACGGCGGTGCAGGCGGTGGCTTATGTGCGTTCGCAGATCTCTCCAGATGCGGTGATGATGTCTGAGCCTTTTTTCAGTATTTCATCCTTATTTGTGTTAACCGCAGGTACCCTCTTTGTGATGTGGTTAGGGGAGAAAATAACCGATAAGGGTATCGGAAACGGTATTTCATTGATCATCATGGTGGGCATCATTGCTCAATTGCCTTACGGGATTTTTGCAGAGTTTGCCACCCGTATGGAAGGCAATGGAGGTCTAATTCCTTTTATTATTGAAATTGCCGCCCTGTTCTTCGTGGTTATTTTTACCATTTTAATTGTGCAGGGAGTACGTAAAATTCCGGTACAATATGCCAAAAAACAAGTGGGTACCCGTCAGGTAGGCGGAGTACGTCAGTACATTCCTTTAAAAGTGAATGCAGTGGGTGTAATGCCGATCATTTTTGCTCAGGCAATTATGTTTGTGCCTGCTACGGTTGCACAGTTTTTCCCGGCAGCACAATCATCGTTCCTAACCTCATTCAGCGATTATACTTCATTCGCATATAATTTTTCATTTGCATTATTGATCATCATTTTCACTTTCTTCTACACAGCCATTACCGTAAACCCGGTTCAAATGTCTGATGATATGAAAAAGAATGGTGGATTCATACCTGGTATCAAACCTGGTAAAACCACCGGCGATTATATTGATGCAGTAGTTTCTAAGATTACACTTCCTGGTGCCATCTTTTTGGCCATCATCGCTATCTTGCCTTCCTTCGCAAACAAGTTAGGTGTAAATAGTCAGTTCGCTAATTTCTTTGGAGGCACCTCTTTATTGATTTTAGTAGGAGTGGTATTAGATACCTTACAGCAAATTGAAAGTTATTTGTTGATGCGTCATTACGACGGTTTGATGAAGTCGGGCCGTATTAAAGGTCGCAGCACAGGTTCGGCAGGAAGTATTTAATTTTCAATGTCGAAAATCTATTATAAGTCTGTCGAAGAGATAGCACTCATAAAAGAGAGTTCTTTGATTCTTTCCAAAACCCTTGGTGAAATTGCGAAAGTAATTGCACCGGGAGCTACCACAGCCAGCCTTAACCAGCTGGCAGAAACCTATATTAAAGATCAGGGTGCAACTCCTGCATTTTTAAATTACAGTGGTTTCCCATTTTCGCTTTGTATCTCTGTGAATGATCAGGTGGTACATGGTTTTCCTGGTGATTATGTCATGAAGGAAGGCGATTTGGTTTCTGTTGACTGTGGTGTCATCTACCAAAATTATTATGCCGACTCGGCTTTTACTTTTGCCATTGGCGAAGTAAGCGACGAGCTCAAGCAATTAATGAAAGTGACCAAAGAATGTCTGGCAATTGGTATTGAGAAAGCCGTGGTGGGTATGCGTACTGGTGATATTGGTTATGCTATTCAACAACATGCTGAAAAACATGGTTATGGTGTAGTGAAGGAGCTGGTTGGCCATGGTGTGGGTGTTAAACTTCACGAAAAGCCCGAAATTCCGAACTATGGTAAAAGAGGAACCGGAATTAAGTTAGAAGAGGGAATGGTGATTGCCATTGAACCGATGATTAATTTGGGTCGTGCGGGTGTTAAGTTCTGGGATGATGGTTGGACGGTAAGCACGGTAGATGGAAAGCCTTCCTGTCATTATGAACACACAGTGGCGGTAAAAAAAGGCAAAGCAGATGTATTATCAACATTTGAGTACATCGAAGAAGTTTTAGGACAAAAAAATTAGAATATAGAATTATTTTATTTAATTTTGCGTCCCCGTTAATACGGGTATAATTGAGTAAAAATCAATAAAATATGGCCAAACAGGCTTCAATTGAACAAGACGGCATTATTAAAGAAGCGTTATCAAACGCAATGTTTCGTGTCGAATTAGAAAATGGACACGAGATTATTGCACATATTTCGGGTAAAATGCGGATGCACTACATCAAAATTTTACCTGGTGATAAAGTGAAACTGGAAATGTCGCCTTATGATTTGACCAAAGGCAGAATAACTTATAGATACAAATAAAGATGAAAGTTAGAGCGTCCATCAAAAAGCGTAGCGCTGATTGTAAGATCATCCGCCGTAAGGGTAAACTTTTCGTGATTAACAAAAAGAATCCGAAGTATAAACAACGTCAAGGATAATATTTTAATATATGGCAAGGATAGCAGGTATTGATTTACCAAGAAACAAAAGAGGAGAAATCGGACTGACCTACATTTATGGTATCGGCAGATCTACTGCGCAACGCATTTTAGATCAGGCAGGCATCAGCTACGATGTAAAAGTTCAGGATTGGACTGATGCCCAACTGGCGGCCATTCGTGGTTTTATCAACGATGAGCTTAAAGTAGAAGGTGCTTTACGTTCTGAGGTTCAGTTAAATATCAAGCGCTTGATGGACATCGGTTGCTACCGTGGATTGCGTCACCGTAAAGGTTTACCAACCCGTGGTCAGCGTACCAAAAACAACTCACGTACCCGTAAAGGAAAACGTAAGACAGTTGCTAACAAGAAAAAGGCTACTAAATAATTCGAGATAGATAATGGCTAAGACTAAAAAAGTAACCAAAAAACGTATCGTTGTTATTGAACCTGTTGGTCAGGCTCATATCAATGCTACTTTTAACAATATCATTGTAACCCTTACCAACAACCAAGGCCAAACTATTTCATGGTCTTCTGCGGGTAAAATGGGTTTCAAAGGTTCTAAAAAGAACACCCCTTATGCTGCCGGTCAAGCTGCTTCCGATTGCGGAAAAGTAGCGCACGATTTAGGCTTACGTAAGGTAGAGGTGTTTGTAAAAGGACCTGGTGCTGGTCGCGAATCTGCTATCCGTACCTTGCAAACCGTAGGAATTGAGGTAACCACCATTAAGGATATTACCCCAATGCCACACAACGGTTGCCGTCCTCCAAAACGTAGAAGAGTTTAATTCACAATTTTTTTAAAGCTAAGATTCTGCAGCTACAGGCTGTAAGATACTTTAAAACACAAAAACATGGCTAGATATACCGGACCCAAGTCCAAAATTGCCCGTAGATTCAGAGAACCAATTTTTGGTCCTGATAAGGCGTTAGAAAGAAAAAATTACGGACCCGGCATGCACGGACCCTCTAAGCGTAGAGGTAAACAATCCGAATATGCAGTTCAATTGCAAGAAAAACAAAAAGTTAAATACACTTACGGTGTATTAGAACGTCAGTTCGAAAACTTATTTCACAAAGCTTCATCTAAAGAAGGTATTACCGGTGAAAACTTATTAAAGTTCTTAGAAGCTCGTTTAGATAACGTGGTTTACCGTTTAGGTATTGCACCTACCCGTTCAGCTGCCCGTCAGTTGGTTGGCCATAAGCACATTACAGTAAATGGTGAAGTAGTAAATATCGCTTCTTTCTCAGTACGTGCTGGTGATGTAATTGCGGTTCGTGAGCGTTCTAAAACTTTAGAAGCCATTACCAATTCTGTTGCTGGAAGAAAGATTAATAAATACAGCTGGTTAGCTTGGGATGCCGATCAATTAAGCGGTACCTTCCTTAACTACCCTAATCGCGATGAGATTCCTGAAAATATCAAGGAAAACTTAATCGTCGAGTTGTACTCTAAATAATATGATCCTCCTGGGTTTCGTACCCAGGGTTTTCAGTTTAACATTTACATTAAAATTAACACGATATAATGGCAATTTTAGCATTTCAGAAACCCGATAAAGTAATCATGCAGAAATCAACCGATTTCGATGGTACTTTCGAGTTCCGCCCCTTAGAACCTGGTTTTGGTGTTACCATTGGTAATGCTTTACGCAGAATTTTGTTGTCTTCTTTAGAAGGTTATGCAATTACTTCTGTACGTTTCTCTGGAGTATCTCACGAATTTTCAACCATTAAAGGTGTAGTAGAAGACGTTACCGAGATCATCCTGAACTTGAAACAAGTACGTTTCAAAAAAACCGGAGAATCTGGGGACAGTGAAAAGATTTTTGTAGTCATTACTGGTCAAGATCAGTTCAAAGCTGGTGAAATCACCAAATTCTCTAACAATTTCACGGTCTTAAATCCTGAAATGGTGATTTGCAACATGGAAAGCAATGTGACCTTAGAGATCGAACTGACTGTGAACAAGGGTCGTGGTTATATTTCTGCAGAAGAGAACAAAAATCAAGATGCTGTGGTAGGTGTAATTGCCATCGATTCGATCTACACGCCTATCAAAAATGTAAAATATACCATCGAAAACTATCGTGTTGAGCAAAAAACCGACTACGAGAAATTAGTTTTAGATATTGCTACCGATGGCTCCATCCATCCGGAAGATGCCTTGAAAGAAGCAGCTAAGATCTTGATTCATCACTTCATGTTATTCTCAGATGAGAACATCATGTTAGAATCTCAAGCTAAAGAAGAAACCAAAGAGGTAGATGAAGAAATCTTACACATGCGTAAGATCTTGAAAACCGAATTGGTTGATTTAGACCTTTCAGTGCGTGCCCTGAACTGCTTAAAAGCAGCAGACATCCGTACTTTAGCAGAATTAGTATCTTATGATGTAGCAGATATGCTGAAATTCAGAAACTTTGGTAAAAAATCATTGACCGAAATTCAGGATCTGGTAAAATCAAAAGGACTATCGTTCGGAATGAACTTGTCTAAATACAAATTAGACGAAGAATAATTAAATAATTTATAAGCGACGTGATCATAATTCCCTCATTCGAGACGGTATGATCACGAAAATTTAAACGAAAATGAGACACGGAAAGAAAATTAATCACTTAGGCCGTACCGATTCACATCGTAAGGCCATGTTGGCCAATATGGCCTCTTCGCTTATCTTACACAAGCGTATTACTACTACATTGGCTAAAGCAAAAGCTTTACGTACCTATGTGGAGCCTTTGATCACTAAATCTAAAAACGATACTACGCACTCACGTAGAACCGTATTTAGCTATTTAAAAGATAAAGAAACAGTAACTATCCTTTTTAGAGAGGTTGCAGAAAAAGTAGCTAATCGCCCAGGAGGTTATACCCGCATTTTAAAATTAGCTAACCGTTTAGGTGACAACGCTGAAATGGCCATCATTGAGCTGGTAGATTACAACACTACCTTCAGTCAAAATGATGCCAGCAAAGCAGGTAAAAAAGCAACCCGTCGTCGTGGTTCAGGTGCTTCAAAAGCTAAAGCAGCAAGTGCTGCTCCCGTAGCTGAAGCAAAGGCTGAAGAAGTAGTGGTAACTCCGGTAGAAGAAGCTGCTCCAGTTGTGGAGGAGACTCCTGCTGCTGAAGAAACTCCTGCAACTGATTCGACAGAAGAAAAGACCGAAGAATAATCTTAACCGAATAGATTTTTCAATAGAAAGCCCC
>CAZOLA010000018.1:10104-28508 GCA_964580845.1 uncultured Sphingobacterium sp.
GAAGAAAAGACCGAAGAATAATCTTAACCGAATAGATTTTTCAATAGAAAGCCCCAACATTAGTTTGGGGCTTTTTTATTGTTATTGGTTTTATAAAAGTCAGCTGGCAATCTCTGCCATCCTGTCATTGTTCAAGAGTCTCTTTAAAGGTTCTGTTTAACGCTTTCTGCCAAATTGTTTTCCTTTTAGGCTTGGCATGCCCCTTGTTAACTGATGAATGATTCAATAAACTATTGAACGCATTAAAAAGGAAAATAACATGTCAAAAATTATCGGTATCGACTTAGGAACTACTAACTCATGCGTTTCTGTAATGGAAGGTAATGAGCCAGTGGTAATTGCCAACAGCGAAGGAAAACGTACAACTCCTTCCGTAGTGGCTTTTGTAGAAAACGGCGAGCGCAAGGTGGGTGATCCTGCCAAACGTCAGGCCATTACCAATCCTCAAAAAACTATATCTTCTATTAAACGCTTCATGGGCAACAGCTTCGATGAAGTAAAAAAAGAAGCCGCTCGAGTGCCATACAAAGTGGTTAAAGGTGATAATAACACCCCAAGAGTGGAGATAGATGACCGTAAATATACTCCTCAGGAAATTTCTGCTATGATCTTGCAGAAAATGAAGAAAACTGCGGAAGATTTCCTGGGTCAGGAAGTAACCGAGGCGGTTATCACCGTTCCGGCCTATTTTAACGATGCACAACGTCAGGCAACCAAAGAAGCCGGCGAAATTGCAGGTTTAACCGTAAAAAGAATCATCAACGAGCCTACCGCTGCGGCCTTGGCCTATGGTTTAGATAAAGCAGGTAAAGAAATGAAAATCGTGGTATTCGACTGCGGTGGTGGTACACACGACGTTTCTGTATTGGAATTGGGTGATGGCGTATTTGAAGTAAAAGCTACCGATGGGGATACCCACCTGGGTGGTGATGACTTCGACCACATCATTATCGAGTGGTTGGCAGAAGAGTTCAAATCTGAGAACGGTATGGACTTGCATCAAGATCCGATGGCTTTACAGCGTTTAAAAGAAGCTGCTGAAAAAGCAAAGATCGAGTTATCAAGCTCTACACAAACTGAAATTAACCTGCCATACATTACTGCCGATCAAAGCGGTCCTAAGCACTTGGTAAGAACCCTTAGCCGTGCTAAATTCGAACAATTGGCCGACAGTTTGATCAAACGTACCATTGAGCCTTGTAAGTCGGCATTGAAAAATGCAGGCTTAAAAACCTCTGATATTGATGAGATCATCTTGGTGGGTGGTTCTACTCGTATTCCTGCTATCCAGGAAGCAGTTAAAGCTTTCTTTGGCAAAGAACCTTCGAAAGGTGTTAACCCCGATGAAGTAGTGGCGATCGGAGCTGCTATTCAGGGTGGTGTTTTAACCGGAGAGGTAAAAGATGTATTGTTACTGGATGTAACTCCGCTATCATTAGGTATTGAGACCATGGGTGGTGTAATGACTAAATTAATTGAGGCCAATACCACTATCCCAACAAAAAAATCGGAGATATTCTCTACTGCATCTGACAATCAGCCATCGGTAGAAATTCATATCCTGCAGGGTGAGCGCCCAATGGCGAATCAGAACCGTACCATTGGCCGATTCCACTTAGACGGCTTGCCGCCTTCACCACGTGGAGTGCCTCAAATTGAAGTAACCTTCGATATCGATGCCAACGGTATCTTGCACGTAAGTGCCCAGGATAAAGCAACCGGTAAAGAGCAGAAAATTCGTATCGAAGCATCATCTGGCTTAACCGAGGAAGAGATTAAGAAGATGAAAGACGAAGCAGAAGCGAATGCTGAAGCAGATAAAAAAGCAAAAGAGGAGATCGACAAGCTAAATGCTGCTGATGCACTGATTTTCTCTACTGAAAAACAGTTGAAAGAGTATGGAGATAAGATTTCTGCGGATAAGAAAACGCCTATTGAAGATGGTTTGAAAAAGCTGAAAGAGGCCTATGCAGCTAAAAATTTCGAGGAAATTGAAACTGCTCAGACTGAACTTCAGGAAGCTTGGAACGCCGCTTCAGAAGAAATGTACAAGGCTACTCAGGAAGCTGCTGCTCAAGGAGCACCTGCTGATGCTGCTACTGCCGGAGCCGACGAAGTGACCGACGTAGATTTTGAAGAAGTGAAAGAAGACGACAAGAAATAATCGTTTTTATTCAATCAAAAAAGCCCGGGGGATTTCCACCGGGCTTTTTGTTTTTTTAAAGTCTGATTAATATTGAATACTAATCGGGGAAGATTGGTTGGCAAACACAACTTCCAATGGTCCTTGTTCATCAGATTGAACTTTTACTTTTTTGCCATTGATGAGCAGGGATTTGGTCTCGTTTGAGAAACCATGTAACACCAATTTAACTTGCTTGAAACGTGACTGATAAGCGCCTTTTACTGCCGATAAATTGATCTGTTTTTTTGAAGGTTCAAATTGTAAGTTCCGGGTATAGCTCTTATTTGCCTCTTCTGCAAGGCTGATTCCATCATCCTCGTAATAGGTGAAGCTGCTGCTTGATCCTCCGTTCCAGATGTGAACCTGAAGTATTCCATCTCCTTTTTCTGAAGTATTTTGTACCACGCTTTGCATCGGAATAATGGCTCCTGCTTTCACAAACACAGGTAAGTCATTTAATGGTGCGGGTGCCAGTATGCGTTGTTTGCCTCTAAAAACTTCTCCGCTGCTCAAACGGTACCACTCGCCATCGGGTAGATAAACTTCGAGGGTAGATTTGGCACTTTCCACCGGAGCAACCAACAAGTAATCGCCAAACATGAATTGTTGCTGAAATTTTTCTTCAAAGATATTCGGATCCTTGGTATAGCTGATGGCGAGGCTCCGGGCAATGGGCATACCCGTTTGAGTTGCTTGGTAAAAGTTAGAATACAAATAAGGCAACAAGCGATAACGTTGTTCAATATCTTTGCGCATGATCGCTTCAGCCTCTGTACCAAAACGCCAAGGTTCACGCATTGGGGTATTGATCTCGGCATGATTCCTGTATATCGGTGTGTAAACACCCAAGGAGTTCCATCTAACCATCAGTTCAGTGGAGGGGGTTCCAATAAAACCACCAATATCTACTCCAATATTTTGAACACCCGATAGTCCCAGACTATTTACTAAGCGCTGACCCAATAGCATGTGTGCATCACTCGAAGCATTATCTCCCGTCCAAACTGCTGAGTAGCGTTGTATACCTGAATAGGCAGCACGGGTGAGATTAAAAGCACGTTTGCCCAATATTTCTTTGGTCCCCTCGAAAGTAGCTCTCGACATTTGTAAACCATAAGCATTGCGAGCTTCTTTTAATGTCATCTCTTTTCCTTTGCCGCCAAATTGAATTAGGTCCGGAATATTTTGTCCCCAAACGGCAATTTCATTCATGTCGTTCCAAAAACCCTCTACTCCTTTATCAGTCAAGCTTTTGAACGAATTTCCCCACCACTGGCGTACTTCCGGGCGGTAGAAATCCGGGAAATGACATCGACCCGGCCATACACTGCCGATATAAAAATCGCCACTCGGATATTTGGCAAAGTAATTTCTTTGTACACCCTCATCGTATTGCTGATAACCTTTTTCAATTTTAATACCCGGATCAATAATGGTCACTACATGGAATCCCATGGCCTTTAATTCATCAATCGTTTGTTTTGGATTTGGGAAATTCTGCGGACTCCAGGTAAAAATTTTATAGTCATCCATGTAATCAATGTCAAGATAGATTGCATCGGCAGGTATTTTTTTCTCACGGAAAGTTTTGGCAATTTCCAGTACTTGGGTATCGGGCTTATAGCTCCAGCGACATTGTTGATAGCCTAAGCTCCAAAGTGGAGGCATTTCCATGCGTCCCGTTAACCAGGTATAATCTTTAATTAATCCGGCTACGTTTGATGAGCCGAAGAAATAATAATTCATTTCACCGTCTTCCGCTCCAAAATAGCTGGTCTGTTCATCGGTAGAGGCGCCAAAATTGAAAAAGCTCTTGTGGGTATTGTCGAAAAAGATCCCATAAGTCGAATTGTCATGTAAACCAATGTAAAACGGGATGGTTTTGTACAAAGGATCGGCATTGAGTGAATATGCAGGCACATCACTATTCCAGTTGACGTAACTACTTCCTCGTCTGTCGAGATTGCCTGTTTTTTCGCCCAAGCCTATGAATCGTTCATTCTGGATCAGTTTTTTGAAATTACTCACCTGTGTGCCGGTCCACGAAATACCCAATCGCTCATCATCACCGTTTAAAAATCGACCATCCAAGGCGCTATAAAAACTAATCCTCATTGGATTTTTGGCAATTCTCACCGTGATGGAATCGGTTTGAAGCAAAATCTCATCTGTTTTTTCTGAAATAATCTTGAAAAGATTTTGATCGGCATTTTTAATCACCGCAAAAGAGCTGTCTCTGCCAAATTCCTTTTGTACAGCTCTCACACGCAGCACATTATGCTGATAAGTTTGAATGGAGACTTGTCCGTTTTCTGCTTTTAGCAATACACCACTTTTTGTTTTTTGCAGCGAAGTAAATGCGCCCAATTGTTTACTCAAATGGCCGGTTTGTGCCACAGCACATGAAATGGCAGCTAAAACAAGTATAAAGGTGATAGAAATTTTGTTTTTTAGCATAAAAATTGCTTTTAAATGAGCTTAAAGGGGACTTATTTCCAGAGTTCTGAAGGATAAGTACCAATATTTATCAGTTCGTCGATGCTTTGCTGCACAATCGGTTTGTCTTCTTTATAGGTTACCCCGAACCATTTACTTTGGGTAGGGATTACTTTGAAGCGGGCTTTGCCGGATTTGATCAGCTTTTCGGCTACCAGAGGGATAAAGAATTCAGCTTTCGGATTTTCTTTATTGGCCAAAGCAAAATCGACGAATAACTGCCGGCTATCTGCAAAAACCTGAGGAGTGAAGCCCCAAAAGTTCATCGATGCCGCTGCCTGCCTGCTCAATGGCGTCTCCACGCCGTTTTCTTCGTACACCACACCGCCATCTTTAAAATACACCTGGGTACGTTCGTTGATGTCATTCAAAAAGCCATCGGCATCCACTTCGCAAACCCCTCTGGAAACTGAACCGTGTTCAGATAAGGTTTTATCAATCTGAAAGCCCATCAGTCCGAATAATTGATCATTTACTTCAGAAGTAAGGAATTTAGCCATCTTTTCGTACGAATCGCGACCGTAAAAGTCATCGGCATTGATCACGCAGAAAGGCTCTTTTACCGCATCGGCGGCAGCCAAAACCGCATGAGCAGTTCCCCAGGGCTTGGCACGTTCAATCGGTTCATTGATCCCGTAAGGGCTTAAATCGTACGATTGAAACACATAATCTGTTGCTATTTTTCCCTTCAGTTTGGGGTCGAAGATGGCTTTAAAATTCTCGGCAAATTCCTCTCGGATGATGAATACTACTTTGCCAAAACCGGCCTGTATGGCATCATAAATAGAATAATCGATAATGGTTTCTCCATTAGGACCGAAGCCGTCGGTTTGCTTCATACTTCCGTACCGGCTGGCCATGCCAGCAGCTAAAATGACTAGAGTTGGTTTCATTTGTTTTCTATAGATTGATATTTTATTTAATGCTTCTGAAATCATGCCCGGGCTTAATGTCGAGCAGGGCTTCATAGATCAGGCGGATCACATTGTCTACATCTTCTTTATGCACCATTTCTACCGTAGTATGCATGTAGCGCAATGGCAAGGAAATCAATGCCGAAACCACACCATCATTAGAGTAGGCAAAGGCATCGGTGTCGGTTCCGGTAGAGCGTGAGGAGGCCTGGCGCTGGAATGGGATGTTGTTCTCCTCGGCTGCTTTGATCAATAATTTATTGAGATTTGTTTGTACAGCGGGTGCATAAGAAACTACTGGTCCTTTCCCGCAAGATAAATCTCCTTGGGTGATCTTGTTGATCATCGGGGTTTGTGTGTCGTGGGTTACATCGGTTACAATGGCCACATTGGGTTTAATGCGGTGGGCGATCATCTCAGCGCCACGTAAACCAATCTCTTCTTGCACAGAATTTACTATGTACAAGCCGAACGGCAGCTTTACTTTATTTTCTTTCAGTAAACGAGCCACTTCGGCGATCATGAAACCACCGGCACGGTTA
This sequence comes from uncultured Sphingobacterium sp., assembly GCA_964580845.1. Classification (GTDB taxonomy): domain Bacteria; phylum Bacteroidota; class Bacteroidia; order Sphingobacteriales; family Sphingobacteriaceae; genus JAIPAN01. Next base: position 16,242 of record CAZOLA010000018.1, read on the forward strand.
TCTAAAGCACGTCCCACATAATAGCGGTCGTTCAAAACCATAAATTCATCTTCATAGGTGATTACGCAGCCTACATGGATACCGAGAGCTTCCACTTCCTCTTTGCTTGTGCAACCGCAATCCAGAAAGATATTTTTCAGGGTAGGAACTTCTTCTTTTTCGCCGCTACGGGTATGAATAGCCGGCCAGCCGAATACGGCCTTTACAATTCCTTTTTCGGTGTGGATGTTCACTCTTTTGGAAGGAGCGATCTGGTGGTCGGAACCGCCATTACGGATCACATAGATCAAGCCGTCTTTGGTAATGTAATTTACAAACCAGGAAATCTCATCGGCATGAGCCTCAATCACTACCTTGTATTCAGCTTTCGGATTGATTACGCCAACTGCAGTACCGTAGTTATCTACATAATGCTCATCGATAAAGGGTTTGATGTAATCGAGCCACATCTTCTGACCTTCCCACTCAAATCCGGTAGGCGATGGATTGTTAATGTACTTCTCAAAAAAATCGAGTGACTTTTTGGTCACTACGGGAATGTGTTTCGCTTTTTCTTTTTGCTTAGCCATAGCTCAATTTATAAATAGATTTCCATGATGACGAAATCGAATCCGTCTTTATAATAAGTTTGTTCTGTTTTCAAAAAGCCGTAACGCTCATATAAACCTGACACATTGGTTCGAGCATTCATCCAAACCCTTTTCATGCTTTTCGAACGAGCGAAATCAAGTGCGAATTCAATCATTTGCTTGCCATAACCTCTTCCTTGGAATTCATTTCTGGTGGCGAGTTTTCTTAATTGCATTTCGCTCGCTTTTTGAAAAGTTGAAATAACTGTGATCAGCTGATTCTGATCAAAAAGGCCAAAATGAATACCCTCCTCATCATCGGGCAATTTTACCTGCTCCAGCTCAAATTCTGGGTACATTACCTCTTTGCGGAGGTGCCAGGTCATCGCTGCCGGAATTTGCTCAATTGAAGCCATCGCGTTAGCAGATTATAATGGGATGTTGCCGTGTTTTTTACGTGGATTGTTGACCACTTTGTTTTCTAACATACGGTAGGCCTTAATGAGTTTGGCACGGGTTTCGGCCGGTTCGATCACTTCATCCACAAAGCCACGTTCTGCTGCACGGTAGGGATTGGCAAACAGATCGGAATATTCTTTTTCTTTTTCCAGCCATTTGGCTTCCTGATCACTGGCTGATGAAATTTCTTTTTTGAAGATGATTTCTGCGGCTCCCTTGGCACCCATTACTGCAATTTCTGCCGTTGGCCAAGCGTAATTCATGTCGGCGCCGATGTGCTTGGAGTTCATTACGCAATAGGCACCGCCATAAGCTTTGCGGGTGATTACCGTAATTTTAGGCACAGTAGCTTCGCAGAAAGCATAAAGCAATTTAGCTCCATTGTTGATGATGCCGTTCCATTCCTGGTCGGTGCCGGGTAAGAATCCGGGTACGTCTTCTAAAACCAGTAAAGGAATGTTGAAGCTGTCGCAGAAACGTACAAATCGAGCACCTTTTACCGAGGCGTGATTGTCTAAAACGCCTGCTAAAAATGCTGGTTGATTGGCTACAATGCCAATACTTCGGCCTGCCAATCGGGCGAAGCCCACCACAATATTCTCGGCGTAATCTCTGTGAATTTCGAGGAAACTGCCTTCGTCAATGATCTGTTCTATGGCTTCTCTTACATCGTAGGGCTGATTGGCATTTTCAGGCATCAATTTATTTAATGCCGGCCTGTTCTCGTCGCCAGCCTCATAAGCCAATGCAGGCGCTTGTTCTTCACAATTCTGCGGCATGTAGCTCAGTAATTTTTTGATGTGATTGATGGCGTCAATCTCATTGGTACAGGCAAAATGGGTGACGCCCGATTTGCTGGCATGAGTACTGGCCCCACCCAATTCCTCGGCAGTTACTTCTTCGTGGGTAACCGTTTTTACCACATTGGGTCCGGTAACAAACATGTAAGAAGTGTTTTCCACCATCAGAATAAAATCGGTAATGGCAGGGGAGTACACGGCACCTCCGGCACAAGGGCCCATGATACCCGAAATTTGAGGGACTACGCCAGAAGCTTGAGTATTGCGATAAAAAATATCGGCATAGCCGCCTAAAGAAACTACACCTTCCTGAATACGGGCTCCACCCGAATCGTTTAAACCGATGATGGGTGCTCCATTCTTCATGGCCATCTCCATGATTTTACAGATCTTTTCTGATTGTGTTTCCGAAAGAGATCCTCCAAAAACAGTGAAATCTTGAGAATAAACGTAAACCAATCGGCCGTTTATGGTTCCAAATCCGGTTACTACACCATCTCCATGGTATTTTTCTTTTTCCATCCCGAAATCGGTGGAGCGATGAGTTACCATCATGCCGATCTCTTCGAAAGAGCCCTCGTCTAACAAAAAATGCAAGCGCTCACGTGCAGTAAGTTTTCCTTTTTTATGCTGACTTTCAATTCGGATTTTTCCTCCTCCTAAAAGGGCTTCTTCTCTTTTTTGGTGGAGATTATCAATTTTCTTGTCCAAGATGTAGCTAAATTAAATGTAAGTGGAATTCAAAAATACAAAATGCGACTGATTATTAAATCAGAATCGATATTGAGCACGAATGGTAAAAATATCATCTTTCAAATCTTCCGTGTAGTCTGCCAAACTGGTTCTTTCATTCACTGGATGATCGTAATAAAGTGTAAATTTTACCTGTTTGCTGAAGTAATAAACGAATCCAGTACCAAAAGTATTAAACCTGATGTCGCCGGCTGTGGTGTTACTTCCGTCTTGTCCGATTTGTTTTCCTCTAACGAAGCTATTCGGGTCGTAGCGATCGTAATTTGCAATCCATTGCAATTGTGTACCCGGAATTTCTTGAATCAGCCAGAGAAAAAAACCATTAAAATTACGATTGTAAATGTCATTGGTGATGAGTGTCCCTAAACTACGGCTGGCTTGAGCGCCAGTAATGTCTACAGAGGCTGCTTGTCCGGGTTGTTGACCTGAAATAAACTCCCCTTTGATCCATGTTTTGCCAAGTATCCATCTGAAATCTGTTTGAAAATTCATTCCTGAATAACGTTTTTGGGCATACGAATTCATTAAATCAGGTGAGCTTTCGGCAATGAAACCTCTTTGTCCGTTAATAACCGCATTTCTGTAGCGGGTAGTGCTCCCATACTTTACGAATCCATTATAATAGGATAGACCAAAGCCTAAATTCCAGTTTTCTTTCAATTCCTTGAAGTTGAATTGCAATGAAGTGGAAAGGTCTTTCCGGCTATCATAGTCTTTAGCGTTCATGCCTGAGCCATTAAATAGCCCAATTTCATAGTCTATAAAAGGAAATTTAGGGAGTTTAACCGATAACATAGCGCCCAAATCACGTTCGCTTGGTAACAATGTTTGGTGCAAACGAGGACGCTCGGGAAATTCACGGCTTGCAGATGAATAAGAGAGAATATATCCAAATGGTTTAGTGAACTGGCCTGCAGTAAGGGTGAACATGTTCCATTTGGGATCTTTAACTTGAATGAAACCGTCTCTAAGGCTTACACCGTCTTGCGTGGCATCCAATTGGAATACCACGTTCGTTAGCTTGTCCACCCGGTCAAATTTGAAACGCCCACGTCTGATCATGAAGCGGTTATCTACATCTTCAAGGAAATCACCTCCGGTAAATGAAGGTGCTCCTTTTTCTTGTGCTTTTTGGTATTGGAATTGAAAATAGCCGCTTATGTTTAAATCATGTGGATTGTTGTCGGAAGGCGCATTGTTGCTTTGCGCTTTTATCTCCAAGTAAAAACAACACAAAAAAAATGTGCATAGCCAGGCTAAATTCCTCATAAAGCTAGATTTTCATCAGATTAATTATCCTTTATTCCTGTTCCAGAAAAGGATAACGGTAATCCTTTGGAGGGTCAAAGGTCTCTTTGATGGTACGAGGAGATACCCAACGCAGCAGGTTGATCATTGATCCTGCCTTGTCATTGGTTCCCGAACCTCTGGCACCACCGAATGGCTGCTGACCTACTACTGCACCGGTACATTTGTCGTTGAGGTAGAAATTACCGGCGGCATTGCGCAAAGCATAAGTCGCTTTATCCAACACATAGCGGTCTTGAGCCATTATAGCCCCAGTTAAGGCGTAGTCAGAAGTGGTATCGATCAATTCGAGCGTTTTTTCGAAATCAGCATCTTCGTAAACAAATACTGTCAAAACCGGGCCGAACAACTCTTCGCACATGGTCACGTATTTCGGATCTTCGGCTACAATCACAGTTGGCTCAATAAAATAACCTTTGCTCTTATCGTATTCACCTCCGGCAATAATTTCGACGCTGTTATCTTTTTTGGCGGCATCAATGAAAGAGCTTAGTTTGTCGAATGATTTTTCATCGATCACGGCATTCACAAAATTGGAGAAATCTTCAGTGGGCCCAACCTTGATGCTGGCCAGGTCGCGTAGCATCATTTCCTTCAATTGCGGCCAAACGGATTTGGCTATATAAACCCGAGAGGCGGCAGAACATTTTTGCCCCTGGTACTCAAACGCACCTCGAACGATGGCTGCATTGGCAGCTTCCACATCTGCAGAGCCATGCACCAGGATAAAATCCTTACCTCCGGTTTCACCTACAATTCTCGGATAGGTTTTGTAACGGTGGATATTATTTCCGATGGTTTTCCAGATGTCCTGGAATACACCGGTGGAGCCGGTGAAATGGATACCCGCAAAATCGCGGTGATTAAAGATTACTTCTCCGGCATCAGGACCTGAAACGTAGACCAAGTTGATTACGCCATCGGGCAATCCCGCTTCGCGGAAAATTTCCATCAACACATTTGCTGAATAAATCTGGGTGTTTGAAGGCTTCCAAACTACTACGTTACCCATCATGGCAGCCGAAGTAGGCAGGTTTCCGGCAATGGCTGTAAAGTTAAAAGGCGTCAAGGCAAATACAAACCCTTCCAATGGGCGCTGTTCCACCCGGTTCCAGGCACCACGTGGCGATACCGGAGGCTGTTGCTCATAAATCTCGCACATGTATTTCACGTTGAAACGCAAGAAATCGATCAGCTCGCAGGCAGCATCAATCTCCGCTTGAAAGGCGTTTTTTGACTGCCCCAACATAGTGGCGGCATTGATTTTATAGCGATAAGGACCTGCAATCAGGTCGGCTGCTTTTAAAAAGATGGCGGCACGTTGTTCCCAGGGCAGGCGTTCCCAATCTGCTTTGGCAGCCAGCGCTGCATTGATGGCGGCTTCCACATGACTTTTGTCGCCTTGGCTGTAATAACCTAAAATATGTTGATGATCATGCGGTGGTCGCATGGCCACTTTTTTCTCTGTACGTATTTCCTTACCTCCGATGTACATGGGTACATCAATTTGTTTAGCGCGTGCTTCCTGCAAAGCAGCTTTCAACAGGCTGCGCTCTTTGCTTCCCGGAGCATAGCTCAAAACGGTTTCGTTTACTGGTGTTGGAACGTTGAAAAAACCTTTCAGCATAGTGTCTCAATTTTTTTGTAAATATATGCTTTTTTGCCTTCTGAGAGCGTTACATAAGTGGTATTCGTGCCCTTTTTGATTTTAAAAACGTAATTTAGCGATAAATGATGCTACGGTTGCTGCGTTGGTTGCTCTTGCCCTTATCCTTAGTTTATGGATTAGGGATTTTGTTGCGTTACGCAGCCTATAGTTTCGGTATTTTTCGATCTTATTCCTTTGATCTTCCGGTAATTGTGGTGGGTAATTTGGCAGTCGGCGGTGCCGGTAAGAGCCCCATGGCGGCCTATCTCATTCGTTTGTTGAAAGATGAATACCGCCTGGCTGTATTAAGTAGAGGCTATGGTAGAAAATCGAAGGGTTTCAGATTGGTAGCATCCGATGATTTGGCGGTACTTTCGGGTGATGAGCCATTGCAGTTTAAAAGACGTTTTCCCGATCAAACCATTGCTGTTTGTGAGAGTCGGGTAGAGGGAATACAAAAATTAGTGGCCGATCATCAGTTAATTGTATTGGATGATGCTTATCAGCACTTGTCCTTAAAGCCCAGTTTTCAGATCTTACTGTTTGATTTTGCTTCTCTCAAAAAAACAGATTTCTTACTGCCAGCGGGCAATTTACGTGAACCAATTTGGGCAAAAAACAGAGCTGATATTTTGGTAATAAGCAAATCGCCTAAAGGATTATCCTCTACAGAGAAATTGCAAATCCGCAAAAAACTACAGCCTAAAGCTCACCAGGCTTTATTCTTCTCTTATTTAAAGTATGGCGATTTGGTTTCGATGGATGATACATCCACCCGAAAATTAGATTCGATTACTGGACAAACTCAATTATTACTACTAAGCGGAATTGCCAATCCCCAGCCTATCTTACAGGAACTGCGTAAGTACACCCGCTTTGTTCAGCATCATGATTATCCAGATCATCACCTTTTCACTCAGAAGAATATCCTTAAATTGGCAGCTGCATTTGAGCAACTAAGTGCAGCCGATAAATTGATTTTAACCACAGAAAAAGATGCCCAGCGCCTGCTTTTGCCGGAGCTGAAGAATTTAGTTTCCAACATGCCCATTTTCGTGCTACCTGTGGAAGCTGATTTTGAAGAACCCGATAAAGAAGATTTTGAGCATTTATTGAAACAACATGTTAGAGAACATTCAAAGAACCACTGAATTTATTAGAAGTAGAATTGGCGATTTTAAACCAGAGATCGGCATTATTTTAGGAACAGGATTAGGAGCATTGGTTGATGAAATAGAAATAGCCCATCAATTTCCTTACTCAAACATCCCAAATTTCCCGATTTCTACACTCGAATTTCATTCAGGAAAATTGATATTCGGTACCCTTTCTGGCAAAAAAGTGGTGGCCATGCAGGGTCGACTTCATTATTATGAAGGCTACGACATGAAGCAGATTACTTTTCCGGTAAGAGTGATGAAAATGCTCGGAATAGAACGCTTATTTGTATCCAATGCCAGTGGATCTCTCAATCCTGAATTTAAAAAGGGCCATCTGATGATCATTGCCGATCACATCAACAAACAGCCTGATAATCCGCTTCGCGGAAGAAATTTGGATGAATTTGGTCCGAGATTTCCAGATATGAGCGAGCCTTACGACCTGCAAATGCGGAAAAAAGCCTTGGAAATCGCCAAAGCGCATCAAATTATTTGCCATGAAGGAGTATACGTTTCGGTTGCAGGCCCCAACCTGGAAACCAAAGCGGAATATCGTTATCTCAGAATTATTGGGGGTGATGCAGTGGGGATGAGTACAGTTCCCGAAGTTATTGTAGCAAATCACATGGGTATGCCGGTCTTTGCGATTTCGGTCTTAACCGATGAGGGTTTCCCTGAAGAACTGCAGCCGGTCTCTTTGGCCGAGATCATTCAAACTGCCAAAACAGCAGAGCCTCAAATGACACTTATTCTCAAAGAACTGATCAAGGCTTTATGAGAAAAAACTGGTTATATTTCATTTCCTGTTTCTTTCTTAATTACCTGACCGCGGATGCCCAGCAGCGCAACTTGCCCGGCATCAACAATCAAGGTAATGCTCCTGCACAATCGATCAGCCTGGATTCTTTGCGAAAAAAAGAAGAGTCGAGAAGAGATTCGGTGGTGCCTACTGCCAAATACATCCGCTATGTGAATTTATCCATGCTGAAAGACAGCATTTTCACGCTTCAAATAGACACCGCCTTAAAAGATTTCCAACATTATAATCCATTGAACCCGCCAAGCCGGCCCAGTATTAATTTGGGTGGAACCGGACTGGCTTATCGCGATTTATTATTTGAACCAAATCGCACCATTGGTTTTCAGTCGGGTTTTCGTGCCTTAGACCGTTATGTATTGCGTTCTGACTCGGTACGTTATTATATTGCCCGATCACCCTACACAGAATTATATTATATAAGTGGACAAGCACAGGAGCAAATTTTCAGGGTGACGCATACTCAAAATGTGAAACCAAACTGGAACGTAGGGGTGAATTATAACCGGATCGGGGGCGATGGATTTTATAAGAATCAAAACCCTGATCACCTCAATGCAGCCATCTTTAGCTGGTACCGCGGGCCTAAAAACAGGTATCAATTAATGGCTCATGCTTTGTTCAATAATCTAAAAGCAGGAGAGAATGGTTCTACAGTAAGAGAAGATTTGTTTGAAGGGGAACAGTTGTTTAGTAAAGATGCTGAGTTTGTGCGATTGAGTGCAACGGGTAAAGACCGACCCCGGCAGACCTGGAGGGAAAATACCATTTTCCTGAAGCAAACTTTTGATTTGGGCAGACAAGATACACTTGCCTCCGACACCAATTCCACCTTATTGCCAACCCAACGAATAGCGTATACCTTTAGTTATACCAAAAACAGGTTCAGGTTTTTTAGAAATGAACCCGATACGTACCTGGTATTTCCGCATCCGCAACCAGAAACGACCAGCCTGACAAACGATACCACCGAAATTGCCCATCTCAGCAATGCTTTCGACTACAGTTTTTATCTGCGGAGTCAGTCGGTGGGTTTTTTGAGAAATGAATTGAAGGTAGATATTGGAGCTACTCACGATTCTTACCAGTTTTTGCAAATGGGCAATGAAAAACAATTCAATAACACTTCTCTCAGGGCGGGATTAAACTACCGATTTAATGAGCGGGTAAATCTGCAAACCAATTTTCTACAAATTGCACAGGGAACTCAGGCGGGTGATTATTTGTATGAAGCCAAGAGCATGGTTTTGCTCAGCAAATCTGCAGGGAGGATCATCTTGGGCGCTTACTTGCAAAACAAATCGCCAGAATATATTTTCAACCAGATCAATTATCAGTTCCACCAATGGAATTTTGATTTTAAGCGAACACAAACACGAAACCTGAATTTTGCCTATGAGAACCCCGCTCAGCGATTATCCCTTAGGGCAGCTTATTTCAATATCGACAATTACCTCTATTTCGAGGAGACAGCAGTGCCCAATCAAATCACTCCCGTTCAGGCAAATAAGTCTGTTCAGTTGATTAAACTCAGCCTCTCTAAGCACTTTAAACTGGCTTGGCTAAATTTAGAACACCTTTCTGTTTACCAAAAGTCGACAGATTTAACGCTGCTCAGGACGCCTGAGTTTTATACTTTTAACAGTTTGTATGCAGACGTTAATTTATTCAAAGTGTTGCGTACGCATTTCGGAGTTGATGTGCGCTACCATACAGCGTTTAACAATCCGGCTTATGCCATCAATGCCGGACAATTCTACAATCAGCAAAATGCCCAACCATTGCCCTCCTATCCGGTAGCCGATGTGTTTGTAAGGGCCAGTTTAAAAAGAGCCAATCTGTTTGTGAAATATGATTATGTAAATCAGGGTTGGTTATCGCAAGGGTATTACACTGTAGACAGGTATCCCATGCCCGATCGATTATTAAAATTTGGCGTGAGCTGGAAATTCTATAATTAACAATCAATTTGTAATTCGATTAGTATCTTAGCGGCCTGAAAATATTATGAGTAAAGCAATTATAAAAACCGAAAAGGGCGACATGACCGTATCATTCTACGATCAGGATGCGCCAAATACCGTTGCCAATTTCTTGAAACTGGCTAAATCCGGATATTATGACAATGTAACTTTTCACCGTGTGATTCCAAATTTTGTGATTCAAGGTGGAGACCCTACCGGAACTGGTGCAGGTGGTCCGGGTTATAAAATTGATTGTGAATTGGATGGTGGTAATCAATACCACGACAGAGGCGTACTTTCCATGGCACATGCAGGCCGCAATACGGGAGGTTCGCAGTTTTTCATTTGCCACAGTCGCGATAATACTGCCCATTTAGATCGTCATCATACTTGTTTTGGCAAAGTGATCGAAAATGTGGAAGTAGTAGACGACATCCGCCAGGGTGATAAAATTTTAGGAATAGAAATTATTGAAGAATAGTACTTGTTACTGAAGAAATATGAATTTAAGAGGAATTGTAGCCGTATCGGGTAAACCGGGATTATTTAAGCTGATCGGACAGAATAAGACCGGTTTTATTTTAGAAGGCCTGGATGCCGCTAAAACTAAATTAGTGGTCAATATGTCGAATGCCAAGATGGCTTCTTTAGAAGATATCACCGTGTTTGGCGAGGTTGAAGACTTGAAATTGATCGATATTTTTGAAAAGATGTCGGGTAGCAAATCCATTCCAGATCCCAAGGCAGATGGAGCTACTTTGAAAAACTTTTTCAAGGAGGTAGCACCTAATCATGATGAGGAACGTGTTTATACTTCCGATATGAAGAAGATCATCAACTGGTTTAACATCATTCAGCCGCTACCCATTTTTACCGAAAAAGCACCAGAGCCAATTGATGAAGAAACCATGAAAGCGGCTGCTGTTAAAGGAAAAGAAATAGCCCCGAAAACAGAAGCTAAATCTTCAGGTATTCAAAAACCGACCAAGGGTGCCGCTACAACCAAGCGTACCTCTTCCAAAGCAAAATAAGACTCAGAAAATAAGGCAGGAATCGAATTCTTGCCTTATTTTTTACATCGCACATTCGGCGGCACAAGTTCTGCAGGCCTCTGCACATTGTTGGCAATGTTCTTCCTCGTGCTTTTCGCAAACTTCTGCACAAACTCTACATACTTCGGCACATAATTGACACAATGCCTCTCCGTGTTTTGATCTTCTTGCGCTGAACCTGGCACAGAGAGCGCAAATATCAGCGCAATCGCGACAGCTCTTAATACATTCGATAAAATCGTCACCCCCTTCTTCTATAGAGGCATTAGCACAAGTTTCGCATTCGGTCAAACAAGCCAGACATGACCGTATACAGGCATCTACATTTTTCATGATTCGTTCATTATTTAATATAATAACGAGATCGGCTTCAGGATGGTTTTAAAAAATAAAGAGGTTTTTTATTGGTGATGATAAGGTTCTCCCTTCAGGATAGTATAGGCCCGGTAAACCTGCTCTACAAAAAAGAGGCGAACCATCTGGTGGGAGAAAGTCATCCGCGAAAGCGAAATTTTGCCATTTGCTTTCTGGTAAATGCTTTGGTCGAAACCGTAGGGGCCGCCTACTACAAAGACGAGATTTTGCACACTGGCCAGCATTTTCTTGTTCAAGTAGCTGGAAAATCCCTCAGAGCTGAGTTCCTCTCCATTTTCATCCAATAATATCAGCTGGTCGTTGGGTTTGAGTTGTTTAAGTATGAGTTCCGCTTCCTTGCTTTTTTGTTCGGCCTCATTGAGGTGTTTGGTGTTTTTTAGATCAGGGATTTCGAGGTATTGGAAGGCGATGTAATGTTTCAGTCTTTTGAGGTATTTTTCGATTCCCTCACGCAGGTAAGCTTCGTCGGTTTTGCCTATAGCCAGAAAAGTGATCTTCATAATATTCCAAGTTTACAAAAAAGCCCCGTTCTAAAGAACAGGGCTTTCGAATTAAGTTGGTGATCTTAAGCTTTTTGACTGTTTCTAATAATATTCAGTGCGCCACCGGCTTTAAACCATTCTATCTGTTGTGCATTGTAAGTGTGGTTTACACCAAAAGAAACACTGCTGCCGTCGGCATGCGTTAATACTACCCTTAAAGCTTTGCCCGGAGCGAATTCGGTTAATCCAACAATATCAATTGTATCATCTTCCTGAATTCTATCGTAATCTTCCGGATTGGCGAAAGTTAGTGCCAACATACCTTGTTTCTTCAAATTGGTTTCGTGTATCCGTGCGAAAGATTTTACCAAAATGGCACGAACGCCTAAATGGCGGGGCTCCATGGCCGCATGTTCACGTGATGAACCTTCTCCGTAATTCTCATCTCCTACCACAACGGTGCCAATCCCGGCGGCTTTGTAAGCTCTTTGTACGGCTGGTACAGGACCGTATGAGCCATCCAATTGATTCTTCACATTGTCGGCTTTGTCATTAAAGAAGTTGATGGCGCCGATCAACATGTTGTTAGAGATATTATCCAAATGACCGCGGAATTTTAACCATGGCCCAGCCATAGAAATATGGTCGGTGGTACATTTTCCTTTAGCTTTGATTAATAACTTCAAGCCGTTCAGGTCGGTTCCTTCCCATGCCTTAAATGGTTCTAGCAATTGTAAGCGGGTAGATTGAGGATCAACAATAACAGATACTTTGCTACCGTCTTCGGCTGGTGCCTGATAACCTGCATCTTCTACCGCAAATCCTTTAGGAGGCATTTCGAGTCCCTTAGGCTCGTCCAATTTTACTTGTTCTCCCTGTG
>CAZOLA010000019.1:0-26509 GCA_964580845.1 uncultured Sphingobacterium sp.
ATCATGGAAATTAGCAGCCTGACCTGTGCAAAAACCGGTGGGTCATTACACGAGCGCAGTCAGCAGGAATGCCCAACAGTCGCATGACTAAAACCAACCGGCCTCCACGAAACCCGGAGCGGTTCAATCCCAGGAAGAGCATTGTTATTGTTGTGCCGCAGGGATTAGGCGATGTAATAATCACGTTTCCAACAGTTCATAAAATTCTAATTCATGGATACGAAGTAATCTATGTTGTTAAGGACGATAATATAAAAACCTACGTTGAATCATATTTCTCTGGGTTTCAAGCGGTACTTTTCTTTATAGTTACGAGGGGAACAAAGCCCGAGAGTTTACTCGCTCTCATAATCGAGTTAAGGAGGGTCTCGGCAACGTATATCGTGAGCGCTTTTGGTGTATCCCAGCTTAAGTTTAGCCTGTTAGCTCTATTTTCAGGAGCGTCATATCGTATTTGCTTTGCTAATAAGCTGGCGTTTTTATCTAATCTCATTATTAGTCCTTCGGGTGGCCACAAGGGCTTAGAGTTTTCTCAAGTGCTAAAGCTTCTTAATATCCCGTCAATGGAAGCTGTCGTCTTTAAGTCGAAGGGGCGCAACCTCGAGAGCCGTCGTGAACGGGTTATACTTGTGGGGCCTGGCTCAGGGTCTGAAGAGAGTCACAAACGTTGGCCACATTTGCATTTCTCTAAGCTGATAAATTTAATTCTTGATAATTACAGCGCGAGGGTGCTGCTTCTCGGTGACCGTATCGAGTTTGAACTCTGTGAGCGAATACTTTCGTCCGTCGATGCTCGGCACCGCAAGTTTGTTCAAATAAGGGCTGGAGAGGTGCCGCTCCATGATTTTGCAATAGCCGTTAACGGCGTTGATGTCGCAGTAACTAACTGCAATGGATTATCTCATTTGTGTGCATCGGTTGGCATCCCGATTATCGGTATCTACGGCCCTACGAACTGGAGGATCACGGGACCGCTGTCTGATCAATTTGTCCCGATTGAGTCTAGGCTTTCATGTTCTCCCTGTTACAGACCCGGCTATACTCGCGGTTGCGGGAGTCCGCAGTGTATGTACTCAATTAGGCCTGAAGCCGTATATCGGGAGCTTAGTAAATTTTTGGCATAAAAACCAGTGATTTTTGTGACGAGATGAAATTAAACCCAAGGCGACAGGGCGATTCTCCCATGTTAAATGAGGACCAGATTAGAGTTCATGCGGCCCTTGCCAGCGGCCTTTTTTTAACCCCCCCCCCCCCCCCCCCAAGGCCGTCTTTGGGCGATCGTGATTGTAGTGCAATATTCATCAGGTGGCGAAGTCACGGATCTCATTGCGTTTAGCGCAGTATCACTATAAGATGCCTAGAAGAAAATTTTAGTTCCCAACCGTCGAAGTTGCAAAGTTGAGTTTAGGCTAACCCTGACGTTAAAGGGGATCAGTATCTATAATGCACTAAGGGTACTTGGGCGCAGAGTCAAATTAGAGTTGGCTCTGTTTAACGAAACAATGGTTACTGGATAGTTAAAATCAGGGGAGAGTGCGAGATATGGGTTTGGGTATTCACGAGTTAAATGCTATTTCTTATGTGAAGAACAGATTTGGGCCACTCGGAAAAGTCGCCACGTTTGGTCGTCAGGGGTTATCTGGAACTTATAAATCCAGCTCAGGAAAGATATATACAGGCTATTGCGAGCCATTGTTAATAGAAGAGTTTGGTGCAACAGAAGTTCATTCATATGATTTTAGTGATTACGAAGGTGCAACACATATTTATGACCTTGGGTGTGCTTTGCCTGTTTCCTCCGAGTATAATTTAGTTATAGATGGTGGAACCTCTGAGCATATATTCAATATAAGTCAGTCACTATTAAATGCCTCAAAGCTAACTACCACTCCTGGTATTGTTGTCCACTTCTTGCCAGCTAATAGTTTTTGCGGGCACGGAATGTACCAAGTTTCGCCTGAGCTATTCTTTAGTTTGTATTCCAAGGACAATGGATTTGATACAGAGGTTTTTGTGGCGAGGTACTACGGCCTTAATTGCTATAAGAGCTGGTATCGAGTGGAAAAACCGAGGAGAGGTAAAAGGGTGGAGTTTAGTAGTAAATCCTCCGTCGGCCTAATTGTAATTGCAAGGAAATCTAACGATTCGCCCCTTGAACATATTTATCAGTCTGACTATAGGCAGACATGGATGATTGGATCTATTAATAACAACGGCGAGGATAGCAACTTAGCAGCTAAGATTAAAGCTTTACTCGTTTCAGTTGGACTTTTCAAGCCCGCCAAAAATACTGTTAATTGGTTGAGGTCGCTTCGAGATTTGGTTGATTTCAAAAGCCACGAAAATATCCGGCGTGAGAGCGTTGAAGGATTACTAAGGGTTTATAAAAAGCAGGGTGACTCAGAAGCGCTACATTCAAGGTAGAAATGCTTGGCGGCTGATATCTAATATTTATTTTTGACTAGCTATCCGCAGCTAACATATGTCAACCGATGATGCAGCAGTAATGGGATGATGGTCGCGTAGGCTTCCCTTCTTTGACAACAAGATGAAAATACAGGCTTTTGTCCTTTTCGGAGATGGGGATGTGGAAGTCGAAGTTTAGGGAGAGTCAGATTGTTGGGATTTTGGCCGAGGGCGATGCGGGGTTGCCGGTCGCAGAGATCTGCAGGAAGCATGGTGTAAGTAATGCGTTGTGTTGCCGGTGGAAGAGCAGGTAGTCGGGCGTCTCGGTCAAGGAGCTCAAGTGGGTTCGGGAGTTAGAGAGCGAGAACAGCAGGTTGAAGAAGATGTATGCCGAGTTGGCGCTGGAGAACACGGCAATTAGGGTCGGGCTCTCCCGAAAGTTGTAACACCGGTCGTAAAGCAGGCTGGTGTGGAGGTGATGACCACCTGCCACGGCCTGTCAAAGGCCAAGGCCTGCAGGATTGTGGGCCTGTCGCGGACGGCGTTGTACCGGCCCAAGGTGAACTGGTTGGAGCGAGACAAGGTCGTGATTGATGCCGTCAACACGACCTTAGCCAAGCGGCCCCGATGGGGGTTTTGGAAAATTTTCTATCGGATGCGTCTGGATGGCTGGGCTGTGCCCGGTTTCAAGGACACTTTGTTAAGGTGTTTTTTGGAACTGGAGGTGTTAGATGGGACAGCGCAGGAATTTTTCGAAGGAGTTCAAGCTTGAGGCGGTCAATCTCGTTGTGACGAGGGGCGTGAGTGTTGCGCAGGCCTGCCGTGATTTGGATGTTTCAGAAAACGTCATGAGGCGATGGATTCGGGAGTTTCACTCCAGTGAGGGGCAGGCGTTTCCTGGTCATGGGGTGCAAAAGCCCAATGATGCAGAGCTCACTCGGCTGCGTCGGGAAGTTGCAAAGCTCAAGATGGAGCGAGACATCCTAAAAAAAGCCGCGGCCTTTTTTGCCAAGGAGTCGACATGAAGTTCGGCTTTGTGGCAAAGCACCGAGGGGTCTGGCCGGTTCGACTGATGTGCGAGGCCCTCGGTGTCTCGCGGAGCGGCTTCTACGCCTGGATGACGAGACCCAAGAGCAAGCGGGAACAGCTTGATGAGGCAATCAGCCCGCATGTTTATCAGAGCTTTGTAGCCAGTGATCGAACTTACGGGGCACGCCGAGTCCTTATGGACGTGTTGGAGCTGGGTTATCGCTGTGGTCTGCACAAGATTGAACGCCTGATGAAGGCTCAAGCCCTGCGGGCTCGTCCCAAGTGCAGAGCCAAGCCGACAGACCGGGGGAATCGCTCCGAGGTGGCCATCGGTAGCAACTTGTTGGACCGGCAGTTTGTGGCCGATGCACCCAATAAGAAGTGGGTGGCAGACTTTACCTACATCTGGACGGCAGAGGGCTGGCTTTATGTGGCTGCAGTACTGGATCTCTACTCCCGCAGGGTTGTGGGCTGGTCTATGCAAAGCTCCATGACGAGCCAGCTTGTAATTGATGCGCTCATGATGGCCATCTGGAGACGGGGCAAGCCCGAGTCACTGTTGCACCACTCGGATCAAGGCAGCCAATACACCAGTGACCAGTTCCAGAGGTTGCTCGTGGAGCAGGGCATCACCTGCAGCATGAGCCGCGCGGGAGAGGTTTGGGACAACTCGGCCATGGAGAGCTTCTTCTCGACCCTGAAGATTGAACGGGTCAACCGCCGAGGGATCTACAAAACTCGCAAAGAAGCCAAGGCAGACGTCTTTGACTACATCGAGTGTTTCGACAACCCCAAACGTCGTCACTCGACGATCGGTTATGTCAGCCCGGCAGTCTTTGAGTCAATGCAATATGCTTAAGTCGGTGTCAACGAAACCGGATACAGCTCAACATCCGCTAAGTTCAGCAGATCCGATGACGTCGGGAAGTGACACAAGTGGGACTTGACCTCAGGGATCGCACCATCGCCGTTATTGGCCTTGGCTATGTGGGCCTGCCGTTGGCTGTGGAATTTGGCAAGAAGCGCCTGGTAATTGGCTTTGACATTAAGACCGACCGCATAGCGGAGCTACGGGCGGGGCAAGACCATACGCTTGAGGTGTCGCGAGAGGAACTGCGCGAGGCGAGGCACCTAACCTATTCAGTAGACGCGTCGTCGCTAAGGGGCCCTGTAGGGGCTGAGGCCGAGGCCGACAACACCGACCATCCTATGGTCTTCATTGTTACCGTGCCCACCCCCGTAGACAAGGCCAACCGCCCAGACCTTACCCCGCTTATCAAAGCCAGCGAGACTGTTGGAAGGGTGCTGAAGCCCGGCGATGTAGTGATTTATGAGTCTACGGTGTACCCAGGGTGTACCGAAGAAGTCTGCGTTCCGATATTAGAGCGCCAGTCGGGGCTAAAGTATTTGACCGGTAACGAAATTGACCCTTCGCCGCCAGGAATTTCTGCCCAGCCCACCCCTTCAGCGCCCCTCGGCTTCTACTGCGGCTACTCCCCTGAACGCATCAACCCCGGCGACAAGACCCACCGCCTGCCGGGCATCACAAAAGTTACCAGTGGCTCCACGCCCGAGGCCGCCCAAGCCATCAACGCCCTGTACCAAGAAATCATCACCGCAGGCACCCACCTGGCCAGCAGCATTAAAGTGGCCGAGGCCGCCAAGGTCATTGAAAACGCCCAGCGCGACCTCAACATCGCATTCGTAAACGAACTGAGCGTGATCTTCAACCGCATGGGCATTGACACCACCGAGGTGCTGCAGGCAGCCGCCACCAAGTGGAACTTCCTGCCCTTTAAGCCTGGCCTAGTGGGCGGACACTGCATCGGCGTAGACCCGTATTACCTAACGCACAAGGCCCAAGAGCTGGGCTACCGCCCTCAGGTTATCCTTTCAGGTCGCGCCATAAACGACAACATGGGCCGCTATGCCGCGCTTAATGTCATTCGCCTGATGCTAAAAAACGGCATTAACGTGGCCAGCGCCACTGTGGGGGTGCTCGGCATTACCTTTAAAGAAAACTGCCCCGATGTGCGAAACAGCAAGGTAATTGACATTATCAAAGAGTTCGAAAACTGGGGCCTCAACGTAAAGGTGATGGACCCTTGGGCCAACGCGAAAGAGGTACAGCAGGAATACGGCGTAACCCTATCCCAAATCACGCCGCAGTCCCCAGTGGATTCGCTGATTGTTGCTGTGTCCCACACCCAGTTTGCGCAGCTATCTCCAAGTGAACTTAAGAAACTGTGCAAACCACACAGCAGGACGGTAATTGCTGATCTAAAGGCCTTGCATGACTGTAAGGAGCTGGAATCGCAGGAGTTTGAGGTGTTTCGGTTTTAAAGAATGGCGAATCAGCTTTCCACCGCTACCCAAGTTAGTCGTCTCTGGGGCCATTTGTCTCCGAGAAGGAAAAGGCAGCTTGCCATCTTGGCGGCGCTAATGATTGTTGCCTCGTTCGCCGAGGTGTTTAGCATAGGCGCAGTCTTACCTTTTTTGGGTGTGCTTACAGAGCCAGAGAAGATCTTCGTGCACGACCTTTCGCAGCCCTTTATTCAACTGCTGCAAATTCAGTCTGCTCAAGATCTGCTGCTGCCCTTCACCCTCATCTTTATAACAGCAGCAATGTTCGCAGGCTTAGCCCGAATAGCGCTTTTATGGGTTCAAACGCGCCTCGCGATGGCTATCGGCGCAGACTTCAGCGTGCAGGTATACGAACGTACGCTTTATCAACCCTACAGCCTACATGTATCGCGCAACAGTAGCGAAATTATTGCGGGGTCTCAAAAGGCGAAGGAATTGGTGGGGTTTATCATTCAACCTACCCTACTCATTTTGAGTTCCTTAGTCATCCTTCTAGCTGTTATCTCCACCCTTCTCGCCATCCAACCAATTATTGCTCTCGCGGCCTTTTTGGGCTTTGGGTTCATCTACGCCGCCGTCGTATTCATTACCAAGCGCCGCATTGCAAAGAACAGCCAGACCATTGCCACCCAGCAGATCAGGGTAACCAAGGCAATTCAAGAGGGGCTAGGCGGCATTGGAGATGTAATTATCGACGGTACTCAGCCGGTTTATTCAAAGCTTTATAAAGACGCGTTTATTCCCTTGCAGTCGGCTCTGGCCAGTAACCAGGTGGTGGGAGCGAGCCCCAGATTTGGAGTTGAGGCTTTGGGCATGGTGCTTATTGCTGGCTTGGCTTACATGCTGGCTGCTGCCAGTGGCGCAACTGGGGCGGCAACCAACGCTATTCCGGTTCTGGGCACATTGGCCCTTGGCGCCCAGCGGCTTTTACCGGTGTTGCAGCAGATCTACACCGCATACATCGCTATCAAAGGCAATCAGGCCAGCACCCAAGATGCGCTGGATCTGCTTGACCAACCCATGCCAACGCAATCCTATTTGCAAGCCGCTAAGCCGATGGCGTTTCAAACTGCCATTACCCTTAAGGACCTTGGTTTTCGCTTCACTCCCCAAGGGCCATGGGTTCTACGGAACCTCAACCTACAGATTCCCAAAGGTGGCAGGGTGGGGTTTGTCGGGGTTACCGGCAGTGGTAAGAGCACCTTGCTAGATATCGTTATGGGCCTTCTTAACCCAACCGAAGGGGAACTCCTTATAGATAACACCGTTGTTAGCCTTCAAAACACACGCTCCTGGCAGGCCCATGTTTCACATGTGCCGCAGTCAATTTACCTATCGGACACCAGCATTGCAGAAAACATTGCCTTTGGGGTGCCGGCTGATCAAATAGATGTTCAACGCATTAAGCAAGCAGCACAGCAGGCACAGATCTCCCAAACCATCGAAAGCTGGGGTAAGGGCTACGACACTCTAGTGGGCGAACGCGGGGTGAGACTCTCGGGTGGTCAACGCCAACGTATCGGCATAGCCCGTGCTCTCTATAAGCGTGCAAACGTGATTATTTTTGATGAAGCAACCAGCGCACTTGACAACGAAACCGAAGCGGCTGTCATGCAGGCAGTAGAGACTTTGGGCCGGGAGATTACTATTTTGATCATTGCCCACCGCCTAACCACACTAAAGAACTGTGATCAGATCGTGGAACTCGCTAATTGCGGAATCAAGGCTGTCGGTGGCTACGAGCAGATGATGCGGAGGGCAGCGTAGTAGAGGTTTATGCGTACGTAGTGAAAAGTTCGTGCTTAGTTAGAAGCTATCAGGTAACTGGCGACAGGGTGGCACAAAGAGCGAGAACCCTGTCGCAGTTTGGTTAAATGGGGTTGGCAGAAACTCTCGAGCCTGAGCATTTCGCCACAGCAACAAAGCCAACCCTCTCGTTGATGATCTTTGATCGCGATGGCACGCTAATTGAGGACACTGGTTATCCTATCCATCCCAACAAGATCATTTGGAAGCGAGGGGCCTTGAGTGCACTGGCCTGGTTAAAAGCGGAAGACATCGCCGTTGCAGTGGCAACTAACCAGTCAGGCGTAGCTAGGGGGTATTTCACCCTTGCGCAAGGTCACGTATTCCACGCAGCCATGAATGCCACGATTCAAGCTGAGGGTGGACGAGTTGATGCATATGTTATTTGCCCACACCTAATCGATGGGGTAGTGGCTGAGTATGCAATTGACTGCGACTGCCGAAAGCCCAAACCTGGGCTGATCAATCAGCTTTAGGAGAAATTCCAAGTGAGGCCTGAATGTGCCGTTTTGATCGGTGACCGCGAGACAGACCTGTTAGCTGGGCAGGCTGCAGGAGTTAAGTCCTGTCTTTATGACGGTGGAGATCTTTTTGAATTCACTCGAGGAGCGATTTCAGCCAACTTTGCGCTGGGCGCATTAAGTTCAGTTGAAGTGACATCAAAGGCCAGCCGCAACTAGAGCGACACCACATGTCGAGGCCGATCTCAGTTCTTTTGCTGGCTGCTGGTTGTGGCACCAGACTTCAGCCCTATACCTACAACTGGCCTAAGTGCCTCATGCCAATCAATGGAAAACCCCTATTGGAGTATTGGCTGGATATAGCAAGGGAAACTGGTACAGCAAACGTTTTGGTGAATACCCATTACCTATCTGACGTTGTGCAAAGCTTCCTGGACCGACCACTTTTTAAGCATTGGGTAAAAGGAGTTTACGAGCCCGAACTAAAAGGCACTGCCGGAACGCTTCGTCAGAACGCTCAAGCTTTAGGTGATACAACAATTCTGCTGGTTCATGCCGACAATTTCTGCCAATGCGATTTCGGTGCTTTCGTGAAGTTCCATAAGACATCACGACCAACGCATTGCCCAATAACCATGATGACCTTTACCACCCGAAACCCTAGCAGCTGCGGTATTGTGGAACTTAATGCAGGCGGAGTGGTTATCGGCTTTCATGAGAAAGTTAAGAATCCCCCAGGATACCTAGCAAACGGAGCGGTTTACCTTTTAGAGCCAGAGGTGGTCCAGTGGATATATGATAGACCGGAAGTTACAGATTTCAGCACCCAAGTACTGCCGCATTTTGTTGGGCGCATTGCAACTTGGCACAACAAAGGCACACATATTGATATAGGCTCTATCGAAGCACTTCGCGAGGTGCAGGTCAGAGCCCCGCAACGAACTGCAGCCATAAGTGAAACAAACGACGACTGGGCAGAAAAGTTCGCCTCCAACCCCATCCATGCGCAGATCGAGTGCAGCGTAACACCTAGAACTCCGGAATCACTGACACACACATGAATATTCTCGTTACAGGCGCCTGCGGCTACAAAGGCAATGTCTTAGTTCCTAAGCTGCTAAACGCTGGGCATAGCGTAACCGCTTTTGACATTATGTGGTTTGGTAATGATCTTGCGCAGCACCCTAATCTCACGGTAATAGAAGGCGATGTTCGGCATATCGACACGATTCCCTTGCAAGGCATTGCGGCCATCATTCATTTGTCATCCATTGCGAACGACCCAGCCGGTGACCTTGACCCCAAGCTCACCTGGGAGGTCAGTGCACTCGCAACCATGCAACTGGCCGACAAGGCGGCTCGCCAGGGCGTCCAGCGGTTCATCTACGCATCTTCGGGCAGTGTGTACGGCCTGAAAGACGAGGCACAAGTGACAGAGGACCTCACGCTGGTGCCACTCTCGGAATACAATAAGACCAAGATGGTGGCAGAACGTGTGGTCTTGAGCTACGCCGGGGATATGGCCGTGCAGGTTGTTCGTCCCGCAACGGTCTGCGGCCTCTCACCCCGAATGCGCCTAGATGTCTCGGTGAACATGCTCACCATGCAGGCCCTCACGCGTGGCGAAATCACTGTGCTGGGCGGCGACCAGACTCGGCCCAACATTCATATCGATGACATCACGGATCTCTATCTATTCTTGCTGGACCACCCAGAGATCACCGGCATCTACAACGCAGGGTTTGAGAACCTCTCGATTCGACGCATCGCAGAGATGGCCTGCGAGAAAGCACAGGCCAAAATCACGGTGCTTCCATCCAACGACCCCCGCTCCTACCGAGTGAACTCCGACAAGTTATTGGCCACGGGGTTTCGGCCCAAGAAGACCGTTGAAAACGCTATTGACGAGATCTGTGCCGCCTATCGGGCAGGGCGTCTTCAAGACGAAGATCGATTCCACACCCTGCAGTGGATGCAGGCCACCGTTTTTAAAAATACCCAATAACTCCCTGACGAGCAGCCATTGAACTTCCAAACATTCTCTAAAGACTACCTCGCTCGGCTCAAGAGCGCACTCGACGTCATTCCCCCCGAGCCGCTCGAAGCCCTTGCCGAAGCGCTCATGATGGCGTGGAGAGAAAAGCGCCAGGTGTTCATATTCGGTAATGGCGGGTCGGCTGGGAACGCCATTCACTTGGCCAATGATTTTTTATACGGCATCTCTCGGGAATTCGGGCACGCCCTTCGCGTTACCGCCCTGCCGGCAAATTCAGCAGTGTTAACCTGCCTCGCCAACGACGAGGGCTACGACGGAATATTCTTTAGGCAGCTTGCGGTCTTGGCCAACAGGGGAGACGTTGCCATTGCCTTTAGTGGCAGTGGACACTCACCCAACATTCTCAAGGCCCTGGAGTATTGCTCCCAGAATTCCATTACCTCCTTCGCGGTCTTGGGCTACTCCGGTGGCAAGGCCAAAGCTCTCACAGACCATGCCATTCATGTTCCGGTCGACGACATGCAGATCAGTGAAGACCTGCAACTCGTGGTGGGTCACCTGATGATGCAGTGGCTCCATGCCCACAAAGACGAGATTCGGAATCAGGAGGCATGAGCCTTCCCAAGAAAACGCTCGCAGCCATTTTGGTCGAGCAAAAAAAACCTCTGGTGGTTGCCGAGATTGAGCTGCCTGAAGAGCTCGATGTTGGCCAGGTCATGGTGGAGTTTCATTACAGCGGTATCTGCGGCAGCCAGTTGGGAGAAATCGACGGAGTCAAGGGCCCCGACAAGTGGCTGCCCCACCTGCTTGGACATGAGGCAAGCGGCTTGGTGTTGGCGGTGGGCCCCGGCGTGAAGCATGTGCAGCCGGGTCAGACTGTGGTGGCCCACTGGCGGTCGGGCAAGGGCATTGAGGCCACCACCCCGAGGTACCTCTGGAATGGCCAGACGGTCAATGCGGGCTGGATCACCACCTTTAATCGGCACGCCATCATTTCAGAGAACCGGCTTACAACTATTCCCAATCAATCAGACTTAAAAACCGTAGCTCTCTATGGCTGTGCCATTACTACAGGGCTGGGAACCATCGAGAACAAGGCTCGTGTGAAGTTTGGCGACCGCGTGGTGGTGTTCGGCGCGGGGGGCATTGGCCTGAATCTAATCCAAGGTGCGGCCCTTGCTGGTGCCGCTGAGATTATTGCAGTGGATCGGTTCGACAATCGTCTGGCACTAGCCATTGAAATGGGCGCCACGGCCACCGTGAATTCTGGCGCAAGAGAACCGTTTGCCGAGATTCAGCGGTTGCTTGGTGGGGCATCTATCGACATTTTTATCGACAACACTGGCAGCCCAGAGGTCATCTCCAAGGGCTATGCGAGCGTTCATTCCAAGGGCCAAGTGGTTTTGGTGGGGGTGCCTCCAAAGGGTGCCCAGACCAGCCTCTACAGCCTCGATCTGCACTTTGGCAAGTCCATCACCGGCACCACGGGGGGCGAGGCCCACCCGGCCGACGACATCCACCGCTATATGCGGCTTTTTGAGCGGCGTTGCATGAGCCTTACGCCTCTTATTACCGAGGTGGCCCCACTGGAGAGAATTAACCAGCTCATCGACGGCATGCGAAGCGGGAGAACCGCTGGCCGCTGCCTGATTGATTTCACGGGAATGGCCTCATGAGCTCGGTTCTTGTATTGGGCAGCAACTCCTTTTCGGGCGCGAGTTTTGTTCGCCACCTACTGCAGCAGGGGCTGGATGTCATCGGGGCCAGCCGTTCGCCAGAGGCCGCCGAAGTGTACCTTCCCTACAAGTGGCTAACAAAAGAGCAACAGGCTCGGTTTCGATTTGCTCAGCTGGATCTGAACCACGACCTCGAGAAGCTTGAACGACTCATACGAGATGAGCACATTCAAGTGGTTGCCAATTTTTCCGCCCAGAGCATGGTGGGCGAGAGCTGGGACAAGCCCGACGACTGGATGCAAACGAATGTGGTGTCCGTGGCTAAGCTGGCCGAACGGTTGCGGCACATAGATTTTTTAGAGAAGTATGTGCATGTGACGACCCCTGAGGTCTACGGATCGACGGATGGCTGGATTGATGAAGACACGCCCTTTAACCCATCCACCCCCTATGCCGTGTCTCGTGCAGCGGGCGACATGCTCTTTAAGATCTATCGAGAGACCTTTGGGCTGCCGGTTGTTTCTACCCGAGCGGCAAACGTCTATGGGCCAGGGCAACCGCTTTACCGCATTATTCCCAGAACCATCTTTTTTCTGCTCACAGGACGCATGCTCGAGCTGCATGGTGGTGGCGTGTCAACAAGATCGTTCATTCACATTGATGATGTGAGCAGGGCTACTTGGCAAATTGCCCAGCACGCACCGGTGGGTGAGACCTACCATATCTCCACAGACCGAATCATTTCCATTAAAGACTTGGTGGCGCTACTCTGCGAAAAGCTTAACAAACCGTTTGATGCCCATGTGAAAGTGGTGGGTGAGCGGCTTGGAAAAGACAGTGCCTACTGGCTCAAGAGCGAAAAATTAAGATCTAAGCTGGGCTGGGCCGACACCATCGGCCTTGAGCAGGGCTTAGATGAGCCAGTGGCTTGGGCGCAGGCCAATCTTGCCGCGCTTAACACGCAGCCCATGCAGTACATTCATAAGCCGTGAACGCAGCTAAGCCTCTTTCAATCTCGGCGCTTGAGACGCTTGCGCGAGAGATCCGCTTTCGAACCATTCGTAACTCTTACCTGACCGGCACCCCCCATTTGGGATCCTGCCTATCTTGCACCGATCTACTCGTTTGGCTGTATTGGAATGTTCTGCGCCTCGACCCAAAAAATTCACAATGGCCAGGAAGAGACCGATTCATTCTAAGCAAAGGGCACGCAGCGCCGGTGCTCTTTCAGGTCCTTGCTGAGCGCGGCTTTTACCCAAGGGCTCACCTTGAAGATTACGGTCAAGACGGCTCAATATTCGGCGAGCACCCCCCGACACCAGATCACCTTGCGGGAATTGAGGCCGCCACTGGCTCGCTCGGCCATGGCCTACCCATGGGCTTGGGCATGGCACTTGCCGCAAGCATTCAAGGGCAGGCCTACCAGGTTTATGCCGTTCTGAGTGATGGGGAGTGCAACGAGGGCTCGGTCTGGGAGGCCGCCCTCATGGCCTCTGCACAGAAGGTTCAAAACCTAACGCTCTTTGTGGACTACAACAAATGGCAGGCCACCGGACGCAGCAATGAGGTATTGGGCCTTGCACCCCTGGCCGAGAAATGGAAGGCTTTTGGCTGGGCGACGGCCGAGATTGATGGCCACTCTTTCGAGGCGATGGCGGATGCTTTAGGTGGGCTCTCAAGAGACCCGAGACCAAAAGCCATTGTTTGCAATACCGTTAAGGGCAAAGGCATCCCCTTTATGGAAGACGACAACAATTGGCATTACCGTATCCCGACAGCGGATGAAGTGGTGCAGTGTGCGAACGTGCTTCAGATTCCCCACGAGCAGATTGCGCTGGATGGTCGAACCCCAATTGATCATGGCTAGGTCTGGTTGAGACGATGAGAAACGCGTTCGCAGATGACGTCACCCAAATGGCCAAAGCCGACCCTCGGGTGGTGTTGCTCTCGGGGGATATTGGCAACCGCCTGTTTGACAAGCTTCGAGCCCAGAGCCCAAAACAATTTCTTAACTGCGGCGTGGCTGAGCAGAACATGATGGGGGTTGCCGCAGGCATGGGCTTGAGCGGTCTGCTACCGATTGTCTATACCATCACGCCCTTCACCACCGTGCGGTGCCTTGAGCAGATTAAGGTAGATGTGGCATACCACAACTCGCCAGTGATCATCGTGGGCACTGGGTCTGGGCTGTCCTATGCGAGTCTCGGCCCTACCCATCACAGTTTAGAAGACTTCGCCATTCTTCGGGCCATCCCCAACCTTCAGGTGCTCGCGCCCTGGGATGCACCATCTCTTCGAGCTTGTCTGCGCATGGCGTTAGCCAGTGGCAGACCCACCTACATTCGTATTGGGAAAAAGGGCGAGGCGGACCTCTGTAAGGACCAAACTGTGCCAGCCATTGGAAGAGGCTTAACCCTTCACAAAGGCAGTCGACTCTGTATTTTAGCGGTTGGCACTGTAGCCCATGAGGCAGATGCCGCCGCCGCCTTGCTAAGCGCCAAGGGCATTGACGCAGAGGTGGTGCTAACCCATACGGTAAAGCCCAGTCCAATAGCCTTGTACGATGAATTGACAGAGAAATTTGAGTGCTTTGTGACGGTTGAAGAACATGCCCGTATTGGTGGCTTTGGAGAGGACTTCCAGGGTTACCTCGCAAGGAAGCGGCTAACAAGGCGAGTGACATGCTTGGGTACTCGGGATGCTCTCATGCCGGTGGTCGGTTCTCAGGCTTTTGCACGCACTTACTTTGGCATTGACGCAGCGGCGATTGTGCAGGCTACGCAATCCATTCTGAAAGATTGAGTCGTGCTGGTTGGGCTGGACTTCGACAACACGATTGTCTGCTACGACAAGGCCATATCTGCACTGGCTGAAGAACTGCCCAACCTTCCATCCGACCTACCGCGAACAAAACTGGCTCTGAGAGATTTTCTTAGACGAGCCAACCGAGAGAGCGAATGGACAGCCTTTCAAGGTGCGCTGTACGGGCCGGGCATGACCTACGCGCAGCCATTTGAGCAAGCGCTGGAGACCTTACAAAAACTCAAAGATTCCGGGCACTCTCTATGCATTGTGAGCCACCGAAGCTTGCGCCCCTATGCCGGCCCAGCCTACGACCTGCACGCGGCTGCACGGGGGTGGGCTGAGAAATGGCTTTCGAGTAACCGGTTCATCGAAGACCAGGCGGTATTTTTTCATGAGACACGTGAGCAGAAGATTGCTGCGATTGACGCCTTGCATTGCAAGGTCTTTCTCGATGACTTGCCCGAAGTGATTGAAGATGCGGCGTTTCCGGGCTCATGCAAGGCAGTTCTTTTTGACCCTGAGGACTCGCACGCCGAATCAAATCACCTACGTGTTTCGAGTTGGGCCGAGTTCCCCCAAATACTGGCTAGGCTTTCGTGACAGTCAACGGGGAAGCTCCCGTCTTTGCGCTGGAGTGGTGTCGTAGGCTTGGGGCGAGCCCAGACACGCTAGAGCCGCTTGCAGGGGGCATTAATAATCAGGTTTTTCGTTGCCGGTCTGGGGCGCATCGGCTTGTGATTAAGGGCTACACGCAACGACATGCCAAACAGCATGATCGATTCAAAGCGGAGACGGAATTTTTGCACTATGCGCAGCTCGTGGCACCTGAATGCGTGCCCAAACTGCTCTATTCCGACCAGGAAATGCAGAGCGTTGTTTTAGAGCACGTGGAAGGGGAGCGGTTCCAAGAGGGTACATCGCCAGATACTACCGATGTCAACCAGGCAGTGGCGTTTATTCGGTGGCTAAACGCGGATCTCGAATTGGCTAGCAGGCATGTGAGCGGCGATGCCGCAGAAGGGTTCCTTCGCCTGACAGACCATTTGCAAAATATTAATCAACGCATTGCAGCCATGGGTGCCGAGCACCTTCCAATCCATTTACGGGCCAGGGCCGTTGAGGTTATCAGGCACTTGAAGAGACGGCTTGAGCGTCTGGAGGAGGCCACTCAAGAACAAATCGTAACCGGCCGCTGTGATGATGCACTAGACCCTAGTGCGAGATGCGTATCGCCCAGCGACTTTGGCTTTCACAATGCGCTTCGCACGCCCTCAGGGGTCAAGTTTTTAGATTTCGAGTTCGCGGGATGGGACGACCCGACAAAATTGGTGGCGGATTTTGACCTTCAGCCGAAAGTGCCAGTGCGGCCCAGGAAAAGGATACTCAGCGATGCGATGCCCCGACCAACCAAAGGGCTAGCTGCTAGGTATTCGGTCTTGTTTCCCATGCTTGAATTGAAGTGGGGGTGCATCATCTTGGCGCCTCTAGACCCTATAAGGTGGACCCAGGCGCAAAGTCACCCTGCAACTGCCGCACCGGAGGATGCGCTCAGGGGTAAAATACAGCTTGCTCTTCGTAGTTTATCCAAGGATTAATTTATGGCTTATTTGGACCTGATGTCACCACTTCACAAGGCCACCCAGCGAGACTATCTCGCACGGGTAAACGACCCTGAGTTTCCCAAAGCCAAGGCTGCCGAAATGGCCAAGAAATGGGGGTTCGACTATTGGGATGGAGACCGCAGAATCAACTATGGCGGCTACAACTACATTCCAGGTCGCTGGGCGCCAGTGGCGAAGATGATGATTGAGCATTATGGTCTAACCGCTGAAAGTAAGGTTTTGGATATTGGGTGCGGCAAAGGGTTTCAGATGTTTGAGCTAACCCAGGTTCTGCCTGGGATTAAGGTGCGCGGTATCGATATCTCTGAGTATGCAATAGAGCATGCCCGCCCCGAAGTAAGGCACCTGATTGATCGCGGAAGCGCGTCAGATTTGCCGTATGCCGATAAATCTTTCGACTTGGTGTTCTCAATAAACACCCTCCACAATCTGTATAACCATGAGCTTGAGAATTCGCTCAAAGAAATGGAGCGGGTTGGAAAGCAGAAGTACCTCTGCGTAGAGTCCTATCGAAATGAGGCTGAGAAAGTAAATTTGCTTTACTGGCAAGTGACCTGCGAGCAGTTTAACTCGCCTGAGGATTGGGAGTGGTGGTTTGAAAAATGTCAGTATAAAGGGGATTATTCATTTGTATTTTTTGAGGATTGAGCATTTGTCGCCTTCACACTTATTACAATGGAGACAAGCTTGGTACTAGATAACCCAACCAAAAATTACGTAATTGGGGCGTCGGGGGTTATTGGGACCGCACTTTTTGAAAAGCTTGCCCTTGCCGGCTTGCCCACAATCGGAACCCGAAATTGTAATTCCACAAGGCCCGATTTAATTCAATATGATCTGCGTCGCGACGATACAGCAGCATTCATTAAAAGCATTACGCCGAGGGACACTGTATTTCTATTAGCTGCATACAGCAACCCAACTTGGATTTATCAAAATCAAGACGAAGCAAAATCGTTGAATAGAGAGGGTACCTTGCGATTCATCGACTGCCTTCGTAAGGTTCAGCCTCACTTGATTTTTATGTCCTCGGTCGAGGTGTTTGATGGAGCGGAGGGCTTTTACTCCGAGGGGGAAAAGCCGAACCCGTTAAATTTTTATGGCAGGTTAAAGGTTGAAGTCGAGGATCATCTCCGTACGAGTTACCCTCGCTCGACGATAGTGCGTACAGGGTGGAACGTAGGAATGGGCCCATCTTCGCGGTGTGTTGTCAGGCTTACATATGAATCGTTGTTAAAACCTGGCGCGCGAATGGCAAGCGACAATGTATTTTCGATCATCGACGCCCGCGATACTGCGACTGGACTAGCTCGTCTTCTTGGTGAAGATGATGTGCGTGAAATACATTTCGCAGCAGATTCACCCTTGATTCGCACTAAACTGGCTGATCTAATCAAGGAGTCGAGTGTGCGGGGCGCAGAGATGAGTTATGAAAATTGCCGATTCTCTGATGTTTTCTACACAGAGCCAAGAGGACGACTGAACGATCTCGACAATAGTTTTGCAAAGATGCGCTTTAATATGAATTTTCGATCAGCAATAGATGTTGTTCGACAAAAGGTTGGGATTTTAGATCAATTGTGAATTTAAGTCCAAATTTCAATGATCTCGGAGTCTTCGTGCTTGATCAGGCGGCAATAGAATCGCTAAAGGCTGCTGCCCAATCGAGTCCCTTGAGACGGGCACGGTTCTGTCTACACTCATCTAATGAGAGTTCCGTGCAGGAGATGGTGATTGCCCTCCTTAAAGACTCTGTTGTTGAACCGCATAAACATCCCTCTGGCAAGCCCGAGTCTTATCACTTAATAGAGGGGGCTATGGATGTACATATTTTTGACCCGCGTGGGCACAAGGTTCAACTAATTCCCCTCCGGCTTAATGGGGCTCGTATGTACCGGATAAGAGGAAACGTTTGGCATCAACCTCTTGCGGTGTCTGACTACGCTGTTTACCACGAAGTCTACACAGGCCCCTTCAATAAATTAACAGACGTCTTTTACAAAGATTGGAAGAAGTGATGCTTTTCGATGGATCAGAAATTAGACGTCTTTCAACCTGCCGAGTCTGTGATCGCAAGTCGGCACTCCTCTGCGAACTACCAGGTTATCCGATAACCGAAGTTTTTAAGAAGTTTGGGAGCCACGACTACAAGGGGCTACAAAGGGCTGATCAGTCACTCTGTTTTTGTTAACCTTGCTAACATCTTTTTTTAGGTACACACCTTCCAAAGGAATTCATCGACGGCAATTACGATACGGAATCGAGTGGCAGTCAAGACAGCCTGCTTGCGCTGAAAAACTTTCACGCTTTCGTGATGGAACACCTCGCCTTTAAACCTGAAAGTATTGGTGACATTGGTGCGAACGATATTAGTCTTCTGAAGTTTTCTTAGGTTTTAAGTCGAGGCTTACTGGAGTGGACCCAAATTTAACCTCCTCCGACCGCCGCATTGAGTGCTTTAGGGGTTGTAATGAGGATTTTGTCCTTAGTGAAGTTGGAAGTGGAGATCGTGTTTTTTATGCAGCCACACACTTGAGCACATTTGTCGTCCGGAATTTTTTCTCGAGCAATTGTCTGATGTCCTAATCACGAGGGACGAGGTTTTCATGCAGTTTCCGTCCTTTGAGTTGTTAGTGAGAGACGCCCGTTTCGACCCGGTTCATCATCAACATCTGAACTACTTTAGTTTGAATTCTGTCTCGATATTGTTGGCTAAATCCGGGATGAGCGTTGTGTTTTATCGCTACGATTCGGATCACTATGGAGCTCTCATGTGCCGAATTAAAAAGTCCTACACGATACCATTTTCAAACACGGTCCGATTCTCCCTCTGGGATCTTAATGCTGCGCGCCAGGTTTTCATGCAATTGATTAATGCCGCCGAGCGTCGCATAGCGGCGTTTAAAGACGATTTGTACTACTTTGGTGCCTCACTAACGCTGCCTATCCTTGGCTACTCTATGGCCTCTATGCATCCGACTTGTACTATCCTAGACGGCAGGTCCGTAAAAGATGGATTGACTTACGTGAATTTTTTAGCGCCCGGTAGCCAGTGATGAGGAATTTGATTTTAGAGATGCGGATTTTGTCGTGACTGCCGTAGCTACCAAAGCTGCTACAAGGTCCGTTACTAGCCTCCTATCTCGACGTGGCGCTAGAAACATCGTTTTGCCATTGAATATGCTCTAGAGGGAGTGCACATGGATCTTAAAATTGCTGGGCGAACGGCGCTAATCACAGGTGGAGTTCAAGGGATTGGTGAGTCGATATCTAAGACACTGCTAGCCGAGGGAGTTAAAGTTCTCGCAACGAGTCGATCCCAAACGGCAATCGATAGTTTTTGCGCTGGGGACTTTCCGGGGAGGAAAAACTTATCTGTCTACAGAGCAGAACTAACAGGTAAAGAGGACGTTGAGAAATTAATTTCAACGATACGGAAAGATGGGCATCACGTCGATATCGTTGTGAACAATGCAGGGCATACCCTAAATGTAACGGATCCGTATTGTTCTATCGAGGACTGGCGAGCGGTGTTTTCGCTTAATTTCGAACTGCCGATACAACTCGTTAACGCACTCGTACCAGCTATGAAGGACAAGGGTTGGGGGAGGATCGTAAATATTACGTCTTGTGCAGGTCTCGAGAATAGCGGCCCCGTTACGTTTAGTGCTGCCAAGGCTGCCTTAACAGCGTACACACGTTCCATGGGCAGGGTACTGGCGATCGAAGCACCGAAAGTCGTAATGTCTGCGGTTTTCCCTGGGGTAGTAGTGACGAAGGGCGGACATTGGGAAGAGGTTTTGAGAACGAATCCCGAGCACGCGCAGAAATATCTGCGCGAGCGTTGCCCAATTGGGCGTTTCGGCGAGATTGATGAAATAGGACCAATCGTCGCGATTTACTGCTCTGAACTCGCCAGCTTTAGCCACGGGGCAATCGTTCCGGTAGATGCGGGACAGTCAAAACATTTCATGTACTTCAATTACATGGACTAAAAATGAAGGCAACAGACTATCTCGCAGAATTTTTGTTGGTAAATGAAGTAGACCGCGTCTTCGGTCTGCAAGGGGGAGCGGTAGTGCACTTATTTGACTCCATAGAACGTCTAGATGGGGTATCCGTAACATATTGTCACCATGAGCAAGCCGCTAGCCTCGCGGCGGTAGCATACTCAAAGAAACGTGAAAGCTTAGGTTGCGCAATTGTGACAACTGGGCCTGCCTGTACAAACGCTTTAACGGGTCTTCTAGCGGCTTGGCAGGACTCTTCCCCCGTTATCTTCATATCGGGGCAGACTCGTCTCGAACATACTTCATACGGAAAACGGGTTCGCCAAGTGGGATCCCAGGAGTTTGCGATATTAGACCTCGTTAAGCCCATAACGAAGTACGCTCGGTTGATCGAAGACCAAAACCAGCTTCCGAATATCATTATGGAGGCAGCGACTGCAGCGCTTACCGGCAGACAGGGGCCAGTATGGATAGACTTTCCTGTAAATCTACAGTGGTCCAACATTTACGATCCACCCCGGATCTCAAAAGCCCGCGCTCAGGTGGATTTTGTCGCTCGACTGAAACAGGAACATATCGAAGCTGTAAGTTGCGAGTTAAGGACGGCAACCCGCCCGCTTTTGGTGGTCGGCAACGGAGTGCGGTCCGCAGGCTGTGTTAATGATTGCATCGCACTGATTGAGCGTCATAAGTTACCATTTGTTACAAGTTGGACTGCGAGTGATATTCTGCCTACAGATCACCCGCTGAATGCAGGTATTATCGGAGTGGCTGGGCAAAGGGGCGCAAATAAAGCCGCATTCGCTGCGGACCTCCTAGTATGTCTCGGATGCCATCTCGGGCTCACACAGACGAGCACTTTGGCACACACGTATGCTCCGAACGCGAGGAAGGTCATAATAGATATTGACCCCGATCAGTTGGACAACTTGACAGTGCCGTTTGACCTTCGTATCAACGCTGATTTGTCACAGTTCTTTACAGAGTTTTCACATGTTCATTTTGAGCAGCCTTTAGATAGTTGGTTGCGTAAGATAAATACACTTCAACGTATGAACTCGGTAGACGCTGCTCTGACCGAAACGTTAGCTCGGGGTGACTCGGAAAAAGTGAATTCAAACTTCTTCAACTCCGAACTCACGCGGCGAATACCCGCTAATGCAGATATTGTTGTGGATGGAGGGGGGACCGCCCTTTATACAGGATTTCAGTCAAGCTTTATTAAAGCGGGACAGCGAATAATTTGCTCCTCTTCAATTTCTGCAATGGGAACTGGTTTACCCGAAGCCGTAGGGGTCTCACAAGCCAAAGGCAATGGTGAAGTCTACTGTATTATTGGCGATGGGAGTTTAATGCTTAATCTGCAAGAGCTCCAAACAATAAGTCACCACTCTCTGCCAATAAAAATAATTGTATATAACAATAACGGCTACCTCGCAATTAAGCATACCCAAGAGTCTTTTCTCGAAAAGCGTTATTTTGGTACAGATCTAGAGAATGGCTTGTCGTTTCCGGACCTTGAGAAGATAGCGGGTTGTTTCGAGATCCCCTATATTAAATCAGTCGGGATTGATAGGATGTCAGAGGTGATTGAGGAGGTTTTGATAACTGAGGGACCGATTTTGGTCGAGGTTATCACAGCAGAGATGCAGTCCATGTTGTTCCAGCAGGGCTATAACCAAAATAGTGATGGCAGTTTCTCGCCGGCGGATCTATCAGAAATGAAGCCTTTCATAGGTGCAAAAAGTTAGATTGCGATGCAACGTTTATCATCACGGTCTTTCGATATGGGTCCTAGATTAGCCACCGTACTGGAAACCGAAATGTTTTTATTAAAACTTTTTATTTGACGTTTCCTTTATTGAAATCGACACATATGCAAGAAAATACGACCACTTGCGTGGACAAACAATCTCCAGTCATTGATTAATTAATGCTTAAGGCTGAGTTTAGATGCCCCAGATATCAGACGTTGCACTTAACCTTTCCGGTCAGAAGATGTTTCAGATCATGGAGCGAGCTCGCGCTCTCGAGTCGAGGGGGCGGCGTATTCTGCATCTTGAGATTGGAGACCCCGACTTTAACACCCCCAGTGCTGCCGTCGAGGCATGCAAGGAGGCACTCGACCTTGGGGATACGCACTATACGAGTTCGTATGGTTTACCGGAGTTAAGGAGTGCCGGGGCAAGTCTTACCGAGCGTTCCCGGGGATTCCGCCCAAGCATAGATCAGATTGTTATTACAGCAGGAGCCAACGTCCAGATATATTATGTAGCGGCATGCGTAATAAATCCCGGTGATGAGGTCATTGTTTTCGACCCGTCCTTTGTCTCCTACGAGGGTATTATTAAGGTCGTCGGAGGAGCGACGGTTAAAGTTCCCCTTCGGGAGAGCAATAACTTTCAGCCTGATATTAGTGAGCTAAGAGCTGCGGTTACAAAAAAAACACGTTTGTTGATTGTTAACTCACCACACAACCCTACCGGCGTCATATTTCCAGAAGAAGTAATGAAGGAGATTTACGATCTTTCTGAAAAACATGACCTTATCCTGTTAAGTGACGAGGTGTATGGTCGAATGGTATTTTCCGACTCCAAGTATAAGTTCAGCTCCCCGAGCATATACGATTACTGTACGGAGCGGGTTGTTCTATGCCACTCGTTGAGTAAATCTTATGCTATGACAGGCTGGAGAATTGGAGCGTTAACCGCTCCCGAGAACCTTGCGAGAAAGGTAGCACTCCTTTTGGAGACTACAAGTTCTTGCGTAGCGCCTTTTATCCAAAGGGGGGCAATCGGAGCACTTTTAAGCGCGAATCACTACGCCGAGCAGATGATGAAAGAGTACCAGTATCGTCGAGATTTGTTAGTTAATGCTCTAGATGAAATTCCGAATGTAAGTTGTGTTAAGCCGGATGGGACATTATATGCCTTTGCAAATATCAGAAGGTCTGGATTATCAAGCGAGGAGTTCTCTGATTATCTTTTAGTAAAAACTGGAATTGCTTCCTGCCCAGGTAATTATTTCGGTGAAGGGGGTGAAGGATACGTGCGTTTCTGCTTCGGTCAGTCAAGAGACGTGATACATGAAGCCGCGGCTCTTCTCAAGAAGCTTGAATTTTGGGGGTAACGGTGGAGTTTCGTGAAAGTAGATAGGGGATGAGCACAGATTGCATATTTAGGAGGGCGTGCTCCTCTGCTATTTTGGTTACAGGTCGCTTTAACGTGCTCCACCCTGGACACATTCGGCTGCTGCAGTTTGCTCGGGGACTAGGTGAGCGCCTTATAGTTGGGGTAGAGAGCGACCGTTTGGCTAGGGAGGCCGCCCATCTCAGTGAAGATTTGCGCCTCGAAGGTCTCCTTAACTGTTCACTCGTCGACGATGCCTTTATTTTTGACGAGCCCGTGGCTGACCTCATTCGTCGCATTAGACCGAAAGCTGTCGTAAAAGGTCGTGAGCATGAGGAGAGGCCAAATCCCGAGGAAGAGGCGTTGGCATCCTATGGTGGAGCCTTGCTTTTCAGCTCGGGTGAAGTTCAGTTTTCCGCAAGTGATCTTCTGCGGAAAGATTTTCTAACTGAAGGTAAGTTAAATTTTTCATTACCACTTTCGTTTATGTCCCGTCACGCGGTTAATGTTGGTTGCCTTGTCGATCGTATTAGGTCTTTTGGTAACTTGAGGGTACTGATTTTGGGCGACTTGATTATCGATGACTACATAAATTGCGAGCCGCTTGGAATGTCTCAGGAGGACCCCACCTTGGTCGTTACCCCCGTCGAGAGACGACGATTTATTGGGGGAGCTGGAATTGTGTCAGCGCATGCAGCCGGACTAGGAGCAAGGAGCAGTCTACTTTGCGTGGTGGGTAAAGATTCAGCAAAGAACTTTGCGGCTAAAGAGCTTAAGAGGATGAACGTTAATGCTTCTCTACTCGAAGACGAGGCACGGCGCACGACCGTAAAAGAGCGCTACCGAAGCCACGGAAAGACATTACTCAGGGTCAGTCATTTACATCAATCAGCCATTTCTATTGAGCTACAAGAAAAAATCATAGAACGAGTAAAGCGAAGTATTCCGAATATAGATTTGTTGATATTCTCAGATTTTAATTACGGTTTCTTGCCCCAGTCAGTTGTTGACACCGTCATCGGATTAGCGAAGGAGCATGGAGTTAACGTTGCCGCCGACAGTCAATCATCTAGTCAATTGGGCGATATTGGAAGATTTAAGGGCGTCGATCTTCTTTTACCTACCGAGCGGGAGGCTCGAGTGAGTACCCAGAATCGGGAAGACGGGCTAGTGGTACTCGCTGAGCAGCTTCGTCTCAAGTCGGACGCAAGGTTTGTTCTTTTGAAAATGGGCGAAGATGGTGTACTTATTCACGCGCCCAGCGAGGTGCCAAATGGTTGGCTTACTGACCAAGTGGAGGCATTAAATAAGTTTCCTAAGGATGTTGCTGGTGCAGGAGATTCGATGTTGGTGAGCAGCGCTTTAACCCTTGCGGCAGGCGGGAGCATATGGGAGTCTGCCTGTATAGGTGCAATTGCATCTGCGACCCAAGTGAGCAGAGTGGGGAATACTCCATTGAAGGCCGAAGATCTGTTGGCCCCTCTTCGTTCAGTGGCTTCATCAAGATTGGGGCAATAGCATCCAAATATTAGATAAGAGTAAAAAAATAAAGCTCTTATAATACTGTTGCTAATTATTCCGATATATTTCTCCACCAAGATGTTAAAAAAATAAACCCCAATAAGTTTTTTTAGATTATTTACTGTGCGCCCAGTCCGTATAGATTAATGTAAAACAAGGTGTCACTAGTAAGCGACAATTATATCGTATATGAACAAGCGCAACGGGATGAACTACACTAAACTAAGACATGGAATAAGTGTGGTATGGAATTATTCTTTAGCGTTTATTATGATTCCCTGTGCATTTTTAATAAGGTTAATGAGACCCTTTCTCCTTGTTCGGATGGAGGGAATTAACAATGAAAAGTTTGGGCATCTTATTATGAATGTTGAGCTTTACTTGTGCGAAATTGAGACGGGTATAAATCGACCAAGTGTAAAGTTTTTGGACATACTATACTGTGCAAGAGGAGAGACCGCAAACGAATACGTGTTGAACGCCTGGAAGAGAATCATACTCTTCGCTCCCTCTTGCATTATGCGTCCTCTAAGCATTGCAAACAGGATGATTTACTCGGGCGCAATACATGAGATCGGAAGCAATGCTAACCACGATCGTGATGTATTGAATTTATTAGAACGTACTATGCCACACATAGGATTCAATAAGTATGAAGTAGCTGGCGGTGAGAATCTCTTAACTCTATTGGGTGTGTCGCCCAGACGAGAGTTCGTTTGCCTATGCGTGCGAGATGACGGTTATCACGGCGGGCACAAGGATACTGCCAGAAATGCAGATATTGCCAGCTATAGTAAGGCTATCCTTGAGCTCGTGGATAGGGGTTATTATGTCTTGCGTATGGGGAAAAATAACTCACGATACTCAGATGTTGAAAACCAAATGTTTATTGACTACTCAAATAGTATTTATCGAAACGACTTTATGGACCTTTTCATCGGTTCAAGATGTAGGTTCATGATTACTACTGGAACCGGCTGTGATGGGCCTGCGATGCTGTTCCGTAAGCCCATACTTTACACCAACTTTTTTCCAGTTTCGTATTTAATTACTTGGGGGAGAGATTATCTGATCATTCATAAAAAGATTTTAGATAACTTAACGGGAGAACTAATTTCGCTCGAACACATGGTAAAGGATGAATTGGCGTCGCTCGATGATATCGACGGATTTTCAAATCTAGGTCTGTCGCTGTTAGATAATACTTGTGATGAGATTCTTGATTGCGTTGTCGAGATGGACGGGAGAATCAGTGGTGTTTGGTTGGAGCGAGCTGAGGACAGGGAGATGCAGTATAAATACTGGCAAAAGTTTCCGAGACACCTATGCGATGCCGGAGGTCGAAGACTCCATGGCGATATAAGGTGTAGGATAGGAACTAAGTTTCTTCGCGATAATTCAAGCTTATTTTCGGCCGCTAAGGCGACACAAGGCCTGATGCCGAGTGCACAAGTTTCGGTTTCATAGCCGTAGTATTGTAAAAAAGAAAGGTCTATTCCCCGTGCCCAGATGCGTGTCACGCACAAGTGCAAGTTACGATTGGTATGTGAAAACCAAATACGGCGATCCCCCAACTCTTTCCTTAAAAAGTGTTTCTCTTGCTAATGATATGGTTTATGGTTTCGTGTCTTTGTAATGACCCACCGGTTTTTGCACAGGTCAGGCTGCTAATTTCCATGATTGAT
>CAZOLA010000020.1:0-25143 GCA_964580845.1 uncultured Sphingobacterium sp.
CCAGATCCAACAAAAATAATATATATAATTAACTGTGGAAATTGTTTAAGGGATTGTTGAACTACAGCTAAATGGCCTTTTGTAGGTGGTTTGAATCCTCCTCCAAAGATCAAAGTTGTATTATCTTTTAATATTTCATTCAATAAGTAATATGATAGATTATTCATTTATTTAGAAAATTTTGGATTTTGGATTGGGCTTCTTCTTTAGATATAGAGCTATTAATTATATTTTGTAATTCATTTGATGATAATATATTTTGTATATCATTTGATAATTTTTGAGCTTGTTCTTCTGATTTAGCTAATTCTTTATCTGTTTTTGGTTTTGAATCATCTGGTCGGAAAGGATCAACATATGTTTGAAGTATATCTTCTACATCCTTTAATGTTTCTGATTTACCTGTATTAGACACTGAAATAAAATTATTTCCGAACATTTGTTTATATGTGTTAAAGTTTTTAGTGACTTCATTCCATGTTCTAAGAACTATATTTGGATTTAAACTCCTATCTTGTCCTCCAGATTTATCAAAACGTTTTTGGTTACGTTTCAATGAAGTTTCTAAATCAGTATAAACATATAACATCATAACATCATAACCGGCTTTTTCTAATTCAGATTTAAGTTCAGATGTTTGTTTTACTGATGCTGATGTACCATCTAAAATAAAAGATTCACGATTTGATATAGCAGAAGGAATTTGATCTTTTTTTAGTTTTTGGGTGGCTTGTGCCATAGCTTGGGCGTATTTACTTCTATCCTCAGCTTTAGCATTTTTTTGGTCTAAAGAAAAGCCCATTTCTTTCGAAAGGGCTATAATAGTATCATCAACATTAAATGTTTTTAAATTACCTAAATTTAAACCACCTAATACAGATCCTTTTCCTGCACCTGGAGCACCTGCTAAAAGTAAAGCTTTAGGTTTGGATTGTACTTCTTTTAATAGATCTAATAGTTTGATCATATATTTTATTATACGTATATTAGCTCTTTATTTGTTAGTTCATATAATTGTTTATTTAACCAAATATCAAGTTGTTTATCTTTAATATCATGAGTTAAGTTTTCTTGAATACGATTAAACACACTCCATACATCAGTACCTTCATCTTCTGTACGATTTACATTCAACAATGTGTTTGGGTTGAAATGTAAAATCTCATCATCATTGAAACGTAATTTTGCTGCATTATACGCAAGCTCTCGCATTTGCTCAATAGTCATATCTTGTTGTTTCCATTTATTAAGTTCAGTAATGACATTTTGAGCTTTATTATTCATATTATAAGTAAAACGATCTAGATTTCTATAATTAATTTCAATATGCTTAATTTTCTCACTTTCAGCATGTGAATCAAATCGAACTAAACCATTAGAACAAACCATACGATAAGCTCCTAAACTCATTTGTAGGGATTGATTACCTGAACAACTGTTAGAAATAGTAATTGAGGAATATGCTTCATCTTTACCTTTATTGTTTTTAACAGCAAAATCAGGATGCATCATTTGAACGTAATTGTGAGTAATCTTACGGGATTTCCTACTACGTTGTTCATCTACTCCGTTAATTATCCATCCTTCTTTTTGTAGTTTTTGAACTACTTCAATTGTAGGAATATAAAATTCTTTTTGTTTGACACGTTGAACTCTACTGATATAATCAGGATCAAGTGTATTAGCAAATGCTTTTGCTTTATTTAAATCGTTGTTTACTGGGATAAATTTATACTGCATATTATTTATAGATTGGTTTTACATTTCCGTTTTTATCGATTGTATACGATACGGGTTGTTTTAAATTGTTTGCTTTGTTGTATCTACCTTTTTTAGTAGAAGTACCTCCTGAACAGCTCATATTATATGAATTTAATTGGTTACTAATTAATCTTGTTTTTCTGTTTCATACGAATAATATACTCCTCCATTATAAATAGAAAAGAACACTTTAAAATCTTTATCGCAATCTCTATTTTTACTAAAATGTAAAGAGCGTTCTAGACCATCTTTTGAACGTTCAACATTACAATAAGCATCCACCATATGTTTTAATCGATTTGAACCAGCGAAATCTCCTGATTTAGTCATTTGTTGGATATTTAAAAATGTAGTGTAGTATTTTTTAGGATTATCTCCTTTTTTATGTTTATCTTGAAGACTCAAAAACCAAAACTCAGCATTACTTTCAGTTGTACGATATGCGTCTTTATACATTTCAAGTACCTCAGCAATTGAATCAATTGCAATCACATCATAACCTTGATCAAATACATATTCTAATGTTTCTTTAACACAAGAAGCATAATTCTTTAAAAATAATGTTTGAACGCAACTAAAGGCAGGCATACGTCTGCAATACTTGTAATGCGCAATTTCATCCATCTCTCCACTAACAAACAATACTTTTAAACCTTGTTGAGTTAATTTAGATAAAATATCAAGCACAATTGTTGATTTACCTGAGCCAGGTCCTCCTGCTAACATCATATTAGTTCCAGGCATTAGACCTCCTTCTGTTGAGAAGATAACATCAAGCTCAGTGTTTGTAACCATTGGTTTAAATAAGCTTTCACTAAATTTTAGCTCATTTCCCCTAAATAATTTAACTTCATTTGGAGAAAAATTTACAGCTGGTTGTTTCATGGATGGGCGACCTCTTTTTGCTGTGTACATAACTGTTTGATTTAAATTTCTTACTTCATAAATATAACAATAATATTTTAGGAGTCCAAATTTCTCTTTACTTCTGTTCTAAAAGATAATAATGAAGGTTTGATATCGGGATTTTCTAAGTCAAATAGTTTTTTAACAGTGTTTAATATTTCTATATTCTCTTCAAAAGAGCGGTCTGAAAGAATCATTTCCCATCCTTTTCCTTGCATTTTTTCTTTGTTGAATTTTCTTTTAGAAGATTTCAACCATAAAACTCCACATTTTTCTACTTGTTTTCCAAAACATTCTTCATAACTCTTCTTATAAAAAGCTGTCTGAATATCATATGTTAAATGAATATGATTTGATGTTTTATAATCTATAATCCATATTTTATCATCGATTTCACATACTAAATCACAAGTCCCTGCTATTTCCAATTCATCTGAAAATAGATGTACTTCTGTTTCTAGTAAGGTTGGTTTGTATGTTTCCCAAAATTCAACAAAATGAAGAAACATTAACCATACTTCAGTGGGGTATTTTGGTGTTTTGTCTTTATTTAAAAAATATGTAGGTCTTCCCTCAAGATAATCTTCAATAAGAGAATGCACTTGTGTACCTTCTTCACCTGCTTTTTTAACTATATGTTCTGAGGAATATCCTACTTTTTTTAACCAATCCTCAAAATATTTTCCTTTAGGATAATATGATAATACGTGAGTGATAGATGGATAGTATTTTCCATTTCTTTTATAATATCTTGAATCAGGTAATGTTATTTGTTGATAGTCGTCCGAAATTTCAAGTAATCTTTTATATGATTTTTTAAATTTGCTCATAATAATGTTAGTTTTTTTTCAAGTAAATTAGAAAATGTTAATGGTTTGCTGTTATGTAGTAATTGAGTAAATTTTTGGAAACCTAATTCATTTGGATCTTTTTTATCAAGATTAATAAAATGAATTTGTTTTCCTTCATTCATCAAATCCTCACAAAATTTTAATGATGATTTTATAGCATCCCTGTCTAGAGCTATATATATTTTTTTAATATTAGATTCCATTAATTTAGACATCAATTTTGTTTGAATATTTTTACCTAATAACGGAATAGCATTTCTTTTTATTGATAAAGCATCAAACGGTCCTTCACATAAAATAATAGGTTGATTCCAATTAATATAAAATTCAAAAGGTATAATATCTCTTGAATATTTAGGAAGTTTATATCTTTTACCATCATTCATGAATTCCTTACCTATAAAATAATTCAATGTACCTTTATTATCATATGAAGGAATAATTATTGTATTGCTGTATTCTCCCTCCTCACAATATCCTAAATTATATTTTATGATATCTTCTATACTTACTCCTCTTTTACGTAAATAAACTATAGCATGTCTATGAATTATAGATTTTGATGGTTTATATAAAGGAATAAATTCTTTAGGTAAAGATATTTCGTTTTTATTTTCTTCCCTAAATATTATTCTGGATTTAGGGGTAAGTGATTTTACTTCGTTTTGGAATGATTCATCTTTTTTTAGTAATCTTGATAGTTTTGTAAGGCTACTACCTTTTACTCCACAGACCCAACAAGCATATTTCTGAAAATGGTTTGAGTTTTCATCAAAACATATTTCAAATTTATTTTTATGGTGATTACAAAAAGGACAACGGTATGAATAATTACCCCTTGAGGTAGATTTACCTTGTCCTAAAACTAAATTGAATTTATTTATTAATAGATCATTTACCATAACTATAATATAATAAAGAAAGCTTGAATTACCAAGCTTTTTGTTTATCTTACCATAAAATCTATGGTGAAAAATTTTCCTAGAATATTACTATTTAAATATTTTTTTGGA
Organism: uncultured Sphingobacterium sp.; assembly: GCA_964580845.1. GTDB lineage: Bacteria > Bacteroidota > Bacteroidia > Sphingobacteriales > Sphingobacteriaceae > JAIPAN01. The sequence continues at coordinate 4,532 of CAZOLA010000020.1, forward strand.
TTTTCTAACACACCAAACGTAAACATATATTTACATTCATAATATGTTAAAAGTTTTTTATCATATACTAATTGTAATATTTCTCTTTTAAATTCGTTTTGTCTTCCTTTTTTTATTGATTCTTTAATAGAAGTTTCAGAACCATAATAAGTTTTCCAGTCCGATTCTTTTGTTATTTTTTTAAATGAGGACTTTCTTCCTGGGCCTGATTGTTCATTTAGTTCTTTTTTAGTTAATTTCTTTTTTACATTATGAAATAATACTTTTTTACCTATATATGATATCCCAGTAGGAGTATGAGTTGTTATATAAATAAAACCAAATGGAGTTGGATCCCCGAAATCTATTAAATCGTTAATAACTTTATCTTTATATATCCACATTATCTATCAAAATTAATCATTATATTAATATCTGTTGTACTATCTGTTTTTAAGGGTTGAGATAATTTACCTACTGCTAGTAGATTTTGATTATCATCATATAATCCTATTGTTGTAATATATGGAGAAAAATCAGAACCTGTAGCATAAGAATATATATTACCCTCTGATCCTGATATTAAGGAAGGATTTAAACTAAAATTAAATTCGTTTTCTCTTATATTTACCTGATATTGGGTCTCAAAAATAGTCATTGAGGATGAAAATGAACAGGTAACATTAGGTTCTCCTCTTAATACATTTACTAAACCTGCAAAAGTTTGGAAATTATTTAAAGAAGCTGTTAAAACAGTAATTATTCCATGTTCATAAAAAATATTTCCTACTATTTCATTATTTACTGTTATAGAGGGTGAATTAGAATTTAAAATGATATTTCCTTCTCCATCATCTCTTAAAACGTATTCACCAATAAGATTACCAGGAAGAGTATTTTTATTAACTATGTATTCAAAAGAATTAGGAACTATATATTCCCCATATAAATTGGAAGGAACAGATATTACTAGAAAAAATCCTAAATTTTGATTAAATAATTTAGGATAATTAATATTTGTCTGAAGGTAATTCTCTCTTGTTGGTGATAAATAAGAACCAATAAACTGGTCTCCTTCTTGGTCTACACCAGGTATTAGTTGTGGTAAAGAAGCATCATCACCAAAACTAGAACTTAAATAATTAGAATAGTATAAATGTTTTACTGATTCATAAATTAATGATCTGTATTGAGAACCAGAAACAGTACCTGTTTTATCAGATATGTTGTTTGGATTAAATAATAATGAAGAGGTTTGAGCCAAATAAGCTTCAATCCCAGGAGAATTATCAAACCCAACAGATGGATTTGTTCTTCCAGAAAAAGAAAAACCTTTGTTTACTTTAAGAGGAGATATTATAACATCTTGGGATAGAAATTGCTTGAAGGCACTCATTAAAAATCTAATTTTATTCTAATTAAAGCTTCTTTAGTGAAATCTTTTAATAAAGGTCTAGATAATTTAGCTACAGCTAATAATTCATTACTATCATTATATAAACCAACAGTTGTTATATAGGTTTGGGGAGAATTAATAAATAATGGATAAACTACTTCACCTGTTGAACCGGAAACATAACTTGGATTGGTTGAATAATTAAATTCAGAGTTTCTAGGTCTAACAAATACATAATCTGAGGTTATAGTCTCTTCACTATTTAATCTAAATGATTTACTTACAGGATTATTAATAGCATTATATAATCTTCTATTATTTAATCCATCTGAATTTATTGAGTAAGAAGGAGCTAATTGAATTGATTGACTGAGTGCTGATGGGTGAAGTAAAATAGTACCAATATCTGGTAGGAACCAACCGTATGATCCACTTGTTGAGCTATATCCATTAGCGTTAACTCCTGTAAATACATTACCCATAGAACCTGAAACTATTTGGAATACTCTTCCTGCTTCGGTAAATGTTTGGGTTGTTGATGTTTTAGAATTTTCTGTTAATGATAAAATTCCTCCACTACCTGATAAAGATAAAGTGAATGATCCTAAAAATAATTTTTCTTTATATCTAGCTCTATCAATGGACAATACCCAAAAGTCATTAGATAAGGTTCCTCCAAATGAAAAATCAGAGTTTTCATCTCCTAATACTAAATTCTGATATTGACCATAAATTGTTTTTGTTGGAGAATTTTGTGCAACTGCTGGATTATAAAGGATGCTTCCACTTCCAAATTTATTTCCATAAGAGATGGCAAACTGAATTTCAGCATCAGGTTGAGTTGAGGTTGTTTGATATATATTTAGGTAAAAATTACCTGTTGAACTTGCCTCTTGTACTGAGGAAGTTTCAAATACAGTTAATGTAGGGGAGTTTGTACTCCATACTGTAGATGAAACAGCATCACTGCTTATAATAAAATCGTCTTGTTCTAATCTTTTAAATGACATAATTTTTATGATATTTTAGTTACTTGTACAGGAATAGTTAATCTAGCTCCACTATCTCTACCTATAACAGTTAGAGTAGCATATAATGTATTATTGGAACCAAACAATGTATTAGTTGTAGTAGCCTTTATATTAAAGGTAGTTCCTATAACAGTTTTAGAAATATTAGTTCCTAATGTTTGAGTTACATTTAATTGATTAGATTGTTCATTATCAATACCTACACCATTAAATGTGCTAAACAGTCTTGCATCTGAAATAATAGCTGTATATCCTGAGGATTCGAAATTATTTCCTCCAGTATAATTTAATGTTTGTGGAGTAATAGATAATGATGCACCTTGTTTAATTATAATAGAAGTGTATCCTAAATCAATAACTGGGACACGGGCTGTTCCTCTAGGGAGTGTTATTAATTTATATTTAAGCATTTGTGTTTCTTGAGGAAAGGCCTCAAGTAAAGGCATGTTTTGAATAGCTTCTCCATAAAATGCTGATCCTGATGGGTGTTGAGGGTTATATAAATTATAATCTACCTCATCATCTGCTAATGCAAATTGTGTTATTCTGAATGAACCATCATTTCTGGCTAATAACTCTCTTCCTTTAGTTGTTAAGATAGCATCTACTGTTACTGTTTGATTTGATAAATATCCCATATTTTATTATTTTGTTATATGTATTATATTAAGTTATCTTCCTTTAATTTTTTCAAGATATTTACTTGATTTTTACTTATCTTAGGATTTATATATTTTGTATATATAAAACCATCTCCATTAACCCCAGATGCTTTATTATATTTGAATATAATGAAACTAGGATCAGGAACCACTCTTCTTATTAAGAATGGAGAAGAAGATGTAATACCCCCCTGAATAGGTCTGTTTAGAGTTAATCTATATACTATATTATTAAATCCTATTGTTAAATATTGAATATCATTTATTATATAAGTTTGACTTTCATCATAATTAAACCTAATTTGATCGTATTTTTGGATATTAAATACAGTATTTATTTCATCATAATTGGTTCCTGATCTTGATGGGAATGTTTGAGTAAAGTTCCTTAGTGTGGGGTTTGAAAATGTACCAAAATTATTCATTTGTAGTATATCCCCTAATGTTGTTGGAGTAGTAAAGAAAGGATTACTTATACCAAAATCAATTATATTACTATTTGTATTTATTGTTACCCCTAAAGTTCTATTTATAGAATGAGAAATATTTGTATTTAAGTCATTAAAAATTATAGTATTTGATGAGCTTATAGGATAATTTATTCCCCCATCACAATGGATTATAGGGATAATATCTGCCCCAACATATAATAAATCATGATTTTTGTTAATATTGTATAATCCATTAGTGTTTGGTGGATCATATTTATTAATTGATATCCTTATTTGATTAAAATTCTCAAAATTATTTTTAAAATCATTATAAGTTATTTCATCATCTACTAAAGGTGTAGTATTACCTTCTTCATCTACTAAATATAAAGTATGTGCTGCTGTTGCTCCTTTTAATTCTGGTTCAAATGAACCTACCCAATCAAAATATCCAAAGTATTTAGTATTTTGTTCAATAACTGGAGTTTTACCATAAGATTCATCCCCATTATTATATTCATTTATTCTTAACCCATTTAATCTGCTTCCATTATATCTTGGATTAGCATGTCTTAATAAAGAGTAATTAGAATCTTGAACTTGTGCTTTTGGAGCAGTCTGTAGTAGGATTGAATTAATATTTTGAGAAACTATACTAGCATTAGGATAATCTACATCAAATATTTTTTGACTTGTTCTATTTTCAATAGCATTATTTATAGTAGCGTTACAATCACTATTATAAAATGATGGAGAAATATAAGGCTCTAACACAGTTAATGTGTTTGATGTTGAAGAGGCTGTTATAGCTGGGGTAATGGTAAAGGAGGCATTTATTATTTGACCTTGAGTTTGCCTTCTAACAGCAGGATAAATAATTTCATTATCATATAGATTTGGAAGAGATGTACTAAAACTTCCTCCAAATGTGCTTCCTGTAACTCCACCTATTAATCCCCTTATATTTGAATATAATTGTATTATAGAAAGAGCAGAGGCGTTATTAAGAGTTACTGAGAAAGACATACTAACAGATGTATTAGCTGCTTTTTGAACATGATATCCTCCTCCACTATATGGAGAACCCTGATTGAAAGATTTAAAATATCCTAATGGGTTTACTGTTGGATTAACCCAGTTTATTCTTACAAATCCGTCTGATCCTGTTATATTTAAAGGAGAACCTAATGGTGGACCTACATTCAAATTATAGTTAAGAACCTCATTATCGGTTACAGAAACTTGATCTTGGGGTGAAATTTGATATAAATAATAATCAGGATATTCTTGGATATTAGTTATTGAATATGTTGATATTCCTATATCACTGAATTTTAAAATAAGTTTTGTTATTTGATTTAATATTTCAGTTTTATTGTTATTATTTGAATCAAATTTGCTTATTTTAATATAATGAATTCCTGGAGGAGTGAATGCTCCTGTAGTTATATTTACAGCCCCATAGAAGTTTAATAAGTATACTTCTCCGATTGATGGATTTGTATAATTTAAAAATTCACTAACTCCCCAATTATTATTTAAAGCTGAGTTATAAAATGTAGATTTATAAAAAGATTCAATATTACTACCCTCTAATATTAATTGGCATTCAGGATTTAATACTTGGTGTGCTACTTGAAGAGTTGAACCTAAAAATTCTCCATTATAAAATTCATATTGTGATGATTGTGTTACAGGTACATTTCCTAATAATGAGGGTGTATTATAGCTGAAGCTTTGAGTAATGGGTGAAATATTGAATCCAGGGCCAGAACCTGAAATACCATTTATTTCTGGCATTACTCCACCGTTTCCACCATTGATTGATACCATATCAATTGAACTAGAATATGTTTGTTCTTGATATGAAATATTTACTGGAGGAGTTTTTTGTCTCTCCAGTAATGTAGGTTTAATTATTATGCCTGTTGCTAATTTAGTTCTAGCAGGAATAAAATCTTTTAATGTTTTAAATAATGAATTATCAAAATATTTAATTATTCTTATATAGTCTAGAATATTATAAGACTGATTATATTTTTTAAAATATTCTTCTCTTAATTTATTTAAATCTTTGTAATTATTATTTGAATATTGTCTCGGATCACCTATATAATCTCCAATATTAAATGAACCTAATTGTTGAATTATATCATCATTTATTTCATTTTGTGGCGAAAAACCAATTTCTAAATTATTGACATCCGGGCTACTACTTTGAGATGGAATATAGTTTTGTTGAATACTAATCTGATTAGATAATACTGTTCCGTATGTACTATTGTTTATTATTTGGATTTTATCATCTACTTCTCCTCTTATACCTAATGCTGGGGTGTTCTGATAGACGGTTTCATAGTTAGGTTCGCTATATCCTCCGGTTGCATTAGCATCATAAAATAATACTTGAAATACAGATGATGTACTACTAGTATTTGGGTCTATGAAGGATGAAGTTATTAGAGAAGGAGATACAGCTTGTATAGAAGGATGAACAGAAGAGTAAGAAGAGGTATTAGGTAAAAATATAGATTCTAATTCATTACCTAGAGGTGCTCTAAAATTAAGAATATCAAATGAACTAGATACTCCTTCTAATTTCATACCTTCAATAGATTCAGGATCCATTACAAAACTATCAAATGCTTCCTCAGATAAAGGTAAACCATAATATCTGAATTCTTGGAATGAGCCTGAAATTAAGTTATTTGCAGGGTTTAAAGAGATATTACCTATGTTTGAACCAGAAATATATCCACCAAGGTATATTCCATCAAAAGATGATGTTCCAAATTTATTCCAAGCCTCATTATATGAACCTGAGATAATTATTGATGAACCATATGAGGCTGAACCAAAAGATGCAGATCCGTAAAGAAATACAGAACTTGAACTAGAAGAGGAGATTGTTGTTTGAGCTTGAAATCCTATTTGATCTCCATCAAATCCATTATATATTTTATTTTTAGCAAATAATGTGTAAGATGTTTGAGATGATGAATTACTAGCTGAGATATGTTCATTTCTTTTTAACATTATGCTCCACCAATCTCCATTAAAGAATGGCAAGTAAATGTCTGAGGATGATATAGTACCACCCTGTGTTAAAGACCCAGATAAATAGAATCTTAAATTACCATATTGGTTATACTCATTAACTATAGAGCCAGAATATGAACCTGAGGATAATGATCCAGTATAATATAAAAATATACCAAAATCAAAATCAGTTGATGAACTTCCGTCTGATTTTTTAACAAGTAAAGATTGTGTAAATGGAGAAGTTGTTGGTATTCCTTCTGTTTTAAACCTAAATTGTATGGTATCAGGAACTATATATTCATTACTTTCAATAAAATTTTTATGTAAAGGCATCCATGGTATTAGAACTGAGGATGAATTAAATGTTTTATAAGCGTAGCTGTAACGTTTATTGAAAGTATCCCAATTGTTAGTATTGTTTTTATCTTTTCCTCCAAATTCTTTTATTCTTAAAATAGTTTCAGGTACACCAAAAATATTTAAGAGTAATTTTAAACTAGTTAATGTTCCTTTAGTTTTAACTAATAAAGGTAAATTATGATATATTCTTTTGTATATTTCTTTACTTATGTCATCTGTTGGATATACATAATTATTTGGAGTTAAAGTAGATAATCCACCATAAGGATTCCAAGAATTAACTAAAGATGAAGTTAAGTTAGCAGCTATATAATTTGTTATTAATTCACTTCCTGTAGGAGGCGCAAAATTAGTATCCGGAGTTAAACCTAACCATGATGTAAAATTATCCTGATTATTATAATTATTACTGTATATGTTAAAACCTAAAGATTCAAGAGCATCTTTAACTAATTCTGGGGGAATACCCAGATTCATGTTATTGTTTGCTTTAAGTTTTTGGGTTGAATATTTACTATACAACCATAAATAATCAAATAAATGAGATACCATCTCAACAAATGTTATATATGGTTGAGATGATTGACTATTTCTTAGATATTCTGGAATAGTATATAAAATATTATTTGGATTATTTTCATCATATAAAGAGGATGATAAAAGTAATCCTCCATAATATTGGTTTGAAGGGGATGATGAACCTATCCAAGTTAAAACTTGAGGATCTGTTGTAGACAATAAAGTGTAAGGAGGAAGTGATCCAGATTTAGGGTAAGAAAATGAACTAGATTCAAAGTATAAAAAATATTCATAGCCATCAAAATTTTTAATTATATCTTGTATTTTATTTTCTATTAATGTTTTATTATTAATAGTTTGGATTGATTGTGATGTAGAACCACTTATGTTTGATAATATAAGTAAATCATTTTCATAAGTTTGGATTTGATTTACTTTATAATAAAAATTTTCTATTCTTTTTTCAATATTAGAAAAATGAACAAAATTTGAAAAATCTGTATAATCTATATTTAGTTCTATAGATTGTTCCTCGAGTATACTTAAAAGTTGATTTAATGAACTTGAGTTATTAGTTTGTAATAATGATTGATTTGATTGATAATTTGTTGAATTATTAATTCTATCCTTAATATCAATATTAAGATTAGGTCCTTTTATTTGAATAAGTTCATCAACAAAAGTAAAATCATCTTCAAAATCTACTTGATAAGCAATACTTTCTGCTACTTTTGAAAAGACATAAACAGTAGCTTTGGTATTAAAATTTGAAGGAAGGGGTTCATACAGTTTAATTAAAACAGATACATTTTCATTTTCTTCTAGTTCTATATTAGTAACTATAAATGTTCTGTTTTCTCCAAAACTTATATAAAATTCATCAAAATATTGAGGATTTTTTAATTTCTCATTAATTGATATAAAACCTTCTTTTATAATTTCATTAGGAATAAAATTAGATTTTAATCTTAATTCAGTACGATCCGCTGAAATATCAGAGATATAAAAATTATTAGTGACAGAGGAATTAAATTCTCTATGAATAAAGTTATATAGTATGTAATAACTACCAATATTGAATCCAATATTTTCTAAATCGTTAGCTGGGGATAATTCTATAGTGGAAATTTTATCTTTATCCGTTAAACTAGGATCTTGATATACTGACCAATTCTTGAAATTATAATCAAATGTTATTATATTTTTATTTAAATCATAAATATAGTTTTCAATAGTATCTACACCTGGGGTAAATAATCCTGTTATCTGGAAACTTGGGATTATTTCCTGGTCAGAGAGTTCAAATCCTGTTTGAAGTAAAATATTTGGATCTATATTTGTTATGTTATCTGCCATTGCTTGATACTTGTGTTATTAACTCGATATTTTGTTGTAGTAATCTTAGATTTTCTTCTCTCAATGATGCTATTTCATCTGTTAATGCTTTTATATCCTCAGATATAAAAGAAAAGTTTATATAATTACTACTTTCCTTTATTAAATACTCATGTGAGTTGACTTCACCGAATTTAGGTATTTGGAAAAATAAATCTGAATATAATGTAAAAAATTCTTCTATGTTTCCCAAATTTGTTGGAGAAACTTCAACAGGTTGTTCCTTTAATTGAGTAAAGGATACATCAATTGTATTCTTAAATTTATTTTTATCAAATACTTGTCTATTTAAATTTAATCTACTCACCCGTTTATAATTTTAAATGTTAAGTCTTGGTCATATATTATTTTAGAACTATCTATTTCGGTTGAAATTAATATAGTATAATATCTTTCTGGTTCTAAACCATTCATATATAATGTAAAATAATTCCCCTGATTATCAGCACTTATTTTAGTGAAATTATCATCAAAATCAATTACAAATTCATTAGTTTTGCTATCCTTAACAGCATATAATGAACCTGTAGGTAAATAATAATTGGTTGTATATCCTGAAGTAGTTCTATAAACTCTTGGTGGGTATTTTTGAGAGACATTAAGTCTAAATTTTTGTATACTATCTCTGTAATAAACAGAATTATTAGGATCTAATGAAAGTAAAATATTACTTGTTGTTATTTGTGAGATTGAACCTACTCTATTATTGGAGAAATCATCCCATTTAAATTCTAAATATGGAGGATAAATAGTATTAGTATCTATAGAAAAGAATTTCATATATGTGGTATTAGCATCATTTTGGCTAAATTCACTCACATCATATTGTTTTATTATAAATCCATCATTTACTAAGGATCCACTATACCAATTTAAAATAGTATTAGTTACATTAGTATTTAAATCTAATATATTACCGTAAGAAAAAGATTGGGTATGTACTATATTTAAATTAGCAGAAGAACCTGTATACCAGTTTCCTCCTCCATTTATTCCTGAAAATGAAGCGGTCACGTATGGAGAAAAACTTGAAGTTAACCATTGATTTCCTCCCTCATAATCTCTCCAAATCCAACTAACTCCATTATCTGTTATAGGATTGTTTTCAAATTTTCCTGTACCCATTCCCCAACTCCCAGAAACAGGGTATATTTCTAATGTAGTATCTAGATTTAATCCAGTAATTATTGCTTTGTAATTTTTAAGATATACCTCAAAATTAGAATTATTTATTTTATTATTGATTACATCGTTTATATCATCATCCGTGAATTGAATTAAATATCTACTAACCTGAGGGTTACCATTTTTGATATAAGTTGAGGCCTCTAATATCTCATCTAAACCCGTATTCATTGTTGGGTTTTCAGTGTATATTGTAGCGTCTTTAGAGGGGAAAATTTTATATATTGCCATTGTTTTTATTTTATCCGTAAATAAAAGAGGTACCAAAAAGTTTATTATATGAACTATCATTAAAGTTCAAATTATTTAAATATGTTTTAAATGGAGTAAACGTTTGAGTATACCCTTTTTTAAGATTTTTTTCAGTAGTTCCCCCTTGTGGCCCTATTATGATAGGATCATTTTCAATTAAATCTAAATTAGTATCATCAAATGTTTGTGATAATGGACTTGAATTTTGTAAATCACTCAATTGAATGTCTCCACCATCATATAATGGTTTTGAAGGTAAATACGGTTGATTAAATCCAGTTTTAATATTTAAAATGCTAGTACCTCCTTGAGTTAATACTTTTATTGGGCCTCCATTTGGTAATGGATTTTCTAAATCTAAATCAGTTTTATCAAAAGATTGTGGTAAAGGACTTTTAACTTTTATATCAAATAGAGTAGATTTATCCCCATTTTGTTTTATTCCAAATAATGGATTTTGTGGGGTGTACTGTTGAATAAAACCTTCAGTATTAGCATTAACAAATGTAGATCCCCCTTGAGTTAATACTTTTATTGGACCTCCGTTTGGTAATGGATTTTCTAAATCTAAATCAGTTTTATCAAATGTATTTAATGAAGGACTATTATTTTGAATGTCTGTTAAAGTAGATGGTATATATGGGGATTGGGGTAAATATGGTTGAGTAAAACCATCAACAGTATTAAACACAGTAGTACCCCCCTGTGGAGTTAATACATTAATAGGACCTCCGTTTGGTAATGGATTTTCTAAATCCAAACTAGTGTAAGGGAAAGAATGTTGTAATGTTATTATAGGCATATTTTTAATTATTTAAAATGATACTACTCTACCTTTAATATCAGTGTTAGGATATTTAACTTCAAATATCATAGGATCTATTGATGGATATATTACACCATTTAATAAAGCTCCCTCTACATCATATGAGTAATTACTATACCCTAAGGAAACACCAGATTTATTATAGATATTTATAGTTTTAACTGTTTGTACTCCTTCAATCCTATCTAAGAGAATATATAAATCTCTCATTATTATAGGCTGGTTAATACCCCAATTATCTATATTGAAGGCCTCTATTAAAGCATTATTACATCTTAATAAAACTTCATTATTATTAAAATTAGGTAATACAATAATATCATAATCTATTCCTATGTTTATAACATAAGCATCTTTAATTTTAATAGAGTCATTAACACTCTTATATTGGGAAAGATATGTTTTTATATTTTGTTTTAGGGCTAGTGAAGGTTGAGTTAATTTTTTATTTATATCATAAGATAAAACATATAAATCTAGTATTGATGGTTGATCAGTTGATGATATATCTGAGAGTTTTGAGGGTTGAATATAGGCTTTAGCTAGAGCTCCGTATTTAGAAGGCATACTTAATGTTCTAATCAGATAATCATGAGGTGTGACTGCTCTTAGTTGGTTTTGGTAATTACCTAAAGCATTTTGTCTTATTTCTTCTAAAGTATCTCCCCCTCTACCACCATTGGCTGCGGATGGATTATTAACTGATAGTGAGTTAAAAATTGTATTTGCTAAACTAGTATTAGATATATTAGAATTAGTGAATGAAACAAAATTTGTATTAATGTTTGCTAAAGAATTAGCCTCAATATTAGACAATAATCCTCCTCCAGTTAAATACCTAACAGTTAAAGTTGTATTTGAAGGTGCTATTCCGTAAGTATTAGTTAGTACAAAATTTAAAGGAGAATAAGCTGTGGTAAGTTTTGTTTTTTGGAATGGTAATCCTAAACCAACATTATCTGGGTTAGGAATAAATTCCTCATCATTATCTCCTGTTGTACCTGCCCCAAATTCTAGTTGTAAAGTATTTTCATTCAAAAATCTAGAGGCAAATCTTCTTTGAACTTGTTTTATTTTTAAAAGATTAGGAACCTCATCATTATTTAAATTAGGATCTTTAGTATTAACATTAGGTATATCATCAAATATACTATCTTGAGCTAAATTATCTACTTCATACCATAAATTTCCATCACTATCTGTAATATCTAATATACCTATGATATTTGAGGCATTAATAGTTAAATTAAGAAATTTTTGAGCATTCCCTACAGAAAATGTAGCAGTTTGGATTGTAGCTGAGATTGCTTTTCTTGTTTTTTTAAGAAGATAAAATGTAGGTACATTACCTGATATTTGATAAATTGAAACTTCAGTAGGATCAGATGAACTACTTACAGTAAAATCAACAGGATCTTCTAAAAGAAAAGATGTGTTATTATTTGATACTAAAGTAGCATTTTCTGAGATTTTTAATGAATAATTAAAGTCAGGAATAGTTGTACTTCCGCTAGTTATAGCAGGTAATTGTTGGTATATGTCTACATCAACAATAGAAGGAGATGTCACTTTTGGTTTATATCCATTCTGATATGCTAAACCAAATAAATTTTCATTTTGTCTAGCATATTGTAGAAAGGTTTCTTGGAATTGATTATCCTGATAAAAAGATAATATGTCACTTAAAAAAGAGACTTGCTCAATAAATAACATCCCAGTTGATGTGGGAGTAAAATCATTGTATGTTGAGGGAAAATATACTTTAGAAAATTCAATTAATGAATTTCTGAATGAATTAAAATCCCTGTTTAAATATCTGATATCTCTTTTTATTGTACTCATTTTATACTATTAATGTTATTTCATCTTGTGTATTAGAGGATAGTTCTCTAAATGTTATATTTATAGATATTTGATTAAGCGAGGAATTTGTATCCTTGAATGAAATACTATTTATTTCTACATTAGGAAAATATTGTTTTACTCTTTCTTTTATAAAATAATTAATTTCTTCTATACTTTTATCATCAATATTATTGAATACAAATCTATTTAAACCCAATCCAAAATCTGGTTGCATTACCCTTTCCCCAGGTTCAGTTAATATAAAATTAATCATGTTAGCTTTTAACTGCTGGAAGGTAGTGAAAGTAGGATTAAATACACCTTGATCCTGAAAATTAAGGTCATATCCTATAATAGTATTACTACTGAATGTTGTTGTAATTGGATTAGGAATTTGTATAGGCATTATTTAAGCAAATTAAGCATTTGGTCTAGACTTACTTCTCCTGGAGGTAAAGCTCCCTCTATTGTTGATGTCACTGATGTTGGAATAAATGTTTGTGTATTTGAGGTTGTGACAGGATTACCCATTTCCATATTTTTAAGGAATTGATTTCTTAAATCCATTCTCACATGGTCAGGTGAGGAAAATGAAATTGGGGGAGGTAAAATTTGTTCTGTGATAACAGGTTTATTTGATTTTAATGCTTCTAAAAGAATATCTTTCATTTCTTCTCTGATAGCTTCTTTTACTGCAGATTTAATTAAAATTTTAAGAGCATTTGACTTCATTTTATTATAGATATTTATTGGTTAATAATTTTTTGATCTATTTGGAATTTTATTTCATTCACTAGAATATTAGTTGATGAACTATAGGACCAGGGTCCTATAATATAATCATTCTGATTATTAATTTTGTAAGCTTTTACCCTTCTTCTAGGTACAGCAAATTTATTATCAGGATCATATTGAATTTCAAATCTATAATCCCTGTATATAAAAGGATTAGTTGAATTAGGTAATAATTGATTATCAAGTATACTATCCAAGTTTTGGACAGGAGTTATAGGATTAGTACTAGTAAAATTTTGTATATCCTCTTGTCCTAAACAACCTAATATTAAATTATCTAATTGAGTTAATTTTTGTTGTGTTCCTAATAATTGATTGTTTATTATATTTATAGCAGGAGAAACTGATGAAATAGCTGCTTTATTAGTTGAAATCAGACTTCCTAAAATATCCAATGAATCTGATAATATGGTTAATACATTAACAGGAATGCCTATTCCTGGAGGAACAGCTGTAGGAACAGGAATAGTTTTTATTACTTGGATTACTGTTGATAATCCATCTATAAAAGCTGAGGTTGAATTAGATATCTCTTGTAAAGTATTTAATCTAGAATTAATCTCTATAATAGAGTTTGTTAAATTATTTTTAATATCTATTATTTGTTTTAATTCATTTTGGGGAGGGCATCCTTGATTAAATAATTTTAATAGATTGTCTATACTATTATCTAAATCAAATATTGATTTAACTGCATTCTGAACTGTTGAATTAATTATATTAGCGATAGCCATTATTAAATAGTTTTACTAGTTTTAGATTTGAAAGAATCTATTTTACTTAAAATTTGAGCTGCTCTTTTATTAAGTAATTGAGAAGCTGCGGTTACCGCTACATTAGGTTGACCAGGAATAGGAGTACCTACTGTATTTAAAACAGAGGATAATCCTATTAAATCAGTTAGTAAAAGTTTAAAATCATTCAAAAATGAATCTCCTAAAATAACAGACTCAGTAGCGTTTTTATCTCCTAATTTTATATCCTTACTACTTATTATAGTTTTAGGAGAATCAATATTAACTGATTCTACTGAATTTAGATTTATAGATTTTTTTGAAGATAATAAAATTGAATCTTCTTTTGAATTAATTAATATTCTATCTGAGTTTATTATTATCTGTTTTCCTTGATATTCTGATGGGGAAACAGGAGGTGTTGAATAAGAAGTATATGATTTACTAGAAACATTAATAGGTAATTTTTGATTTGAAGTTAGATATATAATAGAATCATCTAAATTCACATCTTCATTTTGTGGAATCCAAGCTTCTTTACCATCATTATATTTACTATTTCTTATTATAAGAATAGGATCTCCATCATTACCCTCATTTGACCATTGATTTTGAATTTCAGGATTAGAAACAGTAGAACTAAATCTTATACTATTACCAAATCTTCCTTCATAAATTATATCACCCTCATATGGTAATAAAGATTTTGTACTTATATTTTCTTTAAATGTTTTACCTAAGTTTAATTCAGTTGAATTATCTGTTACCCTACGAACACTTCCCCCTTCAACTTGCTGATAATCTTTTTGTTGTGATTCTGGTAGGGTATTATTGGTAAAAGAAGGATAACCGTTATGATGAATACTATTCCATATATTTAAAGGATTAAAATAATAGTATCTAACTGAGTTTGGACTAGATCCTATATCTGGGTTAGGTAGTGCTATTAAGTATGTAATTTCCTCTAATAATGGGTAATTTTTTATATTAGGCAATAATGGGTAAGCAAAATTATCTGATGTAATATCTCCTTGTGGAGTTGGATTTGATATATCTGACCAAAAAATACAACCTAAAGATGACCACTCACCTTTATTTTTAAATTCTGGGTGGGAGGAATCCATTATAATACTTTTAACTCTAACAGGGAATATTCCGCTATTAGAGTTAGATGTATTATTTTTAATATCTGGTAAAAGATTTACTCTTTGTTTTAAACTCATTTTTCAGGTGGAGTTTGAAGTTCTTTTATTTCTTGAGCTATTTTCAATAGTTCATCCCTTTCATCATCCGAAATATTCAAATCATTTGATGACCCTGAGCCACCATTATTAGTAATAATTCTTTGAACAACAGTTGCCATTTTTAATAAATGCTCGTCATTCTTAACTCCTATTTCAAGATAATTAGCAATTAAAGGTACTATTAAAGTAGCATCACCAATATCATTTATTAAATCCTTTAATTCACTTATTAAATTGCTTATAGTTTTTTCTTTTTTCTTTTGGTTATTATATATCTCCTCAAGAATATCAGAAAATTTTTTATCTTTGAAAACTTTTGATTCTAATCCACTCATATTTTATTATATATATTTAATTAAAACGAGTATAACCGTTTTCTATAAAAAATTCATATTCTGGTCTGAATTGGTTATGTATTTTTTTGATAACGGTTGTTATTTTGGTGGTTTTAGCATCAACTATTTCTCGAATAGCAAAATAAAGGGCTTTTTTATGGAATATATCTATACCTTCTCTTTTCCTAAAAATATCTAAAACAGCTTGAGCTATTTTTTTACTTTCTTCATCTGTATGGAATGTATTGATATTTGAAGCATAATACTCAATGAATTTATCTATAAAAACAGATAGGTTATTTTCATTAGATGGAACATCTTTCATTTCATATGAAAGTTTATCTAAATTACTAAGATTATGAGAATTAAAATAATCATTATCATGAGAAATAACCTCTCCTATAGTTGAAGAGGTTATTCTTTTTTTATAATTTTTATTGTTATATTTAACTAACCATCTAAATGCTATTGTATTAAAATATGAATATGCTTTTTTACCTAATGTTGGATCAAAATTATTTATTTTACTTAAGAGAAATACTATAGCTTCATGTTGAAGATGTTCTAAATCATCAACATCCGTATTTCTTATTTTATAAGTATGGATAAGATTTTGTGTTAATTTAAAAAAAGCATAATGGATTTTTTTCTCATATATTAAACTTCTTTCATGATGATTTATTGAATTATTATATTGGATAATAGCTTCTTCTGTATCTTTATCAAAATATGGTTTCTTCATATTTATTTATTTTGAATTTTAAATTCATTTAGAATAGTTTGTATTTTTTGGATATTCCTGAAGAAAAATCCAATTTCATCATCTGATTTGAAGAATCCTTTTTCATCCAACCTTTTTAGCTGGAGATCAGAGACTTCTATAACTTTAGATATTGAATCCAGGTATTGAAGATAATTAGCTAGTATATCTTCTTGTTTCTCATTTTTACGAAGTAAATTCATAATAACAAAAAACATTATTACAGATAATAATCCAAAAAATGTAATCAGTGATATTAATACAATATTAATCATAAGTCATCTAGCATATTTTTTAAACTTGAACTTTGAATACTTTTCAATGCTTTTGTTTGTTTTGTTTCTTTTTGTTTTGCTTGAGTATAAATCTGAGGAGTATCCTGTTTTGATTTCTCAGACCATGAGTTTGAATATTCATTTTCAAATTCAATTCTGGAGGCCATTAAATCAGCTTGATGAAGAATATAAGGCAAACAAGTTCTTGGTTTTGTTGCTGGTTGGTAAGAAATTAAATATTTCTTATTTCCTTCATCATATAACCCATCATGAGTTTGAATTGCCAGCATTTCGTTAAATGAATATTTGATCCCGAATTGCTGTAATAGATATAATGATCTATCTGGAACTGATGAAAATGGTAAAGCCTCATTAAACATATATTCTTCTCCTAGTTTATCTTTTCTCCAAGGATCAGTCTGAGGAACATAAGCTTCATAGTTCTCGTCTCCCATTTTGCCTAGATCATGGTTTAAAGCTGAGAATATTAATTCTTCTTTAGTAAAAGAGGTCATATCTGCTCCCATGTTTTTCCAAATCTCATATAGAGATAAACTACATTCAACAACTCTATTAATATGATCAATATATCCTCCAGGAAAACAATTATGGTATTCCTTCTTATATGAGGCTGGCATTAATACTAGTCTTTCTTCAAATCTAGTATAGAAATCAATTAACTGTTCTCGTCTAGGTTCTGAAATATGAGTATTAACATATGAGAGAAATTTCTCCCAGTTACTCAATATTTTCTCGGGTGCTAATTTTTCTTTCATGACCTGATAGGATTTAATTCTGTTCCAGAAAGATCTTCTCTTTCAACTAATGATCTGATATCATCTACTTGATTCTGGATTCGTTCCATCTCAGTTCTATACTGATCTGATGTTCCACCTCTGTTCAAATAGAACTCCATCGTTCTTAACGAGCCCTCTATTCTCTCGAGCCCTCTAATGTAACTTTCTCTGTTTCTCATATTCATTCTAGTTATTATAGTTATTCTAGAGTTATTATTAACCCTATCTCAGATATATTATACTAATAATTTTTTAGGAAGCCAAACCTTTTAATATCCTTTAATATCTTCTTTTTGTATCCTAAAATAAACCGATTTAAGTATAATCTTATATGGGTCATATAGTTCCGTTATTTGTATATTTTAGACTAAAATATTGTTTAATTTGACGTTAATTATGGGGATTTTATCTACATTGATAATCAGCGGCCTTTGTTGCAATCTGATTATTAGGTTTAATATTTGCTTTATACCCCAGAGATTCAGCCCATCCTTTTACAGAAGAAACTAATTTTTGGCTAAAAAACTTTTGGTCATCATTATAATCAAAATCTAATTCTACTTTAATAGAAGGGACTTTACTGGATAACCATTCAGCTACTTCAATAGTGAACTCAGCTTCTTTGAATAATTTAATAAAACGATCTCTTATTCGAGTTATTTTTTCTTTGTGGTAAATATAATGGACTCCTCTAGTTCCGTATCTATATGCAATTACTGTAGCATAGTGGGTATATTCGCCTTTATTTTGGGAATCTGTACCAATATGGATTTCAACATACGGATCTTTTTTTATAATATCTAGAGTATGTTTTACAACATCAACTTTATTACCATCTATAGTTTTAAATATTTTCATTACAATAAACTTTTAAATAAACATTCTAATAAGCCTCAGCATAAACTTCCATATTTCGGAAATCTGAATAATAACCCTCAACCCAACCTACCCGACGGTTACCACAATTGCAACGATGATAATGTGGGTTCCAACCAGCACATCCATATTCACAATTATGACCAGAAAAATAAATATAATTGTCACCAATTTCCTCCTCACGTCTTTTAATTTCTTTTTGAAATGCAATTTCGTTGGCAATTGAGATTGCTGTTTCAACTGAAAGACCATCACCGAAAACTCGCCCGTTATTCAAACAATATACAATTGCTTCGTTAACCAAATTTACTTTTTCGGCTTCTCGTTGTTTTAACAGTTCGGCTTGTTTTTCTTTTTCTTCCTTTTCTTTCACCATTCTTTCACGTATTTCGTAAATAGATTTGGTGTGATTATAAGAACGAACAGCAAATTGTAAACGTTCATAAACCTCATTTGGAGTTTTCAATTTTTCCTTTTTAGATTTACTTAAGCCTAAAGTCCGGCCAGGAAAATCTTTATTAGCATTTTTCAATAATTCATTGAATTGGTTTAGATATTCCTTAGCTTTATCTTCATAGGCTTTAGCCAATTCTAAATTTTCTTCTTTAGTCAGGGTTTCTTTGATTGAATAATACATAACTATTTGTTTTAAATTTCTTATATAAATATAAATAGAAAAAGTCAGATAGCCAAAGCTTCTGACATTAAAAGTAAGCGGAAGACACTGGGATCGAACCAGATACCCGTAGGTACACATTGCTTAGCAGGCAAGCCCTCTCGCCGTTGAGGATTATCTTCCATAAAAAATAGGTGTCTATCGGGATTCGAACCCGAACACTCAGAACCACAATCTGTTATGCTAACCGTTAACATCATAGACACAGCGGAAGCGGAGGGAATCGAACCCCCAACACGCTATTAACGTGTTACTTGTTTTCAAGACAAGCTCCTCGTCCATTCGGACCACTTCCGTATTAAATAAGTTGTCCCCGAAGGATTCGAACCTCCATTAGATGGACCAAAACCATCTGTCCTGCCGTTAGACGAGGGGACAATCTAAATTACCCGTTAATTTGTTGTTTTTTATTTTTTGAATCTAATTTATCAACATAGGATTGAAGACCATCTAATCGTTTAGAAATTTCTTCATTTCTGACCAATATGTCAGAATAAAGACTATCAAGTCTACGATTTGTATGTGATGAAATATTCTCTTCAATTCTATACATATCTCTTTGAGTAGATTCAATACGATTATTGGTCTCACGACACCATTCGTATAATTTTGATAACTTAATAATACTATACACTGCCGATACAGTTAATACTCCAGCAACCATTGATAGCATTCCTAATGTAAAATAGATAATTTCCATAATTATAATTTATTAAAACGTTAATATTAGAGCAGTAGACAGGAATCGAACCTGCAACCTCCGACTTGGAAGGACGGCGCTCTACCAATTGAGCTACTACTGCTTATATGTGGACCATATCGGAGTCGAACCGATGACCTCCTGCGTGCAAAGCAGGCGCTCTAGCCAACTGAGCTAACGGCCCATTTAATGTAGAAGATACAGGATTTGAACCTATGACCCTTTGGATGTAAACCAAATACTCTAACCAACTGAGCTAATCTTCTATTTAGTCGTGATGGCAGGATTCGAACCTGCGTACTATTGCTCCCAAAGCAATCGAGATAAACCTGGCTCCTCTACATCACGTTTTTTTAATGTAGTGATAATAAGATTCGAACTTATAACCTCTTGCGTATCAGGCAAGTGCTCTAACCAGTTGAGCTATATCACTGAATTTTAAGAGCCCCCTGTAGGAATCGAACCCACGACCTACTGAGTACAAATCAGTTGCTCTA
>CAZOLA010000021.1:0-24174 GCA_964580845.1 uncultured Sphingobacterium sp.
CCCGTATCCGCAAGGTTGAGCTCGATCCTAACGTTCGTGCTCGCCAGGCTTCAGCTAGAAGGCGTGCAAGTCAGGCTTAGATACGGCCGATAGATTCCGATGATCTCGGGAAATCAGAGAACTAATGGCCCACATAGTAGGCTCTTTGGCAGCTAAGGATGCTCTATGAGGAGACACAGTTATGAAGCGACAAGTTGTTTATACCGGTGGAACGTTTGATCTATTTCACCGTGGGCACCTCGAATTCTTAAGGCGGTGCACGGAGTTTGGTGACGTGACAGTTGCGCTAAACACCGATGAATTTATCGCCTCATATAAAGGCAAGCCCCCGATCATGACCTATGAAGAGAGAGAAGCCGTACTGCTCGGCTGTCGTTTTGTCGAGGAAGTTGTTCCAAACTCCGGCGGAGCAGACTCGAAGCCTGCGATCGAACTTGTCAAGCCCGCGGTCATTGTCATTGGATCCGACTGGGCCCGCAGAGACTATTACGCACAAATGAGTTTCGATCAAGATTGGCTTGACGAACGCGGAATTGGGTTGTGTTACATCCCTTATACCCAAGGCATATCTACCACTGAGCTAAAAAAGCGGGTTAGGGAGCTATGAGGCCTCAATGAGAGAGCCTGAGGTGTGTAATGTAATAGCCAACTACCGTTTTGTTTACTACGCTTTCCGCAACCCCGCCGAAATCAAGAGACGTCCTACGAAAATGTGGAAGTAAACAGCTGAGAGACTTCGAACGTTATCGGCAATGGTGAGTGGTCGTTCAATTACAGCTTCATAAGACTTTTCAAATGTCTTTATTGAGGCTGGAGATGTCCAGGTTTCTTGACATCTCGAGTGCACGAATCTTAGCGATGCCGACTCGGCCAAGCGACGATAAACCCAAGGCACCATAGGATTGTCGATCTTTGCGGACAGCTCAACAACGGAGCAGCCCTTGGCCATCCACATGCAGTGTGCAAGTCCTGCGCCATACTGTCCAACCAATAATTTACTGGATGAAACGACCTTCAGAACATCCTCAGGCTTTGTTGTAGCGGCATCCAGGTAAACAACTTCCCACCCTTTTGCTTCTAGGAAACTTCCAATTTCATCTAAATTTGACACATCTCTGGGGAAGACAACCGGTTTCAATGGATCTTGACTTCTCCTGACAACTATGCAGGCACGCCCCATACTCGCGGATGTATGAGAATTTGGTTCGTGCAGGATTCCAAGTTGTGAAAGATTAGACTTGGCTCTTCTAAGGAGCCGACGAAAAGATATTGTTCCAAGCTTATGCACGTTATCGGAATCCGGGAACAGTAACGTTGTCGCTCGCCTGACCACCCTGGATGTCCATCGTCGCCTTCGCAGAAATTCTTGAAGTGCGTCACCTCCATAGGCCTCTGCTTTCACTTCGCGAATCAAGAGGCCAAGTCTCACCCAATCTTGAAGGCTAGCCAACCGGGGAAGTTGATAAAGAACTTTCCTTGAACTTCGTCGGTTCAGCTTATTTGCGCGAAAACCGACCAACGGCAAAAAGTAACCGAGGTAGAAATGAAAAGGATCGCTAATGCCAGCACATTGCGAGACAATCAAAACGGTTTTCTCTTCAACTCGGAATCTCGGTTTACACATGTTGACTAAGTTACTCCCCAAAACGATTCATGCGGCCTGTGCTGTCATTGAAAAATGACTTGCTCGCTTCGAGCTCGACCTTTTGTCACCTACGCATAACCCGCTACTATCAGGCCTCCAGACTAACCCTTGGATTGAATTCATCTTACTTTTGGAGCTTTAACAACAAGGTGGTCGATGAAACGGCGCTATGAGAAACTAATGCGCAGATGCTGCTTATTTGAAGAGTCGCCAAGTTATGGTGCTCATCGACTTACGACTAACTTCTGCTGCGACAGGAAAATGTCATTTCAGAAGTTAGCAATTTCGCCCCAGACTTGCGCGGATATTGGACTCGAAGCCACAGTTGCTCATGTTGCGTGAGGCATGACAGTTACTTGAAAGGCTGAGCTGGATCGAAACCCGTGTGATCGCTAGGCTTCAGCGAGAAAGCGTGCAAGTCAAAGCTAGAGCCAGTTCTGTGGCACTTCCTCGGATGCCTGACCGCACCAGGCATCGAATACCGAGTAAACAGCAATAATCCGCTTGTTGCTGTTTCGTATTAGGAGTTCGCGCAGCTTGCCACTCATTGGCGTGAGGTTATGCTCAACGGTTATAAGGCCGAACCTGTATCTATTAATCGGGATCTCCTTCAAAACTTCATACTCAGAGCCCTTGATATCGACGGAAAGATAGTCGATGAACGTAGGGGCCTTGATCTCGTATAGCAAGTCCAGCCGTATTGCCTTCAGAGCTTTTTCATTAAGTGCGAGCTTGCGATTTTGATTGTCGTGCTAGGCAAAATCTCCGATGGTTGAATGCTCCCGATCTTCTTGAAATACAGCCCCACGGCGTAGGGGACTCTTGACCACGCGGTAGTGCAGAGCCAAGTCAAGAAATCCAAAAGCGTGAAATCCTTTAGCTCGCCAATTTAGGTCATCGACCTTAATGCTAACTCGACACAGTTTTTGAATTAGACCCAACTAAAGCTCTACAAGGTGAATAATTCGAATTGCAGAGATGAGGTATCCGCATTCTGGATTAGGAAATAGGGGAAAGAATTACATTTATACTTCCACTATGCGCAAGTTCCTTCTACTTTCAAACACTCTAAGCGAGCGCGCGGATAGCGTTAATGCTTTCGAACTAATCGCAATTATTCGAGGACACTTACGAGACGAGTGCGTGGTGGCATTCAGCAATGAAGTTGAGCCAAATCCGTCTCGCTTGGAGCACCTCAAATCACTCGATGTTCCGTATGTCTTCTATCGATCGCGTCGAGAGCTTGAGGAATTCAGTCGGCACCACGGAACAACGCACACGATTGCTTATTCTGGCGGGCAAAAAAATGCTCTCGTCTACGCGTCGTCCGACGGCAACTACAGGGTGGGCAGTAACTTTCACATTACCCAAACAGTGTTCAAGTCCAGAGACCTGCATGGCGATTTATATCTATACATATCGAAGTGGCTTATGGATGCCAGCCTTTTGTGGCCTGCGCTAGGAGCTAGGAGGCTATCAACGACCGTTGTTGATTACCTACCTCTCTCGATCCCTGACCTCCCAGAAAGGGCTGAACTTCCAGAAGAACTTAAGTACAAGATTTCAGGACGACCAATCGTTAGTCGAGTAGGTGCTCTTGGGCAGTTCAATGACAGGGCTGCTCAATTGGGCGTGCTGCGCTTCCTTGACTCCAATCCTGATTACGTTTTTGTAGCAATAAACACGGCTAAATTTTCTGATCATCCACGAATTGTGCACCATCCTTACCTTGACAGGCCACAAATTTGGGAGCTCTACGCGAACTCATCTGCCGCATTGAACGGTCGAGTTATGGGTGAGAGTTTTGGGTACTCGATTTATGAGCCACTAGCAATGGGCGTGCCAGTTGTAGCCCCGCACCCAATTCGCAACCCCCTTATGGACAAAAATCACAGCGTAGTACTGAAAGACTCCGGTCTTCTTTTCAGTAGCGCTCGGACCGCTGAATCATCGCTTCGAAGGGCCGTGTCGGGCCAATGGCTCAATCAAAAAGAAGTTTTCTCGAGTGTAGACGAAGCTCGTCGAAGCAACGTTGCTAAGAAGCTCCTCGATCTCCTGACTAAAAATGGCGCGTGAACACCTCTCTGATCGAAGCGTGTCGGTCATCCTTCAAGGCACACTGCGACTGGATCAGCCCGGCATAGCCCAAAGGGCGCTGCAGTCAATTAGGGACACATTGCCAGAAGCGCAGATTATTGTTAGCCACCCCGACGATGAAGACCCACAAGGCTTGATTGCGGACAGAATTGCTAACTACGAAGACCCGGGAGCCGATTTGTGTTTCTGCGGTAAGACTGAAATGAATCTGTCAAGGCAGATTGTGAGCATGAAAGCGGGTCTAACCCTAGCCGAAAGAGATTTCGTCCTTAAATTCCGACCAGAATTCGAGCTTACCGGGGCAAGGTTTGTCCGCAGCGACCCATTAGGGAAGATTCGAGTTTCAAACGCATTCACTCACAGCGTGAACAAGGACCTTCGTTACATGCACGTGAGTGATGTTATACAGTTTGGCGCATTCGAGAGGATTTTGAATTTTTGGTCCACAGAAACTTCTAGAGAAAAGATTTGGCGATGCAGTCCAAGCAAGGATGGGGCAAGGGAGGGGCGTGGAAACGGATGTGCAAAGCTTCGACCAGAGCAATTTCTAACTCTCGAGTATGCAGAAAAGAACTCAAATTTAGATTTCAACTCCTTATCCGGAATAAATGTCAGCTTCACTAACTACAAAAAAACTCACTCGTTTGTGAGCACGTATTTCGAGATTGTCCCGCTCACAGAGGCTGAAATTGATGGTCCGAGAAGATTTGTTGATGTCTCGACCCAAGCTCGCTATGAGACTTCCTGGCAGCTTAAAGGTCCGAGTATCATCCATTGGTTAGGTAGCTTGGTCTCCTGGATTCTTTCTACGGAAGGGATGCTGATAACCCTTAGGTCAATTGTCAGAAAGATGTTTCCGTTTTTGGAGGAGAGGCTTTCCAGAGCCCTCATGGTCGCGCGGAGAAATAAGAGTGTACTTAAGATTACCCTTCAGGCACTCGCATCCAAAATTCAAAAATGACTCGCTGAACTCCCAATCATCTTTGGCAATTATCGACAAAATTAGGGTGAGCTACGAAATTCACTGCCCTGAATAAAAGGTCCTGGGACAACATGGAAGTTATGAATTTGACGTCGTTTCTTAAGGTAAAAGTAATCGATGAAGTAATCAATTGGTAGTAATTTGAACTTACTTTCGTGAGAAAAAGACTGCAGTGCTGAAACAGTGAGCTGGCTGTAAAGCGCCGCACATGTAGTATTCGAGGCACCTGGCTGCAACTTATAAAGTCGTCCGAGCCCCCGGAAATCGTCCACCAGCGACACTTGGTTCTGAGAAATTCCAAGCTCCTTGAAGTTATAGCTTCTGGAGAGCTCGACCCCATAGGGCACTTCAAGGACGGATGAAATTTCGAGAAGGGAATCAAAAAACATTTCCTTGTCAATCGCCAATGCAGCATCATCCTCGATCAGCAGGGCGGGCAAGGAGCTCTTTCGCGCTTCTCTCCAAAGCTCTTCATGGCCAAATCTCACTACCATTGACTTCTTTAGAGATCTTTCTAGTCTTCCTCTGATTTTTCGAGAAAATGGCAAGAGAACTAAACTCACCGCAGCATTGGCTAGACGCAATAGTTGCCCCTTGCTGAAAGCTCGAGCTAGCAACCTGTAGAACTCAATTGCCGTGACTTGAGCCTGATACTCGAGAATCTTGATTGCATCCACGGGCTGGTCGGGCCGAAAAGGATTGCAGATGATTTGAAACTTGCCTACATGAGGACTCTCGCCCAGGAACTCAGGCGTGAATTTTGACTCCGAATATGTCAAAACAAAAATGTTTATCATCATCCAGCCAATTTGAATCGAGCCGCCATGTCTCGAGCGCCGTGCAGAAATGTGTTTAGGTCGAAACTGGTGGCTATGTGAGGACGCTTTTCATTATGCGCGAATGTTAGTTCCCTCACGACAGCGCTCATTGAATACCTCTCCAGTATCGAGCCTCGTGACTCGGCAAGATCCGCCAGCCTCGAAACGTAGTCTTCTTCTGACAATTTTCCAAGAATTTCAGCCCCAAGTTTAGGGTCGTCTGGGGGTAGTGATATAAAGGATCGTTCCGGTAAAAAATCACGCATGTTTGGTGCCCCTATGTAAATAGGGATAGCCCAGCAGAGGATTGCGTCGAGAATCTTCTCCGTAAAGTAACTCTTTTGACTGGAGTTTTCTATGGCTACTGAGTACATGTACGGCATCAATCCATCGCTTTTTTCTGAAAGTTCAATCTCGCGGCCCCTTCCGTAAAGATCAAAGGTCGCTCCATATTCTTGAAGAGCTTCAATGTATTCAAGACGAGCTTTATGCCCCGGCAGGGAGGATGCCGTGCTAGCTATGGCTGACATAAGTCGTGTCTTCGGAGGTATGGATAGTCTTCGAAGCTCCTCAAGATTGAATCCGACATGCCAGGGAAGCGCAGTCCACTTGCCATTCAATGGGGAAAAGACAACCTTGTTATTTGTGGACCGACGATTCACGAAAGAGTGCCAAAGACCTGGTACATTTGGCTCCATCACCAAAAAATATTCCGGGCCACGGTGGATGTAGGTTCGAATACTTCTTGAAAAGTTAAACGTAAATGCTATGTCTACCAAACCCGAAGGGTTTATGAGTATTTCATGCTCGCTGAAATACTCCTCGCCCAGCTGTGAGAGCAAAAATGCGTAGTCCAGATCAAAATTAGAGTAGAAACCGACTCGCATTATTCCAATCCGCTCTTCGAGCTTCTCATCTTTGTTCTTAGGCGATTTGCTATTTGACCAATGTGGAGCACTGCATAGGTGGCGTCGACAGCCGAGCGAGCATAAAACTCAATCTGATCAATATAATCAACCCTTAGCCTGGTATCTTCTAAGGAGTTTTTTGGGCGATCAGGCTTTGGACTTCTACGAGCCGAAGGCCAAGGGATTACCGTGTGAATTGAACCTTCACCGAAGCCGAGATTGACGATAAAATTACCTACAGGCGACACTGAGTATTTCTTCTGGCGCAGGAGATGATAAACCCATTGGTAGTCCCATGTCCCAAGCTCATCGATGGCGTCGAGGGATGCCAAGAACCTTCGTCTCTCTAGAAGATTCCACCCCGCTTCCTTCAGTATCCGATTCGCATCTTCACTTAGCCATGGCTTATCGGAAGGATCGAAACCGACCACGCTCTCTTTCCAAGTTGCCCATCCCCAAATCTTCATCCGGGAACTGAGATATGCGCGGGCACCCATGAATCGAGAAAAAGGGTTTAGGTTCAATCCTTGAACCATGCCAACGGAACCGTTCGAGCCAAAAAAGTGAAGGCAATCGGACACGAAGCTAAAAAAATCTTCGTTGGGGAAGCAATCATCTTCCAAGATTATGAATTTCTCATGGGCGGCTGCCATTGTTTGAAGCCCCCTGTGAAAACTGCCCTGAATCCCAAGATTGCTGCCGCTGTAATGATGAATGATTGGGAAATTGTGATCCTTGTCCTCAAAAAGTAGCTTTACCTCATCCACCAGCTCTTTTTCACCCGCAACATTAGGTCTCGCTGCATCAAGAAAAACGTGAAGTACCTCTGGTTGGTATGCACATATTGCCTCGAATACACTCTTAGTCAGATCTGGGCGCTTAAAGCAAAAAAAAGCTACAGGCAACTTCTCCTTTAGTGAAGGTTGGGATCTTTCAATAGAATTCACAATTTAGACTCTATACAACTGAGCAAGGAGGCTCGTGCGAATTCTTCATGTTTCGTATTCCCGAGCCGGCGGCATAGGAAATGTGGTGTCGGAACTGTGCAGGGCCCAAATTCTGGCTGGGCATCAAGTGGAATGGCAATTTGCCACCACGGGACCTCTAAGCGACACTGTACTGCAGCACCCAATTGAAGCGATTATGGCTGGGCTGGACGATTTTGGTTTACGCAAACGGGGATTCCAAGGGCCAATTTCCGTTTTGAGATCAGGGCAAGCACTTCTGAGGCGGGTTTCGGCAATGATGCACCGCTTTGACGTCATTCATCTCCACGGTGGGACCCTAGACCTCCGAGATTTTGCTCGGATTGAAACTTCTGCAAAGGTTGTGATTTCACATCATGACATGAGGCTTGTAACTGGAGCATGTCACCAAAGCATTACTTGCGAAAGGTTTAAGTCATCTTGCTCCTCATGCCCGGCACTCAAGGCACCTTTCAGGCACTTGGCTAATCGAAACAGAATCGAGGCGTTTCCGGCAAGCTGGAGGCACACTGCTCCGAGCCAGGCCTTTGCCGACATTCTCGCCGGCTCGTCGCTTCTTTACGGAAAAAGGGTTTCCGTAATTCCAAATCCATTACCTGCGGAGCTTATTGAACTTAAGTCTGCTGGGGCCAATAACGAACTATTAACGATTATTGGAAGTTCTGCGAGTTCAACGCTGAGAAATCTTGGTAAAGCTACCATCCAGCGTCTAGAAGAGATCGCTCTCACAAATAAGCTGAAACTAGTCGCGATAGGGGGCAATTCGTATGACTCTGAGAAAGTAAAGAATCTGGGAGTCCTGAGTAGGATCCAAGTCTTTGAAATCATGTCCAGATCCCAAGCCTGCTTTACTCCAAACAAATACGAGAGCTTTTCTACAGCGGGTCTAGAAGCGTTGTTCTTAGGCTCGCTGCTTATTGCCCCCGTGGATTCCCCCCAAGGTGAGCTAGCCGAATCTCTCAACCGGAGAGTTGACATAGAAGGTTCCGACTTTAGATTGACAGCTCCCAGCAACCGGAAAAGTGTCCAAGCGGTGCTGACTGAGAAGTTTGACGTCAGAGTCGTCTCTAAGAGACTGGAAAGCCTTTACTTTGACTAACATGCGCGTTGGGGGCAAAAAAAGGCGCTTACGAATAGCGGTCGTCTTGTACGGCCAGCCAAGGTTTCACCACCCCTCATTGGGAATCCTTCGAACTCTGCGTATTCTCGATCGTTTGTGCGAAGACGTTCAGGTAACAGGGCATTTATGGCAAAGTGCCCGCGTGGGGTCCTTGGAACCTCAGCACTCCGAGATAATTCAAAAAGCGTTTCCCCATGTGGAAGTTTCTAGCCCCGAATTGATAAGTCACGCCCCCCAAGTTAATCAAGACGCGAACCTTGCCAGCCAGGCAACTTCGCAGCGTCGATCTTTTCTATCGAGTCTCAAGAGAATGAATAGAAATCCTGATCTAGTCCTCATTACCCGCACAGATTTGTGGATCCTAAATCTGAGATACCTAGTGAGATCTGTCCCGAGTGATTCTGAAGTTTGGAATTCCAACTTTCACCATTCCAGAGTTGATGACAACATCGCCTTAATGACATGGGACAGCTTTCAGAAGTTAAGTGATGTTGATTTTGCATCGTGTCTGCAGGATCCAGGTGTACTGCACGGTGAACATCTCCGAGAGAGAATCACCACAAGGGCAAGACTCAAGGTCTCCGGACGGTTTCTGCCCTATGTAATCCTAAGACTGGGCAAATATCCGATCGTGGATCTGAGTTTCGCATTTATTCGCTATATACTCAGACGCACATTGCCAGCGGGTATGTATTCGTTTTTTACTTCCCCCAAGACGGAGTTGGCTAGGCTAGCCCGTGGGGCTACTCTCGGAAGTTTTCGCAAGCGAGGTTAAGGATTTGGTGTTGGAAGAACCTGTTTTACTGGCAGCCCTTCCCGGTGGCCAGAGCGGTGACCAAGTGAATCTCCTTAGGGACAAATCCGGAGTGCTCTCTGTACAAAAGCGAGCAGGGTCTCCCAAGAGTCACCTCGGTGAGCAAGCAAAGAAACTACTTGATTTTCCAGCTTCAAACTTTGTTCAAGTTCCACAGATCCTTTCCCCATGGGATGGACGCGGTTATTCAATGGAATACATACCTAGCAGGGTCCTTGGTGAGTTCCTTAACATCGCAAGCCACAAGGAAGTCAATAAGATAGGTGAGGCCCTAATGGGTTTTGTATCAGAGCAGCTCGATGCTTCCATGAATTCAAGCCGCTCCGTCGGAGAATCTGAGCCTTTTAAACTAAAAATTGATCAACTGCTATGGACGCACAAGACAAACGAGCACCGTATGAAAGCAGCCAGCAGACTCCAACGAGATTCTTTTGAAATTCCACTCGTTTCGGGCTTTAATCACGGAGATTTTTCTTTTGAGAACATTCTCATCGAAAGGCAAACTTGTAAAGTTTGGCTGATTGACCCAATCTCGAGCCCGGTTGAGTCTCCCCTTATCGACCTCGGCAGATTCCTGCTCGACCTGGATCATGGCTGGTGGCCAACGTTCAGAAATGAAAGAGGCTCAGAAAAGGTTGCTCGAAACATTCTGTTGAATTCCCTGAGAAGTTTTACGCAATACAGGGGTATCGACAATCGGAGCCTAAGCTTCTTTAAGCGATTAGCAGCTCTTAGGATTCTTCCCTACACTAAAGATGTCGGGCGCGCAGCTTTGCTAGACGAAGCACTTTCGATTGGACAAAAATTAGATTGACAACCTTACTGATACCAGCTGCCGGATTATCGACAAGATACGGCCTTTCTCGACCAAAGTTTCTAATTCAACATCCAACTGGTGAACTCATGATTTCGGCTGGCCTGCGAGGGCTGATGGGCTCAGGGTTGAATAGGGTGCTAGTCGTGTCACTGGCACGATTCTTCGAGGATTTAGAAGCCGATCTAGTGGCAGATGAGATCAAGCAAGTATTAGGTGTTCCAGTTGAATTTCTCTTGCTGGATCAGCCAACTCGCTCGATGGTCGAAACAATTTCACTGGGAATTACTCACATAGGAGAAGATTCGCCAATAGTCGTCAAGGATGTTGACAACTACGTTGAATTCTCAGGCAACATAACTCCGAATGGGAATTTTCTGGTCTACGAAGACCTTGCCGAGAGCCCTCATGTGATCGCTACAAATAAATCTTTTGTGGAGTTTGATGCCTTCAAGAATCTAACAAACATCGTTGAGAAAAGAATCATCAGCAACTTCATAAATACGGGCTTGATCGGCTTCGCGTCTTCTTCTGACTTTGTTAGGGCGGCAAGGTTTTTGGCATCCACATCGGAATCGTATGTTTCAGATGTCCTCAGATATCTAATGTCAGAAGGTACTACCTTTTCGGCACACAGGGCGGGCGCTTACAGCGACTGGGGAACCCTTTCGGACTGGCGCACATATACCCGAGATTTCAGAACCTACCTCGTCGATTTAGATGAGGCGATTCTTGGCGAGTCTCACAAATACGCCAAAATTTCGGGGATTGGAGAGGTGAAGTTCTATTCCGAGAACGCCCAGGCGCTTTTGGAAAAAGTACACCAAGGGAAAACCAAAATAGTCTTTCTTTCCAGTAAAGACGAAATGCTCAGGCTTGAACTAACCGGGCTACTAGAAAGTTTCGGATTCTCGAATTTTGACCTCATACTTTCCCTACCGCGTTCGCAAAAATACTTGATAGACACCTTCAGCGACTATCGCCCTTATCCAGCGGCCGTGGCAATCAATTTGGACAAGAAGTCTGGCAATCTTCGCGCTTATCTCGACTAATGATGGATACACTGAGTGCCTGAACACTCGTGAATGGGTTTCTCCTTTGGCATGATGATTGGTTGGTAATTGAGAGTAATCGTAACTGGAGCCGGTGGTTTTCTCGGCTCACACCTGTGCGACAAGCTGCTAAGCAATGGTCATGAAGTTCTAGCGGTTGATAACTTCTTCACCGGTGCGAGAACAAACGTTGCCCACCTGCTTGGCAATCCCGGTTTTGAATTATTGCGACATGACGTGACCTTCCCGCTGTTTGTGGAGGTAGACGCCATCTACAATCTGGCCTCACCGGCCTCACCGGTTCACTACCAAAAGGATCCTGTTCAGACGATTAAGACCAACATTCTCGGTGCCGTAAACATGCTGGGAATGGCAAAGCGCTTGCGTGTACCAATCTTCCAAGCCTCTACCAGCGAGGTTTATGGCGATCCTGAAGTTCACCCGCAGACCGAGGAGTACTGGGGAAACGTGAACCCGATCGGACCAAGGGCCTGTTACGACGAGGGTAAACGAGCTGCAGAAACACTCTTTTTTGACTACAACCGTCAGCACAATGTGAGCATTCGAGTTGCACGCATCTTCAACACCTATGGTCCTCGGATGGCAACCGGGGATGGAAGAGTCGTAAGCAACTTCGTGGTCCAAGCTCTCCGCGGCGAAGACATCACAATTTATGGTGACGGTCAGCAGACTAGATCGTTCTGCTACGTCAGCGACCTAATTGAGGGTTTTGTTCGCATGATGGATAAAACTGAATCGCTAGTAGGCCCAATCAACCTGGGTAACCCTCACGAGTTCACCATGTTAGAACTGGCTGAAAAGGTCATTTCCAAGACTGGAACTAAGTCCAAGCTCAGATTTGAGCCGCTGCCACAGGACGACCCAAAGCAGCGCCAGCCGGACATCACCAAAGCCAAGAACCAGCTCGGCTGGGAGCCTAAGGTTGACCTCGATGAGGGGCTTGACCTCACTATCGACTACTTCAGAAGTGTGATTTAGGCGGCTTTAGTTGACCAACGAAGAAACTAGACGTTTAGCCAGATTTCCCTCAGTAGTGGCAAACCTTGTTTTCACCGTTGTTTTTGTGTCAATAATGCTGGTCTCTATAGCTGTTGGCGTGCGTCTTAAGCACTGGCCTTTTATTGAAAACTTGGTTGGAGACACTCCGTTCGCGGATCTTGGAGTTCTCCTAGCGATGGCCGACTTTCTAAGGTCCAATCCGGCAGGTGACGCTTATGACAACATGGTGACCTACGGATACGTACCAAATTACCCCCTTCTGCTGCCGTCGCTTCTCGGCCCGACCGGCTTGGGACACTCTGACGTGTTTTTGGTCGGTGTTGGCCTTGCAGTGGCAGTGACTGTTGCTCTCGCCGCGCTTTTGCACTGGGCGCTTCAGGTTCCCAGTGCAGAAAAAGTAATGGAACGCGGAGCGGTGCTTGTAATCGCATTTGTGAGCCCTCCAACAATGCTCTTACTTGAAAGAGGCAATTACGACAGCCTGATTTTCCTGCTAATAGTCGCTGCCTGCGCAATTGCCATAAAGTCGCGGCTTTTTGCCTCGTTGGTAATTTGGTTTGCCGCATTAATCAAACTCTTCCCAATTGGAGCGTTGTTGGCTTTCGCACGAAGGAGACGAGGCTTGATTATCCCCCTCGGGCTCGTATCGCTATTTGCCATTTATGCTTTTTCGATATTTGGGGAGCTCAACAACATTTCGACTAATACGCCACGGCCTCACTGGCTGGGTTTTGGCTGGAGAGTGTTTGCAGGGTATGCGGAGGAATTCCTCCCGGGAGGACATGTTTTTGCTTACCTGGTTTTCACTGCGGTAATCAATCTCATCGCTGCGGTTCTTGGGTTCTGGTTTGTAAGGACTAACGCAACTCGGATTGACGAGCTTGCCGGCAAGATGAGACTCGACACATTGTCTGAAATGTTATTCCTCACCGGCACATTGATTCTGCTCACAGCATTCGCTATCGGGAACGCTTTTGATTACAGATTGATTTTCGTTCTGCTTCCACTCATTGCAATGGTGCGAAATGATGGTCTGAATCATGGGGCGGGGAGGTTGATTGTTCTGTTAATCCTAGGGGTCCTCTTTTGGTCCTTAGCTACCTATCAGCTTCAACCGATTGGTGATGTGCTGGTCACCATAGCCATAACTATTCTCTGCACCATCGCATGGAAGATGATTGCCCCGCGTTTTAAAGTGCCAGGCAATCGAATCTGACATATCAAAAGCCGATTCACTGCGATCCGAGAGACACTGAAACCAACCTGTAGATTTGTCTTATGCAACTGGTAATTCCGATGTCGGGCTTTGGAGAGCGTTTTAGGGCCGCTGGATACGACACCCCTAAACCCTTGATTGAAGTCGACGGCAAGCCAATTGTTGGCCACGTTTTGGACATGTTTCCAGGCATTTCTAGTGTCGTGTTCATCTGCAACGAAGACCATCTGAGTAACCCGGATTACCGCATGCGTGAGATTCTAAACTCGCTTTGCCCAAACGGGAAAATTGTTCCAATTAAAGCCCACAAATTAGGCCCGGTGCATGCCGTGCTCTCGGCACTTGAGCACTTAGATCTCGCAAGTCCCGTTATCGTGAATTATGCAGACTTTACCTGCCGTTGGTCTTTCAGTGATTTTGAGCGCCATGTCAACGAGAACAATTTAGATGCAGCTGTCCCCGCTTACCGAGGTTTCCACCCTCACAGCGGTGGAACGACAAACTACGCCTACATCAGGGAGTCGAAAGGCAAGCTGCTAGAGATTCGTGAAAAGCAGCCCTTTACGGAGAACAAAGTTGAAGAATTTGCTTCATCTGGAACTTACTACTTCAAAACAGGTCACCTCATGGAGAAGTTCCTCCGCCAGCAGATGCTTGAAAAGGTGACAGTCGGAGGTGAGTTCTACGTCAGTTCTGGGGTGAACCTAATTGCAGAGGCCGGACTAAGTGTTGGCGTTTACGAAATCGAGCACTTCATGCAGTGGGGAACTCCTCAAGATCTTGGCGAATATGTCTACTGGAGCAACCTGTTCAAACAGCTTGCAAAGTTTCACAAGCTCTCATCGGCCATTAAGGGCATTGATTACCTCGGTGTGCTAGCGGGTGGGCTAGGTGCGAGATTTCAGCAAGTGGGATATGGAAAGCACAAATCCTTGCTCGAAGTATACGGCAGAACAATCATTGAACTCGTTTCCCGAGCAAGCACTCAGCCAGCAAACTTCCTTGCTGTCCGCGGTTCTGAGGTGGCGAAGGAGATTCGAGACAATGGCCACGGGGCATTGGTGGAAATTGATGCTGTTTCGGATGGCCAAGCCAGATCAGCCGCTTTACTAGTAGAGTCGGCACGCCCTAAACCCAAAGAATCCATCACAATTGCTCCATCAGACACGTTGTTTTTGGACGATCTGGGTATGCCAGACGCCAATTCCACTCAATTCCCTAACGGCGTCCTAACTGTCTGGGTAACGAAACCAACCCCTTTTGCAGTCGGTAGGCCAGAGAACTTTGGCTGGATAGGTGACGCGAACGGAACCATTGTTACCTCCCTCAAAAAGTCCCCCGAATTTGCGAATGCGCGGGTCATAACCGGAGCTTTCACCTTCTCTTCGCTTGAGGTTTTTGAGAAACTTACATCTAACTTGTTTGACTCGGGAATCAAGGTCAATGGCGAGTTCTATTTGGACTCGCTTTCCGAGATAGCCGACGGGCTTGGCATAGGCGTGCAACTTTATGAGCCAAAACTGTCCATAAGCCTGGGAACGCCATACGAATTCGAAACTTTCAGATACTGGCAATCTTGTTTCGATAGATGGCCAACTCATCCATACTCACTAGAACTTGACCCATTAATCGCAGCAAATGACATACACAGCGTCAGGGCCGAGCTCGCTGCAACTAAACATCGGCCCAGTGAGTGGGGTCCAGTTGCCTAGTTTGGATAAGGCTTCAAGATCGACAACTCTGGTTATACCGTGCTTTAACGAAGCGGGTAATGCGGAGCATCTTGTTACTCGTGCCAAGTTTGCCATTGAAGAATCCCCCAGTCTTGACATTGTCTTTGTTGATAACGGTTCAACTGACAGCACCTTCGAGTTGATCAATGCGCTAATCGAAAACATCGAACGATTGTCTCTATGCAGGGTCGAGAAGAACATCGGATATGGCAATGGCATCAAACATGGCCTCAAATTTGCCCAGGGTGCGGTGGTTGGTTGGACTCACGCCGATCTTCAAACTGATCCATTCGATGCCGTTAGGGCCATCGCAAACTATCCAAAAGAAGACGTCAGGTTTCTAATAAAGGGCGCCAGAAGCGGTAGGCCGCTTTCAGACAAGTTGTTCACATTCGGAATGAGTCTTTTCGAAACCGTCCTTTTTAGACAAAAACTTTGGGACATTAATGCCCAGCCCACTTTGTTTTCCCGGGAGCTTTTGCCCATCATCCAGGAGGGTCCGGATGATTTCAGCCTCGATTTGTTCGCTTTGATAGCAGCAAGAAAGAATGGCTTTGCGGAGCTGAGGTTCCCTGTGCACTTTGGTCCTCGCTTTTCAGGCGAATCAAAGTGGAACACATCACAATCCGCTCGATTGCGGTTTATAAAGAGAACAATCGACTTCAGTCTGAAGCTTGCGAAGAGGAGGTGGTCGAATGCTGATAATTCAACACCGGGTAAATGACCATCTAAAGCTGGCGGAAACCCCTGTGGACTTTGGTGTCGAGATTGACATTCGTTCCGATGAGTCAGGTTTGTACCTTTCCCACGACCCATACCTACCCGGACAGAGGCTTAGTGAGTTCCTTGAGTCATATCGTCACCGACTCATAGTGCTCAACGTTAAAGAGGAGGGGCTCGAGCCCAAAGTTGAGGAACTTCTCGAACTGCATGGCGTCGCCGACTATTTTTTTCTTGATCAATCGATTCCATTTCTTGTGAAGCGCGGCCTACGGGGTCAGACAAAACAGGCAGCGAGGCTGTCGGAATACGAATCGATTGAAAGCCTCAGGCTTATTTCAAACTTTTGCGAATGGGCATGGATTGACTTCTTCCATGAGCCAAACCTCAGGCCGGATCGCATAAGTGAGATTCAATCTTTAGGGCTGAAAGTTTGCCTAGTCTCTCCAGAACTTCATTCCATGGAGCGGCAAGAAGAGGCTTTGGGGCTGGCGTCACAGGTTAAGAATTCCGGCCTGAGCATAGATGCCATCTGCACAAAGTTGCCCCAGATTTGGGGGGAATTAAGTTGAAAATCTTTAGGTCAAAGTTGTCAAAGTTTTGGCTGCTATTTATTGCCACGAGGCTCATTTTCTGGTTCACTGCCGCATCGCAACCATCTGCGCTCTGGAATGACTACTACTCCCCCTTTATTTCAGACTTCAATAGCAACTTAAGCATTGACCCCTGGGGCACTTGGATTTCTAGCGGCGGTAACCCGGAAGCTTTTCCGTACGGGTGGACCCTGCTTTTGATTTTGGCTCCTGTTGTTTCTGTTGGTGAGGCCTTATTTGGTGCCTCGTGGCCAGTTTTTCTTGCCCTGGCCATAGGTCTTGACCTGCTAGTTGTTTTCGCTCTTCTGGGCATTCAGAAACCCGAGGCCAAGCCCTATGTTTTGCTGGCTTACGCCGCATCACCGGTTCCACTGACAATTTTCTTCTGGGTTGGAGCAACGGACATGGTGCCCATGGCTTTCTTGGTTGCGGCCCTTGTGAGCATGAACAAAAAGCGGTTTCTGGCCTCGGGCCTGTTTTTAGGATTGGCGGTTGGCACAAAGTTCTTGATCTTGGCGGCAGTGGTTGGCTTCCTCCTTTACATTTTCCGATCTGGGCATCTGCACAATCGCGATAGGGCCAAGTTCGTGGTCGTATTGGCTTCAGCAGCAGCTGTCAGCGCAAGTCCGATTTTCTATTCAGCGGGCTTCCAAGCTGCCCTAAACTCCTCGGAGGAAGCGACAGACGCACTGGAGTGGGGAATCGCATCCTCGTCCGGGGTGTTTCTGCTGCTTCCATTGATTGTGCTCGTGAGTTGGCTTTTGGCTTACCAGCTGCGCAGGATGAACCTCGGGCTTCTAACACTCACCTTTGCTACACCACTGGTGCTAGTTGCTCATCTTCCGGGCGCTCCTGAAGGCTGGATCATTTGGTGTTTCCCCGTTGTGCTCGCTTTGACGGCGGATTTATCGCGACGCATCAAAGTCCTGGTCTGGATAATGCTCAATTTCTCGGCGTTCTCTTTACTCATGAACTTCCTTACTTCTAACGACGGCAAAGTTTCCGAGCTCATTGCCAACGCAGAAACCACCGTAGGGTTCCTGCTGGCCACGATGTCGGCATACCTGCTCTGGCGCGAGTTAGTAACCAAGAGTGATTTTGTAAGGCTTCACGCAAGGCCAGCCCTGATATTGATTGCTGGCGATTCCGGAGTAGGTAAAGACACATTGGCAGAGGGACTTGCTCGAACTTTGGGTGAGGACTCTTGTGTTCGAGTCAGTGGTGATGACTATCACCGTTGGGACAGGGGTGAGGGTGCTTGGAACTACCTCACTCACTTGAACCCAGCCACAAATGAATTGACCAGGTTCTTCAATGACCTGCTTGCTTTGAGTTCTGGACAAGCCATTAGAAACGGGCACTACGACCATTCAACAGGTAAACGCAGCGCGTCGAAGGTTGCCCGCAGTCGTGAGTTCGTGATCGCGTCAGGCCTTCATGCGCTGCACATAAACGATGTCAATCGACAATCTAGCTTGAGTATCTTTCTCGAAATGGGAGAAGAACTGAGGGCTGATCTAAAGATTGCCCGCGACACTTCGGCACGAGGCCACTCGAGAGAGGCCGTCTTGGCCTCGCTTGAGAGGCGCAAGGCTGATGCAGCCATGTTTATTGCACCGCAGCGAGAAAAAGCGGATTTGGTTATTAAAACCGACTACATTTCACCGCTAGAACCCGGGGCTCGAGAGATGCTGCAAGTGAGCTTCACATCAGAGCCAAAAATCTTTGACGATCAACTCATTTCTGAACTTAGTGTTACCTGCGGACTTGAGCTAACCAGCAAGATTGTGCTGGGTGGCAAACGCTCAATCTCGGTAATCGGTGAGGCTGATTCCTCTTCATTAAGCGCAGCTTTCGAGAGAATAGAACCAAGAATCTCCAATATCTTGGGTGCCAATATTTCCTGGAGTTCGGGCACCGCAGGCCTTGTTCAGATGGTTACTCTGCTTTATCTGGCAAACGCCCTACGAAGGGAGAGGTTGATTTAATGAGTTCAAGGCCAGCATTTATAGCGATAGACCTAGACGACACCATGTACGGCTACCAGTCTTGCCACAAAATTGCACAGACTGCCGCCGAACATGCGATTCGAGACAAGTATTCACTCGACGGTGACACAGTAAGAGAGCTAATGTCCGAAGCGAGGTTGGAAACAAAGGCCCGATTGGGTTCTCTGGCATCATCGCATAGTCGACTTCTCTACTTTAAACTCACTCTCGAAAAGCTCGGACTTGCAAATCATCTTGACTTCGCACTCCAGCTGGAGGCGTCTTATTGGGGCAATTTCTTGCGGGCGATGACGCGTTCAGAGGGGCTGACCGAGTTGCTAGAACTTTGCCGACAAGAGGCAATTCCAGTTTTCGTTATGACGGATCTGAGCACCCAAATTCAAATCAAAAAGCTCTCGAGACTCGATGTTTTGGATTATATATCCGGGCTTGTGTCCAGCGAAGAAGTCGGCTCGGACAAGCCTGAGGGCAACTTCTTTGAATATGGGCGACGAAACCTTGGACTCCCGGAGGATTCTGGCTGGGTCGTAGGTGACGACTTGGCAAAAGATGGCGGATTAGCGAAAGCCTCTGGTTGCACTTTTTTCATGGTTGAGCGACAGGCCGACGGCTCACCCTCCTTGGTTGGCACCTATAAGAAGCTAGTTGAAGCATGCAATCTGTAACTGATCCGATTCCGAAAGAGTTTAGGCAACTGCTTTCCAAGGTTGGCAGAGACTTTGCTTTGACTCAGGGGCTCGGGGGCAATTCGTCCTACAAGGAGGACGGGTTTATGCACATCAAAGCCTCTGGTATGCGCCTCAAGGATGTTGATAATCCTGACTACTTTTTCAAAGTAGGAGTTGCCCAAAGTGAGTACTTTGACCTAAGCCTGTCGCAGCATGGCAAGCCGTCTATTGAAGTGTTCATGCACGCATTGTTCAGCCACAAGTTTGTGCTGCATTTGCACTCAACGATGGGAGTGGCTCTGTCAATGGTGGCAGCTGCAAAACCCGAAATCCTCTCAGTGCTAGATCGTGAGAATGTTTGCCTGCTACCTTATGCGCGCCCAGGTGAATCCCTAAAGCAATCAATCAAGTCGGCTTTAGTTGAGCGGGATTACTCAGCCTTCATACTCCAAAATCACGGCGTGCTGTATTTTGCCAATTCTTCCGGAGAGCTAGCCGACTCAATCGATTATCTTGAGGGACTATGGGTAGAACTGCTCCAACCACATGGCGATTCGATTCTCCGTCCTGATTCTTGGGAGAGTGAATTGACTGAAGAACAAAGCATCAGACTTCAATGGCACGCAAAACATAACTGGAGAATCTCTCCCGACCATTGTGTCTTCTTAGGCTCAGAACCAACGGAGTGGTTGAATCAACTTACAAAGAGAAGCGCTGCCGAAATCATGGGGCTTGATACGGCAAGCGCATCTCCAACTGTTGCTCAGGAGCAATTGCTTTGGTTTGTGAACGTAGCGATTAACCTACCAACCTTGGAATTGCCCACCCTCAGCTTTACCGAAGCCGAGGCACTGCGGGGCTGGGAGGCAGAAAAGCATAGGGTGCTAAAGGCATCTACGATGGCAAGCGATTCTGATCGATGAATCAACTAATTAAGTTCGCTGTGACAGGCATGGCAGGTACCATTGTGGATTTTGCCGTTTTCACCATCTCGGTTGGTTTTACGGACAATTCTGCGATTTCACGAGCGTTTGGTTATGCCTGTGGAACTTTGTGGGCCTTTTTTATCAACCGATCCTGGGTTTTTAATTCGACTTCTGGATTTTCTAGATTGATTCCTTTCCTGTTGCTTTACATCGTGTCAGGAACTGTCGCGGTGTTTACTCAGTGGGGTTTCGAACTATTTGAGATTCCAAATCTTGGGGTGTTTGTGGCTTATGGTCTAAGCCTTGTAGTCGCGTCAACCATAAACTTCTTGGGGATGCGTTACCTAGTGTTCAAGAAGGCCGAAACCAAAGCGCAATAAGTGGTGTGGCAGTGGCAGGGCAATGACGTTTTGTTTTTCTAGTAACCCTGGAGGTATAAGTGAGTCCAATGAAAGTTCGACTTAGCAGTTTGCTTGGCTTCCTCGCCCTCGCGTTGGCGGGCGTTCTTAGCAGGCTGCCGCAGCTTAATTACAACCAATATCCCTTTGCACAGTGTGATGAGAACATTTATCTGAGCGAATCGAGTCGCATGGTGACTGAAAACACCGTCATGTTCAACGAGTTTCGCGGAGGTGGCGTCAACTTTTTACCTACTGTCCTGAGCGTGATTCTTGGCTTGGACTTAGACCCGGCTTCCCTTCAATTACTCGGCAGAGTACTTCTCACTGTCGTAATTGGAGGATTGGCACCTGGCCTAGCATTTCTATTGACTCAACAACTGACTCGAAACTTGTTTATCTCGTGGTTTGTTGGTTTGAGCACTTTATTCTCACCACTTCTTCTCATTAATTCGGTTTACTGGTATCCGGACAGCTACATCGCTTCTTTCGCACTGCTGGCGATGTGGCTAGCCACAAGAATTCTCAGCGATGAGTCAATAGCCACCAAAAAACTGGTAATCCTGGGCGTGGTAATGGGCCTTGGCCTGTCCGTAAAGGTGACCTTTCTAGCTGTAATTGCGGTCATTTTGTATCTGATTTGGGCTCGGGAGCGTGAAAACTTCCTTAGACCAGTAAGGGATTCCAATCTACTTAAAGTAACCATTCCAGCGGTATTAACTTGGTTGGTTGTTAACTGGCCAGCATTGGTAACTCCAATCGATTTCATTCGTAACAACGGTGGGAATGTAGTGGTTTATCAAGGTGGCACTCGGTCAATTGAGGGCCTGTTGTTTTATACCCTGGCAGCTGGGCCGATGTCACTTGGTGTTCTTCAGAGTCTTATCCTGCTAACGGGAGTTTTCTTTGCCTTCAAAACACGCAATCGCGTGGGAATGGCAGCATCAGTGGGACTCTTAGCAGGGATTACCGTTTTCGGCCTACAGTCCCAGTGGCTTCATAGAAACATGGCCACATTTATAGTTTTTGGGATTGTTTTATTGGCTTTGGGGATGTACCAAAGTGGGCTTAGGCTCAGGCGCTTTGTGCCCTTAATTCGGCACACCATGCCAACTTTGGCAGCTATTTGGCTTGTTGCGACTGCCCTCAACTTTGTTGCCACCTCATGGGAGCGATCATTCGAGGCAACAATGGCGAAGTCTCTTCACTCTCAGGTTACAAACTTTGTTCTAGGGGAAAATCCTGACGTCCTTTTGCCCGATGACGCTGGCTGTCAAAGATCTATTTTTGATGAGGCAATCACTTCAGGATGGAAACCTAGCCCAGGAGGAGAAGTGCTGAACATATCATTCAGTAACGCATCCAGGCTGGCATTTGTCTCGGACCCGCTTTTCCGTCTAATCCCCGAGCCATCGCTGGAGCTCGTGACTCTTGATTTGTATCGACCGATATCAGATTTGTCTTGGCTAAACAAGTTACTACTAGCGCCATTCCGGAGTGAGTCGCCACTGGCTCAATTCACCGATGGCTTCTCTAGGTATCAGGTTTTTAGGCAGGGGCCATAGGGCAACCCTCTACAGCCGCTACAGATGAATGCGCCAGAGCAGTTGAATCAGTTGCGTGGAAGAAATTGTCTAACTCGAGACCCTGCCGATTTTTAGGCGGGAGCCACAAGGATGCAGGATGTTGAGAAAGTTTTCCTAGTCTCGGACAGTCATCATTGGGTGCAGCTTAGTGAATGACGCATAAATCACTCAGATGTCTCTTTGTCTTGTATTCACTTGTTGAACATTGAAAGGGCGGAGGGAGGCAAAGGTGAAGCACTTGTCGCCGAACCACGAGCGGTTCATCTAGCGAGCTTTGACCTGATGGTATTTCTGAATTTCAACCATGACTCACCATCTTCAGACAAGTCTGACCTAGGCTTGGAACTAATGAATAGAGTAAACAACCTTTCGCTGAGGTCACTGTTTAGCATCTTGCCCAAGAGAGATGTTCGCAAGATCTACGGTTTTGCCCTGGCGCGAGTACTGGCTAATTTGCTAGACATCCTTGGTCTTGCCGGAATTGCGCTTCTCGCAGCCTCTTTTGGTGCATTTGCGGCCGGGGGCACATCGGTTGCGCCTGTTTCCATACCCGGCCTTGGAAGCATTGCCATAACTGAAATCCACGCTGTTGCCATCGCACTAGTGATTGCGGCAACTTTTATCCTGAAATCAGGTTTTTCCGTTTGGGTAAACCTAAGAACCGCACTGTTTGTCGCGAGCTTAGAGACAAGCCTCTCAAGGAAACTTGCAGCAGATTATTTCCTAGGGGGCAGCGAAGGACAGAGCGGTTTCGGCGACAGTCTTAGTGAATTCCAGAATATAGCCTCTCAGTCCACATCGGCTATATCAGGTTTCATAAACGCCCGCATTTCAATGATCGCGGAGGCATCTTTACTGCTTGCTATGGTTGTGTCTTTTTTAGCCATCAATCCAATCGCGACATTTGCCATGTTCATCTACCTGTCCGCAGTGTTGTTGGTGTTGAGCAAGTTAGTTACTAAGCGAATTAGGCACAATGGCGTGAATCAACTGCAGGGTTCCGAGTTGGCGCTGCAGTCCAGTAGGGACCTCTTTGGCGTTCGAAGGGAAGCGCGTGCCTCAGGGGTCTCCACATCATGGATAGACCGTTTCACGGAAGGCCGTGCAAAGTTCTCCGCAAGCGCAGCTGTAATCTATACCCTCTCGGGATTGCCAAGGTATGTCATTGAGACATCACTAATCCTTGGAATATTCGCATTTCTCGCTGGAATAGTTGTTTTTAGCGACCTGCCCTCGCAGGCCGTAACAATTGGGGTCTTTATGGCCGGCGGCTTGCGTCTGGTCGCATCGTTGCTACCTCTGCAGGCGGCAATCAACGCGATGATTGACGGGGCAAACCGAGGCAAGCCTGCCCTCGAACGCCTAAAGATTATTGCTGCTCGTGGCGCTGAGGCTGCTGAGGCGGTTGTGACCGTCGACCATGGCAAACCACTGTGGCTTCGCCTGGAAGAAGTTACTTTTGGGTTCAGCAAGGAAACTGTCGTAATTCAAAACATCAGCTTTGAGGTAAAGGCCGGCACTAAGGTTGCCATCGTTGGACCGTCTGGCGCGGGTAAAACTACGTGCTTCGAGATTGCAACGGGTTTTAGACTGCCGGACTCCGGCAAGGCTTCGATCGATGGTCATGACCCAAGATTGCTTCTTGAACACGGGCGTGGACTTATTGGCATCGTGCCTCAGCGCCCACACCTGGTTTCAGGAACGCTTGCCGAGAACATCTCCCTAGCCAACGCAGAACAAACCGACATGGAAAAGGCAGCCGAGGTTCTCAAACTCGCTGGCCTCCACGCCTATGCCAACCCTGGTGCGCTTGATATGAACGTTGAACCGGATGCTGGCCAGCTTTCTGGCGGCGAGATTCAGCGTTTGGGTATTGCTAGGGCTTTGTATCGCGATCCAGGCATTTTGTTCCTGGATGAGGCCACCAGTGCTCTGGATGCGGAAACTGAGGCTCAGATCTCTAAGGTGCTGGACAGCCTGCGTGGCAAGATGACCATCGTGCTAATTGCTCACAGGCTGTCCACAGTTATGAACGCAGACAAGATCATCTACCTAGACAAGGGTCGAGT
>CAZOLA010000022.1:0-4748 GCA_964580845.1 uncultured Sphingobacterium sp.
TATCTAACCAAGGAGCATCATCCTTTTCTGGAAGATCGTGTGTCATTTACCACCTCAAAACATACTGAATTAAATTTACCCTTTACACCACGCAATTCTATTTTTGTGTGCTGAGAATGAACTTCAACATGCTCCACATGATAAAGATCATTAACGAAAAGAATAGAATTTGGATCAT
Organism: uncultured Sphingobacterium sp.; assembly: GCA_964580845.1. Classification (GTDB taxonomy): domain Bacteria; phylum Bacteroidota; class Bacteroidia; order Sphingobacteriales; family Sphingobacteriaceae; genus JAIPAN01. The sequence continues at coordinate 179 of CAZOLA010000022.1, forward strand.
CGTTGTTCCCCCATTGAATTTGTTCTTTTGAGCAACCTAGAAACTTAACCGTTTTACCTGCTCTGATTTCCATACGTTTTGCCCACCCGAGATTTGGCCACGTATCTCTATATATTTGATTGAGTTTCTCATTCTCATAATACATCAGAGAATCCCCACACTTTCCACCATTTACCTAGATTCAATGCAGCAATAACTGTAGTGAATTCTCGGTCTGCAAGTTCTTGATCTAGAGCATCTAGGGTTTCTGGATCAAAGCAAGAAGACCACCGATCATATGCACATCGAAAAATATCTGCCCACATATCTCGGATAGGAACCTCAAAATTATCCTTCATATCATTCTTGTAGTAAGGACAACTCTCAGAACACATATAAGCATATGCTAGAAGTTCTCCTAAGGTATCACCATCTACCTGATTGATACCTTCTGAGAAATTAGATATATCGAATGAATTAAATGTCATGGGATCAATCCAACTTCTTTAAGATACCTACGATATGCCATATAGCGACCAAGTTTAGGTTGTCCTGGTACATTTAACTGATGGCAGATTTCACAATACATTAACCATTCATACCATGGCGTAGATGGATCTAATTCATGGTAAGGATAGTCAGAGTTTTCCACCTACAGTTCCCTCATACTTACTTGCACCATCTTCACCCCATCCTTCTTGTATTCCCTTAAGATAAAACCTGGTGGCAGAAACACATAGTTCCTCTGTGAGCGACGTGATAAGTGGTTTGCCATCTTTGTCAAAAGAATGCCACAATTTGTACGGAGTTTGTTCAACATAAAAAGCCTCATCATAGAAAATTCGTTTGTCGTCTTGGTTGTTCATCTGGAACTCCTTCAATAATAATTTGTACTGGTTCTTTATTCCAATGTCGGATTACACCAGCAACGATAAAACAGTTTGTAATAAGATAAGTTGCGAAAATAATAGTTCGTACAATAGCAACTTGATCTGCAACATGATCTTTCTTATGCGCTTTTTCGCCTAGTGCCTTTGCCCAAAGTCTCCACATTACACCCATTCTGGTTTTCTATCAGGTTTACGCAGGTAATTATCCTTTACCCAAGGTTTAGATGCAACATACATCTTGTATGCTGTAAAAGTATCTATGCTAGTATCGAGTTTGTACTCGTCAGGCATAGCACGGGCAAAGTCATCTGCCATACTATAGCATGTAATTGCTTTACCTGCCTTCTCATGAAAGATTTTCTTTGCATTAAAAAGTGTTTTATTGCAGGCATGTTCTTTACCGTACCGATACTTATATTCGGTACAGAGTGCTAGACCATGTGCAATCAACCATGCAGTATTGTATATATTCTTTGCTGCCCATTGAGTACAAGGATGGTTGCGAAATGCTCCACCCTTGGTCTCATAATCACACCCATCTTTCTTAGGTAGTGTACCCCAATCATAGTACCATTTAGAGTAAATGATTGAAAGCATCTGACAACACTCTAGTGGCATTTTGACCACATGTTTGTCAGGAAGAACCTTTGCAGATGCGTGTGGATTTGGGTCAACGCAGAATATATTCATGATAAAGTTTGATGTACTTCTGATAGAGTAGTTCTACTGTAGCAGCATCTTCGGACTTGTCAAGTTCCAGAAGAATATCTCTAGAGTCTTGAAGACTATCACATAATTTCATAATCTTGATGTGTGTCATTACGTTGTCTGCTCTCTACTCTGTGTATATACAAGATCAAAGAGTTCATCCAGGATTTCAGAACAGCGCCAGTAATCAGTGCTTTCAAGAACAGTTTTCTCCATTTGATAACGACGAACTGCATCATAGATCAGTTTGATCTCAGCTTGATTAAACTTCGGAAGTGTAGTCTGCGTCATGATACTTTAGATACTCGTAGAAGGTTAGTTTCATTTCTTTTTGGGTCATGCCACAGTGTTTTGCTGCGGCAGGGAGAGTCATCTTAGCACGAAAGAGTGCTTCATTTGCCTCTCTAACATTTTCTGGAGTTGTCTTCACTGGCACTTCATAGAGAAGTGCTTTATTAATCTTGTATGGATTCATTCCCTATCTTTCATTTTAGATTCAGCATCTTCTACCATATCGAAGAATTTGTCAACAGACTTAAGTTTCTCGATATTACACATCAGGTCTGCGATTGCCTGACTTACTAGAGGACGCTCATTACGAGCAGAATAAGCAAGTGCATTACGCAATGCTGCTTGTGCTTCATCCAGAGATTCTTCCACTTGTTGTGATAATGCCATTAGTCAGATGCCCTCCATTGTGGTCTAGGTTTTAGATAGGTTACATTCATACTTAATTTTGCTCGCAGTTGTTGAAACTCTTCAACAACTTCCAGGATTTCCTGCGCTATCACTTCACCATCATGATAGTGATCCCAGGTTTCATCGTTTCTACCCTTGTTATACGCAGCATAAAGATACGTCATCAGGGCATCAATCAGTAGATCGTGGTGTGTCATCCTACCAGTTGTCGAATTACATCTTCTTCATCTCCAAGAACAGCAGAAGTCCAATCATCTTCTTCTTGAAATTGATCATACATGTGATTGAGGACTTCGTGGCCACCGCTCATCATCGTGTAGAAATCGTTGTCGTCCATAGAGTTGTGTGTTCAACAAATACAATATAAGGGAGATCAGATCGGTTGTCAAGCTTCGTCTGATTTGGTTTTCTTATGGTTCCAGGGGATCGGAGGCAAACCCAGTTCTTTGTTGAACTTATTGAGTTCCCTAAGTAGTTTCCACTTAAAATAGATTCGCACAACTTCTATCTTTGCATATCGAAGCTGCAAATTTATAAAAATTAAAACTCGGTTCATTCCCTCTGGATAAACCCAGAAGAAATAACCGAGAACACATATGAATGTGATAAAAGAATAGTAAGATAAATTGTCTATCATTTATTTTTGTAAGTAGGGATCAACCAACCGAATAAGGTGCTCCCACATTTGCTTTTCTTGTTTAGTTGGTTGCTTTACGGTTTGGTCCCAGTCAAGCAAAACATTAGTAAGAAACTTACACTCTTCAGCAGATAATTCGATTTGAGTCATTGGTGATTTGAGTTTCATGGTTAATAGTAATCAGTAGTGTATTCGATGTCTAATTCTGGATAATCGTCATACTGATATTCTTCAACAATGTCAAATTGCTGCGACTCAGTAATTTCTTCGTAGTTAATTTGGTCTTCGTTCATATCAATAAAGGTCTTCTTCATAGTATTCGGAGACATTATTAGCATTGAACTTTTTGCCGCCACGCTTCTTGGAGCGAGGATTGTAGTCAGAATACTCATCACGATAACGCTCGGAACCTTTCTGACGCTTATCGCGCAGAGACTTGCCCCAGGAATTGTGATGATCATCACGACGGAAAGTGCGACCCATTTGTGTTTGTTTTGCCTTAATTGAACTACCTCTATATAGTAGCGCAAAAAAAGGGGTCTGTCAACCCCCCTCTTCCACTGATAAGTTATCCTGATCTTTGTACAGTTTTAGTGCTTCTACACCACCTACAAGTTTGACTAGATATTCTTCTCGATCTGCTAAAGTTTCCTTTAGTTTCTCAATTTCTAGTTTTGTTTTGATTTGTTGTGCCTCAAAGTTTTCAATTAGTTCTTCAATAGTCATACTTACTCACTAGGATTTTGGATACTTTTTCTTTACTTGAATACATGCATCTATATATTTTTGCATTTGATTTTTATCGCCTTTGACTATACCATCTAGGTATTCTCTAAAATCGGGATACTCAAGTTCTCTTAATCTCTTATACTCAGTTTTTTCATATTCTTTTTTTATTTTATCTGCTTCTCTTTCAACTTCCTCCTTTGTTGGTGGTTCTATGTCTGCAGAAAACCAAATCAAAGATTCGTAAGTGTCTTCTATTCCAAAAGAAGCATTTGGTCTTAAGTTTTTAATTGCTTTTTGTAAATAATTCATTTTAGCTAAAAATCTCCATAATTACATGTTGTCCTCTGGCATATTGCAATCCAGCCCAGTTAGAATCAGAACCACCAATATACCATTCGTAACTTTGAGGACTAAACGCACCAACTCTAAATTGTATTACTGCACCAGCAGTCAATCCAGAAGGTACTACCCCATAAGAAGAAACTGTATCTGTATTATTTGCATTACTTTGCCAAGGAGAAGTAAATGCACCAGAAACACCTGGAAAAGTTTGTGCGTTTACCCATCCAGCATTATTAATATTGTATTGTAAAAATAGTGCCATATGTGTACCATCTACAGAAGTAACAAAACTAGCAAGCCATAATAAACTAACACCAGGATTAACTACTGTATAGTTAGCAGGACAACTAGTAGTATCAAAAACTGTAGCAGATGATCCTCCAGTATAAGCTATTCTACCCATTTGCTGTGATGGAGCATATGTTACTCTAGCAAGTCTACCTGAAGTAAATTCTTGTCCATTTCTTCTAAGTGATCCATTTATATTCAGGATACTTCCCACTGGAACAGTAACTTCATTACCATTTGCAGGATTTCCTACGATATTAGTAGCAATTAAGTTTCCAGAAAATGTTGAAGTTCCAGA
>CAZOLA010000022.1:4848-21650 GCA_964580845.1 uncultured Sphingobacterium sp.
GATTTCCTACGATATTAGTAGCAATTAAGTTTCCAGAAAATGTTGAAGTTCCAGAAAATGTTGAAGTTCCAGAGATAGTTAAATTATTTGGGACTGCAACATTTCCAGAATTATCAAAATTAAAATAAGTATTTGCTCCAGTAGAATCAGTAAACCTCCCAGGAGAAGATGCCAACCTAATTTCGGATACTCTTAAGGTACTCATTAATTTTTCCTTTTAGTAATATTTATACTTCATCATCAGGTTGAGGTGGAACATATGATTGATACTTTTCCTTTACCAATCTTCTGATTTTTTGGAGTTCCACAGACTTTTCTTGATTTTCTTCAACAACTAATTCCCATAATGCAATAACTAATTCATTAATAGATGGATATTCAGATGCTCTCAAGGAAGATATTTTAGCCTTCTCTTTCTGAGCATCTTCATATTCCTTCTTACTTTCGGACCACCACTTATCAAATTGTTCTTTAGAAGGTTTCTTCGCCTCATTATCATACCAAGCAATACCTTCATATGTATTGCCAATGCAATCATATTTGTATTGAGAACAATATTTCTGTAATAGAAAATTATAGTTGAGCATGGAGACCCTTTTTATCTCTATTTATGCAAGTTAATTGTAGATGTTATTCTTCAAGAACTCGTAAATTGTAGGACAATCATCTGCCTCTCTCTTATACTGTCGCTGTTCTTTATTCCAAATAGGAATCATTTCATCAACATATCTCCTATAATCATTGTAAGGATTATAGTGTTGCCATTGTGCCACAACAGATTCATCAACAACAGGATATCTCATACCATTGGCAATACAGTGAATACCACCAACATTATCAAATTCTTGCAGTTGAACTTTGCGATAAGCAAAATCAGCAAATCCAACAGCAAGAGAGGGAATTTGTTCCACCATTTCTGGACAGAAACTACGCTTAGAAATTTCTCTCCAGTACTCAGTATCAGTTCTGGTACTTAGAGCATAGTGCAATCCAACAAATTCAGCAAAGTTATGGAAATAACGACGAATACCAGCATTGTATGCGTCTTGGTCCCAACGACTGACAATATCTCTACCAAGGAACTTAACAAGTTTTAGAAGAAATTCGTGAACAGTTAGAAGACCATTACTTTCCAGAGGTTCGATAAAACCACAGGCAAGACCAATAGCAACACAGTTCTTAACCCAAGGTCTTTGATGAATACCGATACGCATCTCAATATCCTTGAACTTCAACTCATCTGTGATTCGTTCCGCATTTGGAATAGTCATACGAGTACGAAGATGTTCCTTAAATTGCTCTAATGCATCTTCCTTTGAGATGAATCGATCACTATAAACATATCCAGTTCCGATACGACTCCAGAGAGGAATGTTCCATACCCATCCATTATCAATTGCAGTGCAATTAGTATATCCTTCAATCTCCTCATTCTTATCAATGTATGGAACTTGAGTAGCCCATGCACGATTATTTGGAATGATGTGATTATAAGGAATGAATGGTTCTTCTAGTGCTCCACCGAGAAGCATACTCTTCCACCCAGTACAGTCAATGTAAAGATCAGCAGTGATTACATCTCCATTATCGAGAGTGATACCAGTGATTCCATCTTCATCAACAGAAACATCTTTTACAACTGCTTGGATATGCTTAACTCCTCTAGGAATAGCATACTTATCTCTCAACCACAGACCAAATTTAGTTGCATCAAAGTGATATGCAACATCATTATCAAATCTAAATGCTCCAAACTCTCCACCTTCATTACGACTAATCTTATTATTTTCAATTAGTGCCATAGCAGGGAAATATGTCCTGCAATAATCCTGCACTGGAGTATCTGGATAGAAAGTCTTCTTTAGTCCCCAATCATTCAGACCGAACTTACTATTTTGATGGAAGTGTGGTTGTCCAAAAGGATAGTGAAATCCACCACTATTTTTCTTATAGAAGTCCGTGAACTTAATGCTAAGTTTATATGAAGCATCAGTATGCTTCATGAAATCCTTTTCATCAATTCCCAGCGAAGCAGTCCAGGCACGAATAAATCCAAGAGTACTTTCACCAACTCCAACAATAGGAATATCAGGACTTTCGATTAATGTAATATCCTTGTTTGGAAAAAATCTAACAAGAGTGGAAGCACTCATCCATCCAGCAGAACCACCTCCAACGATAACAATTTTTTCAGACTTATACGACATAAATTACTCCAAATCAATTAATGAGATTAAAATTTAGTACACAACGAGGTTCTTTTTGTGGAATACCACCAGCATGATAATGCATACCATCAAAAATTACAACTCTCCCTTTTTTAGGTGAAACTTTCTCCAAAATTTCAGAGGAATAGTCGTAATCCCTTTCCAAGAAATTTGGTGTTCCTTCTTTATATAGTTTGTTAAGAATTACGGTATCTCCGTCAGAATCATTCACATAGTAAAGAAAAACTATATGCGGAAATACATTATCAACATGAAAAATATCATGATCATTGATACTCCTCATTGGTACTTGTAAGAAGCATCTACCATTATAGATTTTACCATAGTCTACCCCAGATTTATCGGAAATTTCATAAATTAATGGATAGATAAAGTCTGCATAATTACTACAAACATTCATGTTTGAGGCTATTTGGTGAGTGAGACCAAATTGTGTATTGACTCCATCACCAGAGATATTTGGATTACATTTCCAAAGAAAATCATTAGAATAAAAAGTTGACTCAATACCATCCTGGTATTTTGAGCCAACTACATTGTCTATAACTTTTAGCATGTAGGGGACAATTCATATCATCCCCTATAATATCAGTTCCTCAGGATTCTGTCAAGTTATTCTGGAATTCTGGATGCATCACCATCAGCACGGATAAGAACAATACAAACACCAGAACCACCTCTTGCGCCAGAACCGTCTCCAGAAGCATGTCCAGATCCACCTCCGCCGCCGCCAGTATTAGGAGCACCAGCACCACCTTTACCACCTTCACCAGCACCGTTTCCGCCGCCGCCAGCGCCACCGAGTCCACCACCATTCCAAGCATTACCATTGTGGCCGCCGCCACCTCCTCCACCTCCCCAGTGGGAATTTAAGAATGGAGAGAAATATCCTCTTCCACCATCAGCATTTGCTTTAGAATGACTATTTGCTGATTGAGTTGCATTGGAATAATGTCCAAGTCCACCTGCACCGCCGCCGCCACCAGATCCATGAGAGCAATAACAGTGATTGCCCCATCCTCCAGCATGACCTAAGTTATAAGTTGCTCCAGTATTGGTTTGTCCTGGTTGAGTTGCCCCGCCACCAGCAACATGTCCAGATCCAGGAGCACCAGATGAAGGTCCACCGCCACCTCCAGATCCACCAGAGTTTGCACCTTGTCCAGAGTTAGTTCCATCGGAACCACCTCCACCTAAAGCAGTCCAAATACCAAATGTACTGTTTTGTCCATTTTGTCCAGGTCCACCATAAGAAGTTGCTGCAGCACCACCGTCGCCAATAGTTCCACTAATAACTTGGTTTGCGTTTAATGGATAGTTTCCTACTACAACTCCACCTCCACCGCCACCACCAGCATGGGCACCAGCAGATGATCCTCCTCCACCAACAAGAATTACTCTTGCAGTACATGCTCTAGATGGAGCAGTAAAAGTAAATCCACCAAGAGAAGTAAAGTTTCTTCTGTAAGTTGCTTCTGCAGTTCCATCTGATCCAGAAATTAATGAGAATGAATTATTATTAAAATAACTAGTTGGAATTAAGTCAGTTGAAGATATTGAAGATATAGGTTGTGCGTGCAGTCTAATGATAACAACTCCATTAGATCCACTGCCACCATGACCATTGGTAGAGTGTCCACCGCCACCTCCGCCAGATCCATGGGAAGTTGCACTATCAGCCTGAACGTTTTCAGTTCTACCATGTCCACCGCCACCTGATCCACCAGGCATACCAAAGTTATGCTGACCAGAGTGTGCTCCTCCACCTCCACCGCCAGCAATACCTCTACCCATTAGGAATATTCCAGGTCCACCCTGACCATTTCTACCAGGTGCAATAGAAAGATCTCCAGGTCCACCAGCACCACCTCCTCCACCTGCACCGTGGCCATTATGTCCATGACCACCACTTGCACTATTAAATGCTGGGAATGTATTCATTCCAGTATATCCAGGTTGAGTCGAAACGCTCATCCTTTCACCTTGTCCACAATGAGTAGCAGCATGGTGGCCACCACCACCGCCACAACCACCATCCACAGATGTACATCTCCAGCGGCCGAATCCACCACCTCTAGCAATGAAAGTTCCGAAAGAACTATCAGCACCTTGCTCTCCATCATTACTTCCATTACCATCACGAATACCACCCCTACCTCTAGATCCAACAACAACTTGTGTTGTTCCATTTGCAGTAAGGTTTACTCGCCCAAATACAACTCCTCCAGCACCGCCACCCCCAGCGTGATATGCACCTCCTCCACCACCGCCACCAACAACTAAAATAGTTGCAGTTGATGCAATTGAAGGATGATTGAAAGTATAGGTTCCAGGAGTATCATATACTCTTTCATATAGTGCATTATATTGCCCTTGAGTTCCTGCTATTAAATTAAATTGATTAGTAGTAAAGTATGTAAGTGGAATACCTCCAGTTGGTGTACCAACATCAAACCAGGCAGATCCATTAAAAATTTGCACACCTTTATCTGTGGTATTATAAATTATTTGTCCTTCTAAAGGTGAACTTAGTGCATTTCTTTCTTGAGTAGTATATCTGGGTAATCTAAATCTTTGAGTAGCAGAAATTATATTTGCAGAAATAGACGACAGATTATCCATACTGCCAGTGAATATAATATTACCAGCACTATCAAAAGTAATTTCATGTCCACTTTCAGAGACATTTAATCCTTTAATTCTATCAACTTTAATCTGAGACATTGCTAACTCTCTTTTTCTAGTTATTTATTAGTTTATCTGACCCAAATCTCAAATCTTGCTGCTCTATTTACACCAGTAGTAGATTGGCAGCAGTTAATTCTGTCTCCAGCAGAAAAACTTCCATAATTACCATCCATACCAATACCACTAGAGACATCGTTAGATCCTTGATCTCCTTCATTATTCCATCCAAATCCCCAACGAACTCTAGCAGATCCATTTCCAGTATAGTTAAATCCATACCATTGAAATCCACCTTGAGCAGAGAATCCAGATCCAGCCCACATATTTTCACCTCTTGGGTTTCCTGAGATTTGAGCACTATTTTGGAATCTATTTAGTGCTGTAGTACTCTGTCCACCTTGTATCCAATGCCATCCAGAACCAGCACCTGAAGTTTGTCCACCATTATTAAGATCTGGGAAAAATGCCATGAAAGTAGATGCGGTAAAATAATTAAATACATGATTCTTCATGTCAGCATCATTTCTATTCAGTTGTGTTGTTTCATTGAGAGTACTTGTAGATGTCCAATGACCACTAGAATAGTTGAAGGTAGTACCTTGAGTTCCCTTCATTGCCAACATCCATCCTCCACCACCTGCAAATCCAGATCCCATAGCACAAAATACTCTAGTGGGACCAACAGTTGGAAGATTAATCCAATAGACACCATCTGGAGCAGATGGTGTTACTTGTAGGATCGCTGCAGCAGACGCAGCTGCACGATCTGAACTGGTTCCATCTAATCTCTTAGTAGATTGTACCCACGCACCATTAGAATATACATCAATAGTATTCTCTTGAGTATTATATCCAATAATGCCATTTACCAAATTTGTAGTTGGTCTTGTTGAGTTAGTCCAAGTTGGAATATTTATTCTATTGGAACATTCTACAATTCCAGAAACTGTTCCAGATACTGTTATATTAGTAGTAAGATTAACATTTCCATTGGAATCTGGATTCCAAATATCAACTCCAGACAAATTTTGTATCGTATTAGTTCTTAAAGTACCAGCAACAATTAATTTATGAGATGATGGAATATCAATCTCATAATTTGTTTTAGAACTACCTTCAATTCTAGATACTCTTAAGATACTCATTTGTAACTATTTTCCTTACAATTTATTTATTAACACTCAACGTAACAATTAACTCGTTGAAGTGCGTGTCCTTCTGAACCATTTTGGAAAGATCCACCTGGATTACAGTCAGAACCTCCAGACCATCCTTGCCATGGTCCGTGTCCACCCCAAGACCATGTAAATGTTCTATCACAGTTGTTTCCATTACCATAAGCTAATGTATCTGTCCATTGATTTCCAGATCCATATGTTAATCTTGCACCTCCAGTCAAGAATAATCCATTGAATTGTTGAGCAGTGGCATTGACACTAGATGGAGATTGTTGGAAAAACGTCCAACTAAATGTGCTGCTTGTAGTTCCTACAAATAACCAAGAATCTCCACCATTTCTTCTATTTGTAATAAATCTAGTTCCATTCCACTGATTACCAATTAATCCATTTACAAATGAATTTGGCAATACAGCAATAGGGGTATTTACATCCAATGAAGTAGATGTCAGAGCAGAAGTATTTTGACCATTTGTATTCCACCAATCAGTAGATTCTCTTCCTCTAGCAACAAGAACATATCCCCTACCAGCTGGAGCATTTGTAAAATTAGTAAATAACTGAATTGGGGTAGACTGTCCTGGAGGTAGATACCAATAGTCTCCATCCGTCCTGTTTCCAGAATTGCTAATTTGTGCTGCATTTACTGCTGGATTAGTAGAAGAAGACCCAACAGCTAATCTAGATCTCCATGCAGTTCCATCCCATATTTCAATAAGATTTCTTTCTACATTAAAACCTACAGTTCCTATGACTAAATTAGTAGTCGGTCTTGTTGATGTGGTCCAAACGGGAATATTGAGTCTTCCAGTCGCAGTTAAAGCACTGCAAGTAATTTTACCAGAAGAACTAGTAACACTTCCAGATATTTGCAAGTTTCCATTTATATCGGGAGTCCATATAGAAACACCACCAGTGCTTTGTATAGAATTTGCCCTCAAAAGTCCAGAAACAACTAATCTATGAGTACTTGGTATAGTAATCTCAAAATTAGATTGAGTTATTCCTTGTAATCTTGTTAATGATAATTTACTCATATATCAGATACCATTTATTTGTTCCCAAGTTGACCCAGTAAAAACTTCTATAAAAGATGTAGTACTATTATATCCAAAAGTTCCAGCAACAGCATTTGCTGGTCTTGTGGATGTTGTCCAAATAGCAATAACTAATCTAGAGGGTAATACATTAGAAGTTGTAATATTTTGTGTAGTAGTTAAACTACCCAAAAGAGTTAAAGATCCTTGAGATGTTGCTGTTAAAGTTGTGACTCCAGAACTATTTTGGATAGTAGAAACTCTCAATATTCCTGATATTGTTAATTTGACTTTAGGATCAACAACAATTTCATTAGAAGGAAATAGTCCTTGTATTTGGCCAACACTCAATGCTGTCATACAATGCTCCAAGCACCATTAGTATCTACAGTCACAGTAAATCCATTAGCAATTGTAACAGGTCCAGCAGTCATTCCATTTGCAAATTGAGCACCTTGAGAAGGACCAATAGTAATATTTTCAGTAATAGTATTCCTATTAGTTCTGATTAAAGAATCGAGTCCCTTTGATGGACCACCACCGCCAATTTGACCCCATCCATCAGTACCCTGTCCATCAGAGTCAGACTTATAAACTTCAACATTATCAATAGTAGTGTTAAATCTGATCGTGCCGTATGAAGCACCTGTTGGTCTTTGTGCTGTAGTTCCGATTGGCAATTGCAAAACACTATTAGCATTCAAGAATGACAATTGACTTATCAATGCTTGTGTTGATGTGCTTATTTGATTGCCATTAATTTGGGTTAATGCCATAGGTTTTAACCTCTACTTCTATTAATATTTATTAGATTGGTAGTTCTCTAATCTGAACAGTATCTCCATTTCTTGGAGCATCACCAGCACCAAATACGACATTAGTGCCAGAAACAGTATAATTTAGATCAGGAACTTGACATACACCATTAATGAATACTAAAATACTTCTTGAATTATGTCCAGTAGTAATAGTAAATGTTTGAGTTGTACCATCTCCAATATACTGTCTTAATAGATATTTACTTGCACTAACACCACCACGACCATCAACTACAAGATCACCACTTACATGGGCATTACCATTTATATCTAGTCTATAAGTTGAATTTGCTGTGGTTCCAAGTGCCATATTTGTATTGGAACCAAAAGTAGCAATATCAATAAAACCAGTATTAGTTAATCCAAATCTAGTCCATGATCCATTGAAGTACATCCATCCAAGGTTCTTACCTGGAGTCCAAGATGTATTATAAACAATATCACCATCAGTTGGAGCAGTATATGTAGGAATACCAGATAGATTTGGTTGCCCCAGTCCATTATCTGGTGCCATCAAAGTAGATTTTAGAATCGTACCATCTGGGTTAGCATAAGTAAGTTTCTTGACTTGTAAGTTTGTATCGGAAGTCAACTTACCTTGGAAAGTAACAGGACCAGCGAATAGAGATTCTAACTGGTTAGATGCACCACCAAGAACGGTTAACTTATCAGTAAGAACAAGTTCGGAAAATGTCTGAATTGTGGTATTCTCTTCACCGATAACATTCAACTGAGCAATATCATTCTGTGTAATCTGACCTGTAACTGGGTTGATGATCTGGTTTCCAATGAATAGATCACCATTAGAGTTTAGACCAGAATAGAACGAAACACCTGCAGCTTCTTTGAGAGATTGTGATAGTCTAACTTGCTCAAACGTTAGAACTTCAACCTGTGCTTGTGGGAATGCAGTTGAGTAGTTACCAGGACCGAAACCAGTGTACTCAAAAGTATGGTTTCCAGATCTCTGAATAGAGTGTCTTCTCAATTCAATAGGAATTGAGACAGTATTACCCTCAAGATCAACTCTTAATGGAATTTTACGAGTTTCTGCATCTCCCAATCTAGAAGTAAGAATGAATGATCCTAAAGTTCCTGCAGTTGGATTCCATGAAAGGTTATTCTGGGATTCAGCGAGGAAGAATTGAGTTGCTTCTTTAGTAATACTTCTCTTAGGATCTAGATTTGGAGTTGGTGCTGCTCCGTCTGTAGAGTAGACAAGACCAATAGTAATATTGTCTGCAATAGAGATAGCAGCTGCTGGATCTGAATTTGGATTATCTCTATCGAATGCAGGATATACTTCATTAACATTCTGAGAGAATCTGAAGTCATCAAAGTTTGATGTTGTTGGAGCAATAGATGCACAAAGGAAACTTAGATAGTAAATACCATCTGATACACCTCTCTCAAACTTTTGATGCTCTTCGATTTCATAAATGTAGTACACCTTATTATACTGTGGTGAACTAGTTTCACTTGATCTTGGTTGTAGAACATAACCAGTAATAGGTGCTCTAGGAATTGGGAAAGAATCTTTATCAAGAACATAACGCAATCTATAAATTCTATCCTTCAAGACACGAGCATCAGGAACTCTCTTAATAAATGTTGTTGGAGTAAATGTAATTGTATTATACTGAGTATTGCTGATTAGCGTTGTATAAATTTCATTAGCTGTTGGAGATACTTGTAAATACCAACCGCCAACTTGTTGCTGACCTCCAATGTTATAGGTATTAGAGTCAAACTTAAGAGGACTTCCAGCAGTATTTACAGTTGCAGTAGAAACCGATGGTCCGAATGGAGTAATAGATGCCGACTTAACAGTTGCAGTCGTAGCACCAGAACTTACAAGTAGACAATAAATTTTATCTGCTACTGCACTAGGACCACTACCGTCTTGTCTTGCACCAATAGAATAACCCTGAATCTTAGCTGGTGGTGGTGATGTTAAACTTGTGTATCCAAAGAGATATAGTCTTTGATTATTTGCTGCTGCTCTGGTTCTCTGAATATCAATATTCACCCAGTTAACCGAAATCTCATTAACATCTGCAAGAGACTTAGGTGGAATGATATGTGTCAACTCACCAAACTTATCTTTGGTAAATGCCTCTGTCTTAAATCCTTTACAACGTAGAGCAGTATTACCGAAGTTAGAGTTAGAGTTAGTGATGGACATGTCAGCACCACTATCAGCAAAGAAGTGATCACCATATCCCACAGCGAACACCGAAACAACCTGAATGAATGCGTCGTTTGATGCTTTAACGTGGCAATGTCTCCACCCTTTCTTATATCTTGCAGATCCATCTAGGTGAGCACCTTGACCACCTTCATCATATGCACCAGTTGAAGTGTTATAGCGAACAAATGCACGGTCATCTTTCTGTAGTGATAGACCAGTGAACTGTGCCACAACCATCGACTTGAAACCAGTTACTTTGCTACCATCAGCGTGCATCCCTTGCATACCCCACACTGAACGTAAGGATAGGTTAAAGATGTATGGTGATGCAGAGTCTACAGTATCAATTTCAACTTTTACAAGAATGTTAGTACCAATAGCATTACCAGTTGGCTCATCTGCCATCTGATAGGTAAAGACATTACCTTGAGCAGATGTTACCGTAAATGATCCATTATAAAGTGATGCATCAAGTTCAGACTGTGTTCCAGTAGAACCAGTAACACCAGAAATATTAATCGAAACTCCAACAGAGAATCCATGATTTACTGGATTTCCTAATTCATCAACAGTTAAAGCAGTTGCAGTTTGTCCATTTCTTGTAATCTGAAGAACTTGAAATTCGTCTGAAATAGGACCAACGATTCTATTTTCTTCGATTCTTGGTTGAATTTGGTCTTGGGTTGGGAGACCAGTGGTATCAGGAATTGCAGTGAAACCTCTAGAAATCTTCTGATAGTAAATCTCCAGGTCAGTTCTAGACTGAATATCAGGTACAGGAGATGAACTAATATCAAAGTTTGGTTTCACCAATCCTTCCTGAATTAGGAATGAAAGTGGATTCCTACCATCAGCAAACTCAAAAGCAGTTAACTTGTGGTGTGAATATGTTGGTTGAATAGTAGTGGCATCATTCTCTTTATAGTATACACCAGTCTGATCACCATCAAAGAAAGAAAACTGCCAGAAGTAGCAACCACCAGTTGCTCTAAAGATGGCAGTTTTGGATGGTTCGTTAGCAGGTGTAATTCCTAGAGATGATCTAATTGTTGGATATGGAACATACTTAGGAATAATCTTAGTTCTTCTAAGGTCTGATCCAATAATAGAACAACCTCTAGGAATAATTACTCCACCTTCAACTGAGTTGAACTTATAAAGAACATTATTTGGAGAAGTTAAATCAAAGTTTGAGTTTGCATCGAGTGGTGCAATTTCAGTATAAAGAATTTCTCCAGGTCTATTATCAATGATATATTCTGAAGGGTAGAGATAGATGCTAAAAGCATCAAATTCGTCGTTAGATAGACCAACTCGATATGAGAATCTTGATACTTCAAGAAGTGCTCTCTGTAATGACTTAAATGGTCTAAGTGCAGAATTACCTCTATTGTCAATTGCATCTGATGCATCAAAGTCATCTGGGTTCACATAGATAATGCGACCAGTTCTAGAGGTAATAATGTTCTTGAGTCTTGTTAATGACATTTATCTACCCTTATTTTATATTATTTATTGTGGGGCTGTTGTCTGCTGTCTTAAATAGTAAACAGGAGTGAAATCGGTGGTAGTATCCTCAAATCCCTGCACAACATAACTAATGGTATTAGCAGCAGAATATACCATTAAACTTTGTCCAGGTCCAATAACAATTCCAGTATTTCTATCTGTAACATTAGCACCAATTGTTTTATCATACATGATGTAATCTTCGGCATTAATTACAGATACAGAAGATACTGTAGCTAAAGTTCTAGCATCGCCAGGGTTTCTTGGTGAATCAAAGAAGGTATCTGTTGCAATAAAACTAGTGGATCCTGCACCTAAACTTACCTTAACAGCAGATCCTGTCTTTCCTTGTACATAACCATATGGACCAGAATTTACTGCAGTAATTGTATAGTTTACATTATTGATAGTAAACGTATCGTTAACAGAAATTGTTCCATCAATATCATATACAAATACTGTTGTATAATTTGGAGTCAAATCTACATTTAAGAATCCACCATTAAGAATTTGAGAGGTTGCTGAACTATAGATAAAAATTTGATTTCGAGTTCCTAATATTTCAATATCTAAATTAACTTGAGTATATGATCCAGCAGAACCTGCAGTACCATTAACTACAACTCCAGTAGTATATTCAGTTCCACCACTATTTGTTCCATCTGGCACTAAACTAAATCTAAGAGTATTTCCAGTATTTGATGAATCTGCCTGCGTGAATCTTACAATTCTATCTGCATCCGCAGGAATACTAGTTACAAACTCAAAGTCACCAGATCCAAAATCAAACACAAATTTATTAGATGGATTAAAAGCTCCTAGGGGTCCAGCATTAACATTGAGATCAACAGAAGCACCAGAACCATTTGATACGCTCTCATCCAACTCAAAGAATTCAGCAAATCCTGAAATGACTTGACTCATTCTGGTCACAGTTGCACCATTAATATGTGTTGCTGGTGTTGTACCAAGAGAACCTCTAGTAACTGTTAAATCGCTTCCACTAATAGAAGTTACGGTAATTAATTCGTTTCCAATTCTGATGTAATCTCCAACATTAATACCAGTTGATGAAGTTACAGTCAATGTATTATCTGTGGAAATAAAATCCCCACCTTCATTGATGGTTGTAGTAGTTGCTGTAGTCCTAATTGCAACGTAAGGAGTTCCAGCAAGATGATCTTCAGCAGTAGTTCCTAACTGTGCTCTAGTAACAGTAACACTATAACCAGTAAGTGAATTTACTCGTGTAACTTCTCCACCAAGACAAATAAAATCGTTAGCTAATATTCCAGTTGGAGTATTAATAATAAAAGAAGTATCAGATGTTAAAATTGAGGGTATATTAATTCTTAATGAGTTATTTGTCACGCTATAAACTTTAGCAACAACACCAGTAGTTGCTCCAGTAATGTCATCACCGACAGAAAAAGTTCCAACTTGACTTAAAGCACTAATCGCTACCGTGTCAAGTGCTGCAACTCTAGTTGGATACGTTACTATACTGGTTGGTTTTAGAATATCATGGTACTTGAAAGAACCAGAATTATCTTCCACTGTAAGAAGATCGCCAGGATCAGCCTGATCTGTAGAGATTCCTGGTGAGATAGTAATGGAGTATTCTGTAATTACATTACCCTTTCTTAGAGCATAGTTTGCACTATCTAGTGTAAGAATTTGATCATAGTCTCTTAGAGCAACTCTATAACTAGAAGCAGTTCCTCCTTGATTACATACTTCCAGTACAGCACTAGTTGCCTTATTGATTGGGCACTGATATAGAGTAGTATTTGTAGTTGCTGCGGGTCTTGCCGCTGCTAATCTTCCTGCTGTCATTTTTTACCAACCTGCTAAAAAGTGTGTTCTTAATCTTAATCTTCCACCGAATGAATCTGCTGAGATTGCTCCACTAAATGAAATACCTTCTAAAGTTGTAGTATTACTGGAGGATAGCAAAGTAGCATTTTCATTTGGGAATGAAATTACTCGGGTAGAAGTAATATTTGATAGATCAAATCTAATTCTACGATCACCATTTACAATATCTACAAATTCTGGTTTGTCATAAGACTTATTTCTTAGAGTCTGTGTTGCTCTTTCAGTAACTAGTATACTAGTTGCTCCTGCATTATTTAGCGTTGTAGGAAAACCAAAAGCATTATTTGTATTAGTAACAATGTTACTTAACTCAAAATTAATTTTCTTTGTCTGATCTGCAGAATCCGCAAAAATTGGTGCGAGATAAGTTTTATTACTTACAGTTTGTGTAGAAGAATCTCCAAGAAGTCTAACATTAACATCAGGGAGAGTAATAGTTCTAGTTGCAGTAAGTTGAGATGCATCAACTAGTGCCTTAAACTGTGTAGTAGCATTTGCTGCAATACTTGGTTGAACTAAAGTTTTATTGGAAATAGTCTGTTGTGAAATGTCATCAATAATTGATGATTGAGTAATACCAGGACCAGGATCTGGTAGAAAATAAGTTTTAGTTCCAGATGGTGTGGCAATCCAGTCTATACCAAACTTTGCTTCTTTATTTCCATCAAAAATAAAGAGATCATCTTCATCAATACGAATAACTTTATTCGTTAATGTTTGGTTTGTGCTATCACCAACAAGAGTTGTGCTGTTACCAACGTTAACTGTAGGTAGAGCAAAAATCTTTAGTCCAGTACCAATTCCACTTGCCTCAAATCGTGCTCTTCTCGAAGAAGATGTATCATCAACGATCTCAAACTGTGTGTCCTGTAATCTGAACAAAGAACCAGACTGAACTCCTACTGTTCCAGATCCCTTGGGCTGGAAAACAATATTTGCGTTCTGTTCTGCAGATAATGCTTGAATCTTGTTTGTGACAAATGTTGCAGATTCCGCAATCTTGCTTAGATAAAATGCAGAAGTACCAAAGGTAATTCCAATCTCATCATAGTTATTTTGATATAATCCAGTTTCTCTATTGAGGTCGAATGCTAATCCAGGAGCATTAAATGAACCCCCAGAAACACCTCTAAATAACTGATTTATTTTTGCCTTTCGGTTTGGAATTAGGGGATCCGCAATAACGACAGGGAGAATTGCTTCACCTGTCAGAATTTCATCAGTAAGATTATCTAATTGTGATATTTTTCTGGTTGTTGCCACAAGTCTCTCTTCGGAGTTATCTTCAGATTTATTTATACAAGAAAAAAAGGACCAGGGTATCCCTGGTCCCGTTGACTTCCTTCACACGGACTCTCTTATTATAGCATCAAAATGGTGGACCGTCAAATCCTTCTAAAGAATGTATCTTTTTCTTTAAGTCTTTTACTAAAGTACGAACTATTTGAGACTGCTCTTCATAGAATGGATCACCCGTGCTCAAATAAAATTCTTGTAATTTATCTACATACTTTAATAATTGATATATGTGGGGATTCCAGGGATCTCTAGTCGGAGCAAAGTAAGTTCTTCGCTCTGTCTCTGGTGGCATGTATACCTACTGCATACATCAATATTTATATAATTATCCTAGCATTTTGCCGACTCTATCGATGTATCCTTGGCGAATAAGTTCTCCATAGGATTGATTTTCATCGGTTCGATTTCTACAGCTACCAACTCCACAGAAACCACAATTGCGACCAGTAATTAGATAATTCTGAACTACATTTTTGTATGTTGTTGCAACATTATCACGCATAACTTCTGAAATATCAACATTATTTGCAGATAATAGTGCTAGAGCATTTAACACATAATCCATAATGTGTGAATGTCTCATTCCATTTATATTACAAAATTCTATGTAATCTTTTGGACTTTCATTTCCTAGACTATACAGAATTGAGTAAACCGTTCCGATCTTGTGAGATAATTCTTCAGAATAAAAAAGATCACCCACATCAGTAACTAATCCATTTACAGAAATATCAGAGATTGCATTTTTATCCCATGGAACATTCCAATTAGACTGCAGTAAATAGTCAATTAGTTCTCTCAATTTCACTGGATTTGGATCTTCTTTGTAAAATTTCCTACCACAGTGATATTGTACTTTCAGATAAAATTGCTGTGCTTGTTCATCAATGACTTCATAACCAAGAACATCAATTGAAGTTTTCTCAAAACTTGGTTCATCATAGAGATTCTCAAGTATATTCAACTCCTTAAATCCACATGCACCAATCCAATCAGTGAAATGACTTTGATACCTTTCTTGAAAGATTCCAGTTTTACCCTCAAAGCATTTCTTAGAGACTAGATTGCCAAGATAGAAAATACAACTGGGTTTGATCAGTGTATATTCATCACTCATCTTATCTTCAGGAATGTGATGAGAAAGATAAGGAACTCCTACACCTTTATAATAGCAGTCCTTACCTTTTGCAACTCTTCCATCCACATATTCAATAGTATCATTCAGTGGTATAGTCTTTACCACTTCACCATGCTCATTATATACTAAAATATCAGTCATGGGGCGGAATCAATAATATGTCTTGAAAATTTTGTAACTCCCCCACCTGGACTCGAACCAGGAACCCCAGAGTTAACAGCTCCGTGCTCTGCCAATTGAGCTATAAGGGAATGTGTTTGGAGATTAACTCCAAGCCCCCTGTCGGACTTGAACCGACGACCTACGGTTTACAAAACCGTTGCTCTATCCAGCTGAGCTAAAGAGGCATTAATCGTCCTGAGGCATACACTCAGGATTTTCTAGTTCCAACTCAAATAAACAAGGATGTGCTTCTTCATCAATTAGATAGAAAGAAGTTCTGTAAAGATCCTCTGGTTCCCATCTGAGTTGTTGATCAGCAAGTGCGATCAATTCTATATCATATATAGCGTCTTTGTCAAGCTCATCAAAAGTAAAGGGTATACTGTTAATGAAATACATTCGGACAATCATTTGTCCCTTGTTATACCAGCAATACGCTTGAGTGATCTTGTACATAAACTTTACCTCATTGATCTTGCTGGGTTTGTAACTGGAAATACTGGTGGTACTTCTTTAATTACATTGACCTCATTCCAAGATGTATTATGACAAACCACACAACAATCCATATAAGCATCAATTTCTACATTCACACAAATTGAAATGTAGTCTTCGGAAACAAATCGAATGTAACCTTTTACATGTTTCCATTCGACAAAGGAACCGATCTCAAAAC
>CAZOLA010000023.1:0-19813 GCA_964580845.1 uncultured Sphingobacterium sp.
TTTTTTTATTTCTGAAGTGATTAAGTCCCTATTTCGTTGTTTTCAGTGCCATTTCCACTGCTTTCTGAGCATTGATGATACCGCCACTGGAACACAATTCTGAAAAACTCAAACGGGTATTCCCCTGCTCTCCCCTTACTTTTACCTTTTGTTCTACTTTTTGCACCGATTGTACGATCAAATCTTTCACGGCAATCGCACTGAGTTGGGGAAAATAAGATCTTAACATCGCCGCTAGGCCCGATACCACCGGAGCCGCCATACTGGTACCGTTTACCTGTTTGTATTTTGAATCGGGAATACTCGAATAGATTTGAACGCCTGGAGCAAAAACATGCACACTTTTTTTGCCATAGTTAGAAAAATCTGCGGCAAGCTCCTCGTTATTCTCCCAGCCGGAGGCACCAACTTCGATCCATGCCTGAGCCATCCCCATGTTCAAACCTGTACTGTCTGAATAAAAGCGGTTGGGATAGTTTTTGGCTAAGTCGGTGTTTTTGGCATCATTACCGGCTGCATGTACCAAAAGCACGTCATTTGCTTGGGCATATCGAACGGCTGAATCGACCACGGCCTTGTTCCAAACATAAGCTTTACCGAAACTCATATTGATAATCTGAGCGCCATTGTCAACTGCGTATCGAATGGCATTGGCCACATCTTTATCACGCTCATCTCCATCGGGCACCACCCTCAGGGCCATGATCTTTACCTGGTCGGCTACACCATCTAAACCTTTTCCATTATTTCTGAGAGCTGCAATGATGCCGGCCACGTGGGTGCCATGCTCAGCATCCGGACCTTTAACATCGGGCGAGCCATAAAAACGCTCACTGCTATCTTCATAACGATCACCCACTATTGATCTGGGATCATAATCTAAATTGAGATGATACTTTAACTGTGTATCATAATGTTTGAGCGTTTCATCTATTTCTTCTTTTAGTTTGCCGAAATCAGGCTCTTCTTTCAAAGAGGTTTTGATGGCTTTTATCGCTCTTTTTTCTAAATCATTATCCGCTTTATAATCCTCGAAATCAGCTGCTTTTGGAAAAGGATTCCCCATTTTTTCTACTATCTCCTGTAGCGTTTTTTTGAAAAGTGAAATACTGTAAAATCCTGCTTTCGCTTGCTCCATCTGAGCCATGTAATCAGAAATTAATCGTTGGTAAAGTTCAAACTCCTTTCGCTCCTCAGCAGAAAAGGGAGTGGTATTCAAGGCTGTTTCGTAAGTTGGTTTGAGCTTACGAATGAGTCTGACCAATTCCGTATTGTCATATTGCACATTCCCTTCTGACGAGCCAATGAAACTCCAGCCGTGCACATCATCTGTATATCCATTCGCATCGTCATCTTTCCCATTACCAGGAATTTCTTTGGGATTAACCCAAATCACCTCTTTTAAATCTTCATGTTCAATGTCGATACCGCCATCAATTACTGCCACAACAATCGGTTTAGCTGTCCGGTTTTTCAGGATTTCATAAGCTTTTTCGGTGCTGATACCAAAAACGCCATCCGATTTAAGGTCTAAATGATGCCAATTATTTTTTGGTCTATCTTTTGATTGACCCAAAAAGGTAAGGGGCAAAACAGAGAAGTAGACAAAAATGAGCGATTGATATAATTTCCATTTCATAAGATGCAATTTACAGGAAAAAGCAAGGGTTTACCAAACCAAGTATATTCAGGAACGACCCTGTAATTTGATTATTGTTTCATGATGACCAAATTAGTAGCTATTAGAGCGATTTTTTGTTAAAGATTGTTAAAAAAGAAAGGGAAAGACAGAATCCATTTAGATTAGCCTATAGATTAAAATAATTGATGTTTAGCACAATTAAAGCTATCTTTGCAAGATGTTTAAGTTTAGGCGCATAGGCTTGTTGAGTTTCACTATTGCGCTCTTAATGATCGTTCAAAGCTGCAAAAGCAAGTTCGAGAAATTAAGAGAGAGCACTGATATTGCAAAAAAATATCAGGAAGCGGTTAAACTCTACGAGAAAAAAGACTACAACAAGGCCCTGATTCTTTTAGACGATTTGGTACAACGTTACCGCGGACGAGCTGAAGCGGAGGATCTTTATTATTATTTCGCCTACACCAACTACAAACTAAAAGACTACACCACAGCCAGGTATCATTTCAAAACATTTGCCGATACTTACCCGACTAGCCCAAAAGCGGAAGAATGTCGTTATATGGGTGCCTACTGTTTTTACTTGGAATCTCCCACCTTTTCACTGGATCAAGGTAATACGATCAGGGCAATTGAAGCATTGCAGCTTTTCATCAATTTGTATCCACGAAGTGAACGAGTGGAAGAAGCCAGTAAACTGATTCAGGATTTGAGGGATAAACTGGAAACCAAATCATACGAAAACGCCAAATTGTATTTCAACATCGGCGACTATAAATCGGCAGTCATTGCATTCAAGAATTCTATGCGTGACTACCCCGACACTAAATATGCAGAGGAAATGGAATTCTTGACCATTAAATCTCAATATTTGTATGCCAAAAATAGCTTCGAGGATAAACAAGAAGAGCGCTTTTTGGAGGCTATCCAACTGAGCAATGACTTCGCCGACAATTATCCTTCCAGTAAATACCTAAAGGAAGCAGAACAGTTGAAGAAGGACTCAGAAAGAGATATCATTACTGTAAAAAAATTATTAGCCAGCTTTGCTGCCGAACAAAAAGCCAAAGAAGCTAAACCAGAAGAAAATAAAAATCAAAATGATGACAAATAAACCAACAGTTCCAAGCAGTACCATCACTCGTGATCTGCGTGAGTTAGACAAAGAAACCGACAACATCTATGAATCAATCGTAGTGATCGCGAAGCGTGCCAACCAGATTTCTAATAACATGAAAGAAGAGCTGCATGCTAAATTGGCTGAGTTTGCTTCTTCAAACGATAATTTAGAGGAAGTTTTTGAAAATCGCGAACAAATCGAGATTTCAAAGCACTATGAGCGTTTGCCAAAACCTACGTTAATTGCGGTAGACGAATTCATCAACGGTAAAGTTTATCACCGTAATCCTTCCAAAGAACAAAACTCCTGATAAACACAGGTATATGCTTCAGGGCAAAAAGGTCATCCTGGCAGTTAGCGGCAGTATAGCCAGCTACAAGGCGGCTCATCTCATTCGCCTATTGGTGAAAGAGGGGGCTGAGGTCCAGGTGATCATGACCAAAGATGCCACTGAATTCATTACGCCTTTAACTTTATCTACCCTTTCCAAGCGTCCGGTATTGGTTGAATATTTCAAACCCGATACCGGAGAATGGAATAACCACGTGGATTTGGGCCTTTGGGCCGATCTATTCCTCTTGGCCCCGGCAAGTGCCAATACCTTGGCTAAAATGGCCAACGGCATTTGTGATAACCTGCTGCTGGCCACTTACCTTTCTGCAAAATGTCCGGTATTTTTTGCTCCCGCGATGGATTTAGACATGTGGAAACACCCCTCCACCAAACAAAATGTCGATCAGTTGACCAAATTCGGGAATCGCATCATTCAACCGGCTTATGGTGAACTGGCCAGCGGATTAATTGGCGAAGGCCGTATGGCCGAACCCGAAGAGATCGTTGATTTCCTCCATCAGGAATTAAAAAAAAAACTTCCGCTAAGCGGTAAAAAAGCGCTGGTTACCGCCGGCCCTACTTATGAAGCCATTGACCCGGTCCGATTTATCGGCAATCACTCCTCAGGAAAAATGGGCTTCTGCATCGCTGAAGAGTTGTACCAATTGGGAGCCGAGGTGGTCTTGATCAGCGGACCAAGTGCCCAGCAATTGAATTTCAAACAAATTAAAAGAGTTGATGTAATATCGGCTGCAGAAATGCACCAAGCGGTAAACAAACACTATCCGGAAGCAGACATCACCGTAATGAGTGCAGCAGTTGCCGACTATCAGCCTGCATCGGTTGCGAAAGAAAAAATCAAAAAGAAAGAAACCGCATTTTCCATCAATTTGGTAAAAACCGTTGATATCCTCTCCGAATTGGGTTCTCAAAAAAAATCGGGCCAAGTACTCATCGGCTTTGCCCTTGAAACGGAAAATGAACAGGAACATGCCATCCAGAAACTGCAAAAGAAAAACCTGGATTTAATTGTGTTAAACTCCCTGAAAGATGAGGGAGCCGGCTTTAAAGGTGATACCAATAAAATCACCCTCATCGACAAGAAACTGGAAATAAAAACGTTTGAGCTAAAGACTAAAAATGAAGTGGCGGCAGATATCTGCCAAAAAATATTAACTTTAGTATGATGGCCAAGAGACTGTTTCTGCTCTTTAACTTCTGTTGCCTGTTCATCAGCCTACATGCACAGGACCTCAATACTCGTGTGCAAATTCTTTCTCCAAAAGTTCAAAGTGCCAATAAAAGGATTTTAGATGTATTGGAAAGTGGTATTGTCGAATTCATGAATGGTAGAAAATGGAGCGCCGATGTGATTAAACCCCAGGAAAGAATTGATTGTAATTTGGTGATCAACATTACCGAATGGGATGGCTCGTCCCCCAATTTTAAAGCCGAAGCCCAAATCCAGGTAAGCCGTCCGGTTTATAATTCGGCTTACAACAGCACTTTACTAAATCTTAGCGATCCATCTTTTGATTTTTATTACATCGAAGGACAGGCCATCGATTTTTCAGATCAAAATTATATTTCCAATTTGAGTTCATTATTGGCCTTTTATGCCAATATCGCGGTTGGCCTCGACTACGACTCATTTAGTAAGATGGGTGGCAATCCATATTTCGCGAAAGCACAAAATATTTTAAATAATGCCCAAAATTCGCCTAATGTGGGCTGGAAAGCTTTCGAAGGACTTAGAAACCGCTTTTGGCTGATCGAGAACCTGAACAATAAAAGTTTCATTCCACTGCGTGAAGCTTTCTACGTGTACCACCGCAATGGGCTGGATGAAATTAGTGATAATCCCGTCAAGGCCCGTCAAACCATTGCACAACTCTTACCAGAATTAGAAAAACTTGATCAGCAAAAACAGGGCGCCATGCTTACCCAATTATTTTTTACTGCAAAAGCTGATGAACTGATCAATATTTTCAAAAGCGCCAATATGCCCGATAAAATGAGGGCCGCTCAAATTTTAATGAAGCTTGATCCAACCAACGCCGCAAAATACGAGTCACTTAAAAAATAGCTCTTCATCTCTTTTTTTGAGGAAATAGAATCTGGCAAAATTCCTATTTTAGCGAAAAACCCAGCCATGCTGCAAAGGCTCTCCATTAACAATTACGCACTCATCGATCAACTGAACATCTCTTTCTCTAAGGAGTTGAATATCATTACTGGAGAAACAGGTGCAGGAAAGTCTATTATTTTAGGAGCCTTATCACTCATTCTTGGCCAGAGAGCCGAGAGTAAGTATTTCTACAATCAAGATAAAAAATGTGTAATTGAAGGCATTTTCGCTATTCAGGATTATCACTTACAGCATTTTTTTGCAGACAATGACTTAGATTATGAGGCCGAGACCGTTTTAAGACGTGAAATTTCTGCCGATGGGAAAACTCGTGCCTTCATTAATGATACACCCGTTAACCTGGCCCTCCTGAAAAATTTGGGCGAACAGCTGATCGATATCCACTCGCAGCACGCCACACTTGCCATTAATACAGAAGATTTCCAATTGCTGGTACTGGATACCCTTGCCGAACATGCTGATGTATTGGCAAACTATCGGCAATGCTTTCAACAACATAAACAGATTTCCCGAAAACTGAGGGAGCTCAGCAATAATTTTGAGCGGGCCAAGGCCGAGCAAGATTACCTGCAGTTCCAATTTGACGAATTAGAAGCCGCGGGACTATTGGAGGGTGAACAGGAAAAACTGGAGCAGGAATTAAAAATGCTCGAACATGGCGAAGAAATTAAACGCTCTTTGGTTTCCATCAATTATTTATTATCTGAATCAGAACAAGCCGCTATTCATCAGGTTAAAGAGTCGAATACGCTACTTCAAAGCATAGAAAAATATAACTCGGAGTTTGGTATCATCTCAGAGAGACTAAAAAGTGTATGGATTGAATTGAAAGATATCAACGCTGAACTCGAAAGCTTGGGGCAGCACATCTTGATTGATGAAAGCAGGTCCACAGCCATTGAAGAGCGGCTGGATACCATTTACAGCTTGCAGAAGAAACACCGGGTAAACAATACCCGCGAACTACTGGAGATCAAAGAAAGATTTGCGCAGCAGTTGAATCAGCTTTTATCTGGCGAAGAAGAAATTGAAGAACTAAAAAAGCAAGAATCGAAACTCAAGGAAGACTTACATAAATTAGCGGGTATACTTTCTGATAATCGAAAAAAACACATCCCAGAACTCGAGAAACAAGTACAGTTGAGTTTGGCAGAAGTCGGGATGCCCAATGCCCTACTGAAAGTGAATCAGGAAAGCGCTATGGAAACATTGAATGAATCTGGCGCAGACCGAATTCAGTTCCTATTCAGCGCCAACAAAGGCCAATTACCACAAGCCATGAGCAAAGTGGCATCTGGTGGTGAACTATCGCGTTTAATGCTGAGCATCAAATCACTCATTGCTAAGCAAACTGCGCTCCCCACCATTATTTTTGACGAAATTGATACCGGGATATCTGGTGAAGTGGCCTTAAAAGTAGGCAACAAGATGCATCAATTAGCTAAAAATATGCAGGTGATCACCATCACACACTTGCCGCAGATCGCCAGCAAAATGGGCACGCATTTTCGCGTTTTTAAAGACGAGAGCGGTACTCAAACCCTCACCAAAATTTCGGAATTAACGAGCAATGAAAGGGTACTTGAAATAGCAAAAATGCTGAGTGGAGAGAATCCTGGTGAATTTGCCTTGCAAAATGCTAAGGAACTTTTAGCCAATTAATTGGAATCTGGGTGGCAGATTTTAAGATTTTTTATAAGTTTGATAAATCAATAAACACAAAACGACATGGGTCATAACTTACTGAAAGGTAAAAAAGGAATTATTTTTGGTGCTTTAGACGAACGTTCTATCGCCTGGAAAACTGCCTTACGTTGCGTTGAAGAAGGCGCAGAAATTGTTTTAACCAATGCCCCTATTGCCTTGCGCATGGGCGAGATCAATAAACTGGCCGAAGTTTGTAAGGCGCCGGTCATTCCGGCCGATGTGACCAGTATGGAAGACCTGGACAATTTGTTCGCTCAAACTAAGGCCCATTTCGGCGGTGGGGTAGATTTTATTCTTCATTCCATTGGGATGAGTTTAAATGTGCGTAAAGGCATTGCCTACACCGAGGCTAACTATGATTTCATGCACAAGACCATGGATATCTCAGCGATGAGTTTACACCGTGTTTTGCAAACTGCTATGAAACACGATGCCATCAATGAGTGGGGATCGGTAGTGGCTTTAACTTACATTGCTGCTCAGCGTGTTTTTCCCGATTACAATGAAATGGCCGATGCCAAGTCCTTACTCGAAAGCATCTCCCGCAGCTTCGGCTACCATTACGGAGTGAAGAAAAAAGTGAGAGTGAATACCATTTCGCAATCTCCTACCGTCACTACTGCCGGGTCGGGTGTGAAGGGTTTTGATGGATTTGTGTCTTATGCAGAAAAAATGTCGCCACTGGGAAATGCCAATGCAGATCAGTGTGCAGATTATACCGTTACTTTGTTCTCTGACATGACCCGTATGGTTACCATGCAGAATTTATTTCACGATGGCGGCTTCTCCTTTACCGGTGTTACCAATGCAGTTATTGAACAGATGGAGAAATAATTGAAATCCTATCCAATAAAAAAGCCTCCTGGAATTCCCGGGAGGCTTTTTTATTTAAGGGCTTAACCCTCGTTCTTTTCTTCTTTTCGTTTTTTAGGCTTGCCTTTGCCCAAGATCTTAATTTCCTGGCTTTCTTTATCAAAATCAATCGATATTTGATCTCCTTCGTGCAGTTCGCCTTTCAAGATCTCTTCAGCTACCGGATCTTCCAGGTATTTCTGAATTGCTCGTTTCAAAGGGCGGGCGCCAAAATTGGTATCATAACCTTTTTCAGCGATGAACTCTTTTGCAGCATCGGTCAGCTGGATTTCGTAACCCAAGCCATGTATCCGGCTGAATAAAGATTTCAATTCAATATCAATGATCTTATAGATTTCTTCTTTGCCCAATGAATTGAATACCACCACATCGTCTACCCGGTTCAGGAACTCAGGTGCAAACGCTTTTTTAAGTGCATTTTCAATAACGGTCCGAGAATGTTGATCAGCCTGGTTCATCTTGGCAGAAGTAGAGAAACCTACCCCCTGGCCAAAATCCTTCAACTGACGGGCGCCAATGTTCGAAGTCATGATCACGATGGTA
This sequence comes from uncultured Sphingobacterium sp., assembly GCA_964580845.1. Taxonomy (GTDB): domain Bacteria; phylum Bacteroidota; class Bacteroidia; order Sphingobacteriales; family Sphingobacteriaceae; genus JAIPAN01. Next base: position 8,365 of record CAZOLA010000023.1, read on the forward strand.
TTTCTAAAATCTACCTTTCTTCCCAAACTATCCGTCAGCTGTCCTTCATCGAGCACTTGCAATAAAATATTGAATACATCCGGGTGAGCTTTTTCAATTTCATCCAACAATACCACTGCATATGGCTTCCGGCGAACTTTCTCGGTCAGCTGTCCACCTTCTTCATAACCTACATAGCCTGGAGGCGCTCCAACTAAACGGGAAACTGCAAATTTTTCCATGTACTCACTCATATCGATCTGGATCAAAGAATCCTCAGAATCAAACATGAAACGGGCTAACTCCTTGGCTAATTCGGTTTTACCAACTCCGGTTGGACCCAGGAAAATAAATGAACCAATCGGCTTTTTAGGATCTTTCAAGCCGGCACGTGTACGTTGAATGGCTTTGGTCAATTTACGGACTGCATCTTCCTGACCAATCACCCGGCTGTTAATGGCATCGAACATACCCAGCAACTTCTGGCTGTCGGTTTGCCCCACACGTTGCACCGGAATTCCGGTCATCATGGCCACCACTTCGGCCACATTGTCTTCGTTTACGGTATAACGCTTCGTTTTGGTTTCTGCTTCCCACTCAGCTTTGGCTTTTTCTAATTGCTCAAGCAAATGTTTTTCGTTATCACGCAGTTTGGCAGCTTCTTCATATTTCTGACTGCGCACCACCTTATTCTTTTCAACCTTAATTTCTTCAATTTGCTGCTCAATATCGATGATGTTTTGCGGCACGTGAATATTGGTTAGGTGCACACGTGAGCCTGCCTCATCAAGTGCATCTATGGCTTTGTCGGGCAAGAAACGATCGGTGATGTAACGGGCAGTTAAACTCACGCAAGCGTTGATCGCTTCCGGAGTGTAAGAAACCCCATGATGTTCCTCGTATTTTTCTTTGATTCGATTCAAAATTTCGATGGTTTCATCCGGTGTAGCCGGCTCCACCATTACTTTCTGAAAACGACGATCTAAAGCCCCATCTTTTTCAATGAATTGACGATATTCATCGAGGGTGGTAGCACCAATGCACTGAATTTCTCCACGGGCCAAAGCCGGTTTGAACATATTCGAAGCATCTAATGAACCAGAGGCGCCACCTGCACCCACAATGGTATGAATCTCATCGATGAACAAAATCACATCCGGAGATTTTTCCAATTCGTTCATCACGGCTTTCATTCTTTCTTCAAACTGACCGCGGTACTTGGTACCGGCTACCAGCGAAGCAAGATCTAAAGTCACCACCCGTTTGTTGAATAATACCCGCGAAACCTTACGCTGTACTATTCTGAGTGCCAAGCCTTCGGCAATGGCCGATTTACCTACACCGGGTTCACCAATTAAAATTGGATTGTTTTTCTTACGACGAGATAAAATTTGAGATACACGTTCAATTTCTTTGTCACGACCCACAATTGGATCTAAACGACCTTCTTCGGCTGCCTTGGTTAAGTCGCGGCCGAAATTGTCGAGAACCGGAGTTTTAGATTTAATATCTGAAACCTTTTTAGGTTGACTGAAACTATCCTCTTCACGATATTCATCCTCACCTCCCGCAGCAGATCCAGGGGCTTCATCTCTGATATCTTCACGATTGTTCTCTACCTCCGCTTTAAAGCTTTCGTAGTCTACCTGATATTGTGACAAAATTTGTGAGGCTACATTGTCCTCATCCCTCAAAATGGATAATAATAAATGCTCGGTACCAATAATTTCACTCTTGAAAATTTTAGCTTCCAGATAAGTGATCTTGAGTACTTTTTCAGCTTGTTTAGTTAATGGGATATTTCCAAGATTAACGGTAGCACCCTGGTTGCCTCTCACCGCATCCTCTACCGAACGGCGTACAGCAGCAGTGTCAAGACCTAATTCTTTAAGAATTTTAATGGCCATACCGTCGCCTTCACGAATCAGCCCCAGCAATAAATGCTCAGTGCCAATGTAATCATGCCCGAGGCGCAGAGCCTCTTCCCTACTAAATGAGATCACGTCTTTTACACGCGGTGAAAATTTCGCTTCCATGTGATTACCTTTCTGTCTTGGTGTTCAATGTCCTAATCTATTAATTAATTACAGGATTCCAAGAGCGTTTTTTGTAAAGTTTTATCAACAATTGAACCATTTTAGTTTAAAACGATGTTTAAGCGAATATCTTGCTCCAAATTACGCAGATGTGACGAAAATGGCGATATTTGCGGACTTTAATCAGCAAAGATGTCAGACGAAAAAATAATTTTTTCCATGGCTGGAGTGAATAAAATTCACCCGCCGCAGAAACAAGTCCTCAAAAATATTTATCTCTCCTTTTTTTACGGAGCAAAAATCGGGGTCATCGGATTGAACGGTTCGGGTAAGTCTTCCCTCCTCAAAATCATTGCCGGAATAGATAAATCTTTTCAGGGTGAGGTGGTTTTTTCTCCGGGCTATACGGTGGGTTATTTAGCTCAAGAACCAGAATTAGATGCCAATAAAACCGTTAAAGAAATTGTAGAAGAGGGGGTGGCTGAAATTACAGCCGTGTTAAAAGAGTACGAGGAAATTAACGAAAGATTTGGCTTGCCGGAAGTTTACGAAAATCCTGATGAGATGGACAAGCTCTTGGCCCGTCAAGGAGAACTGCAAGATAAAATTGATGCCACCAATGCCTGGGAACTGGACAGTAAGCTGGAGCGTGCCATGGATGCCCTTCGTTGCCCGGATGCGGATACAAAAATTGCCACTTTGTCAGGGGGTGAGCGCCGTCGGGTTGCTTTGTGCCGCTTATTGCTGCAAGAGCCGGATGTCTTATTACTGGATGAACCCACTAACCACCTGGATGCAGAGAGCATCGATTGGCTGGAGCAACACTTGAAACAATATAAAGGAACGGTGATAGCCGTTACTCACGACCGTTATTTCCTGGATAACGTAGCTGGATGGATCCTGGAATTAGACCGCGGAGAAGGTATTCCATGGAAGGGAAATTATTCATCCTGGTTAGATCAAAAGTCAAAACGTTTGGCTCAGGAAGAGAAAACAGAAAGCAAACGACAAAAAACATTAGAGCGTGAGCTGGAATGGGTGCGTATGGCGCCAAAGGCCCGTCATGCAAAATCAAAGGCTCGTTTATCCAATTACGAGAAACTCGCTTCGGAAGAAACCAAGGAAAGAGAAGAAAAGCTGGAGCTCTTCATTCCACCGGGTCCGCGTTTGGGCAATGTGGTAATCGAGGCGCAAAATGTGAGCAAATCATACGGAGATAAAATCCTATTCGAAAACCTTAATTTTTCACTTCCCCCAGCTGGAATTGTGGGTATCATCGGGCCAAATGGAGCTGGTAAAACCACACTTTTCCGTTTGATTACCGGTCAGGAACAGCCCGATAATGGAACTTTCCGTGTGGGCGAAACCGTGGCATTAGGCTATGTAGATCAAATGCACGACGACCTGGATCCGGAAAAATCGGTTTGGGAAAATATTACAGATGGATTGGATAACGTGCTATTGGGTAATCGTCCTGTAAACTCAAGAGCCTACGTTTCTAAATTTAATTTCAACGGTGCCGATCAACAGAAAAAAGTAGGCATCCTTTCTGGCGGTGAGCGCAACAGGGTACACCTGGCCATTACTCTGAAAAAAAGTTCCAATGTTTTATTACTGGATGAACCAACTAACGATATTGATGTAAATACGCTGCGCTCTTTGGAAGAGGGGCTGGAAAACTTTGGCGGTTGTGCAGTCATCATCTCCCACGACCGTTGGTTCTTGGATCGCATCTGTACACACATTATTGCTTTTGAAGGCGACTCGCAAGTGGTGTTTTTTGAAGGTAATTACACTGATTATGAAGAAAACAGGAAGAAACGCATGGGCGATACCGGACCTAAACGTATCCGCTATAAAAAACTCGTGGGTTAATGCCTGGTTGTTAATATGTTAACAAATAAATAATAGACAAATCTCTTTTTTCCGGTCATAATTCTTTTATTTTTATAAGACCTCCAGTGGTCTGTAAATCAAACGAAGAATTATGACCTGGAAAAAATTCAATGGAGAAATCCTCCAAACACCTATCATCGCAGAAGTAGAACAGGTAATTGAACGGGAGTACAACTTGGGCAATAAACTAAAAGTTTGTATCGGCACCGACTCACAGGTAAAAGGAGCTATAACCGATTTTGCCACCGTCATCGTATTTCTGCGGGAACAGAAAGGCGGATTCATGTTCATTCACCAAGAACGTACTTCACAGAAAATGAGCATTAAAGAACGCATGCTCACCGAAGTGCAAAAATCTATCGAAACCGCCTATAAACTATGCGATCTGCTCGATTTGTATGAGGTGGACTTGGAAGTACATGCCGACATTAACACCAATCCGCAATTCAAGTCGAATGCTGCACTTCACGAAGCCATGGGTTACATACTCAGCATGGGCTTTGTATTCAAGGCCAAGCCCGAGGCATTTGCCAGCTCGGCCTGTGCCAATAAAATGGTGCATTAAATTGACTGAAGTGTTACAATCAGCGCTAAGGTTAATGTGTTGCAACATGTAGTTTTGCAAGATGAAAACCTATCAGCTGAAATTTGAACAAAAGCTGCCCATTTCTTTGGAGCAGGCTTGGGATTTTTTCTCTTCCCCTCTCAACCTGGCGAAAATAACTCCCGATCATATGGGATTTATCATCACTTCTGATTTTAAAGAAGGCCAGAAAATGTATCCGGGAATGATCATCACCTATAAAGTTTCACCGCTCTTAGGAATCAAATTAAACTGGATGACCGAGATCACTCATGTGCAAGATGGTAAGTATTTTGTAGATGAGCAGCGCTTTGGGCCTTATGCACTCTGGCATCACCAACACCATTTCGAAGAAATTAAAGGTGGTGTACACATGACCGATATCATCAACTACGCCATTCCCTACGGATTTATCGGCCGCATCGCCAACACCATTTTAGTGGAGAAAGAAGTCAGAGGTATTTTTGACTATCGCGAGAAAAAAGTAGAAGACTTGTTCGGAAAATTCCCGGCCTAAGCCAACACTTTAGGTTGATAGCAGCTGCCCTGGATTGCTCCTCTGCTTTCCAATCCTTTATCTATGTATAACTGGATTTCTGATTTTTTCAGGCCCCAATTCGGCGCAATGAGCAAATCGTAATCGGCCAGGCCAAAGGTTCGCTGTATCACAATATCAGGCCGCAAGAGCGGAATAAATTCGGAAAGGAACTCTGTATATTCTTCTAAATCAAAGAGTTTAAAAGGTTCTCGTTTGTATTTCACACCCATGATGGATCCTTCTACAATGTGCAGGTGATGCAATTTCACAAACTTAATTTGCGGAAAACGATTGATTTCGTCGGCGTAAGCCAACATCATCTCTTTAGTTTCCCAGGGGAAGCCGAAAATAGTGTGTACACAAAGATCTAGTTTCGTATTTTTTGCCAGTTCCAGAGCCTCTACCAGTTCTTCGTGGGTACAGCCACGGTTAATCTGCTTCAAAGTTTCATTATGAATTGATTCCATCCCCATCTCCAGGTCCACATCAAAACGGTCGCCATAACTTTCTAAAAGGGCAATTTTCTCAAAATCAATACAATCAGGGCGGGTACCTACCGATAAACCCACAATGTTTTCTGTATTGATGCTCAATGCCTCATCATATAAACTTTTGAGGTAATGTGTGGGAGCGTAAGTATTGGTATTGGGCTGAAAGTAAATAATGAATTTTTCGGCTCCATACCCCTTGATGGCCCGCTCCATCCCCTGCTCAATTTGTTCGCGGATGGTAGGCAATTTTCTGGATAACTCGGGTGTGAAAGAATCTACATTACAGTAGGTACATCCTCCATAACCTTTACTGCCATCACGGTTTGGGCAGGTAAAACCACCATCAGCAATGATCTTAAAAACCCGCTTACCCTCATACTTTTCCCGAAGATAAGCGCCGTAATGCCGGTAGGGCTTTTGTCCATAATCTAATGGGGTACCCATGTTTCTTTATTTTGACTACAAAGATACATAATAAGCCAGGTTCAAGATATAGCATCACCGCTCCACTATTTTTTAAAAAATCTGAAAACATCCATAGTTAATCGGTGTTAGAATTTACGTAAGCGCTTATATTTTATAACATCAATAACAAAAAACGAGTAAAAAATGGCAACAAATCAGAATAGCCAAGGCGGACAAGGTTCCAACCAAGGCAAGAAAGGTGATACTTCTAAAAGAGGTTTTGCATCGATGGATGCGGAGAAACAGAGAGAAATAGCCAGCAAAGGCGGAAAAGCTTCTCATGGTGGTCGTTCAAAAGACACAAACAAATAAAATCATCCAATTTTGAAACAGGAATGAGGGAAAATTTCCCTCATTTTTTGTTGATAGATGTGACCAGCGGTTGACCTAAACAAGGGTTCAAAGCACATTTTTTTGTACCTTTGAGCACCAATTATACCGTATGGAAGCTACTGCTGTTTATCAAGCTAAACACAAAATCCGTTTCGTAACCGCCGCTTCATTATTTGACGGTCACGATGCCACCATCAATATCATTCGTCGGATACTACAGTCATCGGGCGCCGAGGTGATACACTTAGGACACAACCGATCGGTAGATGAAGTAGTGAACTGCGCCATTCAGGAAGATGTACAAGGTATTGCCATGACCTCCTACCAGGGAGGGCACCTGGAATACTTCAAATACATGTATGATTTATTGAATGAAAGAGGAGCCGGACATATTAAAATTTTTGGCGGCGGAGGTGGCGTGATTCTTCCACAAGAAATTGAAGAACTAAAAGCATACGGTATCGCCAATATTTATTCGCCAGATGATGGACGGAGAATGGGGCTACAAGGCATGATCAATGACATGCTGGAGCAATGTGATTTCCCGACCCGAACACACCTGAATGGAGAAATTAAAGGGATAGAAAAAAAAGAGATTCCAGCCATTGCAGCAGCAATTACGGTTGCAGAGAACTTGCCGCAGGAAGCTGAAGCTTTTTTACAGGAAATTAAAAAACTAATTGGGAACAAAACCATCCCCGTTTTGGGTATCACCGGAACGGGTGGAGCTGGAAAATCATCTTTGGTAGATGAGTTGGTTCGTCGTTTTCTCATCGAAACCGACAAAACCATGGCCATTATCTCGGTCGATCCATCCAAACGTAAAACCGGCGGTGCCTTGTTGGGCGACCGCATCCGGATGAACGCCATCAATAATCCAAGAATTTACATGCGCTCCCTGGCTACCCGCCAGGCCAACCTAGCCTTGTCTAAATATGTACAAGAATCGGTAGAGATTTGTAAGGCCGCTGCTTATGATTTGATCATTGTAGAGACCTCAGGAATCGGCCAATCCGACACCGAAATTACCGAGCATTGTGATGTTTCCTTGTACGTGATGACTCCCGAATTTGGAGCTGCTACCCAGCTGGAAAAAATTGATATGCTTGATTTTGCCGACCTGGTAGCCATCAATAAATTTGATAAAAGAGGTGCTTTAGATGCCTTGCGGGACGTTCGTAAACAGTACAAGCGTAACCACCAATTGTTTGATGCAGCGGACGAAAGCCTGCCGATTTTCGGCACCATGGCCTCTCAGTTCAACGATCCCGGGATGAATGCTTTGTTTGCAACACTCATGCAAACCATCAAAAATAAAACCGGTGTCGACTTTAATGCCAAGTCGGATTTAAATTCGAGTGAAGCAGAGAAAGTTTACATCATTCCCCCTGACAGGACCCGATACTTAGCTGAGATTGCGGAGGCTAATCAAGAATACAATGAATGGGTAGCTAAGCAAGTAGACATTGCCCAGCGAATGTATCAATTAAAGGGCACCATTGATCTTTTAAAAGAAAAGGGTGAGCAGGATGAAAGCCTGGCTCAGTTGGAAAAATTATACCATCAATACGAAGAACATTTAGACGGCGAATGTAAGCGTTTGCTTCGCGAATGGCCTGATACTTTAAAACGCTACCGCGAAGATGAATTTGTTTACAAAGTACGCGACAAAGAAATTCGCCAATCTTTGTACCACACCTCGCTTTCGCAATTACGCATACCTAAAATTTCCTTGCCCAGATACGAGGCTTGGGGCGATATTTTACGTTGGTTATTGACTGAGAATGTACCGGGTGAATTCCCATATGCAGCAGGTGTATTTCCGCTAAAGCGTGATGGAGAAGACCCCACACGAATGTTTGCAGGCGAAGGTGGACCCGAACGCACCAACAAGCGTTTCCACTACGTTTCCTTAGACCAACCGGCACATCGCTTGTCAACGGCTTTTGACTCGGTAACACTTTACGGAGAAGATCCACATACCCGCCCAGACATTTACGGTAAAATTGGGAATGCAGGCGTGAGTATTGCCACCTTGGATGATGCCAAAAAATTGTATTCAGGTTTTGATCTTTGTGATCCTGCAACATCGGTTTCTATGACCATTAATGGGCCTGCACCCATGTTACTGGGCTTTTTCATGAATGCAGCCATCGACCAACAATGTGAAAAATACATCAAAGCCAATGGCCTGGAAAAAGAGGTAGCAGCCAAAATTGAAGATATTTATCGTAAGAAAGGAGCTAAACGTCCTATCTATAACGCAGATTTACCTGAAGGAAACAATGGCTTAGGCTTACTATTATTAGGTGTAACCGGTGATGAAGTATTACCTAAAGAGGTTTACGAAAAAATTAAAGCACAGGCCATTTCTACTGTAAGAGGCACCGTTCAGGCCGATATTTTGAAAGAAGATCAGGCGCAGAATACCTGTATTTTCTCTACAGAATTTGCTTTGCGCATGATGGGTGATGTGCAAGATTATTTCATCCAAAATAAAGTCCGCAACTTTTATTCAGTTTCTATTTCAGGATATCACATTGCAGAGGCGGGAGCAAATCCAATTACACAATTAGCATTTACCTTGAGTAATGGTTTCACTTATGTGGAGTATTATTTGAGTAGAGGAATGAATATTGATGATTTTGCGCCCAACCTATCGTTCTTCTTTTCTAATGGCATCGATCCGGAATATTCGGTGATTGGTAGGGTAGCCAGGAGAATTTGGGCAAAAGCCATCAAACAAAAATACAAAGGCAACGATCGATCGCAAAAACTGAAATACCATATTCAAACTTCAGGCCGTTCCTTACATGCCCAGGAAATCGACTTTAACGATATCCGAACTACGCTACAAGCCTTGTATGCCATTTACGACAACTGTAACTCATTGCATACCAATGCATATGATGAAGCAATTACGACGCCCACTGAAGAATCAGTTCGCAGGGCGATGGCTATTCAGTTGATCATCAATCGCGAATTAGGTTTAGCCAAAAATGAAAACCCGCTACAGGGAGCCTTTATTATTGAAGAACTGACTGATTTAGTAGAGGACGCCGTATTAGCAGAGTTCAAGCGAATTAACGAACGTGGTGGCGTACTCGGCGCAATGGAAACCATGTATCAACGTAGTAAAATACAAGAAGAAAGCTTGTATTACGAAACGCTGAAACATACCGGCGAATACCCAATTATTGGTGTCAATACTTTCTTAAACAAAAAAGGATCACCAACCATTGTTCCTGCTGAAGTAATCAGAGCGACTGAAGAAGAAAAACAATTTCAAATTGCAGCTTTAGCGGCTTTCCAGCAAAGAAATAAAGATACAGCCGTAGATAGTCTAAAAAAACTACAGGAAAAGGCACTGAGAGGAGAAAATATTTTTGAAAGCCTGATGGAGGTGTGCAAAACTTGTTCTTTGGGTCAAATTTCCCAGGCTTTGTATCAAGTTGGTGGTCAGTACCGACGAAACATGTAATCACAAAAAAGCCCCGAATTTCGGGGCTTTTTTGTTTATCCATGTATCCAGCTAAATTTATATTCTAAGCTTGGCGTCTTCATTCGGTCTACAATGCGCAACAACCGATCGGGTAGTGCCATCACATAATCTCTGGCCTTTTCTCCCGCTTCATTCAGGTCACGCATGCTTTCAATCTGCCATTCAGCAATCAGATCTTTTAAAATATCTACATAATCAGTAGCGGTATAAACTCCTGAACGCTGTGCAGCATCGGTAAAATGGCCAAATGTTTGACCAACTTTTAGTCCAACTTCGCGTAACAAATGAGCAGGCATCACAATCTTTTTCTTCATCATGTCTTCAAAAGCCAACATTACCTGACTGGCATCCACTTCGAATGCTCTTTTGATTAATGACATATAAGCTTTTGCATGACGAGCCTCGTCAGAAGCAATAACCCCACACATTTTCGCCAATAATTTATCTCCAACCTGTTTAGCTAAAGAAGCCACACGACGGTGAGAAAGATTAGTCGCTAACTCCTGGAATGAGGTATACACAAAAGTGCGATAAGGATCATTATCTGTTTGAATATCAAACCCATCTTTTATTAAATAGTGAGTTGAAACCTCCATGGCACGCATATCTACACGACCGGTGAGATATAAATATTTATTCAGCAAATCACCATGACGATTTTCCTCCGCAGTCCAGGCACGCAAAAATTTCATCCAACCACCCTGCTCGTTGCGTGATACATCATCCACCATCATTAACCATGATTCATAAGTGGGTAGAGCTTCCTCGGTAATGGTATCACCAATTAATACCGCCAACAAATCATAAGGTAAGTGTTCAGCGTGCACTTGCAACTCCTTAACATCTGCGAAGAAAGAATCCTTACTCGCATCGGGAAGAAAATCAGTAGGTTGCCACAGCTCTTCCACTGGCTTTAAATAAGTTGCCATTTCACCTTCCATAAAAGGCTCGAGGTAAGCCATTACTTCTTTTCTCGAATCAACCGGGATTTCTTTTTGCATGAGTTTAGGGTAAAATCAAAGATACACATCTGGTAGGGATTGTATAGTTGAAAAAAACAAATATGTACAAAAACAAAAAAAGCCCTGCGAAATGAATCGCAGAGCTTTTATAAAATAGGGCACCGACCTACTCTCCCACGTGTTACCGCAGTACCATTGGCTCTGGCGGGCTTAACTTCTCTGTTCGGAATGGGAAGAGGTGGACACCGCCGATATAGGCACCTGAAGATTTTTAGTTTGTACCAACAATTGGTAAAAACCTTGACATATATTGAAAAAAACAATTGAAATGGAGAAAACAACAGTCTATCTGCTTGAGAAAGCTTCGGGTAATTAGTACTACTCGGCTTTGATGTTACCACCTTTACACCTGTAGCCTATCAACGTGATAGTCTCTCACGACCCTCAATGGAAATCTCATCTCGTGGCTAGTTTCGCACTTAGATGCTTTCAGCGCTTATCTATTCCAAACATAGCTACTCTGCAGTACAGCTGGCGCCATAACAGATTCACTAGCGGTTTGTCCATCCCGGTCCTCTCGTACTAAGGACAGCCCCACTCAAATTTCCTACGCCCACAACAGATAGGGACCGAACTGTCTCGCGACGTTCTGAACCCAGCTCGC
>CAZOLA010000024.1:0-19601 GCA_964580845.1 uncultured Sphingobacterium sp.
TAATGACCGAAAACGGCATTTTAGGCCGTGCAGCAGTCCCATCGGGTGCCTCCACCGGGATGCATGAAGCAGTTGAACTTCGCGATAACGACAAAAACACTTACCTGGGTAAAGGGGTGCTGACTGCCGTAAAAAATGTGAACGATATCTTAGCTAAAGAATTAATTGGGATTGACGTATTCGAACAGAATATGATCGATCAGTTGATGATTGAGATAGACGGTACCGAAAATAAAGGTAAAATTGGCGCAAATGCGATTTTAGGTGTTTCATTGGCGGTTGCCAAGGCGGCTGCACAGGAAAGTCGCCAGCCATTGTACCGTTACATTGGTGGTGTAAATGCCAATACCCTGCCTATCCCGATGATGAACATTGTGAACGGCGGTTCGCACTCAGATGCACCTATTGCCTTCCAGGAATTCATGATCATGCCTGTAGGGGCTTCCTCATTTTCTGAAGCATTACGCTGGGGTACCGAAGTATTCCACAACCTGAAAAAAATTCTTCACGACCGTGGATTATCGACCGCTGTAGGAGATGAAGGAGGTTTTGCACCAACTTTCGAAGGTACCGAAGATGCCGTAGAAACGATTATGCAAGCAATTGAAAAAGCTGGTTATAAAGCTGGAGAAGATATTTACCTGGCCTTCGACTGCGCTGCTTCCGAATTTTACAAAGACGGCAAATATGATTATACCAAGTTTGAGGGAACCAAAGGTGCGATTCGCAGCAGTGCCGAACAAGCGGAATACCTGGCTTCATTAACTCAAAAATACCCGATCATCTCCATCGAAGATGGGATGGCTGAGGATGATTGGAATGGCTGGAAATTACTGACAGAAAAAATTGGCGATAAAGTTCAATTGGTGGGCGATGATTTATTCGTAACCAATGTGAAACGTTTGCAGCAAGGTATTGATACCGATACCGCAAACTCCATCTTGGTGAAAGTAAACCAGATTGGATCTTTAACCGAAACCATCAATGCAGTTTCACTGGCACAAACGAACGGTTATACTTCAGTAATGTCACACCGCTCTGGTGAAACTGAAGATGTAACGATTGCAGATTTGGCCGTGGCTCTAAATTGCGGACAAATTAAAACCGGTTCAGCTTCCCGCTCAGACAGGATTGCCAAATACAACCAATTATTGCGTATTGAAGAAGAATTAGGAAGTGCAGCCCGTTTCATTGGGAAGGACTTCAAGTTTTTGAAATAAAACGCTTTAGTATTTAAAATTTAGACTTGTTCGGTAGCATGAACATAGCTAACTTAGGATAAAATGAAAAAAGTCATCGACCTTTTCCGAAACAAATACTTCCTGGTTACCGCAAGTTTTGTGATCTGGATGTTATTTTTCGATCGTAACGACCTTTTTTCACAATATGAGTATCGTCAGCAGTTAAATAAACTGAAAACAGAGCGGGAGTTTTATGCTAAGGAAACCAATTTGGTGAGAAGAGAAATTAAAGATCTCAGCACCAATCAAGCTACCGTTGAGAAATTTGCCCGTGAGCGATACTTGATGAAAAAACCAGATGAAGACATTTTTGTCATCCTTCCGGAAGAAAAGAAAGAGGAAAAATCTTTTTTCTCTTCTTGGTTTGAATAAATAATTTAAAATAATCCAACAAAAAAGCCCTACGAAATTCGAAGGGCTTTTTTCTTTAGCAGCGTAATTATTACGAGCACTGATGAGGGAGAATCTCGATTTTTAGCGAAAGATTTCTCTTTCCCCGTCCTAAATGACGAGATACCTCAATTATAACATGCCTCCGCAAACGGAGATCACTTGTCCGTTTACATAGGCACTCATGTCGGAAGCGAGGAATACACAAACGTTTGCCACATCTTCTGTTTCACCGGCACGTTTCAATGGAATAGCTTGCGCCCATCCTTCCACTACTTTTGGATCCAATACATCGGTCATCTCGGTACGAATAAAGCCTGGGGCCACCACATTGGTACGAATATTTCTGGAACCCAACTCTTTGGCTATAGATTTAGAAAATCCGATGATACCCGCTTTAGAAGCAGCATAGTTAGACTGTCCGGCATTACCTTGCACCCCAACTACCGAACTCATGTTGATGAACACCCCGTAACGGTTTTTCATCATGATCTTAGAGGCGGCTTTGGTAACATTAAATATCGACTTCAAGTTCACATCCAAAACTTCGTCCCAATTCTCTTCGGTCATTCTCATCAATAAACCATCTTTGGTAATACCGGCATTATTCACCACAATATCGATGGTGCCAAAATCGGCCACAATGGCTTCGATCAGTTTTTCGGCCTCATCAAATTTGGAAGCATCTGAACGGTAACCTTTTACTTTAGAGTCGCCACTTTGTAATTCTTTTTCAAGCGCCTGGCCTTTTTCAACAGACGACAGATAGGTGAATGCCACGTGTGCACCTTGTTCCACAAATTTCTCGGCAATTTTACGTCCTATTCCTTTGGAGGCACCTGTAATCAGGGCTACTTTTCCAGCTAATAATTTCATATTGTATTTAAAAACTAATTCCCGAAAATAAGATTTTATTTCTTTTGGGCAGGAATAAAGCTCATAGAAACGGAATTGACGCAATGGCGGGTATTTTTAGGAGTGAAACCTTCCCCTAAAAAAACATGGCCCAGATGGCCCCCACACTTGGCACAAACAATCTCGGTACGCATCCCATCCGGATCGGGAATTCTTTTGACAGCTCCCTTAATTTCATCATCAAAACTAGGCCATCCGCAATGCGAATCGAACTTATCATCAGATCGGTAAAGAGGCGCATTGCAGCGTCTGCACACATAGGTACCGGTTTCCTTGTTGTTTAAGTATTTGCCGGTATAAGGCATCTCCGTTCCTTTACGAACAATAATTCGCTCTTCTTCGGGAGTCAGTTGGTTGTATTCCATTTTCTTTACAGATTTTTTGGGATCTTGTTGTGCACAGGCAATCGGCTGAAAGCCAGAAACCATAAAAAGTATGACTAGAATTTTTCTCACGGTCTAAATTTAAGAAAATAAAAAATCCCGTACTGGTAGCACGGGATCTATTCAGTTAAGGGAATGTAAACTTATTTACCCGCTTTTTTCAGCTCTTCGGCCATGGCAGCTCCAATTTCTGCTGGAGATTCAACTACTCGGATGCCGCATTCGCTCATGATTTTCATTTTGGCTGCAGCTGTATCGTCGGCTCCGCCTACAATCGCTCCCGCATGACCCATACGACGTCCCGGAGGCGCTGTTTGCCCGGCAATAAACCCAACCACTGGCTTGGTACCATTGGCTTTGATCCAACGGGCAGCTTCTGCTTCCATACCACCTCCAATTTCACCAATCATGATGATTCCGTCTGTTTCGGGGTCGTTCATCAATAATTCAACTGCTTCTTTGGTTGGGGTTCCGATGATTGGATCACCACCAATTCCAATGGCAGTAGTAATACCCAAACCAGCTTTTACTACCTGATCAACCGCTTCATAAGTTAAAGTTCCAGATTTAGAAACCACACCTACTCTCCCTTTTTTGAAGATAAAGCCAGGCATGATACCAATTTTAGCTTCATCGGCAGTTATGATACCAGGACAATTCGGACCGATTAATCTACAATCACGGTCAGAAATATATTCTTTTACCTGAATCATATCCTTGGTTGGGATACCTTCTGTGATGCAAACAATCACTTTGATTCCGGCTTCGGCTGCTTCCATAATCGCATCGGCTGCAAAAGCAGGAGGCACGAAAATAATCGACACATCGGCACCGGTCTGGTCTACCGCTTCTTTCACGGTATTGAATACCGGTTTATCTAAATGTTTTTGTCCGCCTTTACCAGGAGTTACTCCGCCCACCACCTGAGTACCATATTCGATCATCTGTGTGGCATGATAAGTTCCTTCGTTGCCGGTAAAGCCCTGAACAATCACTTTGGAGTTTTTATTAACTAATACGCTCATCTTGATTTATTGTAGCGCAAAACTAAGAGAAAGCCAGTGTTAAACAAAAAAAGTATTGCCAATTCGGCACAGATTTTTTTAAAGGATTATTTTATGACATAAGCAATAGAAAATTTAACACTATTTTTAAGTACAAATCGGTTGGTAACCGGGATGAGATAAGCCATATCGAAGCCGAAATTTTTGTATTTGTAGCCAGTTCCAAGTGCAAAGTGCTGGCGGTTCCCTTTGTCTTGATTTTCATAAAAAAAGCCGGTTCTGAGGGCAAAAGTATCCTTGTACACATACTCTAATCCAGAACCAATATTGATTTCCTGCAGCTCTTCCGAAAAACCACCAGGCGCATCGGCAAATGAACTGAACAAGGAAGATACTACACTTCGGTTCGGATCTTTACCATCAATGATCTGACCATTTCCGTCGTAAACAGGAGGTGTAGGTACCAATAATTTATTCAAATCGGTATGAAAAGTGAGCCTTTGGCTTTGCCCATCGATGAGAAAACTGTAGGAGGCGCCCAGTTTCAGATTAGTGGGAAGAAACTCCGTTTTGGATGCCGAGTAACGTACTTTAGTTCCTATATTGGAAATGACTACGCCAAAGGCCCATTTCGCCCCATAATAACTACTCAACTGCTCTCTTTCAAAATAAGCAGAAACATCCACAGCAAAAGCATTGGAGGGCTCTACCACGGTGTTGTTGTTCGAAGCGCCATCATGAATATCGCTGTGCAAATAACGGGCAGTCAATCCCATAGAGAAAGTCTCACTCAACTTCCTAGAATAGCTTAGATCGACTGTATACTCTTTAGGATAGAAATATTGGGTAAAATTTCCATTGTCATCTGCTCCTTCAATTTTGCCGTAAGAAAGAAAGTAGATAGAAAGACCGAGGGCCGATTTTTCATTCAGTTTTCTTATGCCAGCTAAATTGGCAAGACTCACATCTTTGGTAAGGTAGGGCATCAAGGGTTCATAAGATAAGCCTATGATGGCCTTGTTTTGATTAAAAGCTATTTTCGAGGGATTGGAGTATAGCGCATATGCATCTGGTTTACTGGCAGCCCCCACATCCCCTATTGCAGAAGAACGAGCATCGGGCCGAGTCAGTAGAAAAGACATGGCGGTAGGTATGCTCCTATCCTGAGCTTTTGCAGAAAGGAAGCAGATAAAAATTAAAATCAGGTATCCATGCTTTTTCACACTCATAACAAAGAAAATTTATTCGATGACTATTTTATGGGTGATGGCCTTGTCGCCCAACCAAAATGTTAAAAGGTATAAACCAGATGGCACTTGAATATCCAAACTGAGTTCCTGAAATCCGTTTGCATACCAGTTATTGGGCCACTTCTTAATGATCTGCCCGGCATTATTAATCAATACAAATTGTATCCATGCAGGGGCATCAAGCTGAAAGGCGACCTTTAGCTGATCAACAACCGGATTGGGGTAAACCTTAATCTCCATTGGCAAACCCGTCTCAAACAGATTCCCATCTGGCTGATGAAACCCCTGGGTAAGCATGATTTCGTTGGTTTGAATGGTTTGTATCACCGCTTCTCCGAGTGTAGACGAAAAAAAATACTCCGAGTTGAGCGCAAAGTCCTTAGCGCCTGATCCAATGGTCGGTCGCTCTGCTGTTATTTGAGCTTGTACCGCAAAGGCAGAAATACAGATGATAGAAAGTAAAACAGGTTTTTTCATTGGATAGAAGCTTTAAAGCGCCAACAGAACAACGACATTTATCGTACCAATTATCGAGTTAAAACCTGGTGGAAGCAGGGCATTTCCGATGAACAGCAGGATCAATGCGATAAGCGGTCTGTTTTAAAGGACCAATGAAAGACTAAAAGATGTGGAAACAATTGATCTGAAGGGGATCAATCTGGTTTTGAATGTGCAGATTTAGCAACACCAGCTGAAGAAAACTGCAAATCGTAAAGTTTCTTGTAATAATTATTTTGTTTAAGTAGCTCTTGATGAGTGCCCAATTCTTTCACTTCTCCCTGATCTAACACCAAAATTTGATGGGCATGTTGAATAGTAGAGAGGCGGTGTGCAATAACGATGGAGGTACGGTCTTTCATCAGACGGAGGATGGCCTCCTGAATAAGTAATTCTGTCTCGGTATCTACCGAGGAAGTAGCTTCATCCAAAACCAAAATAGAAGGCTGATGAACCAGGGCTCTGATAAAAGATACCAATTGAGCCTGCCCTGCAGAAAGCGTTGCACCCCGTTCCATTACTTCATATTGGTAATCTCCAGGGAGTTTGTTGATAAAGACATCTGCACCCACTTCTTTGGCAGCAGCCTTAATTTGCGCAAGGGTGATTTCAGGCTGATAAAGATCGATATTATGAGCTACCGTATTTGAAAAAAGGAAAACATCTTGTAAAACGGTTGCCACCCTCGATCGTAAAAAATTCAAGTCATATTCCCGGATATCTACACCATCCAGTTTAATACTCCCCTTGTTAATTTCATAAAAGCGGTTCAATAAATTGATGATGGATGATTTGCCAGCTCCCGTAGCTCCCACCAAAGCAAGGATCTGCCCCGCTTTCACTTTAAATGAAATATCTTTCAATACCCAATTCTCCTCCTGATAAGCGAACCAAACTCCTTCAAATTCTATTTCTCCTTTGATGTGCGCTGGCTGATATGTTCCATTATTCGGGGTAATTTCATCGGTATCTAATACATGAAAAATACGTTCGGCAGCCACCATACCCATTTGCAGGGTGTTAAACTTATCGGCCAGCTCTCTGATCGGCCTGAAAAGCATATTAATGAACATCAGAAAAGCGATCACCAAACCCGGGCCTGCTTTTTCAATTTGAAAAAAGTTGAGAATATTGATGATTTCTGATTCATTTAAGATCATTTGAGCTCCATACCAAACCAATAGTCCCATTGAGATGGCTGAAATGATCTCTACCACCGGAAAAAAAATGGAATAAGACCAGTTGGAAGCAATATGGGCATCGCGATGTTTGGCATTGATGGCCTTGAACTTCTTCATTTCTTGTTCTTCGCGAGCAAAAAACTGAATCACGCTGATACCAGTGATGTGTTCCTGTAAAAAAGTATTGAGTTGCGTTACCTGTCTCCTAACATCCTGAAAAGCTTTTTTGATGGCTTCTTTAAACACATAGGTTGCCAACAAGAGCAAAGGCATGGGCAATAAAACCACCAGCGTAAGTTTCCAGCTGTAGATGGTCATACAGGCGATAATGGTGACAATTTGTAAAACATCCCCAATGATAGAGATCAAACCTTCAGAAAAAATATCGGCGATGGTTTCCAAATCGGATACCGTACGAGTAATCAATTGGCCAATAGGCGTCCGGTCGAAATATTTTAAACGCAAATTGGTGATGTGATTAAAAATTGTTACACGTAAATCACGGATCACCGATTGCCCCAGGCCATTAGTGGCATAGGTGTGGTAATATTGCACCACCGTTTGCAAAATCAGCAAACCCAACATCAACAAACTCATGTTGATTAAACCGGCCTGATCATTGTTAACCACAAACCGATCGATGGTTTGCTCGATGAGTAAGGGCCTTAGGGGGGCTAAAATGGCCAAGCCGATGGTGAGGAAAACCGCCAATAAAAAAACAGATTTGTAGGGCTTTACATACGCAAAAACACGCGAAAGCAAGCGAAAATCAAAGGCTTTACCACTTACTTCGGCCATCTTATAAGTATGGATATTTTACTTGAGTAAGATAAAGCCCGCAAGCTGGGACCGAGGCTCCCGCATTTGAACGGTTTTTACTATCTATGATTTGATGGATTGACTCCGGTGGCATGTCACCCTGCCCAATCTCCACCAAGGTGCCTACAATGGCCCGCACCATGTTCCTCAAAAACCGATCGGCGGCAATATGAAAAACCAAACCGAAATCACTTTTTTCCCAATAAGCTTCCTTAATCTGGCAATTATTGGTAAATGTTTGAGTGTTGGACTTGCTAAAACAAGAGAAATCGGTATAATTCTTCAATTGCGCTGCAGCTTCATTCATCAAATTTAGATCGGGGATTTCTTTCAAAAACCAGGAGAAATCTTGTCTAAAGGGATTTTTTTCAAAATGAATATGGTATTCGTACGCACGCAATTGGGCATCGAAACGGGCATGGGCATCGGCAGCCACGGGAATGAACCTTTTCACGGCAATATCAAAAGGCAGCAAACCATTGAGACTGTAAAGGTGCCGCTCGGTGAGCTCTATTTCGGTATCTATATGAGCGAAATGCTGAGTGGCATGAACGCCGGTATCGGTACGGCCGCAACCGATAGTCTCTACCGGATGGCGAAGGAGCGTTTCCAAAGCCTCATTCAATAATTGCTGAACGGTGATCGCATTGTCTTGTATCTGCCAGCCATGATATGCCTTTCCCAGATATGTCAGCTCGATGAAATAACGTTGCGCCATGATAGCGCAAAGGTACAGCAAGATGCGCTAACGACAAAGGTTGAAATACTCATCAAAACCTTATCTTTGTATAAAATGAAAAATTAACATGATTCAACGCATACAGTCCATTTGGCTATTTTTTGCCAGTGCTTCCTTATTCGCACTGTACCTTTTCCCAAGCATGCAGTGGATCAGTATAAACGGAGCAGCTCAATCAGCCAAAATAAGCGGAGTTTATGAAACCATGAACGAGAGCTGGGTACAAACTACTCCATTCACCCTATTATCGATCGTGGGCGTTTTACTCGCTATCATTCCATTTGTCATCATTTTTCTTTTTCAAAATCGTGCATTGCAAATTAAACTTTGCTACGCTGCTATTGCCTTGATTTTAGGCTTTAGCTTTTGGCTGGCCAAAACCATTCAAAAAGCTGCAGCGATGCAAACCTTTAATACCGATAATTATGGCATTGGCGCCATTCTTCCATCGGTGGCTATTTTGTTTCTCATTTTAGCGATTAGAAGCATCAAGAAAGACGAAAAACTGATCCAATCGGCCGACCGATTACGATAAAAGTTTAAGTATCCATTAATTATCCCTACCTTTGCGGCAATTCCGGTAATAATGCCGGGATTTTAAAAATTATCATGAACCCATTTTTGAACTTGGGTATCCGTCATGATATTGTTAATGCCATCACTGAACTAGGGTTCGAAAACCCTACACCAATCCAGGAACAAGCCATCCCGGTATTACTTTCAGGCAGCAACGATTTTGTCGGATTAGCTCAAACCGGAACAGGCAAGACCGCCGCATTTGGTCTTCCTTTATTAGAATTATTAGACTTTACTAAAAATCACCCTCAGGCATTAATTTTATGCCCAACCCGCGAATTGTGTTTACAAATCACCAACGATTTAAAAAACTATTCGAAAAACATCGACAACGCACACGTTGTGGCCGTTTACGGTGGTGCCAACATCTCTGATCAATTACGCCAAATTAAAAAAGGTGTACAAATTGTAGTAGCCACTCCTGGCCGAATGTTAGACATCATCAACCGTAAGGCAATCAACTTCTCACAGGTAAGCTTCGTTGTTTTAGATGAAGCCGATGAAATGCTCAATATGGGCTTTCAGGAAGATATCGACCAGATTTTATCCACTACACCAGAAGAAAAAAAGACCTGGTTGTTTTCGGCTACCATGCCTGCAGAAGTTAGACGCATTGCCAAAAAATACATGGAAAACCCTTTTGAGTTGACCATGGGAACTAAAAATACCGGTAATGCCAATATCGAACACGAATATTATGTGGTAAAAGCCCGTGATAAATACGCAGCTTTCAAGCGCATCGTCGATTTCAATCCAGAAATTTTTGGTATTGTTTTCTGTCGCACCAAAATTGAAACACAAGAAATTGCGGAAGCTTTGGTTAAAGATGGTTACAATGCTGATGCCCTGCATGGCGACTTATCGCAACAGCAACGTGATAAGGTAATGAAACGCTACCGCGACAGAAGCTTGCAATTATTGATTGCAACCGATGTGGCTGCTCGAGGCATCGACGTGAACAACGTTACTCACGTAATCAACTACTCTTTGCCGGATGAGATTGAAAACTATACCCACCGAAGCGGTCGTACTGCCAGAGCAGGAAAAACCGGAGTTTCCATTGCCATTATCAACGCTAAAGAATTAGGTAAAATCCGTCAGATTGAACGAGTAATTGGTAAATCTTTCACCAAAGCCGAAATTCCTACCGGTTTTGACGTGTGCGAAAAACAATTATTCGGATTGATCCATAAAGTACACAATGTAGCCGTGAACGAAGAGCAGATCGAACAGTACCTGCCCCGTATCATGGATGAATTTAAAGATCTGGATAAAGAAGAAATCATTAAACGTTTTGCTTCATTAGAGTTCAACAGGTTCCTGGAATATTATCGCAATGCCCCAGACCTGAACGCTAGTACTGATTATGAAGATCGAGGACGTGAACGTGGCGAGCGTGGTGAACGTTTTGGACGCACCGGCTATAAGAGTGATTATACAAGATTATTCATCAATTTAGGCTCTGTAGATGATTTTACCCGTGGCGATATGTTGGGCTTTATTTGCAACCAGTCAAAAATAAGCGGTAAAAGCATCGGAAAGATCGATTTGAAAGGAGTTTACACTTTCTTTGAAGTAGAAAACGAAGTAGTTGATAAAGTGCAACAAGGCTTCAAGAGTGTAGATTTCCAAGGCCGTAATGTACGTATTGAATTAGCCGGTGACCGTGACGGCGGAGGTAGCAGCCGTGGCCGCAGCAGTGGCGGAGGATATGGAGGCGGTAAACGCCGAGATCAATCCGCAGGCGGCCGTCGTGAAGGCGGTAATCGCAGCGGTGGCGGAGGTTTTCGCGATTTCTCGGGCAAACGCCGCGAAGATCGTTCGGAAAGAAGAAAACGATACTAAAAAAGAAAGGCTCCAATTGGAGCCTTTCTTTTTTGCTTTTTTTACTTAGCCGGAGGTCTTTTCATAAATACCTTTTTACCCTCCTTGTTAATGTAATAACGGCGGTCATATTCGTCTACATAAACGGTCTCTCCTTTCGGTCCCTTTACATTTTTCAGCGAGCAGTCTCTGACTGCTGCTACAGCTTTAGCTGCCGTTTCCTTTGACTTTCGACTGATGGCAGCAGTGGCAGTGTCCACTTTTCTTTTCCAAGTGCTGGTATCTCTTTTCACTGTTTTGCGAATGGTATCCTGAGGGTATTTCGGACGAATGGTATCTATGCTAGTCTCTTTCGGGACACTGGTGCCTGTTTGCGCCCACGATAATGGTACAAAAGCCATTAAATAGGCAATGGAAATACAAAAAAATAATTTTTTCATAAGCTGATGATTTTAAAAAATAAAATGAATTTATTCAGTGATATCGCCAGGCTGGCGGGTAGAACTGAGGGGACGAGAGCTGGTACCCCTACCCTGTGAATAAGAAGTATCAGCAATGCTTGATGCACTTTGCCTGGATCTCTTCAGAGCCTGTGCCCAATGAGTAACCTGATTACTGATATCGTCTACTATTCGGGTGCCGTTTTTTCTCCTTCTAAAGAGTAATACGAGTGCCGCCGCCAATCCGGCAGCTAAACCAATTTTTCCTAAATTTTTCATGGGCCATACGTTTTTATTGAAATCAACAAAACTTAGCCATTCCGGTTTTAAGAAAATAAAAAGAAAGCCATTAAATTGATGCGACTATGGCAATAACTTGAATTTGACCACTTTGAAACGGCCGTTTTGGAGTTGACCTTCCACTTCAGCTTTTCTGATGGCATTACAAAATCCGGCTTTGTCATGTGCATCGCCATGATCGTCTATACTCGTACCATCCACAAAATAAGGTTTGCCATCCAGCTTTACAGCCAAAGCACAATCATCTCCTTTCATCCCGAACTGACAAACGCCGCAGGAGGCTTCCAGAACTTGGGCAGACTGGGTTTCCTTTTGAGTTTCTGTAGTAGATTGGCAAGCAAAAATTGCCATCATAAATGTAAAAAAGGTGATTTTGAATACGGTTTTCATAAAAAACAGATTAATTTAATTGATCGGCCAATAAGCGCATTTCAATTAGAGGTGAATGACTCTCATAAAGAATAGCATAAACGGCTCTGCAAATGGGCATGTGTACTTTATGATTTTTATTTATCTGATGTAATGACTTTACAGCATAATAACCCTCGGCAATCATGTTCATTTCCAGTTGGGCCGATTTAACTGTATAGCCCTTACCAATCATGTTTCCGAAGGTCCGGTTGCGGCTAAATTGAGAATAAGCGGTAACCAAGAGATCGCCTAAGTAAGCGGACTCGTTGATATCCCGATCAATCGGATGAACCACGTCTACAAAACGACTGATCTCTCTGATGGCATTGGCAATTAAAACAGCTTGGAAATTGTCTCCGTAACCAAGCCCGTGACAAATACCACTTGCAACCGCGTAAATGTTTTTCAGCACGGCTGCATATTCTGTCCCATATATATCCTCTGAAACGTTGGTTTTGATATAGCGGGTAGTTAAGAGTTGCGCAAAATTGGCTGCGGTATCAGTATCAGGCGAAGCAATGGTTAAATAAGACAATTTCTCTAAAGCCACCTCTTCGGCATGGCAGGGACCACTGATCACCAGGATATCTTCAAGCGGGATGCCATAATGCTGATTCATGAACTCTCCAACAATGAGATTATGTTCGGGAACAATACCTTTAATGGCAGAAATAATTTTCTTTCCTTTCAGATCTTCGGGTGTGATGTCCGAAAGAGCGTCTTTCAAAAAGGCTGCCGGCACACAAAGCAAGATCCAGTCAGATTGATCAACCATCGACTTCAAGTCATTACTGACCTGCTCTTCGGGTAATTTGATCTCAACGGAACCAAGGTAGCGTAAATTGCGTTTATACTTTCTTACATGCTCTACAGATTCGGCGCATCGCATCCACCAGCAAATCTTTTTATCGATCAGATTATCTGTAAGCATCTTGACGATGGCCGTTGCCCAACTACCACCACCTATTACAGCAATATTTTTCGAGTTAGTCATGATTAAAAACAAAATCCCCTTCCCGGTTGCTAAACTGAGAAGGGGACAAGTTATTATTTTTTTATGAAAACTAATCCTTCTTATCGCCCGACATTAATTTCTCTTTATCTGTTTTCTTAACCTGGCTGCCATCTTTGAGGGTTTTAGAAATGGCAGTAAATGGATAAGCAACCACTTCTTCACCCGCTTTGATACCACTCAGGATCTGAATATTGGTATCGTCCTGAATACCTGTTTTCACCACTACTTGTTTCACCTTTCCATCTTTGTAAACAAAAACATACTCTTTCACAGGAGCTTCATCTGCTTTTGCCTTTTTTTCTTCATTCTGCATCGCGGACGAACCAGATTCATCTGACGATTTCTTCTTATCGTCATCGCGGGTGGTAACCGATTGGATAGGAACGGTCAAACCTTTTACCTGATTGGTTTGAATATCAACCGTAGCCGATAAACCAGGGCGGAATGGGGATGTTTTCTGGTTGCCAGTATTTAAAGAAGCATAAGACTCTGGCAGGATACGAACTTTTACCGTAAAGTTGGTCACCTGATCGGCACTTCCTCCCACCACACTTGCGGAGCTGGCAATTTCGGTAACAATCCCCTTGAATTTCTTTCCTTGGAAAGCGTCTACTTCAATATCAGCGGGATCATTGATAGCTACCCGGTTGATATCACTCTCATTCACATCTACGCTCACTTCCATGGAGTTGAGATTAGAAATACGCATGATTTCGGTACCGGCCATTTGGGCGGTTCCTACCACACGCTCACCTAATTCTACGGAAAGTTTAGAAACTACTCCATCTACCGGCGCATATATCGTGGTTCTGGCCAAGTTATCGCCCGCTTCTTTTACCACTGCAGATGATTGCTGAACTCCAAAACGAGAGCCCACCACATTCTGTTTCACGGCTTCTAAATTCGCCTTAGCCCCATCGTATTCGGCTTTTGCGGCATCATACTCTGCAACAGAAATTACTTTCTTTTGAAATAATTCCTGGTTACGCTTAAAACGAGCCTCGGTATTAACGAAGTTTGCCTGTGCCTGTTTCAATTGCTGTTCTGTGGCGGCCAAGTTTGCTTTTTGGCTGTTCAGAGATGCAACCGCACGGTCATATCCAGATTTTAAAATATCCGGACGAACCTTACACAAAAGCTGGCCTTTTTTAACCAAATCACCTTCTTTAACGAGTAGTTCAACTACCTCGCCCGAAACTTCAGAACTTAACTTCACTTCAATTTCCGGTTGTACCTTACCACTGGCCGATACGGTTTCGGTAATGATACGCTCCTCTGCTTTTTCAGTTGCGATTTCTGTAATGTCTCCCTTTCCGAACCAGCCAAGCTTATTACCAGCTACCGCTACTACCAATAGCACGCCAACCGCTATGAATACATACTTAAGAGTGTTTTTTTTCTTTGCCATGTTTTATAAAAATTTGTGGAGTTAAAAGTTAATGGGTTTGCCCAGATAAAAATCAATGACTTTGGTTCTAAAAATCCATTCGTATTTAGCCTGGATTAAATCAAATTGAGCTCTATTGAGATTAATTTGTGCCTGATTGAAGTCTAAAGAGTTCACTAAACCTACTTGGTAACGTTGTTGAATCACTTCAAAGGCATCTTCTGAAGAAGTTAATGCACTTTGGGTAGATTGATATCTTTTCTCTGCGGCTTTTAGATCGTAGACTGCCTGATTGATGATTTTATTCAAATTGTTTTTGGCCAATTGCTCAGATAAGCTGGCATTGAGGTAGTTGATTTTAGCCCTATTTACCAAACTACGGGTTTGGTAGCCATTCCAAATTGGAATACTTAGATTAAATCCCAGACCTCGGTTGTAGTTATCGGTTAACTGATCTCTCCATGGAATTTTTTCAAACTGCGGGGGATTGCTACCTACAATAAACCGTTGACGACCACTGGAATAACCCGTGCTTAAATTACCTCCAAAACTCAATCGGGGATAAAAACTTCCTCGAGCTACCGCTACGGCTTTTTGAGCTGCCAGCTTATTAAATTCAGCCACCTTTACATCCGGATAGTTTGCTAAAGCACTTTGAAATACATCATTAGCGACATAATTACTTTCGGTGATATTTACCAGGTTGATTACTGGCTTAACCACCTCAAACTTATCCGAAGGATTCCGCTCCATCAACTGTGCAAGATTTAAATAAGCCAAATCAAGCTGATTTTGAGCATTGGTAAAATTCAAGTCGGCCGTAGCCAATTGTGCCTTGGCTTGTGAAAGATCAGCAAGGGTTTTGTTACCCACGTCGAACAGTTGCTGCTCTCTTTCGAGCTGCAAGGCAGCAAAGTCTGCCTGTTGACGGGCTGCTGTGGTGAGATCCTGAGCATTTAAAACCTGTAGGTAGGTATTTACCACGTTGAGGGTCAGGTCATTCTTTGCTTTCTGAGCATTGCTTTTATCTGCATCCAACAAGTATTTATTCTGCAAAATTTGATTCATCCGCTGAAAACCCTGGAAAAGCAAAACAGAGGAATTTAAGTTTCCATTGGCTGACGTAATGCTCTGATCGAAGGGTTGTCCTGATAACTGATCGAAAGTTCTACCCAAGCTGTAGTTATAGTTAGAGCTTGCATTCAGACTCGGAGTCACGTTCCATTTCGATTGCTTTAGATTTTCTTCTGATATAGCCACATTGAACTTGGCTTGCTTCAGTTGTATGTTATTCTGTAGTGCCAGGTCAATTGCTTGCTCCAGGCTAATCTTCTCCTGAGCAAAGCTCCCCAATGCGGTGAGCATGATGAAGAAAAGGCTTAGCGTCAGTATTCGTGCAAAAGAAACCCTAGTTGTAGAAGTTATATTCATATGCTGTTTTAAAATCATCCGTCTTAAAGGCAAAAAATCTCATTTATTGCGCTAAATCAGTTTTCATATTTAATTTAGCAGAGATGTATCTGGTAAAAACACCTTTCTGGCTTAAGTGGCTTTATCCCAATTTAATTTGGAATAAGAGCCGGCAGGAAAAAGTGATTTACCTCACGTTTGACGATGGACCCATTCCTATTGTTACACCATTTGTTCTAAAAACATTAAAAAAATTCAAAGCCAAAGCCAGTTTCTTCTGTATTGGTGATAACATCAGAAAACATCCGGAAGTATTTCGGCAGATCTTGGATGAG
The DNA here is from genome assembly GCA_964580845.1 of uncultured Sphingobacterium sp. Taxonomy (GTDB): domain Bacteria; phylum Bacteroidota; class Bacteroidia; order Sphingobacteriales; family Sphingobacteriaceae; genus JAIPAN01. Next base: position 16,119 of record CAZOLA010000024.1, read on the forward strand.
GGACATGCGGTTGGTAACCACACCTTTCACCATTTAAATGGCTGGACCAGTAGTAACAAAACTTACCTAGAGGACATGGCGCAATGCGATACTCTGGTCAATTCAGATTTGTTCAGACCTCCTTACGGAAGAATAAAAAGAAGCCAAATTTCCGAGATCAAACGCCGGTTTCCCAATGTGCAGATCATCATGTGGGATATTTTAAGTCACGACTATCTACCCAGGCTTAAACCCAAAGATTGTTTTGAAAACGTGATTAAACAAGCTAGCAATGGCTCGATCGTCGTTTTTCACGACAGTTTAAAGGCCAGGGAGCGATTGGAGTACGTTTTACCCAAGGCTTTGGAATACTGGACAAAAAAAGGCTACCAGTTCGAAGTACTGGCAGCCTCTTCCTAATTTTCTGAGCACCCTGGATTTAGAATGTCATTCCTAAACGTAAGAAATAACGGCGGCCGTTATAATTCATCTGGACGGAGTCCCAGGCGCCACCGGCTTCGGTTTGAGATTGATCTTGTCTATCCGGGTACACGTTAAACAAATTATCTGCACCAAAATTCAAATTCAAATTTTTATTCAGTTTGTAACCAAAACTCAGATCTGTGGTGATTTTAGGGCTGTAAACATTATCGCCAAAGCCTAAGAGCATTACTTCACCAAATCGGACCAAACGCAGGTTAGCATTGAATTTATTTCGAGAATAATCAAAATTTAAATTCATTTTACTTGGAGGGGCCGAAGCTCTCACAAAAGCTTGCTCACGAGGACTAAAATAGATATCCTCCTTACCGGCTAATTTTTGATTCGTTTTAATATCTAAAATCGATAATTTGTTAAAATTTGCTGCAAAAGAGGTCACCAAACGGCCTTCTCCTAAAACTGCATCGTGAGTCAGGATGATATCTACTCCCCTGTTTCGGGTATCAATGGCATTGGTAAAAAATTGTGCCCGCGAAACGCCCAGTTCTTTCAAATCAGTACCAATCTGATTATCATCGTCCTTAAAATTTCCGGTTAATACGACGCGATCCTTAATATTGATCTGATAAGCATCAACAGTTAAGCTCAAGTTATTAAAGGGTTTCCAGGTAAATCCTAAACTTTTATTGGTTGAGCGTTCTTGTTTTAAGCGCTCAATACCCAGGGTACGGGTTACTGTACTGAAATTATTTGACAACAATACTTCGGTTGGTTGTCCATTTTCGAAATTGGTAAAGATAGTATTGAAGTAGATCTGCTGTAGGGATGGGGCACGGAAACCGGTACTTACCGATCCTCTTAAATTAAACGCGTCAGAAAACTTATAACGCATGGCTAACTTACCATTGAGCGTTCCACCAAAATCACTGTAATTCTCGTATCGAACCGCGGCGGTTACTAAATATTGCTTGGTCAAATCCAATTCTACATCGGTATAGGCCGCCAGATTGCTACGACTCACATTCACTTCATTACGGGGCTGGAAACCTGGAAAACCTTGTGACCCTCCGGGGATTTGATTGTTAGGGTCACTGTAATTTTTGTAAGACCCCTCCTCTCCGGCAAAAATCAAGTAGCGATCAATGCGGTACTCGGTACCAAAGGCCACATTTAATCCTGAAGCTACCCCATCGTACCCTCTGGTAAAGCTCATACCAGTGGTATTTTGAGAGAATTGGAAGCCACCAGCATCAAAAAAGGTAGGTGACTTAATGCCCAGGCTGGCGTTGATGGTCCCATCTACAAAATAATGCATGCGGTTAGTTCCAAAAGTATTATTAAAATCTACATCCCAGCCTTTCCATTTGGTTTTTAAACCAGTAGAAACTGACTTGTCATCAATATTTGATTGAATTCTCGGATCGAAACCATTTGGATAAATGGCATCTACATTGTTATCATCACCAGCAAAGCGGCTCCAGGCAAAAGCATCGGTAAATCGATTGCTAAATCCACCAAAAGCATACCACTCAGCACCATTCCCCAACGGAATAGAGGCGTTCACAAAAGTACCGAAATCGCGGCCCGAGGCATCTCCAAATTGACGGCGCCATATATCTGGTGTATTTGGATCGGGCGCAGGAACTCTTTGCGTTTTCTGGTTATTCAGGAAATTCATAGAAAAATTGATAAAGCCCCTTTCACCTATCCCCACGCCATAATTCCCTGCAAACTGTACAGTTTCACCATCAAAAGAGCGATTGTCGGTTCTATATTGTGCATCATAGGCCCCTGTATTTAAAAATCCGGTGAAATCATTCACTTTATTTTTCAAAACAATATTCACCACACCGGCAATGGCGTCTGAACCGTACTGGGCAGAGGCTCCATCACGCAATACCTCTACTCTTTCGATGGCAGCCACCGGAATGGCGTTCAAATCGGCACCAGTGTTACCACGACCACGGGTACCAAACAAATTAATTAATGAGGATTGATGACGGCGTTTCCCATTGATCAAAACTAAAGTTTGATCAGGGCCTAAACCCCTCAAAGTTGCGGGATCGATATGATCAGCACCATCGGATCCGGTTTGCTTATTGGCATTAAAAGATGGCGCAGCAAATTCTAACAAACGATTTACTTCCAACTTCCCTGTTTGCTTCATCACGGTCTTCATATCGATAAGATCTACCGGAACGGCAGTCTCTGTTGCACTCCTGCGCAAACTTCTCGAACCTACTACCACTACTTCGCTAAGGCTGGTGGCACTTTCTAAAAGGGTAACCGAGAATTGTCTATTTTCTGGAATTGCTAATTCCTGGGCTTGGAATCCAAGCATAAAAAATCTAACCATGGCTGCCTGATTGCTGACTTCCAAACTAAATTCTCCTTGGGCATTGGTGGCGGTACCTTTACCACTACCCTTTTCTGATACGCTCACACCGGGCAAGGGCATCCCCTTGGCATCACTCACTTTACCCTTGATTATCGTTTGCGCAAATGCCAAGTTAAACCCAATACTAAACAGGATGATTAATAAAAACTTCTTCATAATTATTGTTTTGTTAAAGATTCGAACAGCGAATATAAAAAAATATTAAAAAGGAAATAATATAAAATAATAGTTAAATCATCATCTATATTTAAGTTTAAAAATCTGATAAGGAAGCGGATGATATTTTTTTTAACTTCGCTGCATTAAAAATTCGTATTAAACATCAGCTCAATTATAAACATGGCATTTGATTTAGACATGATCAAAAAGGTTTACAGCAACTACGAAACGCGTATTGCTGCTGCCCGTAAAGTGGTAGGTAAACCTCTAACATTAACAGAAAAGATTTTATATGCCCACTTATGGGATGGTGATGCAGCTCAGGCTTACCAAAGAGGTACAGACTATGTTGATTTTGCACCAGACCGTGTTGCCATGCAAGATGCAACGGCACAAATGGCCCTATTGCAATTCATGCAGGCTGGCCGTGCAAGTGTTGCAGTTCCCTCAACGGTGCATTGCGATCACCTGATCCAGGCTAAAGAGGGTGCAAAGACAGATTTAGC
>CAZOLA010000025.1:0-3510 GCA_964580845.1 uncultured Sphingobacterium sp.
GTGGCTTTGGACTTCTGGGAAGAAACGAGTCGAGACGTGTTCACGATTCTCACCATACGCGCGACGGGATCGTTCGCCGCTTCACGTTTCTCATGTTGTTACATCGAGAGCACGAGGCGCGGAGGTTGTCGTGGTCGTACCATGCGCCGCCCAAGCTGACCGGCGTGATGTGATCCACCTCTAGAGCATCGCCGGTACATCCGGGTCCTTTAATCTGGCATCGGTAGTTGTCGCGTTGGAGTATCTCGAGCCGGACCTTCTTCCACGGTCCGGAGTACCACGGTTTCCTAGCCATGTCGACCGCTCGTCGCTTTCCAATGACCGAGGCCTTTCCCGTCGGCGTAGAGGTATGCCGCCACTCGAAGATGACAGTCGGGTCGGGTGAGTGCGGTGATGTGGTTCTGGTTGGGTCGTAGTCGGCAGATCTTCCGGGTGACTGTTCTCCAGCTTCCTTGTATCTGAAGTAGGGACACGTCGGGGTAGCCGGTGGACTTGCGTACTGCTGAGATGCTTCGGAAGTTACATCGGCTCTCTCTGTATGCGATTGGTCCGAAGATCTTCGGAGGGAGTCCGTACTTCTTGAGTAGTGCGTGGTATTGCGGGCAGTCTCCGCGGGTGGCGGCTTGTGCTTGTGTGGGCATGATTACGAGCCCGAGTAGGACGATGCCAGCGAGCACCGCCAGACGATCGCGTCGGTGCCTGTGTCGGTTTTGCGTCGGAATGGTGTCTCGATGACGTGTCCAAGATCTACGAGTTCTTGTCGACGCTTGGCCGCGCTTGAGCGAAGGATGCCACACTCGAGCGAGAGTTCGTAATCGGTTGCTCCTCCGAGCTTTTGTAGTGCTTCCCATACGCGCCTCCTCTGGGATGGGCCGCGGCGCGATGCGCTCTCGGCGGCCTTGCGTGATGTGTCGGGGTCTTGGGTTCTTACGAGCCTAGTCGGGTCGATGGTGAGGTTCATGGGCACCGGCTCTACGCCTTGTGCCTGAAGGATCTCGAAGCGTGTCTTCCCGTCGATCCATTTGGGGAGCCGACCGAATGGGTCGCGGCGTAGGCGTTCTTGGTCTTCGGGTTCCATGCGGTCGAAGAGTGTCGGCTGTTCAGTTGTCATGGCGTACTCCTTCGCGCATTACGGCCAATGCCGCCACGATGAGGACCGTGACCATTCCGACAATGAAGCCGGCGAGGAATGCGATCATCGTCCGCCTCCGTCCATGTTGTGAGCGTTTCGTAGTGCTTGGCCGAGGTTGTCGACGGCTTGTCCGAAGAGTCCGCCGGATGTGTAGCTGGCTTTCTCTTGGATGACGCGGTAGAGGTGTTCGGCGGCGCGGGCGATGTCTTCGGCCGCTTCCCATTTGCGGATCAGTTGGTCGAGCTGGCTTTCCATGCGTTGTAGCTCGAGTTGGAGGTGGTGATGGTCGTTCATTCTTCTGTCTCTTTCGGGTCGTTGTATTCGGTGTATCCAGCTCGTCGAAGATCTCCTTCGAGCTGGCGGATGTAGGCGAGCGCGTCGAGTGCGACTTCGTGGTAGCGGGTGTTTCGTCGGCTGATCTCGGTGAGGCCGATCTTGATCTGGAGAGGGTCGTGTCTCATGACTTATGTCTAGTACCTGTGCCGCCACACTTCGGACATACGACGTATGTCTTCGTCTCTGGCTCCCAAATGTGGGAGAGGCCTTCTTCGTCGTTGTCGTAGCCGGTGCGGTGCTTTCCGAGACACTCCACACATGCGAGCGTGTGTTCTTTTCTCTGTTTCATACTGTCTCTGTTTAGTGCGTCACGGGTGACGATACCCCTCTCCTCACGGGTGAGTAGACCCTCTATCACGGGTGAGAGTGTCCCCATCTTGTCCACATTCGAGGTGTGGATGATGTAGAGATTCGACGATGGATCTCCCGACGGTGTCGTTCTGGCTTCGACGGTGAGAGCGCCAAGCTCCACGAGTTCGTCCTTCGCTCGATCCACGGTCGCGACCGAGACTCGCATCATCTCGGCGATTGTCTTTCGGCTTGGCCATGCGTGACCGCGTGAGTTCGCGAAGCGGTTCAGCACCGCGTAGAGCCTCACCGCGTTCGACGAGATGTCGGCGTGAAGTACCCATTCGGGAATTAGTGCGAAGTATTCGGTCGAACGGATCTCAGTCACGGCGGAGCTCTCTTCCCTTGCGAGCCGATGCGATAGCGGCCTGAAGGCCTTCGACGAGCGCCTCGGCGGTTTCGATGGTGATGTTCGCCTCGTTGTACGCGGACCATGTGTCGAGCGAGATGTGGATGTGCTCGAAGTAGCAAGCCGCCACATGAAGCGTGAGAACACGGTCGTCGTCTTGTTTGCCGTAGCGGTCTAGATCTGGGAGATCTTCGTAGTAGGTGCTGGAGAGAACGCTCACTTCAGCACCTCCCGCGCGACGTCCAGCTCGGTCGGGTACCAGACATACGTCTCGACGCCTGCCTCGAGTAGATCAGCGATCCATCGCTTCTGTTCGGGTGATACACGACCTCCGTCGCCTTTGATCTCGATGAAGACAAGACGGCCGCCACGGACGGCGGTGTAGTCGGGTGCGCCACGGTCCCCGCGGAGCGCGGTCGCCCATTGTCCGGACTGTCGAACGGCTGGCTCGTAGTGGCACCATCTCCAGCCGCCTAGCTCGAGGAGGTATTCGATCTGTCGGGCGAATGTGGACTCTCTCATAGGTGCCTCTTTAGCTCGCGCCACGGTCCGCTCTCTGTTGGACCGGTCTCGACGGTGTGCTCTGTTTTGCGCTTGTCGGCCGACATGAACGTCGTCACGCGAACGAAGCCGGGCGACTGTCTGAAGATTGCGACATTCCAGAACACGAGCGGGATGTCGTCGGCGATGCGTACAAGTGAGAGGTCGGGTCGTGGTGTGCCGTGTGGCGGGCAGATGTCTTGGTCGTCCACTAGAAAGGCTCCTCGGTGTCGTTGCTCTTTTTCTCGAGTTCCAGCTGGAGCGCCTCGATCATCTTTCCCGCTTCCATCTTCGAGAGACTTCCTTTCGGTGGCGGCAGTTTTTCCAGCTTCTTAGAGATTGCGTAGAGAGCTCTCTCTTGCGCTTCTGTGGCGGGTGTGGCCTGTGATGGCGGAGCGGGTCGTTCGTCGCCTCTGGCGGCTTCCTGTGCGCTTGGGTGTTGTGCTTCGGTCGCTTGACGGCGAGCTCGTACTTCGTCAAGGCTTGCGATTTTCTTGGTGTCGGCCGCTAATGCCGCCACGATTGCGCGACCCCATGCGGCGGTCTCGGCGTTCATGAGTTCGCTTCCGGCGGTGTATGGCGTCTTCCCGGGGAACGGTTCCCATGAGACCGCGATTCCGGGGAGCTGATCTCCGGGACCTTTGTACGCGACGGCGGTGTAGGTGATGAATGTCTGCCCGCCGACCTCGACGATCTGGAACGGTGCGCTCGGGTCGAGTGGTTGTAGTGCGCCGTCTGGGTATCGCTCTCGGAAGATGCGGATCCGTTCCGCTACGTCGACGTAATCGTCGAGACGGTTCTCGTA
>CAZOLA010000025.1:3610-15866 GCA_964580845.1 uncultured Sphingobacterium sp.
TATCCCCGATTCACGGGTGAGGAGGGAGCGTCCGAGTCTGATCTATGGGGTGAATCAGACTCGGACCTTCGAGCTCGATCGTCATCGAAAGAGTGAAACTATGACGAGATCTCGAAGCGGCGCGGGAGGTGTCCCGGTCTCCGTTGCCGGCGTTCTAGAGGCCGTCGCGCTTCTTGGCTTCCATCCATGCGGCGCGGACCGCTTTCGCGTCGTCGGCCATGCGTGGTGAGATTTCCCAATGGATCCAGAGACCTCCGGGTCCGCCATTGTCGCGGGCGGTCCATACCTTCCAGCCACGTCCAACTCTCCAGCCGCGGCCGTAGCCGACTTGGGGTCCGTTGCCGTCAATGTCGAAGAGGTAATCGTGAATCTCTTCGATTTCGAGGAGTTCGGCGTGGCGTTCGAGTAGTGCGACGATGGCGAGAGCGTCCTTCCGATTTTTCGGCATAGTGTCCCCCGCTCGGCCTGTCGCGTGGACGCTGAGGGTGTTCTTCCCTCTCATGTTTCTCACGACCCATGTTCCGAGATTCTTCGCGTCGAATCTCTTACAGAGGAGACGCTGGAGCTCTTCGGTGCCGGGACGCTTCCCTGTGGCGGCTCCTTCTTTTGTGCCGGTGTAGGTGCGCTTCTTAGGCATCTGTCTTTTCTCCGCGTCCGAAGGCTGAATCGTTCGGATTAGCTCCACGAGCTAAGAGCGGGAGAAGAGCGGCGGATGCGCCGATAGCCATCGAGCGCGGGTCGAAGTTTCCAGACGCGACAAGTGTCAACACGGCAACGGCGACCGCGCGAACGTATTCGGCGATCATGGCGGAGAGTTTCGGGTTCATGGTTCTTGGTCTTTCTTGTCGGCCATTACTGCTACACATTCTACGACCACACCGAACACGGTGAGAAGGATTCCGGTAGTACGGACCGATCCGGTGACGGTCATCAGAACGAAGCCCGCGGACACATAGGTCCACACGTTCCCGGCGAGATGCTGGACGAGTTTCATCGTCTTCTCCTAGCTGTCGCGGAGCTTGAGATAATGCCGAGAGACGCCGCGACGATCGCTCTCTGGGCTTCTGGAGTGACACCGGGAGCGAGTGCGTTAGATGCGCCCGGCGCTATTTGTGCGTTCGTCTCGGCCCGTTCTGGTACCGTCTCGAGCGTGATCTGGGAAACACTTGTCGAAGTACTCGAGCTTGTTGTCGTGCTTTCCATGATCGGAGGAGCTGTCGGTTCGCTCGCGCTTTCGGTCATGTTCGGCAGAGATGTCGAAGCCGCCACCGGGACGGTCTGGATCGGTGCCTCGGTTGTCGTTGTTGTTGTGCTCGTTGTTGTTGGGTTCGGTGGTTGAGTTGAGGTCGTGGTGGTCGTCTGAGGGTCCGTGGATGGTGGCGTCGGTTCTGTTGTTGTTGACGTCGGCGTTGTTGTTGTTGTGGTGGTAGTCGCCTCGGTTGTTGTTGTGGCGGCTTCTGTTGTTGTTGTGGCGGCGGTAAGGCCGTAGCTCCAGACGTAGGTCGGACCGGGGTCGCCGTCACGCCATGCGAGACAGTCGCTCCACGATGGCCAGAGTCCCGCGTCGGCGTGTTCTTGGGGTTGGGTCATCTGCCATGTGCTCGTGCTGGATTCGTGACATGTGAACACTCGACCGGTCGCCTCGGCGCTCGCCGGATGTGCCGCGAGGAGTGCGTAGAGGGCTCCTACGAGTGGTAGGAGCCGGCGCATTAGCTGAGATCTCTTCGGGCGTGGTCGTTGATGTGGCCGTCGATCTTGGTCTCGATGCGGTCAAGTTTCTCGGCGTTGTTGCCGTGGTCGCGGTTGTTCTCGCGTCGTGTCTTTTCGATGAGTGCGACGAGGACGAGGAAGCACCCGGTCACTATGGCCGCCACTACTTCGGAGCTCATAGCGGGGATGTCCATTCGCTCGGTGTGTTCCCTTCCGCGAGCCATGCGTCGTATTCGTCGCGTTCTGGGCCTTCGTAGCTGATGTGGAAATATCCCGCGCGTTCTTCAGACTCGAAGCGGATAATCTCTCCGTCGATGAAGTAGTTCATAGTTCGGCTCCGACTTCGAGATAATGCGCTGAGCTGTTTGAGTAGACATTGGAGAGGAACGCGTTACTAATTCCAGAGCTCACCGTCGCGCTCATGTAGAGCGCCTTTGAGCCAGCTCCGTTGACTGTTATCTGGCCGCATGAGTTAGTGACCGCCCACGTTCCGACGCGCTGAGCGATGGTTGGAGTTGCTCGTAGTTCGATTGGGTAGATGAGATAGCCCTGAAGCACGGCGCTCGCTGGCACATAGCCAGCCAGAATGACATCGGCGGCTACTTGTCCTCCGAAGCGTTGGTAGTAACGCTGGCAGAGATCTATCTCTTCGCCGCGGTGTCGATACTCGAAAGGTGAGTAGACGGTGCCGGCTTCGAGCTGGACGAGGCCGAGAGTCTTCGTCGATCCGGACGCGGTGAACTCGACGACGACGTTCGCCGTTCCGTCGAGGGTGACGGTGATCGGGCTGGCCGCGTATGCGGGAACGGTTCCGCCTGAGTTGTAGACGCGACCGGTCGCGGTGCCTGTCCATGAGAGAATGTAGGTCCCGGCTGGCATGTTCTCGCGTTCGACGATTTGCTGAAGGACACCGGACGCCGAGATAGTGACGGTCGTCGATTGAGACCCGGCGGTGAATGTGAGCGAGGTGTTCGTGAAGCCAGACTTCCAGCGATCGAAGCCGTACGAGCCCGAAGCGAGGTTAGTCCCGGAGGTGTAGCCGCGCTGGTTGATGACGAAGGCTCCGTTAATGATTCGGTTTCGATAGCCGCGTACGAAGAGCGTGTTCGCGTCTGATGCGGTGACGAGCTCACCGACGGCGAACTGTCCGCTAGTTGGCATTGTTGGCCTCCAATGCGTCGAGACGTGCCGAGAGCGCGTCTATTTGTGTCTGTTGTTCTTGGCACACTTTCAGCACGAGCACCGCCAAGCGTTCGTATGCGATGCCGTCGGGCTGGCCGTCTTTGCCTCGGAAGATGACCTCATCGAAGCCGAGCTCGGCGAGTTGTTCGGCAACGAGACCGACTTCGAGAGGACGATCTGAACCCGGTTCTAGGTGGTCGGCCTTGTAGCGGAAGAAGATCGGGTTCATCTTTAGGATGTCCCGCGCGGAATAGTCGAGCGGTGCGATGTCTTCCTTCCAGCGAATCGACGAGGTAGATGTTCCGAGTGTGAGATTCGAGGAAATGAGAACGGTCCGCCCGCTCACCGGCTGAGAATAGACGTCGGTCGAGTTCACGACGCGAGCGGTGCCGAAGCCGATGTAGGTGTAGGTCCCGGTATCGCGGAACGCTCCGATTGAGCCTCCGGTCGCGGTGTATGAGAACGCTTCGAGAGCGCCAGCACCGGAACGGACGGCCACGGTGTCCGCTACTGAGCCGGTCGAGGTGTTGTAGCCATCCAGCGTGTCGGCGTTCCCCGCATTCGTAGCGAAGCCAGCGGTAGTAGCTGAGCTGGCGCTCGTTGCTGATGTCGCGGTGGCGGCGTTGCCTGAGATGTTGATTCCGTAGGTCCCGCCGGCGAGGTCTGAGGGTCCGATGCTTCCGTCTTGGATGTTCGCTCCGGTAATTGTTCCGGATGCGATGTCGGAGCCGACGATCGTTCCGTCGACGATGTTTCCGGTCGTGACGGAGTTCGCGGCGAGTTTCGCGTTCGTGACTTGGTTGTCGTCGATTGTCGCCGTGACGACGGGGTAGATCTGTTTCCAGCCTGTCGTCGTGCCGTCGGTGTTGACGGTGAGGACGTTGGTGTCTTTGAGGTAGGCGAGCATTCCTTCTTTGACCACGGAGACGGTGAGAGCGGCGTCGCGTCCTGCCGCGTTCGCGAATCTCATCACCGCTTGAGAGGATGCGTAGTCGGTGAGGTCTTCCGCTTCTAGGACTTCGCCTCCCGTGAACGCTTTGTATCCTTCCGCCATTGTTTCCTCCTAGAAGCCGTATCGGTTCGAGTCTAATAGTGAGAGCGGTTGGTCTTCGGGAGCGATGCCGGCGTCGCCGTAGATCATGCTCTGCTCTTGTGCGTCGATGAGGTCGAGGTCGATGATGTGTCGACCCGGTGCGATGCGGTGACTAATTCCAGAGACGAGCATGTATCGCTCGATGAGTAGTCCGCCCGGTGGCGTGAAACTAATGAGAACGAGATCGTCGACGTCGAGAGCTTGTAGTAGGCCTTGTTCGTTTCCGTCTTGCGCGGCCATGTTGAGCGTGACGCGCTTCGGACGGAAGACGGGCTGGCCGAATGTGTTCGCGTAGTACTGAGCCATCGAGAGCGCCACGGCGTCGGAGTCCATGAGTAGACCCTCGGCTGAGTAGGCGAAGATTCCGTAGGCCTCTTGGCTTGATGCGTCGTCGAAGACTTGCGTCGTGCCGCCTACGCGCTGGATCGTGGCTCGGTTGTACAGAAGCTCCGAGCCGTATTCGACCTCCATCGAGGTCCATGTGACCGAGCTTCCGTCGTCTGAGATGACGATCGCGCCGTCGTACGTTGGGTTGTATCGGCGAGACCTGAACGTGAGGAAGCCATCCTTCGACACGAAGAGAGAGCCCGGTTCGGATGATTCGATCAGCTGGAGGAATGTGAGGACGTTCGTTCCGAGGGACACCGTTGTCGCTTGGAGCGTTGTATTCCCCGTCTGGATGTCGCGGAGCGCCGGGTCGAATGCGACCTCGGGCTGATCGAGGACGGTTGTGATCATTGTCGACGAGAGAGAGCTCGGGAATGTGTCCGCGTCGAGTGTGCGGTTCGCCAGCTGTACGAATGCGTCCGCGGCTCTTGCTGTCGCTGTCGGGACTCCACCGAGCGGATACTCGAGGTCCCAATCTTGGACGACGCCGAGGAACTGTCGCTCGGTGCCGACCGTGACGCGGATCCGCTTTCCCGGGACTATCTGTCCGGCGTATGGGTAGCCGGTCGTTCCAGCGGGGATAGTTGGGTCGAAGATCGCGGTCGAGTTGTCGAGAACGACCGACATCGTGCCGGCGTTGTATCGGCTGAGTGCTTGGTTCTTTCCGCGTGTGATGCTCGTCTGGCGGGCGTATGGGGTGACGTCGGTCCACACCGCTCCGCCGAGCTTGTACGTCGTGTTGTTCAGTACACCGCGAACGGGGTCATTGAGGACGAAGTTATCGGTCGCGGAGGACTGAGTGAACTCGATCTCTACGATCGCCGGGGCGATGTTGAGCTCGGCCATTTATGCCGCCACGAATACGGGACCGGCTGTCCGTTCGTATTGTTTGATCGCGTCGACTACTTGTCGACCAATTTCGCGCGGGTCGCCGACTCCGGTCTGGACGGTGATCTGGTAGGTGTTGCCGCCGCCGAGGTTGCCTACTTTGTCGAGGGGCACTACTAATTCTGGACCGGCCTCCCCGATGACGCTGAGCTGAGGACCCATGACGAGCCCCCCGTCCGCTAGTCGTGGGATGTTTGGGAGGTCTGGCGCGTTGACTTTGATGTCGGGCGCGTATGGGACCGGGATCGTGAACTCGAGGAGGTTGTTGAGTTTGCCGATGAGTCCGTTCACCATGTCAATGATTCCATTGACGAGGCTCTTTCCGAGTCCGAGTCCGAGTTCGGCGAAGCCTTTCCCGAGTTTGATCGCCATCTCTGGGATTTTCTTGAGGATCTCGAACACCATCGAGCCGAGTCCGAGGATGACTTCGGGAGCTAGATCAAATGCCCATTTCGTCAAGGCCCAAGCGAGCTTCGCGGCGAGTTCGACAAGTTTCGGAACGGCGGTCCCGATGAGCCAGACGCCGATCTTCGCGATGAGCTCTCCGAGTCCTTTGAGCATCGGGACGATGTTCGGCTCAATCCAATCGACGAAGGCTTGGCCCCATTCGACGAGCTTGTCGACGAGTGTCGGGAGTCCGGTGTCGAGGATCCAATTCGCCGCCGCCACGATGAAGTCTCCGAGAGCTTTGAGCATTGGTCCGATACGCGGTCCGATCCAATCGACGAGCGCGGAGCCGAGTTCGTTAAGTTTGTCGCGGAGCATTGGGAAGCCCGTCGATACGAGCCAATCGAGGCCATCGGTGAAGAGTTTCTGGAGGCCGCCTACGAGTCCTTCTTCGTTGAGTACGTCGCCAAGTTTGGAGAGTCCGGGGACGACCTTTCCGTTCACGAACTCGAGAAGGCCAGAGAACGCGGGGAGGAGTGCCGCTCCGATGGTTTCCTTCGATTCGTCGAGCGCGACGTTCACTCGCTTTAGCTGGCCTTCGTAGGTGTTCGCGTACTCGGCGGCCGCGCCTCCGAAGGTTTCGTTTAGCTGAGCGAAGACGTCGTTCGTGGAGCCGCCACTCTTGACGAGTGCCTTCAGCGTTGGGTCGAGTCGGGTTAGTGCGCCGTACTGTCCGTTCGCGGCTTTTGCGACCGCATCAGAAACGGCCGCGAGCGGTCGGCCTGTCTGGGTCGCTATGTCTTGACTTAGTGATAGGAGCTCTTGCGACTTTGTGAGATCACCGGTCGCTCTGACGAGCCTCCCGAGGGCCGGACGAAGCTCACTATCGGCCGTTCCGGTTGCTAAGGATGTCTTAGTGATGAAGTCTTCCGTCGCTTTGACTTGTGCGTCGGTCGCTCCGGTTGTCGCTTTGAGCTGGCGCTCGAGAAGTTTCGCGGCGGCTTCGTCTTCTATGGCGGCTTTTGCGGCGTCGAATCCAGCGAACGCGACCGCGCCGAGAGCGGCGGCGGCGGGGAGTGCGAACTTCTTCACGCTTGAGCCGAAGCTCGAGATATTCTCGCCAGCTTCGCCGAGCGCCTTTCGTAGTGGTGCCGCGTTACCTGAAACAACTACGGAGATCGACTTAGCCATAGCTCTAGATTACTTTCTCTAGTCGAGGTCGTACTTGTAGATGAGCTCCGAGATTCGCGCGGCATAGAGCGCGTAGACCTCTTGGCGTCTTCCGTCGAGTACTTCGTAGATGAACGGGTTCGGCTTGATGTTTCGAGCTGGCCATCCGAAGTGAATCGGGCCCGCGTACGGGACGGCGGCAGATCCGACTCGTACTCGGCCTTGTCGCTGAGTTGGTGCGGAGCGAAGCGATGCGAGAAGAGCTCCGGAGCGGACCGGTACGAGACGAGCCGCGCCGTCGACGACGATCTGTCCCGCTTTCCGGTGTGTCTCTTTCATGTCGTTCCGCGAATCGTCGGAGAAGTTTCTCATCGCTTTTTGTACGTCGCGTAGGCCTTCGATCTCGAGCTGGCCTCCCATGTCGCCGATGACACCGGCGCGGTATTTTGCGGCGGCTTGTTTTTGGTATTTGTTGAGCGCCACTATCGGCTCCGCTTCTGTTGTTCTTTGACGATTGCGAGGAGGTCGTTCAGAGTGTCGACGTCATGCTCCAGAAGCTCGCGCGGTGAGATCTTCGTAACTAGAGCGAGTTCGAGGATGAATCGTCGGAACTCTCCTCCTCCGCGTCTTTTGGGTCGGTGATGACCTCGATCGTCGGAATGTTCTCGAGGCTTCTGATGTAGTTCTCTCGCCATGATTCGACGGGTCCTCCGGCTTGGCGTTCCGCAAGGAATGCGAGGAGGTTGATGTGACCGACATCGGCGGACTCAGCGTCGCGGAATGTCTTCATGAACGATGTCTTCGCCATCTGTTCCCATTGGTCAATGACCCACGGAGTCACGGGGAAAGTTCCCGCGATCCCGCCGATGTGCTGGACGGTGATCTGGAGCTTTGGAATCATGTCGTTATGAGTTAGCGATTGCTAACGATCCTCCTACCAGCTGGATCGAGGTAGTCGCAACCGACCCGAGGCCCCCGTCGATGCTCGCGAAGGACTCTAAGTAGCACCCGGTTAGGGTGTACTTTCTGTTGGTTGCGGAGACCGCGCCAGATTGCGGAATCATCACGATCGTTGTCGTGGTGCCGACAAGCGCCTCGAGTGTCGCGGTTGTTTCGCCTGCCGCCTGATCGAGTTGGATCTCGAGGTCGACGGTGTTGTTCGCGAGACCGGGGCCCATCTTTCGAGCGGTGTCTGCCTGTGTGGTGATGTCCTGAGCCTCTTTCGTGGCCGTGAGGGTACACGAGATAACTCTGTCGCTGATGTCGACCGAGTTGATCGTGACCTGAGTCATCGGGATGTATTGCGCCATGAGTTAGTCCTCCGTCTTGGGCTTGGGCTTGCTGGCCTTGTCACATTCTATGTGACCGCTCGCGACGAGTGCGTCGATGTTGACGCCCGCGTCGTCCAGCTGTTCGCGTGTCACGGTCGAGCCGGGCTCGCCTAGTGCGATTTTGTGGATGATCTTGTAGTTATCCATGAAGTAGTACCTCGTATTGGTAGGCGAAGAATGTCACGCCCGAGACCTCTATCGTAATCGGTGCGGCACGTTGGACTCGGAGAGTAGCGAGAGCTCCGGCGAGTGTGCGATCGGCTTCGAGGGCGGCCTTGATTGAGCCGGCACCGGAGCCCGCGAGGAATGCGTCGAGCTTGTCTTGCGCTCCGCGTTCGTTCATGCGTGACACGATGACAATTACGTCGACCTCTCCGAGATCGAGTCCTCGGTTCTGAGCTTCGTCGAATGTGATCGTTATGTTCCCGACTACGGCGCATGGTGTCGGTACTTGGTCGGGGATGTAGTCGAAGATTCTCGTCACGACGGGCGCTAGTGCCGTCTTGAGGTTCGCTCGAACGGTAGACGGGATCATCCGAAGAACTCGCGCTTGTAGGCGCGGACCATCGCGGTGATGTCGCGTCCGAGTGGTGACATGCGAATCGCGCCGAGTTCGGAGAGTCCGAGAACTCCGCCGATGGAGTCCTTGCGCTTGTAGAGATCCGCGGAGAGGATGAGCGTCGCTTGGTTGATGTCATCGGGTACCGATGGCCAGCCCCATCGGGCGGTCACTTCGACTTGTGGGCGGAGGTTAGTCGGGAGAGAGAACGCTTCGCCCGAGATGATCGAGATGTAGTTCCACGGGCGACCCTTCGCGGCGGCGTTGACCGGTTCGACGATGTAGTCGACGTTGAGCTGGAGAGTCGTGACGTAGGTTCCGGCGGCGTTCGGGTCGGTTTTGACGACGAGTCCAGAGGTAGATCCGAAGTCGTCGACGAAGACGCGGAGCTCGTTCTGCTGGCGGTAGGTGCGAGCTGATGCGTTCGCATCGAGGTAGAAGCGACGGTTCGCGATGCGGTCAATAGATCGAGAAGCGGCCTCGACGATGTTCTCGAGAAGTGTGTCCTCCATCGAGTCCTCAATCTTGAGATAGCTCTTCAGCTCGACGAGTGTCGCGTAGCCGTTCGTGATTGCCATCTCTAGCTCTTCTTTCGGGTCGTAGGCCTCTTAGGTGCGGACGCCTTCTCGCGTGGCTTCTGAGGGCTTTCTGGCGCGTCTGGCGGTGTTGTGGAGGTGCTCGTCGACTCGGCCAGCACATCCTCGCGCGGCGTGGCACCGGGCGAGTGACCGAGCCGACGAAGCTCTTCTTCGACGAGTTTCGCTCGTTCGGGGAGACCGCGGAGACGGTATCCCTCGAGCTCTTTCTTGTATGCGGCGATGAGTGCGTCGACGTTCATGTAGTCCTCCTAGCTGGCCGAGGATGTGCTCTCGGCGCTAGACCTTAGGCTATTAGGCCCAAGTTGAGGTGATGAGACCGGTTCCGGTGATAGCCGAGAATGCGGTCGGGTACTTGCCGGCGGTGTATGCCGAGAAGCCGAAGAGGATCGTCCGAATCGCGTTCGTGCCTGATGGCTCCTCGAAGCGAACGTAGAGCGGGTTCCCTGAGTTGTCTTCCCACAGATAGCTCTCGCGGAAGTCTCCGACCACGACGGCTGTCTGGTTGGTTCCGACTCCGAGGTTCGTCGGCATGTTCGCATCGGCGACGACGGGGATTCCGAGGATCTGGAGTCCGCCTCCCAAGTAGTCCGGGCGATCGTATGTCGCGGCGGCGTTCATTGGGTTACCGGCAGTAGGCGCGAAGATTGGGCGGTTCGTGGTGTCCAACGCGCGGAGCCAGCATCCGATCAGAGCGGGGTGTGCGACGATGTGAGTCGCGGCTCCGTAGAAGTTGGTCGAGATTGCGGTGATCGCTTCGACGAGCTTCGGATAGAACTCTGCCCATGTTGGGCTCGCGTCGGTGTATGTGACCGAGTTGATTCCGGAAGTGTTGAGGATGCCTCGGTGGTTAGGAGCTGAGCCGTCACCGTTGAGGATCTGTCCGTCGAGGAGTGTGTGGTAGGAACGGATTCCGTCGCCGAGAAGCTGAGACTCGACACCGACACCGCGGAGGCTTGCCTGCTTCGAGAGGTCCCACATCGACTGAACTGTCCGCACGTTGACGGTGAGGAGTGTGTCGTCTGGATCTGATTCAGTAACGGCGGTGCCTTCTGTGGCGGCGTAGGAAGTGATTCCGGTCGTCAAGCGGCCGAGGTTGACGGTCATACCTTCAGCGGGGAGAGGTGCGTTCACCGAGATGTCCGCGGTCGGACGGCCAGCGCGACGAAGTGGCGCGAATTGGTTCACGAGGTACTGAGGAACGACCAAGCCGGCGAAGTTTGCGGTCCCTGAGTCGCGCTTCTCGATGCGGACTTCGTTCTGGTAGCGCATGATTCGCTCGCGGGCTTCGTAGCTTCCGCCGAACTCGGCCGCCATAGCGTCCGCAAGGAAGTCGTGACCGGCGCGTTCGTGGTATGTGGGCTCTTCAGAGATGACACGGCTCGGAGATGCTGAGCGTGTCTCGACTACCTTGTCGCCTTCGACGGATGCGGCGAGTTCTGCCGCTTTCGCCTTGCGAACTTCGAGCTCGGTAATCTGGTCGATGCGCTCGTCGAGCTTGGTGATCTCGAGGGTGAGAGCTTGGATGTTTGCGACTTCGATGTCGGTCACGTCGCGACCTTCATCATGTGCGCGGTTCAGAGTTGCGTCGATGAGCTCTTGCTTCGCCGCGCGTGTCTGGTGGAGGTTTTCTAGGAATGCGTTCACGGTGTTCTCCCGTCTAGAGCTTGTGTATTTCCCCGGGGTGTCGTCTCGGATCGGGGAGGGTGTCGCTCGTAGCGAGGTGCTCGACCCGACCGGCGAGGTGTCGGTCTAGTTGAGAGTTTAGCGTTCGCGACGAATGCTCGCGAGTATCTGCTCTACGAGTTCACGATTCGGACGTGGCGGCTCTTGGCGTTCTTCGTCGTCGTAATCTTCGAGATCGTCGTCTTCGTCGTCGTCTTCATCGTCTTCGTCTTCGGCGATGTTGAGGGCGGCGAGTTGTGCTTCGGCTTGGGTGCGGGTGCGATGGCATCCTTCGAGCTCGTTGTCGTCGTCTTTTACGACGGCGTAGCCGTCACATGAGGGATGATTGTCTTCGATGTGCCACGGCATCGGTCTAGTCCTCTGGAACGGTGAATACTCGAACCTCTTCGGTCTGGCCCGCGGCACAGATTCCGTAGAGAGCTTGTCCGGGTCCGAGTGAGCCTTGTATCGGTGCGGAGTGTTTCACGATTGGGAAGCCGTTCGCGGTGGAGACGAGTGAGTCGCCGAGGTAGACGGTGTTGTTCCCGATGATCTGAATCCAGACGGGACGGTTCGCTGGATCTGCTGAACAGATGAGCGTCGCGGTCGAGGTGATGGTGACGGATCTCTGGGGACTAGGCACGTCGGAGGTCCTTGAGTACTTCTTGGAGTGCGTCGAGGTTCGGCGTCTTGGATTGGTCGCGTACTCCCACGACGGAAGCGGCCGCGCCGTATGCGCCGAATGTGACCGCGGAAACTTCGGCGAGGTGCGCCAGCTGGCGCTCGATCACTCCGTCGGCGCGTCGCTTGTCTTTGAGAGGTGAGAATCCGATACTCAGCTCAGAGAGAGCGCCATCTCGAATGAGCTCTAGGACTTCCGACCCGCGTTCGGTCTGGGAGATTCGGAACTCTCCATAGAGACCGTTCTCGTCTTCGCGGAGAAGGGTCGCGCGTCCGATTGGTAGAGCTTGTGCGTCGTGACCGACGAGGAACTTCACTCGATGAGAAGCTCGGACAACGTTCGCGAACGCTCCTCGAACGAAGACTTCGGAGAGGCTGGAGTTGATGCGCTGGACCACGTTGTACGGGACACAGATCCCGCACACGGTCCGACCGTCGCCAGCGGCGCGTACTTCGAGATCTGTCTCGTAGGCGCGTGTTTCGATGTTCATGTCATGCCTCCGTGGTGGTGAGCGGTGGTCGGTTCTCGAGAGCTCTTACTTCGTCAAGTGTGAGGAAGCCATTCGAGAGCGCGATCTGATGCGCTTGGTAGCGCGTGAGTGTGTCG
>CAZOLA010000026.1:0-15313 GCA_964580845.1 uncultured Sphingobacterium sp.
ATTCAATTCAATAATCAAAACTTATATTTGAGTAAATGCCACGAAAATGAGAGCAGTCGCACTTGTACTTTTATTATTTTTTAATGCTATTAATTCTTTTGGGCAGGTTCACAAAGGCTTTAGATGGATTGGTCCCAATCATTCAATATACACGCTCAATATTAAAACAGGTATTCTAAGTGAAGAAAATCTGAAACAAGAGCAGCGTGATTTAGGTAAGCTTCAAGGTTCGGAACTTTTACAATCAGAATTACCTGGCGATTTCGACATTCATACTTTTTACAAGGCTGACTCGCTACTCATTACCGTTCCGGGTACCGGATTGCTCTATAGCTTAAATATCGCTAGATTGAAGTTGACCCGTTTAGATCAAACTTTTTTTAGGGGGTATAATTTTAATGCCAGTCAGTTTATAAGAAAAGACACCTTGTTTTCTGTAGGTGGAGATGGGTTTTGGCAGCGCCACAGCATCTTAACTTTTTATAATCCTAAATCATTGGAATGGGATATATATGAAACAAAGAATACAAATCCGAGACCATCTGATGATCTTTTTAGCGCTTATTCAAAAGAAGAAGACGCATTTTTTTCTAGTTATTTGTCGGCCGATTCGGCAATAGAAAACAAAAAGATCCCCTTCTTCTTGTTCTCATTTAAACAAAAAGAATGGAAACATATGGGAAGCTTGGCCAAGGAGCTTGTTGAGTTTGGAAAAAAGAGATACAGAAGTGTTTGGACGGGTAAGTATATGATTTTGTTTAGCGATTTACCGAGTGCAGTAATGTATTTAGTCGATCCCTTTAAAAATGAGCTTTATGAGTATGATTCTAACCGGAATCATTTTTTCTTATTAAATGCCGAGCAATATTCACGCAATGGATATTTATATTCAAGAGGGCTGGTAAGTACTGGGAAAAGAGATAAAATGCATTTTGATAGCCTTTTAGTTGACGATATGCTGAA
The DNA here is from genome assembly GCA_964580845.1 of uncultured Sphingobacterium sp. Classification (GTDB taxonomy): domain Bacteria; phylum Bacteroidota; class Bacteroidia; order Sphingobacteriales; family Sphingobacteriaceae; genus JAIPAN01. The sequence continues at coordinate 964 of CAZOLA010000026.1, forward strand.
AGAAGCTCAACTCATTGGCAAGGTTTATGAGTCTGAGATAGATCTCCGTATTTACGGATTTGCTGTCCTCTTATTGATGCTACTCCTATTGACATTTTTGATATATCGTAAGAGACAGGATAAGCGAAATCAGCTAAAACTAAGTGACCAGGAGCTATTGGTAATTAAACAGCTCTTATTAAATCATCCAAATACTAAAGTTTCCAGTTCAGACTTGAATCACTTGCTTCAGCTTGACAGTAAATCTTACGACAACCAAAGGCAGATTCGCAATCGGATTATCATAACCATTAATCAAAAGTTATATACTTATTTTGACTCTAAAGACTTAATCATGCGCTCCTCTAATAATGAAGATAAACGCATGATGGATTATTATATCAATCCTGAGATTAAGCCAAAAGACCTCGAGAAATTGAAAGACCTTACTTAAGCAGTTATCCCTGTTTTTCAATCGAATTTTATATATTGCAACTTTGTTGCATTCAGTGAAAAATTACAGAGATACTAAAGCCTCATCCGAAATTAGAAAACTTATTCAGGATTCATCAATTGCACTTTCTCATGCAGAAATTTTAAGTATGCTCAATGGATTGTGCGATCGGGTAACTGTGTACAGAATTTTGGAACGTCTGGTTAAAGAGAACATCATCCATAAAATAATCAACGTGGATGGGGTGCTAAAATTTGCATCTTGTACTCAATGTAAACAAGAACACGAGCATAACCACATACATTTCAGCTGCGAAAAATGCAAAATGGTGGTATGTTTGAATGATATTTCCCCGGTTTTTCAAATACCCTCTTCTTACGTCATTAAACAAATGAATTTTACGGTAGCAGGACTTTGTCCAGCTTGTGCATAAAACTGCCAATTGTATATGATTACGAAGCCTTGCATAAAAAATCGATTCTATACTTTTAAGGTGTGGGTACTATGCTTGCTTGCTTTCTCTATCTTTTCTAAAAACGCCGCTGCTCAAGAATGTGATTTGCGATTAAGCGGTGTGGTTTACGATGGCGCTACCCAACAACCATTGGCTGGTGCAACAGTTCGCTTGGAATCGAGCAATAAAATAGCGATTACTAATAAATCTGGAGTTTATCGTTTTTCTAAACTGTGTTCCGGAACTTATCGAATAAAAATAACCCATGTGGGTTGTTTGCCTCTGGAAACTACTGTTTCATTGAAATCAGACCTGTTGAATTATCATTTCAATCTTTTACACTCTTCGGAGCAGCTGAGCGAAGTGGTGGTAAGTTCTAAACTTGAAACGGATATCAATTCAATCAAATCAAGCTTAGATTCGCTTGATATGCAGAAAACAAAAGGTGGAACCTTGGGTGAAATGTTGAGGCAGTTGAGCGGCGTATCTGTTTTGCAAACCGGTAGCACCGTTTTTAAACCTGTAATCCATGGTTTACACAGCCAAAGGGTGTTAATTTTAAATAATGGTGTAAGGCAAGAAGGACAGCAGTGGGGAGCAGAACATGCCCCAGAGATAGATCCCCTGGTAGCTTCGAATCTAACGGTAATTAAAGGTGCCGGTGCACTTAAGTACGGTGCCGATGCCATTGGAGGTGCAGTTTTGGTGGAGCCACGTAGTTTAGCCATAGACCCAGGTCTGCGTGCCGAGTTCAATTCTATTTATTTTTCAAACAATAGAATGGGTCTACTCAACGCGATTGTAGAGCATGGTGCTGCTAAAAAAAGTGCTTGGTCATGGCGAACGCACCTTACCTACAAGCGGGGTGGTAATGCCCGTACCCCCGATTATTGGTTGCATAATACGGGTGTGGAAGAGTTAAATTATTCATTGCAGGCGGGTTATCAAACTGAAAAAACAAAAGCCGAATTCTTTTTCAGTGCATTTAATTCTACAATCGGGATATTTTGGGGTGCCCACATTGGTAATTTAACAGATTTAGAGAATGCGATTAAAAGTGAAAAGCCCTTGTTCAATGTGGATCAATTCAATTACCAAATTGCCAGGCCAAGACAAGAAGTTTCTCATTATTTAATCAAGGCAAAACTAACCCGCGAATTAGCTCAAAATAGAAGAATCAATTTTTGGTTATCCCATCAGGAAAATTTCAGGCAAGAGTACGACCGGGCGCTCATTGACAATAATCCAGAGTTAGATCTTAATTTGGGTACCACTACCGCCGACATCAATTATGAATCTAACAGGTTCGCCAACGCTCAGAGCCTGATTGGCTTCAGTGTACAACAACAAGCAAACGTTTGGAACGGAAGCAGATTCTTTATTCCGAATTACACCAACCTGCTGCTCGGCATGTATGCCATCGAAAAATGGTCAAAAAACGATCTCCAATTGGAGGCAGGCTTGAGATATGATTACCGCAGTTTAGAGGTGTTTAGAAACCAAAATGGACAAAACTTTCAAATAGATCGTTCATTTAACAACCTTTCCGGCTCTTTTGCGTTCAATTACGTCCCGAACAATCGTTTGAGCTGGTTAAACAACTTCTCCTTATCATGGCGGCCGCCAAATGTGAATGAATTATATGTGAATGGCCTGCATCATGGAACAGCAAATTTTGAAATAGGAGATCCAGATTTAACTAGTGAAACTGGCTGGAAATATACCACGCAATTGAATTACCAATGGAACACCAACACAGGAATCGACTTAACCCTGTATACCAACTATATTCAAAATTTTATCAATCTGGTACCTGTTTTGCCACCCACCCTTACTTTGCGTGGCGCCTTCCCAACTTTTAGGTTCCAACAAGCAAATGCCTTACTGAGTGGAGCAGATCTAACCTTTAATACTACCTGGAATCCATCCTGGGCCTATCGCTTGAAAGCCAGTTTGCTATTACCTCGTAATTTGGATACTCGAACGTGGTTGCAGCAGATGCCTGCTCCACAACTTGATCAGGAACTTACCTGGTACTTCTTGCCCGCTAATAAGAATAGTTTTGTATCGACGAATGTATTGTGGGTGGCTCGGCAGCATTTTATCCCTAACAACTTTATAGATTACTTACCTCCACCTGAACAATATTTACTTACCAATCTTAATTTTGCAACAGAGTTGCATTTTATGAAAAAACCGATTAGCTTTGGTGCCAGTATCTATAATCTGTTTAATGTTCGCTATCGCGATTATATGAACCGGTTTAGGTATTTTGCCGATGAGGTTGGAACCAATGTGGTACTTAGACTTAAAATGAATTTATAGTTATGCTTAGAAAATATTTTGCACTGGTATGCTTTGTTACGCTTTTAGTGAGTGTATGGTCTTGTAAAAAAGCCAGTATGGCCAAGAATGAAACAGAGCATGAGGCCATTAACAGAGTGGAGTTGATTTTTAAGCAAGGGGGAAATGTTGTTACTACCATTGTGGCAGAAGATCCTGATGGCGACGGTGGAAATCCGCCTTCTAAGATTGATCCTATTAATTTACAGGTTAACCAAACTTATGATGTGGAAGTGAAATTCTTCAATATCGTTAATGGTACTACTAAAGATGTGACTAGCACTGTGCAGCAGCAAGGCAGGGAGCATGAAGTTTATTACCTCTTGTCCGGTTTAAATTTTCCGATTGAAAAGAAAGATACCGATGCAAATGGCTTCCCATTGGGACTAATTTCACAATGGAAAACGGGTAATGTGAGCGCACAGGGTTCACTATTGTTAAAGTTGATGCACAAGCCTCTCATCAAAGGACCCAATGATGATCCTGCCAAAGGTCATACAGATTTGGCGATTAATTTCTCAATAAAATTGAATTAACAAGTAACATCTAATAAAACCAATCAAATCTTAACATCAAATTTTGAAATCAATTATGAAAAAGTTAGTTTTTGTTGCCCTATTAACTGTAACAGCTTCCATCGTTCGTGCTCAAGCACCTAAATTCGGGTTTAAAACAGGTTTAAATCTAAACCATGTAACCACAAATGACGAAGAGTTAGCACATGATTTAGCCGGCCGTACCAGCATGCATTTCGGTCTTGTTGCTGATTTTGAACTCAGTAAAACTTGGTCATTTCAACCGCAAGTATTGTTCAGCGGTCGTGGTGCTAAATTGGCTCATGGCGATCATTCAGATGTTTTCGCTTTCAACTCTCTAGAGTTACCCTTGAATTTTGTTTATAAGAAAGACGCTGCTAAAGGATTTTTCTTGGGAATGGGCCCATCTTTTGGCTATAACCTCAATGGAAAAATCAAAGAAGATCATGAGTCGGAAGACATTGAATTTGGTTCAGAAGAAGGTCAGATCAAGCGTTTTGATGTAGGTTTGAATGCCTTAGTAGGCTATCAGTTTTCGAACCGATTTTTTGTTTCCAGCAACTATTCTTTAGGCTTAAGTAATTGGAATAATACCAGTACTTCTACCTGGAGAAATAACATATTAGGTGTTTCGATCGGGTATTTTTTGAAGAAATAATTTCACAATCTTCCCATCAAAAGCCCCTGGCCTCAAAAGCCAGGGGCTTTTTGTCTTAAATAGGGCCCAATCGGTATTTGTACCCATACTAAACATATCAAGCCTTGTCGTAAATAAACTTGAAATTTTAATGACATTCTTATTTGGATTTATTCTAAACTAGCCATATGTTTGTTTCATTATTTATAATTATTCTAAATAAAAATAAAACCATGAAACACCGTATCATCATCTTGCTGGCACTGATTTCATTAGCAGGCCAATCATTTGCGCAAAAAGCTACTATTATGGGTAAAGTGTTTGATCGTAATGACCAAGCAGTGGTGGGTGCAAATGTGGTATTAAAAGGAACGGTAAGAGCCGTACAAACTAATAACAAAGGGGAGTACGTTATCAAAGGTCTTGAAAAAGGGAATTATGTGCTACAAGCTAGTTTTGTAGGCTTTAAAAATAAAAGTATTGAAGTTGATCTGGCCGGTAATCAGACGTTAAATCTCGATTTTAAACTGGACGAGGAGGGCATTTTGTTAAACGAAGTATCCTTTTTATCGAGTAAGGGAATAAAAGGAAATGAGCACCTGCCTGAAGTGGGCGATTTCAGTATTAATGCGGGTAAAAAAAATGAATTAATCAAACTCGATAATATCAATGCGAACCTGGCGATGAATAATAGCCGTCAGATTTTTGGCCGTACGCCGGGTATTTCTGTTTGGGAAAATGATGGCTCAGGAATTCAGTTGGGTGTGGCTTCACGTGGTTTAAGCCCAAATCGTTCATGGGAGTTTAACGTGAGAATGAATGGTTACGACATTACGCCTGATCCAATGGGCTATCCAGAGGCCTATTTCACGCCTCCGATGGAGGTGGTAGACCGAATTGAAATTGTTAGGGGTGCTTCCTCTTTACAATATGGTTCTCAGTTTGGTGGATTAATGAATTTTATAGTACGTAAGCCCGATATTTCCACCCGATTAACATTCGAATCACAAAATACCGTAGGCAGCAATGGTTTGTTTAGTACCTTCAATTATATTGGTGGAACTGAAGGTCGCCTAAGCTATTCTGCGTATTATCAGAAACGTAGAGGCGATGGTTGGAGAGATAATGGCCAATTCAATACGGATCATGCCCACCTTGAACTCAGCTATGCCGTTTCGAAAAAATTCAAGATCGGTACCGAAATCACGTATATGACTGCTGTAAGTCAACAGCCGGGTGGATTGACAGATGTGCAATTTAAGCAAGATGCTCGTCAAAGTTTACGCAGTCGCAACTGGTTCAGCACCCCATGGCTGGTGCCCTCAGTGAATGCAGAATACGTATTTAATGAAAAAACAAAGCTCAGCTGGAAAGCCTTTGGTACCATTGCTGAAAGAAATAGCGTAGGCTTTGTAAGAGCAATTACCGAAAACGATAATTTTGGGAATCGTCAAATTGACCGTGATTTCTATACCACTTATGGTTCTGAATTACGTTTAATGAGTGATTTTAAATTCCTGGGTTTGAACAATACCCTCGCTGCCGGTTTGAGGTATTTCAATGGCCACATCGATCGTAAACAACAAGGAGTGGGAGATGCAGGTTCAGAAATGAATTTCGATTTATCGGCAGGGATTTACCCTCGCGATCTTGATTTTTCGAATATCAATACCGCTGCTTTCATGGAAAATATTTTCCGAATTAATGACAAGTTTTTAATTACTGCAGGTGTACGCTTAGAAAATATCAGCTCTACCATGGAAGGTCGGTTTAGTATGGTGAATGGTCAGCCGAATAATTTGGCCCCTATTAATCGTAAGCGTTCTTTCTTATTATTTGGCGCCGGAGCTGAATATCATGTTAGTCCTACTACCGAATTTTATACCAATATTTCTCAGGCCTATCGTCCGGTATTAATTTCCGATTTAACACCGCCTGCAACAACCGATATAATCGATCAAAATTTGGGTGATGCCCGTGGTTATAACTTTGATTTCGGATACCGTGGTAAAGTAGGTAATTATTTAAATTTCGATATTGATTATTTCCGATTGAATTATGACAATCGCATCGGTACCATTACGCAGTTCGATGCAAATGCACAAGCTTATCAGTATCGTACCAATTTAGGACAATCAGTGAGCAAAGGATTTGAAGCTTACCTGGAATTTGATCCGGTTGCTGCAATCTTTAAGAGTTCCAAAATCGGCTACCTGAGTCTCTTCGCCTCACTTGCCCACATCAATGCTACCTATACCGATTTTAAAACTACTAGCTTACAAAATGGTCAGATAGTTGAAGGGAATTTAGCAGGGAAAAGAGTAGAAAATGCTCCAAGAAACATCAACCGTTTTGGCGCAACATATAGCTTAAATACATTCTCTGTTACTTGGCAGTTAAGCAGTATTGGGGAGGCTTTTGCCGATGCATCCAATACAATGACTCCAAATGCAGCTGCTACTACCGGTTTGATCCCAGCCTACCAGGTACAAGATTTATCGGCAAGTTTTAAATTTTTTAAGAACTATAACCTAAAAGCGGGGGTAAACAACCTTACCGATGAGCGTTACTTTACCCGCCGTGCCGGAGGCTATCCGGGCCCAGGTTTAATGCCGGCCGATGGACGTATCTACTATATCTCTGCCGGTTTAAAGTTTTAAAAACCCAGCAAACTAAAAAAGCCTTGGTAAATCCCAAGGCTTTTTTTATGGCCATTAATGATCAAGAGCCGAATTGTAAGGGATTAGTTTTTCTTAAACTCTACCCTTCTGTTTAACTCTCTGCCGGCTTCTGTGGCATTGGAGGCAATTGGCGATGACTCACCAAAGCCTTTAGTAATTAAGTTTTCGGCTTTTACCCCAGCGTTTACCAGGTAAGTTTTTACTGCGGTTGCTCTATCTAAAGACAGTGTCATGTTTCGTTCCACGGTACCTTCCTCAGAAGCATGTCCGTTAATTAATAAACTTACCGTCGGATAAGCTTTTAATTCTCTGGCAATCTGATCTAGAATTTCATAATTGCTCGTTTTCAATACAGAAGAATTGAATTCAAACTGCAAATTGCTGTAAGCAAACTTAGGTTCTGGTGCTTTCACTTCCGGGCATCCGTCATTGGCAGCAATTCCGGCTACATCCGGGCATTTATCTTTCGAATCGACAATCCCGTCTTTATCGGTATCTGCTTCAACTGGCGGAGCCTTGGGTGCTTCTACCACAGGAGCCGGGGCAGGAGCAGCTGGTTGAACAACCATCTTTTTAGATTTACATGCAGGCAAAACAAGTAATGCTGATATTAAAACCAAGCCTAAAATGGAGATCGTGTTTTTATTCTTTTTCATCTTATGAGATATTTAATTGTGAAATTGTTTCTAAAACTCATTTAAAACTACAGTTCCTGTGGTTTTTTTACAAATAAATCGCCTTCAATAGGTTTCTTTGATATTCTTCTGACTTTAATAACGAGGCAATAGCAATTTAAGTATTCCAGTCCTGTTTTTATGTTTAGTTATTCAGGAGGATTTCAAGTTATCACAGATGAATGAGATTTTCTTGTTATCTCTTTTTTAAAACGCTTTCTTGCCAGAAAAAATGGCCGAAATTACTTGAACATGGGGTGCGGTGAGTATGGCAATGCTCATGAAGAGAATGGCCAAAATGCGGTTTAAATCCCCATAAAAGAAGAACAAGAGGCTGGCTATCATGATGAAAGCAGCCAGGTTGGTGGGAAGGGATTTTTTGAATAGGAATAACCAGCTTTGGTGTTCCCAGCCCAATGATTTGCGGATCTCGGTAATGGATAGGCCGGCATGCCAGCAACTGAAATAAAATCCGAAACCGAGCAATAAGGGCAGGTTGAAAATGATTAACCAAAGTAAAACCAAGGGCAGTACTTGGCCCATCCATGATAAAGTTTTACCTTGATTTTTTTGAAAGTAGAACAAAAAGAATCCTCCGATACAGCCTAAACTGATCGCCAACCATAAAAACCTTTGTTCGTATGCCGTATTAATAAAGTCTGAAAAACGGAGTTCGAATCCTGGAAAGGAAGACAGAATAACTTTTGCTTCCGGCCAATGGAACAAAAGGTAGTTCCCAAGGAAGATCAGGCCGAAGCATGTACTCATGATTTTATGAATGGTTCGACCCTCATTCAACAGTTCGAAAAGATCCATCTCTCCAAAATGATAAGCCGAAATCAGGATAAAAAGGAGAATGGATAAGGCAGGATTCAGGTACCAAAGCAGGGCATAAAGGAGTCCATAACCGAGGTAAAAGAACAAAAAACGAAACATCGATCGCCATTGGCTTTCTTCACCACGACTCTTGAGATACAAAAAATGATCGAGTGAGCCGTGGGGAATCCCAATGAGTGCGATTCCCAGCGCAAAAAATACCAGTTGTACAGCATCACTAAAACCCAAACTCTTTTCTACTAATAATAACAAGGTGCCCAAGCACAATATTTTAAGCCTCAGCGGGAGTTTAGCGATTGAGAACATATTGATAAACCTGTTTTAAGAACAATCTTTTTGGCAGTGAACTGAAAATACTGATTTCCTCGAACAAATTGGAATCCTCATCCAGAAATTTAAGTACAGAAATCCAATCGTTTTTTGAGAAGAGTTTGGTCATGATTTCCCGCACCCGTTCAGGTTGATGTTGAATGATTTGTAGAAGCAGCTGATCATAAAATTTAAACCGTTCAATGCTGATCGGTTTTCTGTCTTTTTGATCGAAAAGCAAATGGTTCAGCTCTTGGGTATCTTTCATGATCCGCTTAAAAGCATAACCGGTAGTGGGTTTAATGGCACCTGCAGCTGCCCCAATATTGATCGCTCCGGCATCATTAAATAAAGAAAAAGGAAAATTAGACATCGGGATCTTTCCCGATTCTGTCCGCTCAATTTCATAGTTCGTATACCAGCGAGCTTTAATATAAGCTTCAAGCTGACGGATATAAAGATCTTCTGAATAAGATTCGGCGCTCGAAAATGCGGTAAATTCAACCAAAGCCGTATTGGCCGAAAAGGGTAACACATACATAAAATTAGCTCCCGGACCTTGCTCAATGCTGAAATCCATCAGAGTGGCAGTTTCCTGATCAAAAACTGGTTTTTCTGTTTGGATGAACCAACCATAAAAGTGTTGCCAAAGTAAAATGGTTTTTGCAGGGGGATGGGTAAAATCAGTAATGCTATTAAAAACCCTGTTTGCACGGTAATCGTTTTGATCCGTTTTGACGGTGAATAGACCATTTGTTTGCTGAATAGTCTCCACCTGCTCGTTGATGATTTTCACTCTGGGTGATTTTCTGATCAGCTCATAGTGGAAATCGAAAAAATCTTCGCTGCTAATGTAATGGTAGGCATAGGGCTGGATATTTTCTGCCAAATGGATGCGCTCTGAATGGAATGCAATCTTCTGCCAGCGTTTACTTACCAAAAAATCATATTCGCTTGGCTTATTGGCCCAAAAACACCACGACTTACCCGGGATGGATTGTTCTTTTTCAATCAAAAGAATTTCTCCCGTTTGATCTTGAGGATTTTTTAAAAGCTGCCTTAGCAGTTGCATACCAGCACAGCCGCCGCCAATTATGATAGATGGATGGTCCATATCTGAGAATAAATAACAAAAGGTATCCATCGGGATACCTTTTGTTATTTGTAAAGATTATTTAATGATTATTTACCAGAACGGCTTAATGCATAAATAACCAAACCGAAACCGATTTTGTTTACCGCATCACCAATGTTGTAGATGATGTCCATGTCTAAACCTAAGTTTCCGAAAGCGGCATACCACTGACCATCTGCAGTACCAGCCATGTATCCGATAGGATAAATAGCCCAGCCAATCACTACAAACTTCAATAAAGAGTTTACAGCTTTTTGTACAGCTGGATCGCTGGCTTGAGATAATTTAGCCACTTCACCTTTCCATACTTCATACACAATGTAGAAGTAAGCAAGACCTGAAATTAGGCCCCAGAATGCTGCCTGATCTCTGGCAATTGCTTCTCCCCAATAACCAGTTACCAACATGATTACTGAAGCAAAAATCAATTTCCAAAGTAAACTGCTTTTCGCACCTGCTTTTTTGGTGATCAGGTAGAATTCAACGCACATCAAAGGCACAGTCAGAATCCAGTCAACATACCTGAAGAATACAGGTGAAGCGCCAGTTTCCAATTGGTAACCTCTCATGTAGTAGTAATGTACTGCTGCGATGAAAGTAATAATACCCGAAACGAGTACTGAGGTTCTCCATTGTGGGGAAGTATTCCCTACTTCAAAAAAGAAGAACACCGAAGCAGCCATCATGGCCATGGTGCCAATAAAGAAAGTAAATGCAACGTAGTCAGTGTTCGAAATGACCATAGATGCATCAAGCATTAAGTTTAACATAATGTTTATAATTTGGTTAATCCTACTCGTGTGGCTTTTCGGATACGCCCATTTTTTTATAGTGGGCATGCCCCCACTTTAATGATTACTTATATTAAATATTGGGATTATAAATTCTAATTCCAAGTAATTATCTAATTAAATATCAGAGACTTATTAACAACAACGATATTTTTCAATACTTTTTATAAGTACTATTAGGCATCCATCTGCATTTAAACATGCTAAAATGGTCTTTTTAAAATTTCTTTAAGATCTCTTTCACTTGTTGATAAAACGTAATTTTTGACAAAATATAAACACTTGATTTTCATATAAATATGTGTCAATGGGATTAGGTTGTTCCGAACTTGATGATGAATCTATAATGAGATATAGCAAGTGGAACCCCAATTTCTTTTTGGTGATTTTTATAAAAGACTTGGTGAAAAGACAGAAAAGAATCTTGATTCAGTTTTTCGGAGTGTATCATTTATCCCTGCCGTACTTGCTCAGTACGACAGGTTAAATGAATAAAGGGCTGCTTTTCAGAGGTAGATGAAAATGCCTTTGTTTTTAAAATGTATCTGAACTAATTGATTCATCTACATTTTAAGGATGATCAAAAAGACCAATAAATTATCGTTACACCAATTATTATAGCGTGAATTAGGTGATTTCACATACTTTCACGTATTTTTTGAATAACTAAGAATTATATTTACTCAACTGTTTTTTATTTGCTTTTTACAGAATTTATGAATAGCAAACTCAAGTTTTTATTAGTACTACTTTTCACTACTAGTCAATTTGTACAGCTTCAAGCCAAATCGAGAGAGATTAGATGGGTTGATTATAAAACTGCACTTAGACGAAAAATTAATGTAGATACAAAAGAGTTGCGAGCTGAAATTAGTTCAGGTAAATGGGAGGTTTTGGGGAAAGTTAATGTTGACCCACTGGCGCTTAAAGATCTGCCCGAAGGTTTTGAAAACAGTTATTTTCATACGGCTAATGACAGCCTCGTATATTTCACCATTTTTGGAACAGGTCAGGTTTATGAATTTGTGCCAAATACCACCACGCTCAGACGTATTGATCAAACCTATTACAGAGGATATAATTTTGGTTCCATCCCGTTTATTCGAAAAGGCAAATTGTATTCCGCAGGTGGGTACGGATTTTGGCATTATTCAAATGTGCTAACTTCCTATAATTTCGATAAAGGAGAATGGGATGCAGTAATTCCTAGAAACGAAGGTCCAGAAGTAATTAATGAATACGGATTTAATGGTTATTCAAGTAAGGAAGATGTATTTTATTCGGGTGCAAGCACCGATGAAAATCTGTTTTCGGACCTAAAGCGTTATCGAATTAAGCAATTTTTTAAGTACGATTTTAAAAATCAACAATGGACTGAGCTTGGTGTGATTAATGAAGAGTTGTTGGCCGGAAATTCCAGAGAAATTTATTGGAATGGCACCTATTTTATTCAGTGGGCACTGAATAAACTCTACATCATCGATCCTGTAGCTAACGAAATCTATGTATATAAAAACAATGAGCGGTTTTTTGTAACCAACAAAGAGTATTTCAGTAAAGGGGATACGATATATAACTATTGGAGTGATGATAATGGTGGTTTGGAATTCTTCTCTGTAAAGGAATACCTAAAAAACGCAGAATATCTGGGACCTTTTTACAGTAGAGAAACCCCTTTATTACATTATTTATTGATCTTTTGTATCATCTGCGCTGCCGCCGGTTCCTTTTGGTTACATAAAAGAAATTTAGGGAATGCAAGGGAAGGTTATTTTGATCCTTCAGAAGAGAAACTACTCCTGGCATTGATGAAAAGGCAGAATAAAGGTGGTTTGAACAGTCAACAAGTGAACGATGTGCTGATGCTCCATACCAAATCTTTTGATAATCAACGCCGTGTGAGGGTCAACGTGATCAACAAAATCAATCAGAAAATGACCCATCATTATAAGATCACGGATGCGATTCTTCGTTCCACCTCCGCCGAGGATAAAAGACAAAGTATTTATAAACTCAATCCCGAAGCTTATCTGCGCTTGAAAGAATATTTTAAATAGTCAGTTGATCTTGCTGGTGTTTGAGATGATGACAGAAGTGCTTAATTTTGCCATCAATTAAATACCGTGAGAAATACTTATTCTATTTGTTTGCTTCTTACATCGCTTTTATTAACAAGCGCTTGTAGTACCAGTTCAAAAATTGCTGCGCTCAAGCCAGAGCCCAATTATAGTTCAGCAATTGTTTATGATAAGCAAGAATCTTACCTCAACTTGCCATTAGAAATTCAGGTGGCCGACCTGCAAAACCAGACCAATAAATACCTGAGTGGCTTAATCTACGATGATCAGGTGTTAGAAGATGATAATGTAATGCTAAAGGTCTGGAAAGAGTCACCCATTCTCATCAAGGAAAATACGGGGAAGCTCGAAATGGCTTTACCGCTCAAGGTATGGGCTAAAGTGCGTTATGGGATCGAAAAATTCGGTTTTTCAGCCTATGATACCCGCGAAGTAAATCTGAATGGCATCATTCGTTTAAATTCTGCGGTAAATATTCAGAACTGGAAGTTGGTAACCAATACTCAAATTCAGGAGATTGATTGGGTGGAAAGTCCGAGTATAGTGGTGATGGGGAAAAATGTTCCGGTTACCTACCTCATCAATCCTGCGATTGCCCTTTTCAAGGGAAAAATCTCTAAAAAAGTGGATGAGGCCATTGCCAAATCCTTCGATCTGAAACCTTATGTGTTAAACGCCTTAGAGCAGCTCAGCAAACCCGTAGAAGTTAATCCAGATTATAAAGTTTGGCTGGGTATTCAGCCGATAGCCATGTATGCCAGTCCCACCATATTGGCCAACAAAAAAATCAGTTTTAATTTGGGGATGAAGGCGTATTTAGAAACGGCCATCAATTCGCAACCCACGGTTAAATTTGATAAAAATCAACTCAGCCTACAGCCTGCGGCGCCCAACGGTACTGATTTCAAGGCCAGCATTGCCGGTGTGGTCACCTACGCGAATGCTGCAGCTTTGATGCAAAAAAACTTTGCCGGTCAAAAATTTGAATCGGGGAAACGTGCCGTTACCGTAAATAAAATTGATTTATGGGGAAAAGATGGCAAGCTGATTGTTGCAGTGAACATGAGCGGTTCTGTAAATGGCGATTTTTACCTCAGCGGTACGCCCAAATACAATGTAGAAAAGAAAGAGATCTACCTGGAAGGAGTTGATTTCGTACTGGATTCAAAAAACAAATTAATCAAAACTGCCGACTGGCTGGTGCATGGTATCATTGCCAAAAAAATTCAGGAAAGTTGTACTTTTTCTATTGCCGATTACCTGAACAACGGCCAAAAAACAATGGCTGCCTACCTGAGTAATTATCAGCCCATAAAAGGAATTAATGTAAACGGGCAGATGACAGAACTGAGTCCGGGTCAAATTACTTTAACACCGCAAGCCATTGTGGCCATGATGGTGGCCAAGGGAAAGGTTTCCATCAAGATAGACGGATTGGAATA
>CAZOLA010000027.1:0-13151 GCA_964580845.1 uncultured Sphingobacterium sp.
TGTGAAGTGACTTCACAATGATCGATGATGATATTTTTAACCGGATGATTTAAGCCGCGATGTCCGTTAAACATCTTCATGGTGCGGATGTCGTTGGCCAAAGCCAGCAATTGATGGCCTAAGCAAATTCCGAATAGCGGTTTATTGGCAGCTAATATATCTTTCACGGTATCAATGGCATATGGCATTGCCGAGGGATCACCAGGTCCATTGGAGATAAAGTAGCCATCTGGTTGGAAGGCTTCCATTTCTTTGAAAGAAGTTTTTGCCGGGAATACTTTTGCATAAACATCTCTCTCATCAAAATTTCTCAGAATATTTTTCTTCACCCCCAAATCCAATACCGCAACCTTATACTTTGCATTTTCTTTTCCATAATAGTAAGGACTTTGGGTGGATACCTTGGAAGATAATTCCAAACCATCCATTGAAGGAACGGAAGCTAATCTCTTTTTCAGTTCTTCAATGTCCAAAATTTCGGAAGAGATAATGGCATTCATCGCTCCTTTATTTCTGATGTGTCGAACCAGCGAACGAGTATCTATATCTGAAATTCCAACTACATGCTGTTCTTGAAAATAGTCTTGAATTGATTGATTAGCTTCTTTTCGGCTATAGGCAATGTTAAAGTTTTTACAAACCAAACCAGCTATTTTGATCGTATCTGATTCAATTTCCTCAGCATGGATACCGTAGTTACCAATATGTGCATTGGTGGTTACCATAATTTGTCCGAAATAGGAGGGGTCGGTAAAAATTTCCTGGTAGCCGGTCATGCCAGTATTGAAACAGATTTCACCGGTGGTGGTGCCAATTTTACCGGCTGCTTTACCGTGGTAAATGGTCCCGTCTGCTAACAATAAAATGGCTGGCAATTTGGTGTAATTGGTCATGATTGATGAAGAAATGAAGATTTGCAAAAAGAAATAAATCGACAGATTATCAGGTGTTTGCCTGTCAGTTCAATGGCCCGAAGGGGTGCATTTAAGCTGAATTTCACGGGAGTTAAAGTTAATTATTTTTTTGACTATGCTCAAATCCAAAATTCATTTTAAGTCAATTCACGCTTTTATCCATAGATTTAATTTTAAATTTGTTCATCATACTCAATTAGCGCCCCAAACATGTCCATTCACAAAGAAACAAAACGAATCACCACACATACTTTGCAGGAAATGAAAGATCGTGGTGAAAAAATTGCGATGCTCACCGCCTATGATTTTTCGATGGCTACCATCGTGGATGATGCAGGCATGGATGTGATTTTAGTCGGCGATTCGGCTTCTAATGTAATGGCGGGCCACGAAACCACTTTGCCCATCACTTTAGATCAAATGATTTACCACGCATCATCGGTGGTGAGAGCAGCCAAGCGTGCTTTGGTAGTGGTCGATCTTCCTTTCGGCTCCTATCAGGGTAATTCTAAAGAAGCGCTCAACTCTGCCATACGCATTATGAAAGAATCGGGTGCGCATGCCGTAAAACTGGAAGGCGGAGCAGAAGTGAAGGAATCCATTGAACGAATTGTAACCGCGGGCATTCCGGTAATGGGACACCTGGGTTTAACTCCCCAGTCCATCTATAAATTTGGCACTTATACCGTTAGGGCCAAAGACGAGGCCGAAGCGCAAAAGTTAAAAGACGATGTGTTGGTATTACAAGAGGCAGGTTGTTTTTCCATAGTATTGGAAAAAATTCCTGCTCAATTAGCCAAATCGGTAAGCGAGAGTCTGCGTATTCCCACTATCGGTATTGGTGCAGGGCCGTCTTGCGATGGACAAGTATTGGTAGTGAATGATATGATTGGTCTCACTAAGGGCTTTCGCCCGAGATTTTTACGACAATACCTTGATTTGTATACGGAGATCAATGGTGCTATTCAGTCTTATATTAAAGATGTGAAAGCGGTCGATTTCCCGAATGAGAAAGAGCAGTACTAATGCCGGTTTCTGATCAGGATATACTTTTTGAAGATAACCACCTCATCGCGGTGAATAAGCGGGCGGGCGATATTGTGCAGGTGGATGATACCGGCGACGAACCGCTCGATGAGCAGGTTAAGAAATACATCGCTAAGAAGTACAATAAACCCAATGGTGCATTTTTAGGCGTAGTACACCGCTTAGATCGACCCGTGAGCGGGGTAATCTTGTTTGCTAAAACCAGTAAGGCGCTTGATCGGGTGAACCGCTTGTTCAAAAATCGGGAAATGAAAAAAACTTATTGGGCCGTGGTGCGCAAGCGCCCGACACAGCCTGAAGGGAATCTGGTACACTGGCTGGTCAAAAATCCGCAAAAAAATGTGACTAAAGCCTACGATCACGAAGTTAAAGGTAGCCTGCGTGCTGAATTGAATTACAAAGTAATAGGAGAGCTGGATGGGTATTACCTCATAGAAGTAGATCCGATTACTGGGCGCCCGCATCAAATCAGGGTACAATTGTCTACGCTAGATAGCCCCATAGTGGGCGATAATAAATATGGGTATCCACGTGGAAGCCTGAAAAAATCCATCTGTCTGCATGCCCGTCGACTGCAATTCATACATCCGGTAAAACAGGAACCGGTTAATATTTTTGCGCCATTACCCAAAGATGGATTTTGGGAGAGGTTTGAAAGTTTGGGCTGATAAAAGTTTAACTATTCCTTCGAAGCCTAAGCGCAAGTTTATCCAAATTAAAAACCCCCAGAATCAAGCTGAATAAAAAGATCATCGCCACCTCAATGGATAAGATATAATAAGGCCATGGCCCCAAATAATCGTAGATTGTTTTTACGGCAGGTTTGGCCATCAGAAATAAATAATTGCTGCCCAAATACAAATTAATCGGGGTAACCAGCAAGGCAAAAATGTTCAATCCGATCATGGAATTGAGCATGTCTTTCCAGGTGATTCGCCAGTCGTAAATCTGTAGGGCAAAAACTCCGGCAAAAGGTAAAAAGGCGTGTACGGTCCAGTACCTGAAAAATTCGTGGTGCGGAAAAGATTCGGTTAAAGAGGGCGTAAACAAGGCTTGCAAGGTTCCGCCGATCACCCAAAAAAAGGCGATTCCCCAAAATTTACGCCATTTGTAATACATGATGAAGGGCATCAAAATGATCATGGCATTGCAGAGGTGGAAGGGTAAATCCTCCCGGGCATCAAAGCTGCCGGCCATGCCGGTCAAAATGGGTTTACTAACTTGCAAGACCAAGCCAATACCCAACAGAATAGTAATGGCATTTCTGGATTGTTTTTCGGTAAAGCGATATTTTGCCAGTATAAAAAGTGCTAAGGCGATGGCTACGCAAATACCCACAGCAACGCCGTGTTCCTGCGTATAACCTTTAAACTGACCATTTTCGTAGAGGATGGCATTCCACATGTTTCAATAAGATTGGTTGTTCAAATCTAATTTAATCCATCACCTACTTAGTTTGTTCAAATAGTTATTCACATCAAACAAAAAAGTCCCTCATTAATGGAGGGACTTTGCATTTTATGTTGATGAACGTTAAGCCAATTTCGCTTTCAAATTCGCATCGATGGCTTCCAGGAACTCTTCGGTGTACAAGTAATGTTCACCATGGTTTACCTTGTTGCCATGAATACAAACCGCTAAATCTTTGGTCATTTTACCGCTTTCAACGGTTTCAATACATACCTGCTCTAAAGTTTTGCAGAAATTGATCAATTCCTGGTTGTTATCTAACATGCCACGGAACTCCAAACCTCTGGTCCAGGCAAAAATAGAAGCAATCGGATTGGTTGAAGTCGGTTTTCCGGCCTGGTGGTCGCGGTAGTGGCGGGTTACGGTACCGTGAGCCGCTTCTGCTTCCATGGTTTTGCCATCCGGAGTAACCAGAACAGAGGTCATTAAACCTAATGAACCAAAACCTTGCGCTACGGTGTCCGACTGAACGTCTCCATCGTAATTTTTACAAGCCCAAACAAAGTTTCCGTTCCATTTCAGCGCAGAAGCCACCATGTCGTCGATCAGGCGGTGCTCGTACACCAAGCCATTTTTGTCGAACTCGGCTTTAAATTCTTTTTGGTAGATTTCCTCAAAAATATCTTTGAAACGGCCATCGTATTTCTTCAGGATGGTGTTTTTAGTAGATAAGTATAAAGGCCATTTTTTCATCAAGGCCTGATTAAAGCAAGCACGGGCAAAACCGCGGATAGATTCGTCGGTATTGTACATGGCCAGGGCTACGCCATCGCTCTTGAAATTATATACTTCGAATGATTGTACTTCACCGCCGTCTTCAGGAGTGAAGGTGATGGTCAGTTTGCCTTTTCCTTTGGTTAAGAAATCGGTAGCACGGTATTGGTCACCAAAAGCATGGCGTCCTATGCAGATAGGGGCTGTCCAGTTGGGTACCAAACGAGGTACGTTCTTCATTACAATCGGCTCACGGAAAACAGTGCCGTCCAAAATATTACGAATGGTTCCGTTTGGCGATTTCCACATTTGCTTCAAGCCAAATTCTTTCACACGAGCTTCATCGGGTGTGATGGTAGCGCATTTAATTCCTACACCATATTGTTTGATGGCATTGGCAGCTTCAATAGTTACTTGGTCATCTGTTTGGTCGCGGTATTCCATGCCCAAATCGTAATATTTGATATCCAGATCCAGGTAGGATAAGATCAATTTGTCCTTAATAAATTTCCAGATGATGCGGGTCATCTCATCGCCGTCCAGCTCCACAACCGGGTTAGCCACCTTTATTTTTTGTATGCTCATCAATGTACAAGTGATTTTTCTGCCGCAAAGATATAATTTTTGATGATTTGGGTATATCGGATGGGTGTCAATTTAGCACTGGAGAAATAACAAGAGATAGTGAAAAAGAAAAGGCCTTGATTGATTCAAGGCCTTTTCGCAGTGTGTGCTACTTTTCTTCAACAGGATTGACCATCAAAGGTTGATTCCCATCTGTTATGATCACTTTTGTATTAGGAGAGGTAGATAATTTATTGAATGCTTCAATTGTTTTGAAGCGTAATAATAAAGGTGTTAATCCTTCTGCAATGATCTTTTGAGAATTTCTAATCCCTTCAGCCTCAATGATTCTACGGGTAGCCTCCTGACGTTCTTTGTTCAGGGTAAATTCCATTCTTTGCGCATCCTGCTCTGCTTCTAATTTCTCTTCAATTGCTTTAGCTAATCCGGTTGGCAGAATAATGCTTTTTAATAAGACAGATTCGATGATAAAACCTCTCTCGGTAAGTTGAGATTCCATTAATTTCTTGATTTCTCTTTCTATCACCGCTCTTTGACCGGTATGCATGTCTTTAGCGAAGAATTGAGAAGATACATCTGCAACAGCTGATCTGAACACTGGTAGAATCACTACTTGTTCATAGTTTGTCCCCAACTTTTCTATCACGGTTGGCGCATAGCTACCTACTAATCTGTAAAGTATAGATACTTCTGATTGAACAGTCAAGCCCTCTTTTGAAGGTAGGGGTAATCTCACCTCCATGTTAATTGTTCTGGTCGGGAGCTTGATAATAGTGGTTACTAAGGGGTTAAAAAGTCTGGCACCCTCCATTAAGGGCTTTTCTTGTATTTTACCAATGGTTCTTTTTACACCAACTTCACCTTGTCTTACAACGGTACAGCTACTCAAAATGAGAGCGAAACCTAATCCGAGGATAAATAATCCGTTTTTCATGATCTTGTTCTTTAATGGTTTAATTGTTCAATTTGATTGGTACTAAAATAGACTACGAACAATTGGCAATTATCAGAATAACGTTAAATTATAACTCAAGATCAAGGTTGAAGCGTTTTTTGAATTCTTCGAGTTTTGGATTTTTCTCCAACATGTATTGGTATTTCTCTGAGGAAGTGTAGAGACGTTTATTTTCAGTATTCTCCACTATTTTTGTAACCAAATCAAGCTGAAAGTTTTGGAGTTCTGTTCTTAGGTAATTCATCAAATCTATTCGAGCTTCTTGCAATTGATTTTCTTGAATCTTATTCTCGATACTCAATTCGATCTGGTAATTATCCAATAAAACAGGTGGATTTGCCGTCATCAGGGTGAAAAGGTTGATCTTATTTTCCTTTTTAGCTTTTTCGGCGAAGGCATTCCATCGGTTCAATAGCATTTCGGCACTGAAATCTTGGCAAGCATCCCCGGTTAAATAGGCAGGTTTTTCCTCCTCCAAGGGAGCGGAGGCTAAATCATTCAAATTAGGGATGAGTGGAGTTGCAGTAAAATAATTTGTTTTAGGTGCACTCGCCTCCGGTTTTGCTTTTTCAGCCTCTGGGATAATTATTATTTGAGTTGCTGATGCAACAGGAACATCGCTTGCTGCTTCATTAATCTCATTAGCTGCTGGTGTTACTGCAGGTGCTGGAATTTCTTCGGCTTTCTCAGGAGTGGATGCCGGTATTGCCTGACTCGTGCTGGGAGCAGGTGCTAGGGGTTCAACTCGTTTTTTTTTTACTTCTACCGGAGGGGTAGTAGTTAATTGAAGCACCGCTGGCAAATGTGCTATTTTAATGAGCGCCAGTTCAACTTGCAAGCGCTGATTTTTGCTGCTCCGGTAATTTAAGTCGCAGTGGTTGGCAATATTCAATGCAGATACCAGGAAAGAAGCATCTGTTTGTTGCAACTG
Organism: uncultured Sphingobacterium sp.; assembly: GCA_964580845.1. Classification (GTDB taxonomy): domain Bacteria; phylum Bacteroidota; class Bacteroidia; order Sphingobacteriales; family Sphingobacteriaceae; genus JAIPAN01. Next base: position 6,617 of record CAZOLA010000027.1, read on the forward strand.
GGCCAGGTATTTTTGTTTGATGCCTTCACTCACTTCCAATAAATGTACCGTGGCAGGATCTTTACCCACCAACAAATTACGCAAATGCGAAGCGAGCCCTATTATAAAATGGTTGCCGTCAAATCCTTTTGACAAGATTTCATCAAATATTAACAATGCTCCCGAAACATCTTCAGCAAGTAAGGAATCGCTTACTTTAAAATAATAATCGTAATCCAGGATATTCAGGTTATCAATGACCGCCTGATAGCTGATATTTCGGTTAGAAAAACTGGCGATCTGATCGAACATCGACAAGGCATCACGTAGGCCGCCATCTGCTTTTTGGGCAATCAGGTGCAGGCCTTCCATGTCGTAGCCAATGCTTTCTTTCTCGGCAATACTAGCCAAATGCCGAGCCATGTCCTCTACTTTAATCCTGTTAAAATCAAATATCTGGCAACGAGATAAAATGGTAGGGATGATCTTGTGCTTTTCGGTGGTTGCCAAGATAAAAATAGCATAGGAAGGGGGTTCTTCCAGTGTTTTCAAAAAGGCATTGAAAGCAGCTGAGGAGAGCATGTGCACTTCATCGATGATGTAGATCTTATACTTGCCTGTTTGTGGCGGAATGCGAACTTGCTCGGTCAGGTTACGAATATCTTCTACCGAATTATTAGATGCGGCATCCAACTCATGAATGCTGAAAGAATTGCCCTTTTGAAAGGAAACGCAAGATTCGCAGTTGCCGCAAGGTTCTAATTGCTGATTTGGATTAACACAGTTGATGGTTTTGGCCAGGATGCGTGCACAAGTGGTTTTTCCCACTCCACGTGGTCCGCAGAAAAGAAATGCCTGCGCCAACTGGTTATTTTTGATGGCATTCTTCAGCGTGCCGGTAATGTGCGCTTGTCCCACCACGCTCTCAAAGGTCACCGGGCGGTATTTTCTGGCTGAAACTATGAAATTATCCATCGCTCCTAAATTATAGATAAGATATTGCTTAAGCAAACATCATTTCTTTTTGAGCGGATGCTTTGGTGCCCGGAAATGCATTTCGTCGGCGATATATGCAGTTCATCCGGCAATTCATGCACTTAGTCTGTATTTTATTGTGAAGCCTTCAAAATAGTCGGACCTTCAGTTTATAATATTAAACCATTCTTGGTTTTAGTATTTCTAATGTTTCAATTTGGTGTGTTAAAAAGCCGGTGAAGTCCCCAAACTTCACCGCTTTTTTTTAGGCAAAATGCTCCGAAATATTTCCGAAAGGATTTGAATATCTAATAATTATAGCTAAATTTGCATCCCGCTAAAAAGCGGACTAATTAACAAAAACATGCAACAGTACGAAACCGTAATCATTCTGACCCCGTTGTTGTCTGATGAAGCTGCGAAAGAGGTAATTGCCAAATTCAATAAGCTGATGAAAGATAACGGAGCCGAAATTATCCATGAAGATAATTGGGGTTTGAAAAAACTAGCGTACCCGATTCAGAAAAAAACGAACGGGTTCTATCACCTAACTGAATTCAAGGCTCCGGGTGAATTTATTAACAAACTGGAGGTTGAATATAAGCGTGATGAGCGTATTATGCGTTTCTTAACCATCGCCTTAGACAAGCATGCGATTGCTTATAACGAGAAAAAGCGCAGTGGTGCCTTCAATAAAAAGAAATCTGAAAAAGTAGAGGAGGAAGTAAGCAATGGCTAGAGAACAAATCCAATACGTTACCGCTCCAAAAGTGGAGGATAACCGTAAGAAGTACTGCCGTTTCAAGAAAAATGGAATTCAGTACATCGATTACAAGGATGCCAATTTCTTATTGAAGTTTGTAAACGATCAAGGTAAGTTATTACCACGTCGTTTAACAGGTACATCTTTGAAATTTCAGCGCAAGGTAGCTCAAGCCATCAAACGTGCCCGTCACATTGGCTTATTACCTTATGTAACAGATTCATTAAAATAATTAGGGGGAACAAGACATGGAAATTATCTTAACACAGGATATTAAAAATCTTGGAGAAAAAGACGATATCGTAAATGTGAAGCCTGGTTATGGCCGTAACTACCTGATTCCGAAAGGATATGGTATTTTGGCAACCGAGTCTGCAAAAAAGGTATTGGCCGAGAACTTAAAGCAAGCTGCATTTAAGCAAGATAAAATTAAGAAAGATGCGGAAGCCATCGCAGCTAAATTAGATGGTGTGAAGTTATCGATTGGTGCCAAAGCCGGTGAGTCTGGAAAGATTTTCGGTTCGGTAAACACCATTCAAATTGCCGACGCTCTTAAAAAAGCTGGTTTTGAAGTAGATCGTCGTAGAATTACTTTCGAAACTGAGCCTAAAGAAGTAGGAGAGTACCTGGTAAACTTAAACTTACACAAAGAAGTGAAAGTACAGGTGCCTTTTGAAGTGGTAGCTGAGTAATCATCAGTTAAATCAAATAAAAAAAGCGTTCCGGTTTTCGGGACGCTTTTTTTTATGCTTCCTGAAATAATTACCTTTAATTATCTAAACGCTAACGAATGCTCTTCCGTCTTCTAAAAAAGCTACTACTCGGATTCTTTATTTTTACTTTTTGCTGGGTGCTGGTGTATCGGTTTGTCAATCCGCCCATTACCTGGCTCATGCTGCAGCGTAGTTTTGAAAGGCAAGCGGACGGCAAATCGTGGAAATTAGAAAAAGAATGGCGCAGTTTCGATGAATTGTCTAATAACCTGAAGAAGGCGGCGCTTGCCGGTGAAGATGCTGCCTTCATGAACCATTGGGGTTTTGATTTTAAGGCGATACAAAAGGCTTTTGAAAAGAATCAGAAGGGCCGAAAAATAAGGGGAGGAAGTACCATCAGCCAGCAAACGGCTAAAAATGTATTTCTATGGCCGGGGCGTTCCTGGGTAAGGAAGGGTTTTGAAGCTTATTTTACCGTTTTGATAGAATTGCTTTGGTCTAAAGAACGTATCCTGGAAGTTTATTTAAACGTGATCGAAATGGGAGACGGTATTTATGGTGCCGAAGCCGCCACCCAGCATTATTTTGGGAAATCTGCCGGCAGCATGACTAAATACCAAGCTTCTTTGTTGGTAGCCGTTTTCCCCAGTCCGCTGCGCTGGTCGCCGGTAAAGCCAAACCGTACGGTTTATTATCGGCAAAGCTTGATCTTAAGAAATATGCGTCGCTTAAAAAATGTGCAGTTTGATTAAGCAGGCATCAAACGACTGAGCCAAGTCTCTTTTAGCGGTATTTCCCAAGCGGTATCTAATTCACCGTAGCGCTGTATCAAGTTATTGAAAATGATGCTGTGCTCGTTGAGGATGCCTTTTTCTATCAGCATGTTAAAATCAGCTTTTCTGAAAGTTTTAATGCTTGCTCCATCCCGGTAGGCAATTTGCATGCGGTCGAATAGCTGAATTCCGAATTGAGTTTCAAACTGCTTCATCAAGGCCACCGATTTATCGATAGAACAGCCGCTGGCCTGGGCCTGTTGTTCATCTACGGCAATAATAATAAAACGCTGAAAGCGAATTTCACCTTTGGCATGAAGGGAATTTCCATGTGCTGCCCAGCTCGCCGTAAACTCATCTAAATGAGATTGGATCGCCTTTAACTCCTGCTCAGTTAGTTCACGGTCCGACTGGTAAATCCAGATCCTCGAATTTTCAGAAATTTCCATGTACAAAGTTATCAAATTCTTAATTTGGTAGTTCAAAATCCATGCGCTTAAAACCTTTATCAATATCTTTTTTTTGTGCAGCTGCCTTTTTCTTGTTCAGCGGCCTAGTAACCGTCTCCGATTCTCCAGATCTGTTGGACTTGATGAAACAGAGTCAGGATAAGCTCAATGCAGATTATGCTTTAGATGCAGATAAATTAAAGATGAAAAAAGCCGAGATACAGCTCACCAGGGATGGCTTTTTTCGTTGTCGCCGTACTTTTATCAGTGGCAAGCAGGAATATTATTCCTTCAGTTTTTCAGCTTTTGAAGAGTTGAACTATTTAGGAAATGAGCAAAACGGATGGGTGGTTTTGAAAGTAAAACCCGAAGGGATTATTGTGCAAACTTTTCGCGATCCGAAAGGGAACATCGATACCATGGCTACCCAGCTACGCCTGCCTTTTAAAAATCTGGAAGCTGCAGATTTACATATGCTCAACGATTGTTTCCAGCGAATCAGGGAAAAGTTAACTAATTAAAGTCCGTTTGCTTTAACTGTAATTTCTGCGATATCCAATACCTCCACCTCTTGCTCTTTGTTGAAATTTTTGATACCGTCTCTCAACATGGTCATACAAAAAGGGCAGGCAGCGGCCACCACTGCCGGCTGAACGGCTAAAATCTCCTCGGTACGTTCAATATTTACATCTTTGGTACCTGGTTCGGGCTCTTTAAACATTTGGGCACCACCTGCACCGCAGCAGAGCCCGTTTGATTTACAACGTTTCAGTTCCACCAACTCGGCATCCAAAATTTCCAGCGCCTTACGTGGTGCTTCGTACACCTGGTTGGCACGTCCCAAATAACAAGGATCGTGGAAAGTAATTTTCTTGCCTTTGAAAGACTCTCCACCCTCAGCTCTTAGTTTTCCTTCATTAATCAGTTCCTGGATGAGCTGTGAGTGGTGGATGACCTCATAATTACCACCCAGATTAGGGTATTCATTTCTTAAAGTATTGAAACAATGCGGACATCCGGTTACGATTTTCTTCACCTGGTAGGCGTTCAATAATTCGATATTGGCCATCGCCTGCATCTGGAACAGGAATTCGTTGCCGGCACGTTTCGCCGGATCGCCGGTGCAGCTTTCTTCTGTACCTAATACGGCGAATTTTATCCCTACATGCTGCAGGATCTTACAAATATCGCGGGTGATTTTTTGAGCACGCTCATCGTAGCTACCCGCACATCCTACCCAAAATAAAATTTCTGGTTCTTCTCCTTTGGCCAGTAGCTCGGCCATGGTTGGCACTATTAATTCGCTCATTGCTTCTTTATTTTAAATGCTTAATCGTTTTTCGCCCAATTGAAACGGTCGCTTGGGGCATATTTCCAAGGGGCACCATTGTTTTCAATATTGCCAAACATACTGTTCACACTGGCTGCAGCTTGTGCCTCTTCCATCACGGCATAGCGGCGTAGCTCCACAATAATATTCAGCGGATCTATGTTTACCGGACAAGCTTCGGTACAAGCATTGCAGGTGGTACAGGCCCAAATTTCTTCGCGGCTAATGTAGTTGTCCAGCAAGCTCTTACCATCCTGGAAATCTTTACCATGTTGATCGATGATATTACCCACTTCAGTTAAACGGTCGCGGGTATCCATCATGATCTTACGCGGTGAAAGCAGTTTCCCGGTGATGTTGGCAGGACAAACCGAAGTGCATCGGCCACACTCCGTACAGGTATAAGCATCCATTAAGTTTTTCCAGCTCAAATCCTGCACATCTTTGGCGCCAAATTTACTTCCTTCTGCAACAGGGAGGGGAGTGAAAGAAGGATCGAGCATCGCTTTTACTTCGTTAGTCACCGAATCCATGTTGTTGAAGCTTCCCTTTGGATTTAAATTGGAATACCAGGTATTGGGGAAAGCCATGATGATGTGGAAGTGCTTGGAATAAGGCAGGTAATTTAAAAATGCCAGGATACCCAATATGTGAAACCACCACGCTCCACGCTCAATTAAAACCAAAAACTCCGGATTTTGCGGCATTAATGGGGCAATAAATTGGCTCACCGGGAAAGCGCCGGCCTGAATGTAATGCGGGTAATTTTGTTGTTGTAATAAATAGTCGGCGGCGTTCATTTTCAGGAAGGCCGACATGAGTAAAATTTCAATGATCAGGATATAATTGGCATCAGACTTTGGCCAGCTGGTCATTTCTTTGCCGCTAAAGCGACGGAGTTTGAGCACATTACGGCGGACGAGGAATACCACACAGCCTACAATCACCAAGAAAGCAAGGATCTCAAAGCTGCCGATCAGGTAATTATAGACAGGTCCCAGCGGAGCTGCGAATACTCGATGGGTACCAAACAAGCCATCGATCAAAATTTCTATTACTTCTATGTTGATGATGACAAAGCCTGCATAGAGGAAAAAGTGCATGATGGCGGCCACCGGTCTTTTGGTCATTTTGCTTTGGCCAAAAGCGACCAGCAACATGGTTTTCAAACGTTCCATGGGGCGGTCGCTGCGGTCTTCGGAACGACCCAGTTTGATGTTTCTCCTGATCTTGGCCACGTTGCGCCCGAAAAGGATACTGGCACCCAGCAAAAAGACTAAAAATAAAATCTGTGCAATCATATTGGTTCTTAGTGAAGCTAAAATAATGAATAAAGACCAATCTCATTTACTATGCATGCATAAAAAATAATTTAGAATCCTTCTAAGTATTGATTGTTTCAATGCCTCGATTTTAACAGGTATGTACACACTATTTTTAAAAAATATTTTCTGAAATGAAAAAAGAAGCTACATTTGCAATCCCGAAAGGGAAAGGGTACCATAGCTCAGTTGGTAGAGCAAAGGACTGAAAATCCTTGTGTCGCTGGTTCG
>CAZOLA010000028.1:0-13012 GCA_964580845.1 uncultured Sphingobacterium sp.
TCGGCTGGCCGTAGTTCCGGGCGGCCCGAGCGACTGGCTGGCCGAGGCCAAGGCAGTCGATTGGATTACGCTCAAATCCCCCGCCATTGACCTGGGCGACGTGGATGGGGTAGTGGCCAATTTAGAGGGGCGCCTCGAGCCGGGGTGGGAGGACTTCGTCGTGCGCTGTGCGTCGGCGGGGATACCCGTCTACGACATCACAAAGACGCGCGAGCTTTTGAGCGGGCGGGTGGCGCTGGGATGTGCCGGCGACATCGGGCTGGATGCCCTGCTGCCAAAGCGCGGCTATCTGGCGGCGAAGGCTTGTGTCGACTTTGCCTTTGCGGTCACTTTCCTCGCCCCGGCAGTGGCGCTGATGGCGGTGGCGGGGCTGGCGATCAAGCTTGATACGCCGGGCCCGGTGTTCTTTGTCCAGGAGCGCGTAGGCTTTCGCGGCCGGACTTTCAGGTGCCTCAAACTGCGGACCATGGCGGTGGGCGCGGAGCAGGCGGGGCCTAGCTACACGCGGGAGGCAGACACGCGCGTGACGCGCGTAGGCCGTATCTTGCGCAAGTATCGCCTGGACGAGCTGCCGCAGATTTTCAACATCCTGAGGGGCGAGATGAGTTGGATTGGGCCGCGCCCGGAGGCCGTGGCGTTGGCGCAAGACTACGCGCGGGCCATTCCGTTTTATGGCTTCCGCCACGCGGTAAAGCCGGGAATTTCCGGCTGGGCGGCGATACGGCATGGGAATGTCGGGGAAGTTGACCAGGCTAAGGTAAAACTCGAGTATGACTTCTTCTACATCAAGAATGTGTCACTATCGCTCGACCTGGTAATTCTGCTGCGCACGGCGCGGATTGTGGCGACGGGGTTCGGGGCGCGGTGAGGGTGGTTAAGCGTTATCGGGGGTTTGGATGGTGTAGCACGTGTGATCTTGATTAACAGCGATTTGCAAATAAACTCTTCCAATTTTCGTTAATCCGATCAGTTTTGAGGTTATGTGACAAACCGAGGTGGTTGCAAGAGGCAACACTGAAGCAAAATCGAAGACATCTATGTATCAATGGGAATACGAATGTACTCAACACTTATAACAGGCGGAACCGGATCATTCGGCAAGGCTATGCTCAGGGATTTGCTAAACAAGGGCTGTACAGAAATTCGTATACTTAGCCGCGACGAGGAAAAGCAGGATATGCTGCGCAACATATTGCGTAGCCCCAATGTACGTTATTTCATCGGTGACATCAGGGATCGCGATAGTGTCGATCGCGCGATGGCCGGTGTGGAGCGCGTATTTCACGCCGCAGCCCTGAAACAGGTGCCGTCATGTGAATTCTTCCCGCTTGAAGCCGTACGAACGAATATCCTAGGTTCAGAAAACGTCATACGCTCTGCCTTGGTGCACAAGGTACGATCGGTCGTTTGTCTCTCCACCGACAAGGCTGTTCTACCCGTGAATGCGATGGGCATCTCCAAGGCGATGATGGAAAAGATAGCCCAAGGAATTGCGCGCTCTATTGGGCCTAGAGGCACGACAACTGTGTCAATGATCCGATATGGTAATGTAATGTACTCTCGAGGCTCAGTGCTCCCCATGTTCATTGAGCAGATAAAGGCAGGCCGTCCGATCACGATTACAGCCCCGCAGATGACGCGTTTTTTGATGCCGCTGCGAGATTCGGTTGAACTGGTGAACCATGCTTTCGAGTATGCTGAGCAGGGCGATCTTTTTGTTCGCAGGGCTGCCGCAGCTACAATTCAAGATCTGGTTACTGCGTTACTGGAGCTTTTTGAAGTGCCCGATCATCCGGTTGAAAATATTGGTTGGCGTCACGGTGAAAAGCTTTACGAAACACTAGCGACAGCACGGGAGCTTTTACACTCGAGTGATATGGGTGACTATGTGCGCATCCGGATGGATATGCGCGACCTGAACTACAATGCATATTTTAGCGAAGGCGAAAATGAGGATAAGCAGCGAGACGACTATCACTCCCACAACGCCCATCGGTTGGATATTGATAATATAAAATCTTTGTTGCTGACTTTGCCCGAAGTTCAAGCTGAAATAAATGCATGGAAGGTAGGTGGATGAAAATTGTTATTACTGGTGCGGGCGGGTTGATCGGATGGCACGCGAGTGCGCGGCTACATGCTTTCAACAGTGCGGCAATGTTTAAGTCTAGCTTTCAACCTTATGAGGTTGTACGTCTCGATCACGCGGCATACGTCGATGACGCGAACTTACAGTCCGCTGTAGTTGGTGCTGACGCTGTGTTGCACTTTGCTGGGGTGAACCGCGGGTTGGAAGCTGATGTTGAATCAGGAAATCTCGATATTGCGCGGCGACTTGTTGCGGCTTGTAAGGCGACTGGTAGCTTGCCACACATAATTTATAGCAATTCGGTCCATGCGGGGTCAAACACGCCATATGGGCGGTCGAAACGGATTGCGGGTGATACTTTAGGGGCACTCGGTGGTTGCTTCACAGATCTGGTTCTGCCGCATATCTTTGGAGAGTGCGCTCGGCCACGGTACAATAATGTGACCGCCAGCTTTATCCAATCCGTAATCGCAGGCGATGATCCAGAGGTCAACCATGACGGGTGCATAGCCCTGCTACATGCAGGGGCGGCCGCTCAGGTGGCCCTTGATGCCGCATTTAATGGACAAAGCGGAACTATTCGTCCTGACGGACGCCAAACCACGGTGCCTGAGCTTCTTTACTTGCTAAAAAAAATCCATGCCGATTATAGTGCTAACGTCTTCCCCAATCTTAGTGATCCTTTTGTGCTTTCACTTTTCAATTCTTACCGCGCGGCACTTTATCCCAGTGGGTTTCCGCGCCCTTTAAAACTAAAAACTGATGCCCGAGGCTCACTGTTCGAGGCAGTTAAGGCTAGCGCTGGTGGACAGGTCTTCTTGTCGACGACCAAGCCAGGCATCACTCGCGGCGATCACTTCCATCTACATAAGGTCGAGCGCTTTCTTGTAGTCCAAGGTGAGGCAATCATTCGGATTCGTAAGGTTCTCGGGAACGAGGTCTGGGAGTACCGTGTTTCGGGGGACCAACCAGCGCCAATCGACATGCCTAGCTTGCATACCCATTCGATAGAAAACGTGAGCGATACTCCCTTGCTCACATTGTTCTGGGCAAACGATTTGTTCGATCCTGCCTCACCAGACACCTATTTCGATCCAGTTTTAAGGGCCCAAGCATGAAAAATCTGAAGATCGTGACCATACTCGGTACCCGACCTGAGATCATTCGACTTTCACGCGTTATGGCGCGGCTTGATGACTTCGCTAATCATGTCATCGTTCACACAGGGCAGAATTGGGATTATGAGCTTAACGAAGTATTCTTCGATGATCTGGGCGTACGTAAGCCAGATCACTTTCTTGGTGCAGGCGGAGGAACATTGGGGGCAACTCTTGGCAAGATATTGTCCGAAAGTGAACGGGTCTTGCTGGCAGAGAAGCCGGATGCGGTGCTGGTGCTGGGCGATACCAATTCCGCGATTTCCGTTATCATGGCACGGCGCTTGAAAATTCCAATTTATCACATGGAAGCTGGTAACCGTTCCTTTGATCGGAACGTGCCCGAGGAAACCAATCGCAAGCTTGTAGACCACATGTCTGATTTCAACTTAGTCTATACTGAGCATGCGCGTCGGCACCTTTTATCTGAGGGCGTGCAGCACAGGCGCATTTATCTGACTGGCAGCCCGATGCGCGAGGTGTTGGATTATTATCGTGAACGGATAGCGTCTTCGGATGTTTTGGCCCGGCTCGGCTTGGCACCTAAAGGCTATTTCATCGTCTCACTGCACCGCGAGGAGAATGTAGATAGCTCAGTTCGTCTTCGGAGGTTGGTTGCGGCGTTAAACCGGCTTGCGCGCGACTATGACAAGCATGTAATTGTATCCACCCATCCTCGGACCCGTAATAGACTTGATGCCATGAATGATACCCTTGTGGACAGTCGGGTGCGTTGGCTGAAGCCGTTCGGCTTCCACGATTATAATCATCTGCAGATGAACGCTTTCTGCGCCGTTTCTGACAGCGGTACAATTGCGGAGGAAAGCGCTATCCTGGACTTTCCCGCGATTACGCCGCGCGACGCAATAGAACGGCCGGAGGCGCTTGACATGGGCAGCATCCTGATGACCGGTCTTGACGAAGACGCCATCGTTAATGGCGTAGCCGCTGCGACCGCGTTGTACAACGATCGTCGCGGCAGGGGCTTATCAAATCCTATTCCAGGAGACTACACCATAGCCAACACTTCCGAACGCGTAGTATCCCTGATTATTGGTACTGCCAGGCTGTCGAATGGCTGGGACGGCATTCGGGGGAACGATCTGGCTGGCTGAATATGACTTTGAAACAACGGATAGCAAAGCGGAGCTTCGATCTGATAGTTTCGGTTATCGGCCTTGCGGTTCTCTGGCCATTTATTGTCTTGTGCTGGGGCCTTGCGTCGATTGATACGGGTGCAAACGGTCTATTTACACAGGTTCGCATTGGGCGCGGTGGAAGACACTTTCATGTTTTGAAGCTACGCACGATGCGGCCGATCCTTGGAACAACCATTACAACGTCATTGGACTCGCGCATCACTGTGCTGGGTGCTGTTTTTAGGCGTTTCAAGATCGATGAATTGCCCCAATTGTGGAATGTGGCTCGCGGCGAGATGTCACTGGTTGGCCCTCGTCCCGATGTGCCCGGTTTTATGGACAAATTGTCGGGGGATCAGCGGCGCATTTTAACGCTACGACCGGGCATGACTGGTCCGGCAACTTTGAAGTATCGCGAAGAGGAAGTCATTCTTGGTGGCGTTGCAGACCCTGAGCGTTACAATGCAGAAGTCATCTGGCCCGACAAAGTCCTTATCAATCTCGATTACTTAGATAAATGGACGTTCTCACGCGACTTGCATCTGATCTGGAAGACGCTGTCAGGATGAAACACTCGCATAATTCTCTGCCTTTTGTGCCGGTGATTATCATTGGAGCTGGGCGGTCGGGAACAAATGCACTTCGCGACGCTTTGGTTCGCTTGCCCAGCTTTGCAACATGGCCTTGCGATGAGATCGACGCGATTTGGGCCTATGGTAACGAAGGGCATCGAGACGACCATTTTGATGTTGTTCTTGCCCGTCCGCGCGTGTGCCGTTACATTAGGAAGGCTTTTATCCGACGATGGAAAGCGTCTGGACGGCCTGCGTTCATTGTCGAAAAGACCTGTGCAAACTCGCTCAGAGTGAACTTTATCGATACAGTCATGCCCGAGGCGCGGTTTGTCCATATCATTCGAAACGGTTCCCACGTCGTTGCATCGGCGCGCAAGCGATGGCGAGGCGAACTCGAAATGCCCGGACTTCCCTATTTGATTGCTAAGGCGCGATTTGTGCCGCTGGCATCGCTTATCTACCGGACATTGAATTTCTTGGCGCGGCGTCTGCCGAGAAAGGCGCGACATGATGATGGACGGCTTAGATGGTGGGGGCCACGCATCTGTGGACACCATGCCATGTATGAGGCCCCCCTCGACGTGGTCTGCGCGAGGCAATGGATAGAATGCGTGCAAACAGCGACCGAGCAGCTGCACAGCATACCCCCCGACCGAGTGTTCCAGCTGCGTTACGAGGATCTGACGCGGGATCCCACAAGGGTCTTGATTGATGTTGCACGTTTCTTGAACGCAGCTGTTAGTACAGACGCAATTGGCTCTGCCGCACAATTGGTCAGGTGCACTGAAACATTCTGTGCCACTATTCACCCCCCACTAGCCCCTGAAGTCCAGGCAATTCTAGAACCCGTTCAACAACACCTCGGCTATTCAAATTGACTATCCGTATCCATCTTTCTCGACCACACATGGGTGGTGCAGAATTCGCGCTAGTCCATGAGGCTTTTGACAGCGGGTTCATTGCCCCGCTGGGTCCGCAGTTGGATCAGTTTGAGCGGGCAATGTCCGATTATCTGGGTGGGCGGCACTGCGTAGCCGTGGCATCAGGGACCGCGGCCCTGCACTTAGCCTTGCGGCTGAATGGTGTCGATCGTGGCGATGAGGTATGGACATCGTCCATGACCTTTGCTGGTGGGGTCTTTCCGCTAAATTATCTTGGCGCCCGGCCTGTCTTTTTCGATATTGATCCAAGTTCTTGGACAATATCAGTCGATTTGATTGAGGAGGAACTTGCCCGAGCCAATCGCGCCAACTGCCTACCGCGTGCCATCGTTGCAACCGATCTTTATGGCCAATGCGTCGACCTGGGGCGCCTAGAGGCATTAGCAGCACACTATGGCGTTAGGCTAGTGGTGGATTCTGCCGAAAGTCTTGGTGCGTTCGATGGAAGCGGTCGGCGCGGCGGCACTGGAGGCGATGCTGCTATCTTGTCCTTCAATGGAAACAAGATCATTACAGCCTCCGGCGGCGGAATGCTCGTCACAGCATCTGCTGACATGGCGGCGCAAGCCCTGTTCTTGGCAACACAGGCGCGCGATCCTGCAGCGCATTACCAGCACACTACATTTGGTTACAACTATAGGCTGAGCAACATTATGGCGGCGATCGGGTTGGGTCAGTTGCAGGTTCTAGACCAGCGCGTCTCCGCCCGCCGCGCGGTCTTTGATCGCTACGCGGCCGCGTTGGCTCATTGCGGGGTTGACTTCATGCCCGAACCCCCAGGGTACCGATCAACGCGCTGGCTCACCGCAGTGCAGCTTCCGGCCCGAACACAGGGGGTAAACCGCGAAAGTGTCCGGCTTGAATTGCAGCACCACGGCATCGAAACTCGACCACTTTGGAAGCCCATGCACCTACAGCCGCTTTATAATGGTGTACGCTATGTCGGATCAGGCTTTGATGTCCAAGTCTTTGAGCGCGGCCTCTGCCTACCATCAGGCAGCGATCTAACAGATGTGGAACAGGCCGAGGTGATCGACCGAATCCAGTACTTGATGGATTTGGCCTAGTTGCATGCGTATACTTCTAAGCCACCAGTTCTTCTGGCCGGACACTGCACCATATGCGCTTATTCTACGCGATATTGCCCTTCGGCTGGCGCAGGCGGGGCATATTGTGCACGTTCAATCCGCTTTGCCATACTACGGCGGGTTTAAGGACGCTGATCGGTCGCAGTTGATAGACGGACTGCACATCCATCGCTGCGGAACTTGGGGCAAATACAAAGGACCCGGCTTGGCGAGGGCCCTTAACGCTCTACGTTATGTGATCTCGCTCGTGTGGCGGATCCTAAGTCTCAGGCCAGATGTTGTTACCGCATCGACACATCCGCCAGTTGTGGCAGCCTGGGCGGCAGCGCTGGCGGCGCGCGCCGTAGGCGCGCGATTTGTATATCACATGCAGGACATCCACCCTGAAGTCAGCGAAATAGCCGGGGGGGCGATGGGCTGGGCGCCCCTCGCTACTCTGTTCCGCGCAATGGACAACGCAACCTTAAGTCGTGCCGACTGCGTGGTAACCCTGTCACAGGACATGGCCGATACGCTGCGCGACAGGGGTGTTCCAATCCGTGACCTCCGTTTAATTCCGAACCCCTCTTTAGATGACGTTGATGTCATTCCCCCGCCCCTGAACCCTGCTTGGACCAAGGCGCCAGGCAAGATACGGGTAATCTTTGCGGGAAACCTGGGCCGCTTCCAAAACCTGGCTCTGTTGGCCGATGGAGTGGGTCGCCTCTTTCCCAACTGTCCCGACTTGGAACTGTTGTTCCTGGGTGATGGTGTCGCGCTACCCTCGCTAAAGGCCAGGTGGGGCGACCATCCGCAAGTACGCTTCCTGCCCCAAGTGCCGGTAGGCACCGCGCGGGTGTTGATGGCGGAAGCGGATGTGGGGCTGGTGTCGTTGTTGCCTGGGATGTTCCGCGTGGCATCGCCCTCAAAGGTCCAGACCTATGCAGCCTTGGGGGTGAAGGTCTTAGCGCTGGTCGAGCCCGAGAGCCGCATGGCACAAGAACTCGAAGCTCGGGGGGGAGGGGTTGCGACCCGTACCCTCACACCTGAGGGCGTGGCCGAAGCGCTATCACGCGCCCTCGCCACTCCATGTCCGCCCCCCATTGAGGTAGATCCGCTCAAAGCTTGGGTAGAATTAATGCAGTGGTGATAGCATGAAACGGCGGAAGATCCTTGTGGTATGGAACGGGCCGGAAAGCGGCACCTCGGCGAGACTGTTCAAGGCACTGGCCAAAGTGCTAGCCGAACGGCACGAAGTGCGACAAGCGCCCAACAACATCGTCCAGCGCAACAAATTCTGCAGTAGGTTGCAAATAATCAGTCGTGAACTGCGCCGCTGGCCACAAGTCATGACAACTGACACGATTATTCTGCATAGCTATGCCGCGCTCGCCTTTCCCAGCGTTCTACTGGCTTGGCTTATGCATAAGCGGATTGTTGTCGTTCACTGGGACGTATACCCGATTACTGTAAACCGCAACAGATTAGGCGGGCTTGCGAGGCGTTTGCTTGATCTAATCGAAGTGTTTACAGTGAGGCTCGCCACTCGGGTTGTTTTGCCAACAGAGGATTTTACTGACTTTATCGATCATTCCGAAGTGCGCTATTTGCCGCTCTGGCCCTCGCTACCGTTTATTGAGGCAACCGATCGGCCGGTGCGCGATAAGTTGTCGCCGATCCGGGTGGCCTTTGTTGGACAAATCACTTTAACCCGTGGAATTCCACAAGCCATTCTTCGCCTCGAGGCAGAGGGATCACAGAGGTTTGAGCTCCACATCTTCAGCCCAAGCCTGCCGAACCCGGAGTGGCTGACGCTGGCGTCTAACGTGGTGGTGGTCTACCGGGGTTATCTGGCGCAGCATGATTTGATAAGCGCGCTATCAGAAATGGATTTTGGGCTGATCTCACTGCACCCAGGGCTGGACCAGCCCGGCTTCCCCTCTAAGGTCTTTGACTACGCTGCCGCAGGCCTGCCAGTTATCTACACCGGCCGCTCGTTGCCCGCATACGAAGCCCTTCTGCGGCGCACGGGCATAGGTGTGTCTCTCCGATCAGAGCCCTTTGATTGGCAGGAATTGCGCTTTAGGATCGCCGCTACGATCCCTGAGGCTGTTAGGTCCTTCATTACAGAAACCGAACTGACAGCCGACAAGGTTGAAAGGGCATTTTTTGACGGTTAGTGGAAGCTCTATGCACCGAGGGCGTCGGTTAGTCTCGGCTATCCGTTCTGCGATCATTGGGCGGGCTGTTACATCGTTCGTGCCCCTGATCGTTATGGCACCTATGCTGGAACATTTGGGTCCAAACCTGTTCGGCATCTGGCTCACTGCGACGGCTTTTTCGGCAATGGCTTCATTTCTTGATTTCGGGATCGGCACTGCAACCCTCACCCGCCTATCAGAGGCTTTTGGTAAGAAAGACATGGCTGCTGTGCGTAGGCTGCTTGGTCAGAGTTACGCCCTGCTCGCAGCTCTATCAGGGGGGTTAATCGGGCTAGTATTCTTGTTTTCTGGGGTTTATTCCGCGCGGGTGCAGACTGATGGGACAGCAGATGCGGCATGGATAATTGCGATTGTACTGATCGCCCTGTTTCTATCCTTTCCGTCTCTGGTTATAGTAAAGCTGTTAGAAGCTCGCCAAGCATTTGTTCATTCGCAACTTGCGCAAGTTGCCGGACCAATGTGTGCACTGTCAGCATGCTTGTGGGGGATTAGTGCAGGATTTAATCCAGTAGCGGTGGTTGCGCTCTATGCCCTCCCAAATGCCGGATTGCTTGCCCTATGGTCAGTTGCCTACTTCAGTCTAGTCCCAAGCCACCGCCCAGAATTTAATGGCTGGGGGCTCAACCAGACCAAAGATTTGCTGAGCCTTGGTGGTGCTTTCTTTTTGGTTCTGATTTTCTATTTGATTGCAATGAACGCAGATAACGTAATCCTCTTCGCAAAAGGGGGGTCTGAGTTAGTGGCTGAATATGGGGTGCCGGCCAAGTTGGGGTCGATAATGACCGTGATCGTGGGGACGGTGTTCATGCCGCTTTGGCCGATATATGGGAGCGCGCTAGCGCAGAAAGACCGCGCTTGGTTGCGGAGTTCGACGCTAAGGATGTCAATAGTCGGGGCAGTAGGAGTGCTGGCGGTGGGCATGGCGCTAACAACGTTGTCGGACCCGATCATGACAGTCTGGATGGGGCGGAACTTTGCCAACCAGCATTTGATTGTGTTGGGTTGGACCGCGGCTGCGGCGGTGATCGCCCTGACCGCCCCTTATAACTCGGTACTAAACGCGGCCGGGCTGGCACGCCCGCAGATCCTGCCTTGGGTGGCCTTCGCGGGGATCAGCATCGGGGCAAAAGCGGCAACCCTCGATGGGGAAATGGCTTGGTTGGCTCCTTGGATAACTGCCGGGGTCTATGCAGTCACGATTACACCCTGGATGATGCTTTTGGCCCGGCGGGAAATGGCGATTGAGCGCCCCGATTAATGAGGACATTCTTCAATCTCTGGGTGTCTTCTTCAGTAATCTTGTTTTACTTTGGCCCCATAGAGTGGCCTGGACGAACGGAGCCTTGGGTTGCACTGTTCGTGGGGGTATGTGTCATTACGTTTAACATGGGATATGCGGTCCTCGTTAGACCGGGCAAGATCGGATATTCCAATCTTGATTTATTTGGTGTTTTGCGCGACCGCAGGGTCGGAATTGCTTTAGCTCTTCTCTATGCTGTTTTGTCTGTTATACAAATGCAGATAGTCACTGGGCAGAGCGTCACCTCATCGCTGATGTCCGGCCTAAGATTTACGACTGTCTACACAGATTATCAGCTATATATAGAGCAAGGCGTAAAAATTAGCGGTGCAGAACGTGTAGCATTAATGCTAAAGGCAGTTCTATTCCCAGTAATGTTAGTCTTGATTTGCCGATTCTATGGAAAGTCATCGCTAATACTGATCTTGTTTTTCGTTCCAATGATGTTATTCAGTTTAGCGCGCGGAACGGACAAGGAAACAACAGATATAATTCTAATTCTAGCTATTATTGCATATTATAAAGGGACCAACAGAAGCACAAAGTTTCTTTTGGCGTTCGGAGCTTTGGCGGTTCTGTGGCTGTTTGTTCTCAGAAAACATGGCCGCTTTGGTAATATGATGCCTAATTGCTTGCCCGGCACTGTAACATGCTTTGATATGGATAGCATGCTAGCGCAAATTTCGCCCCAATTGGAGATAGGTTACGTTTTGGTAACCCATTACCTAACGCAGGGTTACGAAGGATTGAATATTGCCTTCACGTTGGACTTCGAGTTCAACTTCGGGCTCGGTCATCTACCCCCTATAAAGAGTTTCATCTGCGAAATTTTTAAGACCGGTTGTGACCTCCAAAACTTTAGTGATCGCCTCATGCTCGCAGGGTGGGATACGCGATCCAAATGGTCGAGCGTCTATACCGCCCTAGCAGACGATCTACATTGGGTATTTGTGCCTTTATACACGTTCTTCATCGGGTGGTCACTGCGACTAGCAGAACATGAATGGAAACAACGCGCGAATCCGACTGCCTTGGCCGTGATTGTATTGATTGGCATTTTCACCTTGTATTCATCAGCCAATATGCAACTGGCTATCAGCCCAGATTGGGCCTTGGCTACCATTTTCCTTTTGTACGGAAAAGCGCTGAGTATTCGGACTAAAGTCAAGTAATCATTAGGTTCTGAAGCTAGTTGCGCCCATTGAACGATGGGCAAATCAGATCCATTTTCTGCATTTCAAGGCGGGAGGAAGTTGATGATCCGATTTGATCTTGCTGACGCGGAATGGGCGATTATTGAGCATTGATTGCCAAGGCTAGGGCGCGGGTCCGTGCTGGTTGAAGAAAGGCGTGTGGCGAACGGCATGCTCCATATTGTTCGCACAGAGGCAGCCTTGCGTGACTTGCCGGAGCGGTATGGCCCGCACACAACGGTCCGTAATCGATATGTCCGCTGGGGCAGACGCGGCATCTGGAAGGGCATTTTCAATACTTGGCCTGACCCCATTAGGTGATCCGGTTATTATGTTAGTTTAGGATCTTTTTACACGCTAGCCCTTCAGGGACTTGGCTTGCCGGTTGGCTTTGCATAACCGGCCATTGCAGCACCACGGGTGCTAGCGGTTGATATCCAAGTGATGAGTGGGGTCTGATGGTGTTGTAGTGGCGCTTCCACATTTTTATTACGATCTTTGCCTCCTTGAGTGTGTAGAAGATTTCACCATTCAGTAGCTCGTCACGAAGCTTCGACTTGAAGCTCTCGCAATACCCGTTCGACCTTAAATCCCTCCACTGGAGCGATTTGTTAACGGCCTCACCCCCAGGGACTACCCGGTAGGATGTAGGCAGTCTTGGCCCCGACCGCTGCAAGCCAGTCACGTAAGGTTTTCGCGATGAACTCTGGTCCATTGTCGGATCGAACATGCGTCGGGATACCCCTCAAGATGAAGAGATAAGAGAGGACATCAATTACGTCACTAGATTTGAGCTTCTGGTTGATCCGGATTGCTAGACACTCACTAGTGCACTCGTCGATGACGTTAAGCATGCGGTATTTTTTCCGTCATGCGTCCGATCTTCAACGAAGTCATAAGACTAAACATGGTTCGAATATTCCGGGCGCAGCCGGATACAGGATCCGTCGTTGAGCCATAAACGACCACGCTTTGGCTGCTTGCTTGGCACTTTAAGCCCCTCCCGCCGCCAGATCCGAGCCACCCGCTTGGCGTTCACACGCCAACCTCTTTGCCGCAGCATCGCCGTGATCCGGCGGTAGCCGTAACGGCCATACTGAGTGGCAAGTGACGTGATCTCGGCAGTCAATGCCGCCTCATCATGAGACCTTATCGGCTCCTTGCGTTGTGTGGATCGATGCTGCCCCAGAACACGGCATGCAAGCCGTTCGGAGACGCCATGCTTGGCAACAACAAGCTCCACACAAGCACGGCGACGTGCGGGGCTTAGAAGTTTCCCCGTGCGGCTTCCTTCAAAATCAACTTCTCGATTGTCAGATCTGATACAGC
>CAZOLA010000029.1:0-11999 GCA_964580845.1 uncultured Sphingobacterium sp.
TAATGGCCAAGGTCTGGGACGATTTCTTTCCTCTGTTGGACCCGCACCTACAGTCGTGCCCCAACGAGACCAAGCGCGTGTATCTGGCCTCTACGACGGCCGACTTCTTCGCACGCACCTACCTCTGGCAAGACGACATTGACGCGGTGTACCTGTCCGCCAACGTGATTGAGTACGACCTCGACGCCGAAGGCGATGTGGAAGTTGAGGATGTGATCTCCGTGGTGCTGGACGGCCAGCAGCTCGAGCGTGTTGATTTCCGCCACGTGCCCCACGAGCGACGCACTGAGACTGGCGACCCCGTCAAGTATTGGCTGCACGCCGACCGCACGATCCGAGTGTTCCCCATTCCTGATCGCCGCGCTACGTTGCGAGTCGCTGCCGTCTTGAAGCCCAAGCGCAACGGCGCTGGTGTCGAGGACTGGATTTATGAGACGTGGGCCGATGTCCTCGTGAGCGGCACCATTGCTCAGCTGGCCATGATTCCCGGCAAGGATTGGAGCGACGTGAACTTGGCCACGATGCACAAGGCAATTTTCGAGCGCGCCATCTCCAACACCCGCATCCGCGATAGCCGCGGCGTCCAAATGTCGGCGCAGTTGCGCCCCTTCGTCTGAGGTAGCCCATGTCTGAAAAGATTCGACTTGTCCAAGGTGACACCCGCCCTGTGCTGGTGTGCACGATTACGGACGACACGACTGGCGCGGCGATCAACATCACGGGCGCTACGGTTCGTTTGAAGTTCCGCGCCGCTGGCGCTACGACGCTGACGGCTACGGTGACCGGCACGGTGACGGATGGCACCAACGGCGTTGTCGCGTTCTACCCGTCTACGGCTCCTGAGATGCTGCAAGGCGCAGCGGGGGACTATGAGGGCGAGATCGAGATCACGTTCTCTGACAGCCAAGTTCAGACCGTCTACGACCTGCTCAAGTTCAAAATCCGCGAGGACTTCTGATGGGCGTGCGCACCAGCTTAGGCGAGGCACGCGCAACCCCATCTCGAGTCAAGCTCCGGGTAGGCATTGTCGCGGTTGACCCCGCGGTAGAAGCCTCCAGCGTTCAGCCAAGCGCTGCGCTGGCCGCACATCAGCCCGTCGTTGCCACGCAAAGCATCGTGGCCGCGGCAAACGTCGCGTATATCGACCTGACGCTCAGCGTGCTGGTAGACACCAACGGCTTTTACAAGCTGTTTGGCGATGTGTTTGGGGCGGCAGACGCCCTCAGTATCCGCAGCACCAAGTCGGCCGCTGACAGCGTTTCGACTTCCGAGGGCTCAGTGTTCTCGTTTGGCAAGGCCCGCGCCGATTCGTTCGAGCCAACTGACGTGTTCAGCCGCGTCGTTGACTACAACCGCCTGTTCGAAGACACTGTCGATGAGTCGGAGACGCAGGTGTTCTCGGTCGGAAAACCGCTGTCGGACACTTTCGCAACATCGCACTTTGAGGTGTTTGACCACCAAAAACTGCTGGTTGATGGCGTGGCCATGAACGACGGCATGGAGGCGGTTGATGGGTTTGGTATTGCGCTGACCCGCGGAGTGTCCAACGTGGCGCTGGTGGGGGACGCGAACGCTTTAAGTTTCGCGACTTCTCGCGTAGAATCCATCTCGACGCAGGACGCCGGCTCGCTCCGCAGCCAAGGTTACTGTGACTTCAGTTATTTTGCCGAAGATTACGTGGGCGCCTCGTTGGCGTTTTAAGGAGTAGACCATGATTCGCGACGACATCAAAGCCACTGGCGCAGTGCACATTCAGCTGTTCGACAAGAACGGCGCGCCCAAAGAATCCCAGACCATCAAGAACTTGGTGGTCACAACCGGCAAGAACTTCATTGCCGCGCGCATGGTGGGCACCCCCACTGCGATGAGCCACATGGCCATCGGCGCGAACAACACGGCGGCTGCCATCAGCGACACGGCTCTGGGCTCTGAACTTGGCCGCGCTTCGTTGGACTCGGCTTCTTCCTCTGGCGCAGTTGTGACGTACGTCGCGACGTTCGGCCCCGGCGTTGGTACCGGCGGCGTTGTCGAGGCAGGCATCTTGAACGCGTCAAGCGGCGGCACGCTGTTGTGCCGTACGGTGTTTGCTGTGGTCAACAAGGGCGCAGACGACACGATGGCCATCACTTGGACCATCACAGTTTCGTAATAGGAGGCCGTCATGGCTACTTTAACGCTGCGGTCAGTCAAGGGCTCGCCCCTGACCAATAACGAGGTCGATGCCAACTTCTCCAACTTGAACAACGACAAGATGGAAAAAAGCTCGAACCTCGGCGACGTCGCGGACACAGCCACGGCGCGCACGAACCTGAACGTGTACAGCGTGCAGGAAGCACAAGAGTTTGCAACGGCGATGGCAATCGCTCTGGGGTAACACATGGCCTTCAAATCAAAAGTAACCGCGAGCGTTGGCCTCTCAGGCAGCCCGAGCACCGTGACAGACACAGTCGCTTCGGGGGCCGCACACACCATCATCGGTCTGGCATTTGCCAACGTCGGCAGCGCTAACGTGACTGTGAGCGCCAAGCTCAACAAGAACGGCGGCAGCTCTGCGTTCCTGATCAAGGACGCCATCGTGCCGCTTGGCGGCGCACTGGCTCTGGTCGGCGGTGACCAGAAGGTCGTCCTCGAGGAAGGCGACACCGTGACGGCGTACGCCAGCGCAGCATCGTCGATTGACGCAACCCTCAGCTACTTGGTGTAACACATGCCCTACATCGGCTCCTCCGCATCACCACTGCCGGTAAACTTTGCGGCGGTGCAGGCCCAGTCGTTCAACGGCACGGGCAGCCAGACAGCGTTCACGCTCAGCCGCACGGTTCCCAGCGCAGCCTCGATCGAGGTGTTGGTCAACAACGTGCAGCAGTCTCCGTACGACGCCTCGTACTCTGTGTCGGGCACGACGCTGACATTCAGCGAAGCCCCAAGCTCCGGCACCAACAACGTGTACGTGGTCTACCGTGACCAGTCGCTGGGCTCGTTGGTCGATGAGTCGGCGTATCGGAAAGCTGAAGCAGTAGCAAAAGCCGGCGACACAATGACGGGTAACCTTGGCATCGGCGCTACCCCCAGCACGAAGTTAACCATCGGTCGTGTTGACTCATCCAACGAAGGCGGTCAGATTGACTTGTGCCGTGCTTCCGACAACACATCCGCTTGGGCGATTGACGTTTTTGGAAACACCTCAACGCCATCACTGCGCTTTGTTGACAACGTGGCTGCGTTGACGAGGATGCAGATTGACGGGGCTGGTCGCGTGACGATGCCGTATCAGCCTGCTTTTATGGCTGTGAGATTAGCAAACCATGTTACGTCGTCCGGCGTGATTGTTTTTGAAAACGTTCGTCACAATGTAGGCGGGCATTACAACAGTTCCAATGGCCGTTTTACTGCACCTGTTTCAGGTGTTTATGTTTTTGGCATGACGTGCTTGCTTTACAACATGGGCAACTCTTCCAACGTTACTTTAAACGTAAATGGCAGCTCGTTTGACGGCCATGGTTTCTTTGGTGTTTACGGTCAGTTCTCAGGCAGCTATGCAGGTCAAGGTGCTACTCTTAGCGTTAGACTAAACGCCGGAGACTACGTTGAGTTCTATTACTCAAACAACGGGACTCATTTGCACAATGGCTACACAAAAGCCTTTGGTCATTTGCTTGGCTAACTCAAAGGACAAAACATGAACTACACCATTACCCTCACAGCCGCCGAAGACGCAGCCCTCTCATACGCCGCGCTGTCGCAAGACGACTGGATTCAAAACGCCGTGCATGAGCGTGCACGGATCGCCATTGATGAGATCGTCCAGATCACGGTGGCCAAGTGTTTGGAAACCAACATCCAGATTCCCGGCAGCAAGGACGAGATGGTCACGCTGGCTTTTGCCAATGGCTGGGTGAAGTCTGCTGCACAACGTCAAGCCGAAACAGAGGCCGAAGCCGCCGCGCGCTTGGCCGCTCAGGAGTAAAAGCATGCCTTTAAGCCGAATCCCTGATGCAGGTGTAGCAGCACTGGCGGCATCAAAACTCACTGGCCAAGTGCCCGACGCAAACGCTCCGAGCGGGAGTGTGATTCAGGTGGTTCAGTTTTCTACTGCCGCTACGGGCACTGTTGGAAATTCGTTTGCGCAAGCGCCGGGGCCGTTTCAAGCTACCATTACCCCTATTTCTACAACAAGCAGAATTTGTATCCAGATCGTTGCCCATACAGGTTGCGGCTCTTCTGATGGTCGATACGCCGCGTTCACGGTTAGGCGAAACGGGGTGGACATTGCAGTTGGCAATAGGGGCGGTAATAACGGAACTAACGTATCTTTTGCTGCTAACAGAGACGCAGTAAACGCCGCTGCTATAGCAAACAGCGCTTTTGTGTTTATTGACGAACCTGCTACTACTGCAGCCCTCACATATTCTTTGTGGTGGAGAGCCGACTTTATTGGCGGCACAAGGATTGCGTACTTTAATCGTCCTGAAGACCTTGGAGACGCTATGCGTCATTGGACTACAAGTACTATGATTCTCACGGAGATTGCAGGATGAGACATTACGCAATTTACAACACACACCCTAATGTAAACGCCATCTATGATGGGGTAGGTGCCTATGATGCAGATGGTAATACCGTTGTGCTTGACGAGACTTTAATCGCTGCAGAGATCGCACGACTCCAAGCCGAGCATGAGCGTACCGAGTACCAACGCCAACGGGCAGCTGAGTACCCACCGATCACGGAACAGCTTGATGCCTTGTGGAAAGGCGGTGAGGCCGCGGCTGAGATGCTGGCCCGAGTCCAAGCCGTAAAATCCAAGCATCCCAAACCGGAGTAACACATGGCGTATTTAGGCGTGCCACCGTTCGGCCAGACGATCCGAACCATTACTGAGCTGACAGCCACAGCGGGTCAGACGACGTTCACGCCGTCGGGCGGGTACTTGCCCGGGTATATCGACGTGTTCCTGAACGGTGTGTCGCTGGACTCTTCGGACTTCACGGCGAGCAACGGCTCCACGGTTGTCTTGACCGCAGCAGCGGCATTGAACGACGAACTCAAAACGATCGCATACTGGCCAGTCTCCTTGACCGACACGTACCGCAAGGGCGAGGTCGACGCAGGGTTCGTCGCCAAGACCTCGGCCACTGGCGCAGCCCTGATGCCCGTGGGTACGACTGCGCAGCGGCCGGCCAGCCCGGCTGTTGGTATGGTGCGGTTCAACACCGACCTGAACTACCTCGAGGAGTTTCGCTCAGGACAATGGCTTTCGGTATCAAACGTGTTTACTGCTGAAGGCGGCGCAGTATCTACATATTCGGCAGGCGGTGTAGATTACAAAGTCCACACGTTCACCACGTCCGGCACACTTAATGTCGTGGCCGGGCAGACGCTGGCTGACGTTCTTATTGTTGGCGGCGGTGCGGGCACTGGCGTACGCCACTCGGGTGGAGGCGGCGGTGGGGGGGTTAGGACCTTATCCACAACGCTTTTGGCCGGTGCTTTTCCTATTGTTGTTGGCGCCGGCGGAGCTGCGTCGACTACGTCAGCCGGGTCTACTGGCGGCAGCGGAAGTGGCTCTTCCGCGTTTGGTGTTACAGCTCTAGGTGGCGGACATGGAGGCACATACACCGATGGCGGCGTTATATCAGCGGCTAGTGGGTCGTCTGGAGGCGGCGCTCCGTATGGTGGCGCTGCAGGTGCAGGTACCGCCGGGCAAGGTAACAGCGGTGGCGAAGATGTTGCCGGGGTTGTTGGCGGCGGCGGCGGCGGTGCTGGTGGCGCTGGCGGTGCCGGTAGCGGTAATGGTGGCGACGGGGGTATCGGCGTTCTTAACACGTACGATGGCAATAGCTATTACTACGGTGGAGGTGGAGGCGGCTCGCTTTGGAAAGAATCGGCCGGGCGTGGCGGTAATGGGGGCCTAGGCGGCGGCGGAGGGGGCGGCGCGTCGTACTCGTCTAATACAGGACTTACAGCAGGCACTGGCGGCGGTTCTGCTCGAAATGCTGGTAGCAACGGACTTGTGGGCTATGGTGATGGAAGTAACCCAAGCGGCGGTAATGGTGGGGCGAATACAGGAGGTGGCGGCGGGGGCTCCGGGCAAGGAGCGTACCAAAGCTATCAGGGGCGCGGCGGAGCCGGCGGCTCAGGCATCGTTATCATCCGCTACGCGATCTAACAGGAGTAATCACATGGCACATTTTGCAAAAGTCAACAACGGCGTCGTCGAGCAAGTCATCGTCGCTGAGCCCGAGTTTTTCGAGACCTTCGTCGACACTAGCCCGGGGCAGTGGATTCAGACCAGCTACAACACCCACGGTGGCGTTCACACGCTGGGCGGCACACCGCTGCGCAAGAACTATGCAGGCATCGGCTACACCTACGACCGCACACGCGATGCGTTCATTCCCCCCAAGCCATTCGCAAGCTGGGTGCTCAACGAGGATACATGCCTGTGGGATGCACCTGTTGCGGTGCCCGACGACGGTAAGATTTACCAATGGAATGAAGACACCCTGAACTGGGTGGAGGTAACTGAATGAGCAAAGCACGAAATTTAGCGCGTCTGATCGTTGACTCTGGCGGAGACGTCGACAGCTCGGCGCTGAACGCCGTTCCATTTATCACGGGGCGCAACCGCATCATCAACGGTGACATGCGGATTGACCAGCGGAATAACGGGGCGGCGGTGAACAGTGCGCCGGACGGTACTTGGGCTGTTGATCGTTGGGTGCGGTATCAGAACGTGGGTGCATCCAACGTGGGACGCAATTTAAACAGCGTGACACCACCTGCTGGGTTTACGAATTACCTTGGCATCCAGATCAGCACCGCTGGCACAGCAACGTCAGGGCAATACACCAACTTTCAGCACTACGTTGAAGGGTTCAACGCAGCGGATTTGGCTTGGGGTACGGCATCAGCACAGGCGATTACGCTTGGCTTCTGGGTGCGCTCCAGCATCACTGGCAGTCAGGGCTTTGCATTGCAAAACGCAAGCAGTGACCTTGGCTATCCATTCACCGTGACAGTCAACTCCGCAAACACTTGGGAGTACAAGACTGTCACCATCCCCGGCGCAACTTCTGGAACATGGAACACGACAAACGGTCGAGGCGTTACGCTAATTGTTGACCTTGGCATGGGCTCCAGCTTCCGTTTTGCGGCTGGCTCTTGGCAGGCAGGAAACGTGCAGGGTGTGACTGGCGCAAACTCGTTGAACCAAACGCTCAACGCCACCTTCTACATCACCGGAGTCCAACTCGAAGCTGGCTCAGTCGCCACGCCTTTTGAGCGCAGACCTTATGGGACTGAGGAAATGCTGTGCAAGCGGTATTTTCAGACATACGCGCAGCCACCGTTGCGTGGTGTTATTCACAGCACTACTGCGGTGCATCGGATGGGTATGATTTTGCCAGTTCAGATGAGAGCGGCACCTACTGCAACAGTCGGAGCCTTGCCTATTTATGACGGGGCAGTTGTGGCTACGGTTTCCTCGATAGTAGCTAGTTACCTAAAGCAAACTGCAGCGGAGTTTGACTTTAATACCACAGGCAGTTCTTTAACCGCTGGACGACCCGCCATTGCCTTCCAAGACGGAACCGCAACAGCCTTGTCACTTTCAGCGGAGCTTTAATCATGTATCAAAAAATCAACAACCCTATGACAGGCGCAGAAGCCCAGTGCATCAAACGCCTCGCCGACAACGCCTTCATCCCCTTCGACCCCGCCAACACGGACTACCAAGCGTATCTGGCGTGGCTGGCCGAGGGCAACACCCCTGAACCGGCGGAGCCTACCCAAACCGATCCGGGTGAACTACAATCCTGACACCGGCAACACAGGGCCAAAATCATGCCACAACAGTTTTCAAACAACGCACGCTCCGCGCTGGTCTCGTCAATTACTGACACGGCTACCAGCCTGACCATCGCAACTGCCGCGGCGGATTTGTTCCCTGTGGCCAACGTCGGGACGGGCACCCTGCCCTCGGAGAGCAACTGGTTCAAAGCAACCATCCAAGACGTCAGCGGCAACGTGGAGATCATCTACGTGCGCACCCGCGTCTCGGGCTCCGCCGTGTTCAGTAACGTTTTGCGCGGCCGAGAGGGCACGCTGGCTCGTGCGTTCACCGCTGGCGCGGTGGTTGGTTTGCGGGTGACCGCTGCCGACCTGCAAGCTGCACTGGACCTCCCCGGGCAGAACAACACCTTCGTTGGCGACAACACCTTCACCGGCGACAACACGTTCAGTGGCGACAACACCTTCAACGGCGACCTGACTGGCGATGTCACGGGCAACGTCACGGGTAACCTGACGGGCAACGTCACGGGTAACGTCACGGGTAACGTCACGGGTAACCTGACGGGCAACGTCACAGGCAACACCTCCGGCAGCGCTGGCAGCTTGGCCACCACGAACTGGACGATCACGCAGTCCGGCACCTCACTGGTGTTTTCTTACAACGGCGCCGCACGGTTTGCCATAACCTCTGCGGGCGCTGTGACTGCTGTGGACAACATTACCGCCTACGGCACGGTGTAAACCATGACGCTGCCCGCATCTGGCGCAATCACCCTATCGGACGTCAACGTCGAGCTCTTTCGCAGCCCGACGGCCAGTATCAACCTCAACGAAGCTGCCGTTCGTACCTTAGCCGGCAAGGCTTCTGGCGCTGTCAGCTTGAACGATCTTCGCGGTAAGACGGTCAACGTGTCCATGCAGTATCTGGTCATCGCCGGCGGCGGTGGCGGCGCGTCTCGCACAGGTGACTCTGGCGGCGGTGGCGGCGGAGCCGGCGGTGTTATCCAAGGGACCATCAGCGCTCCAGCTACAACGTACGCAATTACAGTCGGCGCAGGCGGCGGGCAGAACGCCAGTGGCGCAAACTCCGTATTCCACACGTTCACAGCGATCGGCGGCGGTCGCGGCGGTACAGAAGCCACACCCGGTATCTCGGGCGGCTCTGGCGGTGGCGGCGGCGCTGGCAATTATCAGCCCGGCGGTGCGGGTACTTCTGGGCAAGGTAGCGCCGGTGGCGGCGGTGACGGGCGCTGGGCTCCCGGCGGCTCTGGCGGCGGCTTCAACAACGTCGGCGGGTACGCAGCAAGTCAGGCGGGCCTTGGTGTTACCACCAGTATTCGCGGCACTTCTGAGGGGTATGCTGCCGGCGGTCGCGGCTCGGGCGGTTATTACGGCGATGTGTATCCTGACGGCACTGAGGCGTTCTACGGCGCAGCAAACCCCAATGCGCTCCCACGAGCCAACTCAGGCTGCGGTGGCAACAAGGTCGGGGCAGCGGCCGGCGTCGTGATCATCGCTTATGAGGGCGCGCAAAAGTTTACTGGGGGGTCCGTCAGCACGACATCTCGCCCGGGCTGGACTGTGCACACGTTCACCAGCAGCGGAACTTTCTCAAGGCTGTAAGACATGGCACACTTTGCACGCGTACAAAATGGAGCCGTCGTTGACGTTATCGTCATCGAGGAAGAGATGCTCAACACCGGGCTGTGGGGCCCACGGGAAGAGTGGGTTCAGACCAGCGTGAATACCCGCGGAGGGGTGCACTACGTGCCCGGCGGTACCGAGCCGTCTGCGGACCAGAGCAAAGCGCTTCGCAAAAACTTCGCCGGTATCGGCTACACGTACGACGCCCAGCGCGACGCGTTTATCCCCCCAAGCCCGTACCCCAGCTGGGTGCTCGTGGACGCCACGTGTTTGTGGGAAGCGCCCGTGCCCAAGCCAACAGACGGCCAACCCTACGACTGGGACGAAAGCACCGGGCAGTGGGTTTCTCCTACGGACTAAGGGCACCAAACATGACAGCGATCACCACCAAAGCATTTCGCGGGGTTATCCCCCGATTGAGCGACCGGCTGCTCAAGCCGAATCAAGCCATCGTGGCTGATAACTGCAAACTCACGTCAGGGCGCCTTGAGTCGCTCAAGGGCTTGCAGCTCTCGCACACCTCACTGCTTTCGGGGATCAAGACGGCCTACCGCTACCGCGTGGTGGGCGACACAGGCCCGATCGACAACTGGCTGGTCTGGAGCTCCGACGTCAACGTTGTGCCATCACTGGTGGCCAACGACTCGCTGGGCCGGTTCTATTTCACCTCGGACGAGTTTGAGCCCCGCATCTCCACGTTCACGCTGGCGACTTCGTCGCTGCCGTACCCCACAGCTTGGTACGCCCTTGGCGTGGCTGCCCCCTCGACCGCTGCCACCGTGACGGCTGTTGGCGGGTCTGGCACTTCCGAGTCGCGCGCCTACGCGTACACATACGTGACCATGATGGGCGAGGAGTCTCCACCTTCGCCGCCTTCGGACGTTGTCACCGGGTACCCCAACGCCACTTGGACGGTT
The DNA here is from genome assembly GCA_964580845.1 of uncultured Sphingobacterium sp. Lineage (GTDB taxonomy): Bacteria > Bacteroidota > Bacteroidia > Sphingobacteriales > Sphingobacteriaceae > JAIPAN01. Next base: position 10,356 of record CAZOLA010000029.1, read on the forward strand.
GCAAGCATGCAGGTCGCGCCACCCAACACGGGCACTGTCGTCGACGCGCAGTCTGTGGTCGGCGAGCGCGTGGAGGTTGAGCTCAACACGACGTTTGGCTTTGCGCAGTACGACATGATCACGTTCGCCAGTGTTGGCGGCATGACCGACCTCAACGGCACATTCCGAATCGTCGTCATAGACCACGGTACGAACACAGTGACGGTGAGCTTGAACACCGCACAGACCTACACCTCCGGCGGCAGCTGGGCCAAGGCTGCTCCACACAACACGAGCGGTATGGTCAAGCGTATCTACCGCACCACTGGCACGGGCGGCGACTTCTTGTTCGTGGCAGAGGTGGCGGTGTCCACCACGTCGTACGTCGATGCTGTGAGTGCTGATGACCTCGGTGAAATCCTGCCGACCGCCGATTCGCTCTTGCCGCCCAAGAACATGGTGTCGCTGGTGAGTTTGCCCAACGGCTGTTTGGTCGGCTTGGCGGGCAACGAGATTTGCTTCAGCGACCCATACATGCCCTACTCATGGCCGTTGCGCAATCGCTACACATTCAGTGGCCGCGGCGTTGCGTTGGCTGCGGCGGGCAACTCGGTCATCGTTCTGACCGACACGTTTCCTATTCTGTTTACCGGCTCTGACCCAGAGGCCATGTCTCCGTCGACCATGTCGACGTATGCACCGTGTGTGAGTAAGCGCGGCGTCGTTGACGTTGGCGGCGGCTGCATGTACCCAAGCTACGACGGTTTGTGGATCGCAGCCCCGGGGCGTGTCGAGAAGTTGACAGCAGCGTTGTACCGCGAAGAAGAGTGGAAGAAGCTCAACCCCGAGTCGTTCATCGCTGCATTCTCTGATGGCCAATACTACGGACACTACAACGCCGGTGACAGCAGCTACATTTGGGTGTTCGATACGGCTGAGGCTGACAGCGCGACCCGCGTGGAGCAGCTGGCTGACACACTGGTGCGTAACGACTTTGACGGCGAGCTCTACGTCGGCATCGACACCAAGCTCTACGTCTGGGACACCAACGACGGAACACGTTACACGTCTGACTGGCGCAGTGGCACCATCCAACTGCCAACACCAACCAACTTCTCCGTGGCGCAGGTGCATGCGCAGTTCTCTGACATCGTCCCGCCGGACACGTCCATTCTCGAGGCCAACGAAGACATCATCGACGAAGTCGACTTGGTGGGCGGCGCGATCAACGCCAACGAGCTGTTGGTGCTTGAGGTTAACGCGTCTGCGTTGCAGCAGTACGAAGCCACCACGACTCGCCGGGTGCAGTTCACTCTGTATGCGGATGGTCAGCCTGTGTACAGCCGTGAGATCACGTCTTCGCAGCCTTTCCGACTGCCGGCGGGTTTTGTGTCTGAGGTGTACAACATCGGCCTGAGCGCCACGGTCCCTGTCTACAGCGCCACGATTGCTCAATCGGTGGCCGAACTGGCTCAGAACTCAGCATGACCAAAGCCGCTATCCCAACCCTCAACTCTGACAACCCGCAGCTCGATAAGTTCGCCTCTGCGGTCAAGCAGAACTTGGACGCCATCACTGCGCAGGCACGCAACGTGGAGCGCTTGCAGCCACTGCCGGCCACGGCTACACTCGCGGAAGTCATCACACGGCTCAACGCCATCACTG
>CAZOLA010000030.1:0-11235 GCA_964580845.1 uncultured Sphingobacterium sp.
TAATTTGTTTTTCATACCTGCTTTCCGCGATAAAATTTTAAATTTGTTAGCTCATTCATTTCTCATGAGCGACCAAATTAAACATGAGTGCGGTATCGCCCTCATACGTTTGTTAAAGCCTTTATCTTATTACCAGGACAAGTACGGTACGTCTCTTTACGGCCTCAATAAGTTGTACTTGCTAATGGAAAAGCAGCATAACCGGGGTCAGGACGGTGCCGGGATTGCTACCATCAAACTGGATATGAAGCCGGGTAACCGTTACATTAGCCGGTATAGGGCGATGGGTTCGAAGGCGGTGTCGGAAATTTTTGAATATGTGCAGCAAAAGTTTGTCGATATCCAGCAGCGGGATCCTGAAAAAATGAAGGATGCGGAATGGCTCAAGCAAAACGTCAGTTTTACAGGAGAAGTGCTCATGGGCCATTTGCGTTATGGTACACATGGCAAGAACAGCATTGAGGCCTGCCACCCGTTTTTGCGCCAGAACAACTGGATGACTCGTAACCTGGTGATCTCGGGTAATTTTAACATGACGAATGTAGATGAATTGCTGGAGCAGTTGTATGAGCTGGGGCAACACCCCAAGGAGCAGGCGGACACGGTAACGGTGCTGGAGAAGATTGGTCATTTTTTGGATGAGGAGAACCAGCGAATTTTTGACGAACTGAAACCGCAGGGTGTAAATAATGTAGACATCACGCATCAGATTGCTGATCATTTGGATGTAGCGAATATTTTACGCCGCTCTGCCAAGACTTGGGATGGTGGTTATACCATACAAGGTATTTTTGGTCATGGTGATGCTTTTGTGATGCGTGATCCGGCAGGTATCCGTCCGGCATTTTACTATCAGGATGAGGAAGTGCTGGTGGTGGCTTCGGAGCGTCCGGCTATACAAACGGCCTTCAATGTGCCTTTAGATTCGGTGAAAGAGATTAAACCAGGCCATGCGCTGATTGCTAAAAAGAACGGCCGCATTTCTGAAGAATTATTCAGGGAGCCGGAGGTGCAAAAATCTTGCTCATTTGAGCGAATTTATTTTTCTCGCGGCAGCGATGCGGCCATTTATCAGGAGCGCAAGCAGCTGGGCCGTTTGCTCTGTCCGCAAATATTGGATGCGGTGAACCACGACCTGGAACGTACCGTGTTTTCCTTTATTCCGAATACGGCTGAAGTTGCTTTTTACGGGATGGTGGAAGGGGTTCATGCTTACATTCATGCCAAACAAAAAGATATTTTACTGAACCGTGCGGATAAGATTGGGGATGCTGAACTGGAAAGCATGCTGAACATCAGCCCGAGGGTAGAGAAGATTGCGCTGAAAGATGCCAAGCTTCGGACCTTTATTACACAGGATGCCGACCGCCAAGATATGGTGGCGCATGTGTACGATACCACTTACGGCGTGGTGAAGCCGGGTGATACTTTAGTCGTATTGGACGATTCAATTGTCCGGGGTACCACGCTTAAGCAAAGTATTTTACGCATGCTGGATCGTTTACAACCTAAAAAAATTATCGTGGTTTCGTCGGCACCGCAAATACGTTATCCGGATTGTTATGGTATCGACATGTCGCGAATGGGAGAATTTGTGGCTTTTGAGGCAGCTATTTCTTTGCTAAAGGAAAGCGGGAAGGAGCAGCTGATTCAGGAGGTTTACCAATTATGCCAGCAAGCGAAGGAGCAGGGCAAAATGAAGGAGCAAAATTTTGTAAAGGCCATTTATGCGCCTTTTAGCGATGAGCAGATTTCTGCACGTATTGCAAAAATTGTGACCCCTGCAGGTATCAAGGCCGAGGTTCAGTTGATCTATCAAACTTTAGATAATTTGCATGCTGCCTGTCCTGATCATTTAGGCGACTGGTACTTCTCAGGTGATTATCCAACACCTGGCGGAAATAAGGTAGTGAACCAAGCCTTTATGAACTGGGTGGAGGGCAAAAATCAGCGGGCTTATTAGAGCAGCGAATGGGTAAACACCAGCGTATAGATCAGGTGTAAAGCAAAGATGATGATGAGAACGCCTGCAATCCTGTTCAGTTTGATTAGTGTTTTTTCGGTAATCTTTTTTCGCAATTTATTCGCAAAATAGGCTTTTAGCGTATCGAGGCTAAACTGGGTGATGAGGATTGTAGCAAAAAAGGGTAAGATGACCTTTGGGTTAAATCCTCCTGTTACAGAAATTACTCCGCTGGTTACGCTGATCCAGTAAAGCAAGAGCGATGGGTTGAATACGCACATCGCAAATCCTTTTAAAAAATATCCCAATTTCTTTGTTCTGGAGCTGCTGGGCTCGTAACTGATACTTACTTTCTTGAAAAGATAATAGATACCGATGCCAAATAAAATGGCAGATCCAGCATAGCCAATGTAATTTAAATAGGGCCCGTTGGGAGTGAGGTAGCTGGAGCCATACAGACTTAATGCTACATAGCCGGCATCGGCAATAACCACCCCGGCTGCCAGCATCATTCCGGCATAAAATCCTTTTTCGATGCTGGTTTTTAGCAGGGCGAAGAATACAGGCCCTGTAAGAAAGGACAGCACGATCCCCATGCCAATACCTGAAATGATTATTTCCATTATTGCTAATATCCGATTTATTGGTAAAAGAAAAGGTGTCTTATGTAACATTTTGCTGTTTTTGTATTGTTGATATTGTGAAAAAAGACTATGTTAGGTTCTTGGAACTTTAGAAACCATACCATAAACCTTATTCAATTTAAACTCCAACATGCAACAAAATTCAGCGACCAAATGGGGGCAATTCATTCCTTTGGTTACGGTATTCTTTTTCTGGGGCTTTGTAGCTGCCAGTAATGACATTTTAATTCCGGTATTTAAAAAAGCATTCGACCTGACACAAAGCCAGAGCCAATGGGTTTCGCTGGCTTTTTATATAGCTTATACTGTTGGTTCTTTGATTTACATGGGCATTTCTATGGTTATGAAAAAAGACCTGATCAATAAGATCGGTTATAAAAATGGACTGGCCCTTGGTTTGTTTATTTCAGCCATAGGAACTTTATTATTTTATCCAGCGGCTAATCTGGGCTCGTTCCCCTTAATGTTATCAGGCTTGTTCATTGTGGCTTTGGGATTCTCTTTACAGCAAACGGTTGCCAATCCTTTAGCCATTGCAATGGGTCCGATCACCACCGGTTCGCAGCGTTTAACGCTGGCAGGTGGTATCAATAATCTGGGTACTACCATTGGTCCCTTGATCGTGAGCTTCGCCATTTTTGGAGCGAGTAACAGCTCGGATGTGAATATCAGTATTGAGAGTGTTAAAATTCCTTACCTGATCTTAGGGGCTGCCTTCCTGGCGGTGGCCCTATTGCTGAAATTGTCTGCCTTGCCCGACCGACCAGCTTTAGTGGAGGCAGAACATATGGAGGGACATACTTCATCTGCACTTCAGTATCCTCAGTTGGTTTTGGGGATGATCGCCATTTTTGTTTATGTGGGTGTGGAAGTGTCTACCGCAAGTAACCTGCCTGCGTACATGGAGAAAGATTTGGGCTATGCCATTCAGGATATTGCTCCTTATATTTCATTGTATTGGGCAAGTTTGATGATCGGGCGCTGGACCGGGGCAGTAGAAGCATTTACTGAGGAGATCAGCCTACAGAAAGTATTGCGATTTGTCGCTCCATACCTGGCTTTTGGAGTATTCCTGTTCGTGAATGCCATTGCCAAGCATGATTTGGCTCCTTTTTATGTATATGGCCTGGTAATCTTGGTTTTGATTGCTGCTGATATCATGAGTAAAGGAAATCCTGCCAGAATGTTAATGATTTTTTCGTTTGCAGGTATTTTAGCTTTGTTAGTAGGGATGTTTACCACAGGCATGGTGAGTGTGTATGCCATTACCAGTGTGGGCTTGTTTTGTAGCACGCTTTGGCCATGTATATTTACATTGGCGGTGAGTGGTTTGGGTAAAAATACCAGCCAGGGTAGCAGTTTCCTCATCATGATGATCATGGGTGGTGGGATTGTGAGTTGGCTGCAGGGCTATCTCTCCGAGTATACCGGATTGCAGTTCAGTTATATTGTAGGGGTGGCTTGTTTTGCTTACCTTGCTTTTTATGCCTGGAAAGTAAAAGGTATTTTAAAAGCCCAAGGTATCAGTTTTGATAAGCAGACAGTAGGAGGACATTAATCTGATTTTATTTTGAGCAGACCGACTTTCGAATCTATTTTTATGAATTTGGCCAGCGACCTGGCTTTGCGCTCCCATTGCGTAAAGGCTCAGGTAGGGGCGGTGTTGACCAAAGACACCCGAATTATATCCATTGGTTATAATGGTCCGCCTGCAGGCACGCATAATTGTGATGAGGAGTGGCCGGAAACGGGCTGCCCTCGTGATTCAAAAAACTCTTGTTCCCTCGCTTTGCATGCCGAGGAAAATGCGATTCTCTATGCTACTAAAAATGGCGCTAGTTTGGAAGGTGCTACGCTTTATCTGACTTTGTCGCCTTGTATCTCTTGTGCCCGACTGATTTTTTCTTCGGGAATTAAGAAAGTATACTTTAAAAATTCTTATGCCGAATACAAGGGTTTACCCAGCGATGAAGGGGTAGATTTTCTGAATAAGTTCGGGGTAGAAACGATCAAATTTGCAGGATAAAAAATACTGGCGCCTTCCGTTTAGTTCAGAGAACTTCAACATCCAACGACAGTATTGATTTATCAAAGCGTAAAAACTCCGCTTTCTATTTCTAGATCATTTATTACTTTGTCAACTCCCGGGGCAGACCAAACCGCATTGTCAGCATCGTTTTTTTCTGCCCAAGATTTTACTTTACCTTTTAATCTGACGGTATTGCCATCAATCTCAATATTGATCCTATCGGCATCAATAGTGGCACTTCTGTGAAACGCCCTTATTATTTTTTGCTTGAGGTCTTTTGAAATAATGCTTGGTTTTAGAACGATGTTATCTATGATTCGTCTGACGCCTAATAAATTTTGTATAGTTAATTTGATGGTCTTCCGCTGAAATTCCCATTCGACCACACCATCTAATGTTACTACACCATCTTCAACTTTTACTTTTATTTTTTCTTCATTGATGCTGCTGTTCCATTTTAGTGCATCTAAAATTGACTGTGCTATCTCTGTGTCATTCTTGATAAAACCTCCGTTTAGTTTTACTTCTAAGTCTTCAGCAACAGCTTTAACCCCAGCAACACGTTTTGCGGCTTTTTCTGCCAATGATTTTTTGAAATAACTATCTACTGTTCCAGATAAGGTGACTACTCCGTTTTTTACAGCAACACCAATCTCATTAGCATTTATTAAGGGTTCCCAATCCAGCTCGTCCATTACATCATTTTGAATTGTCTCATCTGTTTTCATACTCATCGATTATTTGTTTTTCTTTAGTTTTTATAAGAAAACAGATTTAATCTGTGGAGAGTTTTGAAAAAAATGAAATACTCGTTTTAGGGCTTTTGGACCTGGTTCGAGGTGTAAGAAAAATTGATTTAGTTTTTCCAACCCCAGGGTTTTTCAGGAATGGCTATGCTTTGTTTTAAATCGAATTTGATACTATATACCCGATCGATATTTACTCTTCTAAGGTTGTAGATGAAATACTCATTCGGAACCAGGTCTATCCACCAAACATTGCTTACGGCAGCGGGGAGCATGTTGGCTGTTTCCTGATCTGCAGGGAATATTTGTCTGATTTTAGCACCCGAGTTTGTGGTACTACCGCCATAATTGGTAACTGCGTCGGGTTTGCCATCATTATGTCTATGGTCGTGTTTCAGCGTGATTCCGGAAGCATTTCTGCTCAGTACCCATGTTCTTGATCGGTCATTGCCTACAAAAAACGGAATATAAATTTGTTGATCATTACACTTTCTTACATGCATTACCAGAGTTTTCTTGGCGAATGTGGTATCGTTGTCGGGTCCGGCAATCATTTTACCCTGAAACGCTTTTCCGCAAAGTTTTTGCAGTTCTTGCCAAAAAACATGTTGATTACTATCTATATCATGATGGATATTCTCCCGATCGGGGATGTTCATTAAATCTGAGTTCGTTATTGCGAAAGTGCTGCTGCTTAATCCGCCTAAAATAATGGCAATTATTATTTTTAATTTCATTTAATGCTTTCTAAAATGTTAACTAAGCTAATTCAATAGATCGAATTTAGTTGATGTTGAGTTGTTTTATTAGGAAAGTTGATCTCCGTCACCTTTTTTCTGTAGAAACAGTTCAGCGATCATACATCTTGCACTACCTCCACCAATTTTTTCGATGGTGCTGATATCCAAGGGGAGCAGTTCTGCATATTGATTCAATTCTTCCTTTTGTGAGTGGCTTAGGCAGTTAAAGGCTGTGCCGGATAAAACCAGGAAAATATCACCCTGTTGGTTATTTAAACAGAGCATATTGCCGGCAAAATGCTTCATTTGGTCGAGTGTAATTTCAATAATTTGGTGACCGGAATTGCTTAATGTATTTGAAACCATTTTTCTTTCTTCCTCATCAGGAATACTTTCAAGACAAATTACCGCAAATTGCTCGCCAATGCACATCATCACATTGGTGTGATAAATTTTCTGACCTTGTTCATCTACAGCTAAAAAAGAAATCATTTGATAGTTTAACTGTTTGCAAAGCTCTCTAACCAGCTCTTTATGCGTACGTGGCGAAAGACAGGCATAGGCTATCTGGTTTGTATGATCGAACACCACACTGCCTGTACCCTCGAGAAATTTAGCTTGATTTTCGCACTCAGACCAGTCTAGCACTTTATTGATGTGGAATGATTTTTTAAGCGATTCTACCAAATCCAACCTCCTTTCCAGCCTACGGTTAGGTGCAAACATGGGATAAATTATCAGGGTACCATCGGCATGAAAACTAATCCAATTGTTCGGGAAAATCGCATCTGGTTTTATTGGATGGGATGTATCCTCAAAAATATAGACTTCAATGCCTTTTGCAATCAGGGCTTCAGCAAATGCTTCAAATTCCTGTATTGCTTTTTGATGAATCATTTCCTCTCTTTCAGTCGGCTTATTTTGAAAGGCATTGGATTGCGCTGTTTCTATGTTGAAGCCAAAATGTGCCGGTTTGATCATTAAAATTTGGCTGGTTGTCTGCATTCTGAGCTCTTATTTTGATTGATAATTCAAAGTTAGTTTTTTGCATGACGGTGAAGTACTCTCCATGCGATATTGTTCCTAACTATTTTGTGTGCTTGTTCAATGTGATTGCATAAAGAACGCTCAATGTTTTAAAATTCTTGTATTTCTGATGATTGAATTGCGGTGTGGCGAGTAATCCAAGCAAAGTGTCGCTTATTTTACCCTATATTAGTAATTGTGCGATGGATGCTATATTCAATGAAACCAGTGCTTTTTTCAAATGGAATTATTAGGTTTTAAATTCAATAAACAGTGGGCTTTGCTTACGGGTCTGTTCTTAGGTTTCCTACTCTATTTTATCAATCCGCTTTCATTGGCTGATGATGCCAAAGTTGTATTAGCTGTAGCCGCTCTGATGATCAGCTGGTGGGTGCTTGAGGCCTTGCCTTTGGCCGTGGTTGCTCTGGTCCCCATTGTCTTGTTTCCGCTACTGGGCATTTCAGGTATTCAGCAGGTGAGTAAGCACTATGCAGACAGTATCATTTTTCTGTTTATGGGTGGTTTTTTTATCGCCATAGCCATCGAAAAATGGAATTTACATAAGCGTATTGCTTTGGGGATCATTGATTTCACCGGGACCAATGGTAATCGAATTATACTCGGTTTTATTATGGCAACCGGATTTTTGAGCATGTGGCTGAGTAATACGGCCACCACCATGATGATGTTTCCGATCGCCATGTCGGTTATTCAGGTAATAGCTCAACACAATAAAGATGAAAAAGGTCTGAGGAATTTTTCGTTGGTGCTGATGCTTTCCATTGCTTATGCCTCTAATTTTGCACTGGGTACCATTATCGGCACTCCTCCTAATGTGGCATATGCCAATTATATTGCCAATAAGTTCAATTATACCATCGGATTTACAGATTGGATGTTGGTTTTCACCCCATTAACCATCTTGCTTTTATTCATGCTGTATTGGGTAATGGTTAAATGGATGTATCCGAACCGAATTAATGACAGCTCTGCGGGTGAAGCTTTCATCCAATCAGAACTGAAACAGCTGGGTAAACTCAGCATTCCAGAAAAAAGGGTAATGCTGATATTTCTAATTACGGTGCTCTGCTGGATCACCAAAGATTTGATTAATAATTGGCAGCAATGGCTAGTGCTGGATGATACGATTATCGCTATGGCCGGTGCCATCAGTTTATTTATGATTCCGGCAGGAAGCTCAAAGGATAAACAGGAAAACTTATTGGTTTGGGAAGATACCCATAAAATGGCCTGGGGGATTTTGCTGTTATTTGGCGGTGGTTTGGCGCTCGCTAAATCATTGGAAGACGCACAGTTGATGGATCAGCTGGGCACTTATTTAGCTTCCTTTGCTTCGCAGCATATATTTTTGATGATCTTACTTGTAACTACCCTTTCGGTGTTTTTGAGTGAAGTGATGAGTAATGTGGCTCAGGTTATTGTGATGGCTCCGGTTATTTCCTCTTTGGCGGTTTCATTAGGTATGGATCCGCTCATGCTGGGTATCCCGATGACGCTTGGGGCCAGTTGTGCCAGCATGCTGCCTATGGGGACACCGCCCAATGCCATTGTTTTTGCCAGTGGGCATATCAAGATTAAAGACATGATGAAAGCTGGTTTCGTCCTCAACATCATCTGCATTGTGCTCATCACGCTTTTCTGCTGGCTGTTACAGCCGATGATTATGAAATTGATTTAGTTTATTTCAATCGCTTCCACCATTCTGTAGGGTGCATACATTTTTGCCCTTGAGCTTCTTCAAAAGAACACGGCCATTGAAACAGCAGATTTAATCAAACAATTCGTTTGTGAATAGGCTTTGTTTTAAAATCACCTGGTCTTCTAATTCTTTATCTACAAGCCACTGTAAAAACTCAGATACTCTTTCTTGTTTCATGATTCCGCAATTGTGTTCGTTGCCAAAGTGCGGAATGGTAAAGGATATTGATTTTTCTAAATCTATATTTTCTAAATCGTAATCAGTTAAATAAGGGCTTAAAATCGATATAGCTTCTTTCAGGTTATCTTTTGCAAACAAGAAGCCTTTTTTAGTGGTCTTAATAAAGTTTGCATAAAGTGCTTGATGATTTGTTAAATTTTCCCTTTTGGTCAATACAATAGGGGAATAACCGTACGGGATTTTTACTTCGTCGAGTGTAAACTTGTTTAGTTCAATATTCTTACCGCTAGCCTCAATTCCCTCCCAGTTGTCAAAAATCCAGGTAGCATCAGCTTGCCCATTTAGCAAAGTATTCCAAATGCCCAGTTTATCAGGATATACAATATTTAAGTCACCTTCACCGCCATCGTTTTTAATCATTTCCTTCACAATGTGGTCTTCATAACGTGCTTTATAGGAGGCATAAGTCTTGCCATCGAGCAACTTTGCTGAGCTGATATCTGACGATTTTAGTGTAGCAATGCAACTCAAGTCATTTTGTAGTATGGCATAAATCGCTATGGCTTCTACTCGATTTGCTTTATTGTTCAAACTGATGGCCGTCTCAAAAGGAGCAATTGCAAAGTCAGCAATATCAAGTTCTAATTTTTTCCCCGGAGTGATGGCGTAATTATCATCTTTAGGATTTAGGATCTCAAGGTCTATTCCTTCTTGATGGTAGAAGCCTAATTCTTTGGCAATAAAAAAACCTATGTGATTCACATTGGGAGTCCAGTCTAAAGCTAATTTTAGTTTTGTCATTGTGATAGTTGTTTCATTTACAATTTAGTCTGAAGTTTTTTTTGGAACAGTTGGATTTGATTATCCATTTCCCCTTGTTAAAGCTTGTCCTCTGCTGCTTTCGTCAAAAAGCCCATTGGCATAAACCAAGTTTCCATTAACGAAGGTATGCGTAACTTTTGTTTGAAATGTTGTTCCTTCAACCGGCGACCAGCCACATTTGTATAACAGATTTTCTTTGTTAACTGTCCAGCTTGCGTTTAGATCGACAATCGTTAAGTCTGCACAAAAGCCCTCACGAATGAAGCCTCTTTTTTCAATATAGTAAAGAGTGGCCGGATTGTGGCACATTTTTTCGGCAATTTTTTCCAATGAAATGAGTCCATCTTTGTAGAACTCCAGCATGATGTTTAAAGAGTGTTGTACCATGGGAGCGCCTGACATGGACTGAAAATAGGGCTTCTGTTTTTCCTCCAGGGTGTGTGGTGCATGATCGGTGGTGATGAGATCTATTCTATCGTCTAATAAAGCTTTTAAAAGGCCTTTTTTATCTTTTTCGGTCTTGATGGCCGGATTCCATTTGATCAAGGTGCCCAATCGCTCGTAATCTTTGTCGGAAAACCATAAATGATGAACCGAAACTTCTGTGGTGATATTTTTTTCTGTCAGCGGGATATCGTTCCTGAATAAATGTGTTTCCGCTTCGGTTGTTAAGTGTAGAATGTGCAGCCGTGCCTGGTGCTTATTGGCTATTTCGATTGCTCTTTTGGTTGCTTCAAAGCAGGCTTTTTCACTTCTGATGATCGGATGAAATTCAACTGGAACATCCTCCTCATATTTTTCCCGGTAGGCCAGCTCATTTTCTTCTACAATTTGTTCTTTTTCCGAATGAATGGCAATGATGGATTTGCAATTGGCAAACAGCTTTTCCATGGTTTCGGGATTGTCTGCAAGCAAGTTGCCCTTTTTCGTAAAATACAAGCCATCGTCTGATACGCCCAAGAGCTTGGAAGTATCGAGCTGAATCACTTCATCCAAGTTATCGCCATTTACACCTAAAAAGAAACCAAAATTAGCTAATGATTTTTCGGAAGCGATACGGTATTTTTCGTTTAAAATCTCCATGCTCAATACATTGGGTGAAGTATTGGGCATATCAATAAATGAGGTAACCCCACCGGCAATGGCTGCTTTACTTTCGGTATACAGATCGCCTTTGTGGGTGAGTCCGGGATCTCGAAAATGAACCTGACCGTCTATGATGCCTGGGAACAGATGTTTACCGGTACCGTCAATGATTTGTGCATCGGTAATTCCAGCTAAATCCCCGATCTTTTGAATAAGTCCGTGCTCAATCAATACATCCGCTACCATGATTTGACCTTCGTTTACGATGTGAATGTTTTT
>CAZOLA010000031.1:0-10440 GCA_964580845.1 uncultured Sphingobacterium sp.
CAAATGAAGCGATCTTGTAGGCAGGCGCGTTCAGGTCTTCCAGCAGGTCGATGGCAGTATTGTCAAAGGGCGAGCTGAAGATGGTGATGCCAAGTTGGTGTGCGCGATCAAACAGTGGTTTGTGCCAGTCCCAGGGCATGTGAGCTTCTTCGTAAAGGTCATAGAGCGTACGACCGTCCCACAGACCGCCGCGTATCTTAAATTCTTCTGTATGGCAGTTAAAAGTAATTGTGTCAGGTCTATAAGTTTGCAATTTAATGGCATCTGCCCCGACCTTGTACGCTTCTTCAACTACGCGCAGAGCAGTTTCCAGCTTGCCGTTATGGTTGGCTGACAACTCGGCGATCACGTAAGGTGGATGGTCAATGCCGATGGCCCGACCGTTGATGTGGATAGCGGGTTTCATTGATTGGACTCCTGACTGGGGATAAGGGTGTCAAAAATGTGGCGTTGAATACTGATGTTTACGATTGCCTGACCATTTGGACTTGCTCGAAGCTCTTCGTAGCCGGATCTGTTTAGGCTGAGCACTTCAAGATCGAAACGCAATGTATTTGCAGAGACGGCAGGATCGCAGGGCACAAAGCCAAAGCGCTTGTGCCACTGGCTAACGCCGCGATTGCTGCGCAGCACTTCGCAGTAAAGAGTTTCCAGCTCCAGCACTTCAAATGCGTATGCCAGTCCAGCCAGCTCGACGCCTTTCCAGATGCGCAGCATGCTGGCCATGTCATCTGGCACTGCGGCTGTGAAGTAGAACGCCCACCAGGCTGATTGGTTAGGCTGAATGTCGAAAAAAGCCTGTACTGAAACCGCAGTTCCATCTTCTTCGCTGAGCATTTGGCGGAACAGCGGGTCGGCCATTTTGCATTCAAACCAAACTTGGTGTTCGGCTGGGTTGATTTCATGCTGTGTAAGCATTGCTTGGCGCACCCGAGGGGCGTTACGCCATTCGAGGATTTTCCAAACCTCATCGGGCAGGACCGGACGTACACAGGTATCAGCCATGCGCAGGGACCTGGCGTTCGCCAAAGGTGTCAGAGCAGCCCCGCATCTCGGCCTTGGGTAGGCGGCCTTTGACGCTGAAGGTGCGACCCAGCCGTCCGCAAGGACAATCATCTTCTCCTATCAGGTACCCTATGTCTTCGGTCAAAAGCGAATGTCCCGGGTAACTATGCGGCAGACAAGACAACACCTGAATCAGTCCTACTTCGCCAATGTCTGCGGGCGACCAGTCGACAGCGCGGCGCACGATCACTTCGGCAAATGATGGCACATGCAGACGCCCTTTTTCGCATTCGACAAATATCGAGCCGACCTGTTCAACCATTCCGTAAAAGTTGTGTACCCGGTGGATACCGGTGACGGCCTGCAGCCGCCGTTTGAAACTGGCGTTGTCGACAGCCTGGTCTTGCATCCTTTTCCAGCCACCCGAGTGCACCAGGATGCCGTTGGGAATATGCAGCCGTCGACCGCTTTCTTCCAGGGCTCGTACCAAAAATTGCCAAACCATGAAGGTGAAGCCAAACAGCAAAACTGGCGCATCGCCCGCAGTATCGAGCCAGGCGTTCATCGCCTCCAAGTTCAGCGCCATGTTGTCGTCTTGCAAGGCATAGACGGGTTGCCGTCCGAAATTGGACATGCCCAGTATGCCTGCGCCGCGTGCGGAAAAACTTTGTCGGTCGCGGATCACACCGGGGTGGTCGATGACCAGCATGGGCAGGCGGTCCTTGCCCAAAAACTCTTGCATGATGCGCACCATCGCTTTGGTCTGAAAGGCCGAAGTAGTTCGATCCAGTGTGATGCGTGAGACAGATTGCCCAGTAGTGCCCGAAGACGTCAGTACCTTGAACCGTTCGGCGGGCCCGATCGATTCGAGCAGGTGTTGCTTGAACAGTCGTACAGGCAAGAACGGCATTTCGTTCAAGGTCTTGGGATCAGTCTGGGGCTGCGTATCCAAAATGGCTGCATAGGACGAGCAATTCTGGCGGTGATGTTCGGTCAGCTCATGCATGGCACGCAGTAAACGGGTCGATTTGTCGGCCTGAGACAAGCCGTAAACAGGGCTTTCAAACACTTGTTTTGTCGCGTCGCTCATGACATCTCCTGCTCGACCAAACGAGCCAGCGCGGTGTAGTCGACCTTGCCGTTGGGTTTGCGGGCGATGTCTGCGACAGCCAGCACGCGCAAGGCTCGTGGCGGAAATGAAAAGAGCTGTAAAGCGGCCTGACGCACTGCCTCGGTGTCTGTGGCGGTTGTGCATAACACCAGTTGGTTATCCTGGCCCACGGCATGCACCGTGTGGCCCGCTGCCTGCAGCCGCGTTTCGACATCCTGCAAACCCACCCGGTTGCCCTGCAGCTTCAAAAAGCGGGATTTGCGGCCGGTAATGCGGTAAATGCCTGGGGCGACTTGCTCGGCCAGATCGCCGGTGAGCAGCAGTCCGTTCAGTTCATCGCCCAGCGCTAGATCTGCGCGGTTCATGGCATAGCCCATCATGATCGAGGGACTTTGCACCACGAGTTCCCCCTCTTGCAATGACAGTTGTACCCCCGGAATGCCTTGACCGATACAACCCGGCCATTGAGGCACCAAGTCGTGCGGTAACCAGCCAATGCGCGGGCCCGCTTCAGTTTGGCCATACATCAGGTGAAATTGCCAACCGCGTTGGCTAGACAGGGCGTGCACCCGGGCCACCACGTCGGGCGCCATGTGGCCGCCGGCCTGAGTCAGTGTGCGCAAATGAGGCAAATCCATACGTTCAAGGCGCATGCGTAAGAGCATGTCAAAGTGAAAAGGCACACCTGCCAGGCTGGTGGCTTCGCTCAAGCGCGTCCAGAACGGCTTTTGCATGACCGTGTGTTCGCTCAGCAGCACGCGCGCACCGGCGGCCACATGGCTGTGCAGCACCGACAGACCAAATGAATACTCGAACGGCAGATGTGCCATGGCCACTTCGTCTGGGCCAATGGCCAGGTATTGGCGGATAGCCTGGGCATTGGCGGCCAATCGGTCGCCACTGAACCGCACGAGTTTGGGTGAGCCGGTAGAGCCCGAGGTGGACAGGCAAATGCTCAGATCCGGGTGCAATTTGCCTGCGGCTGCTGTCAGGTGCTGTATTTGCATGTCACCATGGGCATCGGCACGCACCACAGCCTCGGCCTGGTAGCGTTCGCTCAGGTCGGCAAGGGTGCTGTCGGCAGTGGCAGAGGGTAACAGGATGAGCACATGGCCTGCTCCATGCAGACCGGCATAGGCTGCTAGGTGGGGCACGGTGTTGGCACACAAGAGCAGCACCACCCGTCGTCCAGGCAAGCGTGTTTTCCACTCACGGGTCAGCCCGGGCAGCTGGCCATAGCGCAACGTGCGCCCTGTGTCATCTTGCGCCAAGATGCTTTGTGCCGGGATGTTGTTTGGAGCTAGTTGACTGAGCATGGCATCAGACTTTCATGGCCCCGTCGATCCCAAGGATCTGGCCGGTGATGTAGGCTGAAGCAGGCGAAACCAAGAACAACGCGGCGGCAGCAACGTCTTGTGGCTGCCCGAAACGTCCCATACCAATGTCGGTCAGGGCCCGCTGGCGTGCATCGCCTTCAATGGATGAGGTCAATAGCGTGTCGATGAAGCCCGGTGCCAGTGCATTTACCCGTATGTGCAAGGGAGCCAGTTCTTTAGCCAGAGCTTTCGTCATGCCTGTCACCGCAGCCTTGGTCGCGCCATATGCGCTGAAACCGGGGGCCCCTTGTGTGCCCATGATGGAGCCGATATTAAGAATGGCACCGCCTTGTCGAGCACTCATGAGCCGGGCAGCCAACTGTGCGCACATGAAGGCACCCGCCACGTTGGTCCGCAGCATCACATCCAAGCTGCCGAGTCGGGTGGTGGCCAAGCTAGCAGGGAGCATGATACCGGCGTTGTTGACCAGGATGTCTAGCCCGCCAGAAGTCTTGCGAATTTGCAGCATGGCGGATTTGACAGCCGCCTCGTCTGTCACATCCAGCTGTAACACACGGCTGGCGGGGCAGGTGGTGGCTGTGGACTGCAGCCGCACGGTATCGCGCCCAGCCAGCCAGACTTGGGCGCCGGCTTGCGCCAGAGCCTGTGCAATAGCTGCGCCAATGCCTTGACCGGCGCCCGTCACTAGGGCTACCTGACCATCAAGTCGAAAGAGCTCAGAATGCAACATCGTATTTAGCTAGGATGGTTTTGGCCTGCGCAACGTTGGACAAGTCAATGATGTCGTCAGTGTCTAGCATCACACCGAAAGCCTCTTCGAGCGCGGCGATCAATGCCATGTGCCCAACCGAGTCCCATTCGGCAATGGCGTTGTAACTCAGGTCATCAGTAACGCGTGCGGGCTCAATTTGCAAGGTTTCGGCAAATGCCTGGATCAGTTTATCTGTGTTGTGCATGTGTTTCTCTCGTCGTATTTCAAGAATTTGCTTGGCTGGGCTAGCGCGCTTTCAGCAACGGATGGCGACCAGCCGGGTGAAGTCACGCAGCAGGTCTTGTCCATCCCAAATGGTGTCAAACTGCAAAGCCTGGCCCAGCGGCACAATGCGGTCAATCTTTGCAGCCTCACGCTGCACCCAATTGGCCCATATGGGCTCGTCTATGCCAAAGCTTGAAATAGTTTGACTGCGCGCATCCAGCAAAGGTGTGAGGTCAGTCAATGCAGGCAGATGGGCTTCCCAAAACAGGCCGCCGCCGATGTGCAAGAGCGCGGTGTCAGGCAGTTGGATTCGGTCCATGCCTGCAACCGACACCAAGTTAGTGCCGGTAGATCGGATGCGTTGAACCGTGCCACCGATGGCCGCGCTGCATTGCGCCACCAGTTTGTCTACGTACTGCACCGTCTGCATCGCGGGTGCAAAACTTTGGGCTTGGCGTTGCACTTCAGGCCAGAAACGACGGGCCGCCTCTTGCGCCTCTTGCATCTCGCCGTGCCACAGCACTAGCCGGGGCGATGAGCATGCCATTTGACCAAACCAGTAGGCATCGTTGGCAAATGCCCGGGCTAGTGCGGGCAGCTCGGCGTCCTGGGCGTTGAGGGCGGCTGCGTCTATGACCGACAGTGACCAGCGGTCAGGGAATGGCAGGTCGCGGGCGCGCTCAGGCAGGGGAAACGCCCGGATCTCACGCACCGAGGCGTCACCCCCCCAGATCACTCGCAGGTCGCAAGCTGCTGACAAGGCGGCGGTAATGGCTGCTTCGTGGGGATAGCGCACGATGCGGATGCGTGCGGCCACGGCCGCAAAAGCCTGATCAACCAGCACAGCACCTAGCACCCGGATCAATAGATCGATTTGGGGCGAGTCGCGGCTGGATACGCGCACCACGGTGGCATTGCCCGCTAACACCGACAGCATGGCCGAGTATAGAAAAATGGTGTCCACATTGCCTGGTGCAAAGTGCAGCGCAAGGCCTCGGCCAAGCGCCACTGTGCCTGCGGGCAATCCGGCGCGAAAAGCTTTCTCCAGGTCCAAGATGGCGCGTGGTCGCAGCCAATGCGCAAGCGCCACGATTTCCGGGAAGGCCCGGGCAGCAGAGTCTTTCGCAAGGCGACGCGAAAAAGCAGTCACCATCGCTTTGACCACCGGGTCAAAAGGGACAGTGCCTTTCATTTGGTTCAGCCTCGTGAGTGGGGCTCCGGCCGGACACAGTGTTTCCACACGCACCAGTACGGACTGCTCAGTCGTCAAATTGACTCTCCTGCCATAAATTGATTCTTAGCACCTTGGCTGTGGATAGTCGGCAGCATCTGCCGAACTAGCTGTTGGGCACCTTGACCTCTGGTGATGGCTTGGGCCGCATTGCCGAGCGCTTTAAGTGTGCGACCTGAAGCCAGTTTCAGCATGTGCGCGGGTAAGGATACCGGTAACGATGAGAGCGCCAGCACGCGCACTGCATTTGCTTCGGCCAATGCATCTGCACTGGTTTGTTGGTTGTCGGCCAGCACTAGCAACAAGCATGGTAGGCCCAAGCAACAGCGTTCCCAGTTGGTTGACCCTGCCGCTCCAATGCACAAATCGCTTTCAGCCATCAGCTGCGCCATGTTGCTCACGCCCGCGAGCACTTGTGTTGGCCGAGGCATAGCCGCCGCTAGGGCTTGCACTTGCGCCAACCAAGGGGCGGTTGGTCCCATGACCACGGTGATGTGCAGATCGGCGGGCAGTTCGCAGTGGGTCAGTGCGTCCAGCACTTGGCCCGTGGCGTTGGCCTGGTCCACGCCGCCCATGGTAATGAGCAGGTTTTTCAGCTGCGGGTGGGCGCGACGTCGCAGTTTGTGTTCGCGCCACTGGGCAAATTCGGGCCGCAGCAATGCGTATTCCGGGCCGATCAGGGTTTGCGTGTGGCGGCTGAGCAGTCCACCGTAGTCTTTGGCTTGGCGGCCCAAATTCTGGTCAAGCAACAGGTCGCAGTCGTGAGGGCGGTCGGCCAGGTCGTCAATGGTCAGGATGCGCCGGGTATGCGGGCGCAGGGTTTGTTCCCAGCGGCAGTCGAGCGCGTAATGGTCCACCACCAGCCAGTCCACCACTTGGCCGCTCAGGGCTTGCTTGGTTTGCTCCGCATCGCTGGCCCAGTCGGTTCCTAGCCATTTTGCATGGCATGGATCGGCGGGGGCGTTGAATGTATCGTCAGCTGGTGCCAGCGCTTTGGCCGTGTGTCCGCGTTGTTGGATCAATCCTAGCAAGTGGCCTGCATGCGGGCGGCAAATGAAAGTGCTTTGCGCACCGCGCTCTCGCAGGGCGTCGGCCAGCGTCAGGCAGCGCATGACGTGGCCGGTGCCGATTTGCAGCGAGGCGTCGGTGCGGAATGCTATGTGCATTAGGCGTTTGCCTTTGTATCGGTCACCGCGTTGGCATGTTGCATGGCCTTGAATAGCCATTCGGCACGTTCCCAGTCTTCTGGTGTGTCAATGTCTTGTACGCGGTGGCGCGGCAGCAGCACTGGTGCTGCGCCTTGGTTGAACAGTGGCTTGGCAGCCAGCCAAGCCTGGGCTTGGCCCCAATAAAACTGACCTGCGTCGTGCCAAGCTTCTGGCAAGTCTTGCGAACGGGTGTTGAAATGTTCGGGTTGGAACATCTCAACCCGTTGGTCTGCGGTGATGCGTATGGCCCGCTGAATCGGAAAGGCATAGGTGGTCACCGAAAAGGCATATTCAGCGCCCGTGCTGTGCAGCACTTGCAGGCCACGCTGCAGGTCAGCGGCTTGAATAAATGGGGCAGTGGCGTAGATGCAGCAGACTTCGGTGGCCGCTTGTCCATGCTGGTTTTGCCAGCCGATGGCGTGGGCAATGACGGGAATGGTGCCGGTATGGTCGTCTGACAGATTGGCGGGGCGCACATAGGGCACTTCGGCACCGTGCTGTTTGGCAACTGCGGCAATTTCTTCATCGTCGGTACTGACGACGATACGGTCAAAACATTGACTTTGAATGGCAGCTCGAATCGACCACGCGATCATGGGCAAGCCGCCAAATAGCTTGATATTTTTCCGCGGGATTCGTTTACTTCCGCCGCGCGCTGGAATGACCGCCAGTCTCATGATCCAATGGCCTCGCAAAGGCTTCTGGTTACATACTGCAAATTCGCATCGGTCAAATTCACATGCATGGGGATGCTGACCGCTTCGCGATAGTACTGCTCAGCAACTGGGAAATCGCCTTGTTTAAATCCCAATTGCCTGTAATAGGGCTGGGTATGAACCGGAATGTAGTGCAAGTTGACCATGATGTCTTTGGCCCGCAGGGCTTCAAAAACTTGGCGGTGGGTGATGCTGATTTTGTCGAGCTGCAGACGCACGACGTAAAGGTGGTAAGCGCTGTGGCTGTCTGAGTGCTGCCACGGCAGGGTCAGCGGAAGATCTGCCAAGAGTTCGTTGTAGCGTTGAGCAATTTCGTGGCGGCGTTTGACATAGTCATTCAAGCGCGTCATTTGGCTGACACCCAGCGCCGCTTGCACATCGGTCATGCGGTAGTTGTACCCCAGTGCCACTTGCTGGTAGTGCCAGGGACCGTGCATGGGCTCGGTCATGAGTTCTGGGTCACGGGTGATGCCGTGGCTGCGCAGCAGGCCCAAGCGGGTGGCAAGTTCGGCACTGTTGGTCAGGGCCATGCCGCCTTCGGCGGTGGTGATGATCTTGACGGGGTGGAAGCTGAAAACGGTGATGTCGCTGTATCGGCCATTGCCAATGGGCTCACCTTTGTATTGGCCGCCAATGGCGTGGGAGGCATCTTCGATGATTTTGAAACCGTATTTCTGGCCCAGGTTGTGAATGGCGGCCATGTCGCAGGGCTGCCCGGTCAGGTGCACAGGCACGACGATTTTGGGCAGCTTGCCGCGTTGTGCCGCTTCTTGGAGTTTTTCTTCGAGTCTGATGGGGCACAAGTTGTAGGTCTTCGGATCGATATCCACAAAATCCACCAGAGCACCGCAATACAGTGCGCAATTGGCCGATGCCACAAAGGTATTCGGCGTGGTCCAGAGCCAATCCCCTGGCCCCAAGTCCAGCGCCATGCAGGCGATGTGGAGAGCCGCGGTGGCGTTGCTGACTGCGACAGCGTGGTTTGCCCCAGTGTGCAGTAAGACGCTTTGTTCAAACTGGGCAATGATGGGGCCTTGAGTCAGGTTGTCTGACTTCAGGACGGCAACGACCGCGTCGATGTCCGCTTGGGTGATGTCCTGACGGCCATACTGGATCATGTCTCAAATGCTCCCGATTTTCTCTTTGTTGGCGTTGATCCAAGATTGCAATTGATCGTGTGTCATCCACTCTGGGTTGTTATCGCTGGCATAAACAAAACCATCGGGAACTTTTTTGCCGGTCTTGATGCGCTTTGCACAATTGGCCCAGCCGTTGATGGTTGGCAAAATTTTGAAGTGCTCGGGATACTCGTAGGTGTAATGCGCATCTTCGGCACTGATCATTTGCTCATGCAGTTTTTCGCCGGGGCGGATGCCAACCACCTCATGCCGGGCTTCAGGTGCTACGACGCGTGCCAAGTCAGTCACTTTCATGGACGGGATTTTCTTGACGTAAATTTCACCGCCTTCCATGTCTTCAAAGGCGTGCCAAACCAGCTTCACACCTTCTTCTAGGGAAATCATGAAACGCGTCATGCGTTCGTCAGTGATAGGCAAAACGCCTTTGTCCTTGATGGACATGAAAAAAGGTATGACTGAGCCACGCGACCCCATGACGTTGCCGTATCTGACCACCGAGAACCGTGTGCTCTTGCCGCCAGAGTAGGAGTTGCCCGCAACAAACAGCTTGTCTGATGCCAGTTTGGTGGCGCCGTAAAGGTTGATGGGGCAGCTGGCTTTGTCAGTCGACAGTGCCACCACCCTCTTGACACCTTTATCAATGCAGACATCAATGAGGTTCATGGCCCCCATCACATTGGTTTTGACACATTCAAAAGGGTTGTACTCAGCGGTAGGAACAATCTTGGTTGCAGCAGCATGAACAACATAGTCGACGCCATCAAGAGCGCGGTGCAATCTGTCCTTGTCACGCACATCGCCGATGAAAAAACGGACCCGCTCATCCCCTTCGAACTTCTTCGCCATGTCCCATTGCTTCATCTCATCTCGCGAAAACACGATGATTTTCTTGGGTTTGTATTGGGCCAAGGTCATCGGCAAAAAGGTGTTGCCGAATGAGCCGGTGCCACCGGTGATCAAAATGGTTGAGTTGCTCAGCATGAGATCATCCCTCGCTAGGTCAGAGTCTGATGGGTCTGCCGAGTGTCTGAAAAACGGCAGTTCTTCAGCTAGCAAAGCAATAGATGTGCCAAATCGCTTGGCTGCTGTATCTGCTTCGGTGGGTTCCAGGTGACTGCTGATGGCGCAGAAAATGGATGTAGGTGGCATATACCTTGCTTGGTGTCATCGTCTTGACAAGAGGCCGAGTTTATCTGCCAGTCGAAATTTATATCTCCTAAAGTTATGTCCAAAACAAATGTTTCAGCCATTAATCATGAAAACATACGTGATTTCATGTTTGATAATATTTTCCATGCAGGTGATTCATCCATTAAATTCGAGTTGAATGAGGATTGGTCATTTCCGAATAAAATATGGATATGTCATCATTCTGGTATATTGAAGTATTTAGATGATTTGCATGAGAGCTCGTTGATCATTCTTGTACTCAGGAGGGGTGATCATTTATTTGATTTGAAATCATTCGAGCCGTATGTAATTTCTGAAAAATTGATTATCATTCGCGGGGGGGAAGCAGCTGAGCAGGCAGAGGTATTGTCTGAATTGATCGACATCAACTCATACCATGGATGGCAACCATTGGTCGGTTCCAGTCTTGTCGATGAAGATGTCAATTATTTTCGGACATTTTATAGATCATTGGCGGCCAAAATAAATATTAAAAGTCTTTACAGGGCCACACAGATTCATACGAGTTACATGTTTCTGCGAAATT
>CAZOLA010000032.1:0-7789 GCA_964580845.1 uncultured Sphingobacterium sp.
GATCAGGCGGTGGTGGGTTGAGCTTCATCTGAATAAACATGGTGACTGCCATCACGACGGGCAAAATATAAAAAGGGTCCGGACTCGACAGATCGTCAATCCAGAGAACCCAGGGGGCGTTTCGCATCTCCACGCTCGCCAAAAGCACCCAATACAACGCGATAAAAACTGGGATCTGAATCAGCACCGGGAGACAGCCCCCCAAGGGATTAATCTTCTCATTGCGATAGAGCTCCATCATCGCCTGATTCATCTTGGCCTTGTCATTGGCATAGCGCTCGCGAATCTGCATAAGGCGTGGTGACACCGCCTTCATCTTGGCCATCGACCGATAACTCGCAGCAGACAGGGGGTAAAACAACAACTTAATCAGGATAGTGAGCAAGACAATCGCCCAGCCCCAGTTACTCACCAAGGCATAGAGCTGCTCCAATAACCAATAAATCGGTTTGGCCAAAACCGTAAGCCAGCCGTAATCCACCACCAAGTCAAGACCCGGTGCGAGCGCCTCAAGCACGCGCTGTTCTTGTGGACCAACATAGAGAATGGCCTCATGGGACTGCTGTGCACCGGGCGCAATAGCTGGCAGAGGCTGAATCATGCCCGCGGTATAGAGGTTGTTATCCACCCGGCGGGTGAAAAATTCACGGGCCGACTGGTTACCCACGAGCCAGGCAGAGACGAAATAGTGTTGCACCATGCCCACCCAGCCATCGGCTGCCTGCTTTACAAAATTCTGCTTCCCTTTTTCGATGTCCGAAAAATCAATCTTCTGAAACTTACCCTGTTCGGTATAAATCGCCGGCCCAGTAAACGTCATGTAAAAGGCGCTTTCTCCGGGCGGAGGCTCACTGTTGCGCATAAGTTGAAGATACAAAGAAGGGCTTGCCGTATCGGCCCCGGTATTCAACACATTGTGGGCCACCCGCACCTGATGTCCCTCAGGCTCGATCGCAATCGTCTTTGTCAGTTTGAGACCCGCAGACTCCGCCGTGAGTACCACCATGCGGTCGGGATCCTGTCCTTCTTTTAAGGGCACCACGGAGAAAGCCATGGTGTGGTTCGGTGGCAAGGTAGCGCCCTGTACCGCACTCACCAGCCCCGTCTGTGCTTCATACCGTTTAGAAGGATCATCACTAAAGAGTTGCACCAATCCATCGGGATAGTTCACAGACTCTTGGGTAAGCAAAACGGCCTTTACAATCCGCCCCCCTTGGGGGTCAACTTCCAACAGAAGATTCTTATTCTGAAGCACCACCTTCTGGGCACTTACCGCGGCCGTGGGCGCCGTCGTCACCGCGCTGGCTGCGGCCGGAGCAGACATCGTTGGAACGGGCAACGCCGATACCCCGGAGGTCGATGGCGCAGTGCTCGGTGCAACCCCGATGGCTCCGGTCGTCCCAGTGGTTCCTGTGGTTGCAGTAGAGGATCCCGTCGTGGTTACCTGAGGCGTTGCACCCTGTCGCATCCAGGCATCCCACAACAAAAACAACGACACCATAAAAACCATCAAGAGAATTGTTCGACGCGTATCCATAGCCACATTCTTTAAAAGACTCTCTGATCAACAGGCGCAGGAACGGGATCTAGGCCAGAGCCACCCCCCGGACGACAACGGCAGAGTCGTCCTACGGCAAGTCGACTTCCACGAAATAGTCCGTGTTGTTTGAGCGCTTCAGAGGCGTACTCAGAACAACTCGGAAAGTATCTACAGCGCGGGCCAATCACCACCCGCAGACTCACTTGGTAAAGCCAAATCAACGTACGTAACAGCCAGACCAACGCCTGTGGTGCGGACGCACGCATAAATCTAGGCAATTCCCGTCTTCTTCACATCACAGATCTGGCGCATCCATTCATCCACAAGCCCCCACAACTCTTCTCGAACCTTATGTTGGGTCTCGGCGGCGAAAACCATTTTTTTTCTTGCTTTGATGACCACGGCACAGGGTTGTCGAAGATTCTGTGTACGCAAAAACGCGCGTGCCCAACGTTTGATCTGATTACGATCAACCGCTCTTTTTACTAGCTTTTTGGGCAAAACAAACCCAAGAAAAATCGGATGCTCTTGATCTGACGAACCGTATCTCACCTCTGCAACATCATCTAGATGGTGAAAAGACAGTACAAAGGCCGAGGACTGGTGGCGGTGGCGGGTTGCGCTGAGACGCTGAAAAAGCGTACCGTCGTTGAGCGCAACCAGAGGCACCGCTAAACGCCCGCGCTCAAAGACCGGCACCCGACGCTGATTACACGGCGAGTCGATGGCGCCCTTTTGCTCGTCGTGCACGGATCACGGCACGACCCCCGCGCGTTTTCATACGAACGAGAAACCCATGGGTTCTTTTTCTGCGTACCACCGATGGTTGATAGGTGCGTTTCATCTAGACCACTCCTTGTAAAAAGCCTTCGATTGTATCCTGAGTTCTATCTCTTCTTAAGGTTTTTACACGCGTCGAAATGATCGTAAGCGCTAACATGTGGATAACTCCGATGGCTCCAGTAGAATGGTTTGATGTCTCTGCCAGAACCACAATTTCAGTCCGTGCCAGACCCACTTGCCGTGGATTGGGGCCAATGCCTCAACCACCTACAGACGCTTTTCACGCCCCAACAGTACATCACCTGGATTGAGCCACTGCAGTGTAATAGCTTTAACTCTCACGAAACACCGCCGATTTTGCGGCTTACGGCACCTAACCGTTTTAAACAAAATTGGGCCCGAGAAAACCTTATCGTGCCTTTGTCGGCCTGGCTGAGCCACCAAGTCTCTGCGTCCGTGCACATTGAGATTTCAGTTCAGACCGACGATTCAACCACCGTTGGATCACTCGCACACCACGACGCGGGGATCTCCACGCACACAACCATAGACCCATCGGCCCAGGGCGGCACAAAACTCCTGCAGCCCACATCCGGGACATCGCTCGACGCTCAAGACCAAAACCTCGCGCGGCTCAACGATGGATGGACATTCGATAGTTTTGTCCCCGGAAAAGCCAACCAACTCGCACGGGCCGCCGCATTACAGGTGGCGGATAACCCGGGCTCTGGCTACAACCCGCTATTTCTTTATGGAGGTGTCGGCCTGGGCAAGAGTCATCTGATCCATGCCATCGGTAACAGTCTGCGACAGAGACTGCCGCACGCCAAGATCCGTTACATCCATGCAGAAACTTACGTCAGCGATGTCGTCAAAGCCTATCAACGCAAATCATTCGATGACTTCAAGCGCTACTACCATTCTCTCGACCTGCTATTAATTGACGACATCCAGTTTTTTTCAGGGAAAAGCCGTACCCAAGAAGAGTTCTTCTATGCGTTTGAGGCCCTCATCGCAGCCAAAAAACAACTCATTATTACAAGCGATACCTACCCGAGTGAACTCGGTGGGATCGACATGCGTCTGGTCAGTCGTTTTGGCTCAGGACTCACCGTTGCCATCGAGCCACCAGAACTCGAAATGCGGGTTGCCATTTTGCTGCGCAAAGCCGAAACCGAAGCCTTACCACTAGAAGAGGATGTGGCGTTTTTTATCGCCCGACAACTCCGATCCAACGTACGCGAGTTAGAAGGTGCTTTACGCAAAATCGTTGCCTATTGCCATTTCCATCAGGCACCACCCTCACTTGATCACGTCAAAGAGGCCTTACGCGATCTTTTGTCTATACAAAAAACCTCTGTCTCTGTTGAAAATATCCAAAAAGTAGTATCGGACTTTTACAAAATTAAAGTCGCAGAAATGTATAGCAAAAGACGCCCAGCCTCTATTGCACTGCCGAGACAAATTGCAATGTACCTGGCAAAAGAACTCACCCAAAAAAGCCTGCCAGAAATTGGTGATTTGTTTGGCGGCCGGGATCACACTACGGTATTGCACGCGATCCGAAAAATTCAGCAACTCCGCCAACAAAATACCGACATCAATCGAGAAATTCATATTTTAGAACAGCAGATACGTACCTGAATAAGAATGTGACAACCAATAGGACGACCTGTGCACAACTCTCACCAAACCCCTTTGACGATAAGTTATCCACAGGTTGGCAGGACAACACACAACAAGCCCGCACCGTTAGTGCCAAAAATTATTCCTTTCAATCATAAGCTTAACGCTTTTAACCCCTGCCCTTCGGTTCCTTACTATTACTATTAAGGTACTTCTATGATTCTTATTAAAGCAACCCGCGATGCCATCTTGAAACCACTACAACAGGTGGCTGGCATTGTAGAGAAGCGACACACGCTACCAATCCTTTCAAACATACTGATCACAAAGCAAGGTACTAGAGTCTCTTTTATCTCTACCGACATTGAGATGCAGATCACCGCATCGGCAAGTATTGGTGCAGGTGCGGAGAACGAGAGCACGACAGTGTCTGCTCGCAAACTGGTGGATATTCTTAAAGCGTTGCCCTCAAACGATGAGGTGACGCTTTCATTAGCTGCGCAGAAACTTTCAATTACGCAAAATCGTTCGAAATTTTCGCTGCAGACACTACCGTCTACCGAATTTCCTACGGTTGTTCGGTCGGACCAGTTCCCCGCACGCGTTCAGCTTGCCCAGAAGGATGTCAAGCGGTTGCTCCATCTTGTGTCATTTTCTATGGCACAACAAGACATTCGTTACTACCTTAATGGCATGTTGATCGTGGTCGACAAGAACCACTTAAAAGCAGTAGCCACAGATGGTCATCGTTTGGCCTTTGCGCAAATTACGATTGCTCATGCGGAAAAAATAACCCTTGCAGACCAGGCTGAAAAAATAGAGGTCATTATTCCTCGTAAAGCAATTTCTGAATTACAAAAAACGCTACGCGACGACGACCACGAGGTCACTATAGAAATAGCATCGAACCAAGCCCGATTTATTCTAGATGATCTTGAAATTCTTTCGAAACTTATAGAAGGGCGTTTCCCAGATTATCAGCGGGTCATTCCACAAAACCATAATAAAAAGATCGATTTTAATAGAGAACTCTTGTTAGGAGCACTCGCCCGAGTTGCGATTTTGACATCAGATAAGTTCAAGGGTGTCCGGTTAATCTTGTCCCCCGATCAGCTTAGGATATCGTCGACCAATGCCGAACAAGAGGAGGCTCAGGAAGACATAGCAATAGAATATCAGGGGGAATTATTAGATATTGGATTTAATGTGCAATATCTTATTGACGTGCTCACAACGCTTCACGCTGATGTTATCTGTCTTTCTTTATTAGACCAAAATTCTAGTGCGTTACTGACAACCGCTACGGATCCAGATTTCCGTTACGTCGTCATGCCTATGCGTATTTAAAACAGCCTACATCTCATTCGCCCTCGCAAGATTAGTGATTCAAACCTATCCATTTTTGTAGAAAGATCGCAGTAATGACCGAATCCGAAAAAGAATATGGTGCCTCCGCTATTCGAATGCTCAAAGGCCTGGAAGCGGTTCGTAAACGGCCAGGAATGTATATCGGTGATACCAGCGATGGGTCAGGTCTCCATCACATGGTGTTTGAGGTGGTCGATAACGCAGTGGACGAGGCCTTAGCGGGTCACTGCGACGAGATCATTGTCACCATTCATACAGACAACTCTATCTCTGTGAGTGACAACGGTCGAGGGATACCAACAGACATTCACCAAGAAGATGAGTTTCAACGTTCTGCTGCAGAAATTGTCATGACAGAGCTTCATGCAGGCGGAAAGTTTGACCAGAATAGTTACAAGGTGTCGGGCGGGCTGCACGGCGTAGGAGTGTCCGTGGTAAATGCGTTGTCTGAATGGCTGCGGCTGACGATTAAGCGCCAGGGCCGCGTGCACCACATGGAGTTTCGCCATGGTGAGCGGGTGGAGCCTTTGAAGGTGACAGGCCAAACCGACCGACATGGCACCGAAGTACATTTTCTCGCAAGCAAGGATACTTTTGGTCATGTGGAGTATTCGTACGAGATCCTGGCAAAACGATTACGGGAATTAAGTTTTTTAAACAATGGCATTGCGATACGTTTGATAGATCAGCGGACCGCAACAGAAGAGGACTTTGCTTTTCTGGGTGGGGTGGCAGGGTTTGTGGGCTATATCAACCGTTCCAAAACCGTACTGCATCAGAAGATCTTTGCCGCGACTGCAGAAAAAGACCGCGTGACGGTTGAAGTCGCAATGCAATGGAGTGATTCCTATATCGAGCAGGTGCTCTGTTTCACCAACAATATTCCACAAAAAGATGGTGGTACCCACCTGACCGGGCTACGGGCTGCGATGACCCGCGTTATTAATAAATACATCGCAGACCAGGACCTTGCAAAAAAGGCAAAGGTAGAGACCACCGGCGACGATATGCGGGAAGGTCTGGCCTGCGTCTTGTCGATTAAAGTGCCTGAGCCAAAGTTTTCTTCACAGACCAAGGACAAATTGGTCTCTAGTGAGGTGCGACAGCCTGTGGAGGATATTGTCGCAACAGCCTTAGAAGCCTTCCTCTTAGAGAATCCCAACGAAGCAAAAGCCATTTGCAACAAGATTGTCGATGCTGCGCGCGCCCGAGAAGCAGCCCGTAAGGCGCGAGAAATGACACGCCGTAAAGGGGTCTTAGATTCCTTTGGGCTGTCTGGAAAACTCGCGGATTGCCAAGAACGGGACCCCGCAAAAGCAGAGCTTTATCTGGTGGAGGGGGATTCTGCTGGGGGTTCTGCCAAACAAGGCCGCGATCGAAAATTTCAGGCAATTTTGCCCTTGAAGGGCAAAATCTTAAATGTAGAAAAGGCCCGATTCGACAAACTCGTGGCCTCTCAGGAGATCGTCACACTCATCCAGACCCTTGGCACAGGCATCGGGCGCGACGAATACAACCCCGATAAACTGCGTTACCACCGCATCATCATCATGACCGATGCCGATGTCGACGGCTCACACATTCGTACGCTACTACTGACATTTTTCTATCGGCAGATGAAAGAACTGGTCGAACGAGGACATATTTACATTGCCCAGCCCCCGCTTTATAAGGTGAAGCATCAGAAGGATGAGCGTTACATCAAAGACGATCATGAACTGCAGTCTTATCTTCTGACGCTTGCCACCAAAGATGCGCGGCTGGTGCGGCCCGATGGTATGGAGATCACTGACCTCACGGAGCTTGCCAACACATTTTTTCAGGCGCGCACTGTCATTCAACGGGTCTCACGTCTGATCGATCCCTGGATCACCGAAGCGCTCCTCGATGGCCTCATTATTGACTTGCGTGATGCCGATGCAGCCATGGGCAGCGCCCAAAGATTGATGGATTTTTACGATCAGAACAAGGCGATTGGCGATACCCATGCGGTACGGGTATTGGCAGACCTTGATAACCAATCTGAACTCTGGCGTCTACGTATTGAGAAAAATGTACACGGCAATATGCGTCGTACGATCATTGACCAGGGTTTTATTCAGAGCGAAGACTATCAACAGTTGCATCAGGCGAGTGAGACGCTGGCGGCGGCCATCCCTCGTGGTACCACAGTAAAGAGAGGGTCTGGTGAGCATCAAAAGTCCGTCATTGCGGCAAATTTCTCTCAGGCGATCTCCTGGCTCTTACAAGAGGCAGAGAAAGGCGTCTCAAAACAACGCTACAAAGGTCTCGGAGAAATGAACCCCGAGCAGCTCTGGGAAACCACCATGAACACCGAGACGCGCACCTTGTTACAGGTAAAAATCGAGGATGCGATTGCTGCCGACGGCATTTTTAACACCTTGATGGGCGAAGAGGTCGAGCCGCGCCGGGTCTTCATTGAGACCAATGCCTTGCGTGTGGCGAACCTAG
>CAZOLA010000033.1:0-7753 GCA_964580845.1 uncultured Sphingobacterium sp.
GCGCCCGTCTGGTTGTCGAGCAGGAGCAGGACGCCGTTGGAGAAGGCCGAGCCGACATAGGTGTTGGCGTTGGTGAGGCGGATGACGGAGCCGCCGCCCAGCCCGGCGGAAGTGAAGACCGGATTGGTGGAGCCCGTGATCTCCGAGTGGATCGTCAGGGTGTTGCCTCCGTTGTGGATGAAGAACTCCGGAGCGCCGGAGGTGATGCGTCCGCGGACCGAGGCGGAGCCGATCGTGCGGGCGTTGTTATCGCTGCCGGACAGGAGACCGCCGGCGGCCAGCGTGAGCGTGTCGGTCGCGGAGGCGAAAGCCACCGTGGCGGCGGCTCCGTTCAGGGTCAGCGTATTGACGGTGACGCCGCCGGAGGGCACCGTCTGGGTGCCGGTGAAGCGGACGTTGCTGCTCGCGGAAGCGGCCGCGAACGTCGGCGTCTGCTCGATCTGGTTCAAGGCCCGGATCCCGCCGTTCGCCTCATACGTGGCGAAATCGAGGCTCGTTCCGGCCGTGTTGACGACCGCCCAGGGGCCGATGATGCCGTTGGTGCGCGTGGTCAGGCCGGCGGCGGTCGGGTAGAAGAACGGGTTCGCGCCGACCGCGCCGGCGCCGGCCACGAACGTGAGGGTGGAGTTGGCGGTGCGGGTGAAGGTTCCGTCGAGACGGAGGGTCGCCGTACCCAGCCCGCTGTTGCCGGGGTTGGCGCGGAGCACGGAAGAACCACCGGCCAAGGACAGGTCGCCGAGGGTGACGACGCCGTCGGCGCCGCTGCGGCTGATGAACTCGAAGGCGCCTCCGTCGAGCCGGATGGCCACGGCGGAGCTGAGACGGTCCGACATGCCCTGGATGCCGGAGTCATCCCAACGCAGGGTGCTGTTGCGAACGCTGACGGTGTCACCCGCCGCCATCCCGGAGAAGCGGCCCTGATCGACGAGCGCGACGATGCTGCCCATGACGGTCATGTCGCCCGTGAACTGATTGTCGTTACGGACGTTGAGCTGGGTTCCGCCGCTCTTCACGAAGTTCAGGCTGCCGTTGATCTGGCCGGTCCAATCGCGGGCGGTATTGACCGTGGTGGTGAACGTGGCGAGCGTTCCGGCGTTGTTGATGACGCCGCCGCTGCCGACGGTGGAAGTGCGTGCCAGCAGGTCACCGAAGACCTGGGAGTTTCCGTTCAGCTCCAGCGTGCCTCCGGCCGAGATCACGAGGGCGTCGTCATTGTCAACGGTCGTCGTGGCGTTCATCGCCGACGTCGCGAAACGGTAGAAGAGCGCATTGTCCGGCGCGGCGGCGGCGAGCTCCAGCGTGCCGAGGCTGATGGTCGTAAGTCCGGTGTAGTTGCTGCCCGAGGCGGAATTCAGCAGCAGTTTGCCGTCACCGGTCTTGGCCAGGCCGCCCGTGGTCGGCGCGAACACCCCGCCGAAGGTGGCGTTGGAAGTCAGGGTGTTGGCCGCGCCCATCACATGGACGTAGAAGGTCCGGGCGTTGGTGGTGGCATCGCGGGCGTTGATGGCGCCGACCCCGAGGCCCGTGCCGGCGACGGTGATCGTGTTGCTGGATTTGGCCAGGATGCCACCGCTGTCCAGGCGCAGGTCGCGGAAGTTGTTGATGACCAGCCCGCCGCCCGCCTCGAAGGTGAGCGAATTGATGACGTTCGTGGAGAAGCCGGTGGCGGCGGCGCCGGAGTTCACGCCCGCATTGACGACGCGCGTATTGGTGTTCGCGGTGACCGCCGCGTTCGCGGCCGGAGCACTGGTCTCACTCAAGGCGAGCGGCCTGACGCCATGGGTGGCGTCGAGGGTCAGGAACTGGGCGGTACTGGCCGTTCCCACGCTTTCGACCAGAACGTCCGCCACGGCCCAAGGCATGACGCGCATCGTGTTGCCGCTCGTGGACGTCTGGCCGACGAACGTCATCCAGTTGGTGGGCGGCGTAGTGGTTCCCAGGAACAGGTTCGTGTTCGTGGCTCCCGAGGCCTGTCCCAGTGCGTCGCCGCGGATGAACAAGGTCGCCTGATTGGAGGAGATGAGGGGGGAAGTCCCGGCGGTGGTGATGCGGAGGTTGGCACCGATGTTATCCAACGAGATGACGTTGTGGCCGGCGGTGACGGCAATGAAGCCGTCGTTGGCGACCAAGGCCTCGTTGACCGGGGTGTTCGCGTTGCCGATGAGCTCGAGATGCCCGCCGAAGAGGTCCACCCGGCGGGCGCCGAGGCGCACGCTGCTGGCGGTCGTAGAGTTATCGAGGGTAAGCCTGGTGCCAGGCAGCAGGGAGTCGGCGGCGGGCCCGCCGTTCAGCGTTACCGTACCCGCGTCGCCGAGCGTGCCGGCTCCGCGGACGATGATCCGTCCGAGATTGATGGTCGTGGCGTCGAACGTATTGGCCGCGGCCAAAGTCAACGTGTTGTTCCCCACCTTGGTCAGGGTCTGGTCGCCGCTGATGACCCCGTTCAGGATGATGTCGCCGGAGGTGACGCCCGAGAGCCCGTTGACCCGGCTGCCGCCGATGCTCGTGCCGCCGGCGAGGGTGATCGCGCCCGTATGGGTGGAAGCCGTGGCGGAGGAGTTGATGAGGGCCCCCAGGGCGGAGACCGTGCCCATGCCGGTGATCGTGCCGTTGCCCCCGAAGCCGGCGCCGTTGAGGGAAAGAGGTTCAGCTCCCAAGCTGAATCCGTTCAGGTCCAGGACGGCGCCCGAGGAGATCGTGGTGCCATTGGCCGTATCGCTCAGGGCGGCGGCGTGCCCAAGGCGCAGGACACCGAGGTTGACGGCGAGGGTGGTGAAGCCGTTGCCGGCGCCGGAGAGCGTCAGGGTGTTCGCTCCGGTCTTGGTCAGGGCGAAGGAGCCGGTGACGTTGCCGGACAGGATCAGGTCGCCCGAGCCGCCGACCGAGGCGGCGCTGCCGAGCGTCAAGGCTCCCGAAAGGGTGGCCGCCGAAGGGCTGCTGTTCCAGAGGGCGCCGGTGAAGTTGGCGGCATGCTGGCCGGCGCCGGCGCCGTTGAGCGTCAAGGCCTTGCTGAGGCTGAAGCCGTTGACGTCGAGACGGCCGTTGCTCGAGGCCGTCAGGTTGTTGATCGTCGCGGAGGCC
Source organism: uncultured Sphingobacterium sp. (assembly GCA_964580845.1). Classification (GTDB taxonomy): domain Bacteria; phylum Bacteroidota; class Bacteroidia; order Sphingobacteriales; family Sphingobacteriaceae; genus JAIPAN01. The sequence goes on from CAZOLA010000033.1 coordinate 3,082, forward strand.
AGGGCGGACTGAGAGAGCGTGACCTGAGTGGCGCTGTCGATGCTGACGATGTAAGCTCCGGTCGGGATGCCGGTGCCGACGACGTTCATGCCCTTCTGCATGGACGCGGTCGAAGTGATGCCGGTGACGACGTTCGAACCGATCGAGGTCGTCGCCGCGGCCTGAGCCGCCAGGGCCGTCCCGCCGATCGTCACGACACCGTTGGGCAGGGCGCCGGCATGGCCGAGCATGAGCGTGCCGCCCTGGACGACGAGATCGCCGGTGAAGGTGCCGGCGGCGGCGTTGTCGGCGCCGAGGAAGAGCGTACCCTGCCCTGCCTTCACCAGGGCGTTGGTGGCGGCAGTGCCGTTGCCGAGGCCGGCGCCGCTCTGGACGATCGGCCCGAGCAGCATCAGGGTGCCGGCGCCGGAGCTGGCGGTATTGGCCGTGGCGAGGATCGCGCCGGCGCCGATGGTCGTGGTGCCCGCCGCGCCGAACCAGCCGGTACCGAAGCTGCCGGTGGAACCGTTGAGCAGATTAAGGACGGAGTTGGCCCCGATGGTCAGCGTCTTGCCCGGAGCCACCACCGCGCCGAACTGCGTGGCGAAGGTGTCGATCGTGGCGGTCGTCGCATTCGCCAGGGAATAGTCGTTGTCGATGATCGCCGCTCCGTTGAAGCCATTGGCGGTGCTCGGCAGGGCGGTCGTGGAGAAAAGGCGCGAGGACGCCGGCAGGCTCAGGACATTACCCGTGTCCGGACCGGAATAGAGGAGACGATAACCGCCGCCGCCGCTGCCATTGTAGACTTTGTAGACGATGGAATGCAGGCCAGGGGTCAGCGCGACGGAGACCGGAGCGATGTCGGCGAAGCCGTGCCCGGGGGAAGGGTCGGTATAGACAGCGTTGCCACCGATATATAAGGCGAAACCATCATCGACGGCGGAGCGGAAGGTGTACGTGCCGGCCGTCGTCACCTCGAGGAAGCCGGAGAAAGTGGAGAAGCCGCCGGCGAACTGGCCGGCGGTGGAGGCCGGACGATTGGCGAAGATGCCGTCGCCGAGGCGGCCGACCATCGAAGCGGTGGCGGTATAACCGACCCCGGCGCCCTGCGCGCTGACCTGCGTCGTGGGATTGGTCGCCATGGACGCGAACGCGGCGGAAAGACCGCCCGAGGCATAACCGAAGCCGGTCATGTCAGCGCCGGTCAGGACCTTGTTCTGGACGCTGAGCGGGTAGTTGCCGCTGAGGGCGATCGAAGCCGGCGTGAGCGTGGTGCTCTCGCCGATCGTGATGAGGTCCGGGAAGACGAGCGCACCTTGGCCGACGTTGACCGGCTTGTCGCCTGAGTAGTTGAAGACGAAGACCGTGGTGCCCGAGGCGACGTTGATCTGCGGGGCGCTGCCGCCGACGGTATCGCCCGTGACGTCGAGGAGGCGGAGCGCATAGCCGTTCTGGCCGCTGACGTTGAGGATCTGCCCGCCGGCGAGGGTCAGGCTCGGAACCTCGATCGTATTCGAAGCGTTCGCGCCATTGTTGCCGACGTGCAGGTTGGCGGCGGCGTCGGCGCCGGCGATCGTGATGCCGGTGGCGTAGCTCACCAGGCCGAGGTTACCTGTTCCATTATTGAGCAATGAGAGCATGCCGCCGTCTCCGATCGTGACGGTCGAGCCGGCGAAGACCGGGGCGGTGGAGCCGCCGTTGAGGCCGGCCAGGGCGAGCGTGCCGGCGCTGACGGTGACGCCGCCGGTGAAGGTGTTGTTGTTGCCCAGGATCAGCGTGCCGAGGCCCGTCTTGGTCAGGGAGTAGCCGTTGGCGGCGTCATCCAGCACCATGTTCAGGGTCAGCGTCGCCTGCGGGGCCTCGACGTTGACGGTGGTATTGCCCAGCAGGGTCGTGACGGTGTTGTTACCGTGCAGGGTGAGTCCGTTCGTGCCACGCAGGGTCAGCTGCGTGCCGGCGAGGACTAACGCGTTGCTGAGCGTATTGGCGCCGGTCGAGGTGAGGTACGTGCCGTTGGCGCCGATCGTCAGCGCGCCCGTGCCGACCGGTCCGTTGGCGAAAGCGCCGACCACGCCGGTGGCGCCGTCCCGGGTGGCGACGTTGGTGCTGCCGCCGACGGCCAGTCCGCCGGCGTTCACGCTGACACCGCCGCCGAAAAGGCTGGCACCGGAAAGCTGGAGGAGGCCGTTACCGGTCTTGATGATGCCGACGGTGGCGGAGTCCGTGGAGCTGCCGATCGGCGCGGAGACGGCGAGGGTCGGCGTGGCGTTAGCGACGGTGGTGTTGCCGTTGACCGTGACCGGGCTGATGTCGAAGGTCCGGGAGGCGCCGCCGAGGTCGAGGGCGATGACGCCGCCCGCGTCGGCGACCGAGACACCCGTGCCGGAAAGCAGGGAAACCTGCCCGGCGTTGCTCGAAGTGGCGGTGACGCCTCCGGTCAGCGTCAAGATGCCGGTGCCGGTGCTGAGGTTGGCCTGGGTGGCGCTGCCGTCATTGACGAAACTCAGGCCAGCCAAGGTCTGGTTGAAGTTGTTCAGGTTCAGGACGGCTCCCCCGCGGATCTCGGGGATGACGCCGGCGTGGATCTGGCTGGCGGCGTCGAGACGGACGGTGGCGCGGTTGATGATGAGGTCCCCGAGGGGAATCGCGGCCGTGGACCCGGCGTCGGCCCCCGCGACGTTGAGCCCGAGGATCCCGGTGTAAGTGAGGCCGCCGTTGACCACGGTGCCACCGGTGTAGGTGTTGGCTGACGTAAACACCGTGGGCGCGTTGTTCAGGCCCGAGTAGACGAGACGGGTGGAAGCCCCCGCCGCGTTGTCGACGATGCTGGCACCGAAAGCGACGCTGCCTTGGTTGACGAACAGATAGAGCGGAGCGACTCCGGAGGCCTGATCGCCGCCGCTCGTGATCCGTCCGGCACCGATGGTTTTCCCGGTGAAGTTGCCGCCGATGGAGAAACCGCCGGAAGTGAGGTTGAGCGTGTCGTTGGCCGAATCAGCGAAAGTCAGGCTCTGATTGTTCGCGCTGGCGACGAACACGAGGGAGTTGGCCAGGTAGGAGCCCGCCGAGCCGGCATTCACGTCGGGCACGACGAAGGACGCGCTCGCGACGCGGAGGTTCTGCGTCGGCGAGCCCGAGCCCGCGGGAATGATGCTCGCGTCGTATCCGGCATAGCCCGCCTGATTCAGGTTGGCCAGACCGCCGGCCAGATTCCCGGCGACAGGCTCTACGTAGCTGGCGAATTCGACGCCATCGTTGGCCCAGGGGATGATGTTATTGACCAGGAGCGACTGCCCGTTCGCGATGACGAGCCGCGCGTTGCTGCCCATCTGTCCGTTCGTCCCGGGGTTGTTCCAATAGAGGAGGGTAGCGTCGTTGCTGCGGGTCAGGTTGCCGGCAGACATCACCACCGAGCGGACGACGCCGTTGGCCGCCAGCTGCAAAGTGATGGTGTTCAGGCCGCGCTCCAGGGCGATCGCACCGACGGTTTCAGTGATGTTGGTGGAATCGCGGCCCGCCAAGGCCAGCGTGGCCCCGCGCATGGCGATGGGAGCGGCGTCAGGGATGCGGTCGCCATGTCCGGCCGTCCCGCTGTTGGTGAGCGTCAGCTGCGCGTAGTCCAGGCCGATCGCGCTCGTCCCGGAAAGACGTCCTTCGTCGACCAAAGTCAGGCCGCCGCCGTTGATCAAGGTGCCGCCCGTGTAAGTGTTGTCGCTATAAAGCGACATCGTGCCGCTGCCGGACTTGTTGAAGAAGAGGGTTCCGGCCCCGGCCGAGATATTACCACCCCAAGCGTTCTCGGAGCCGACGCTGATCAGGGTCGTGCTCGTCGAGGCGGCGTCATTGACGATCGTACCGCCGCTGCCGGCGAAAGCCGTCGCGTTGGGGGAACGAATGAAGCCGACCATCTGGCTGTTGCCATTGAGGTCGAGGGTAGCCCCGGGTCCGACCGCCAGATACTGCCCGGCCGTGCCTCCTTGGACTCCCTGCCAAAGCGTATTCTCGCCGCCGGCGAGCGTGACCGTGCCGCCGTTGATCGTGAAATAATTGGCTCCGGCGTTGAAGAACTGCTTCGTCGTGAAAGTCAGGTCGCCGCCGAGACCCTTGGTGACGTTGCTGGAATTGGAGAAGGCCGCGTTGACGGTGAGGTCGGCGCCGGCGTCGACCAGGAAGGCGCCTTCGACCGTAGTGAAGGCAGGGGCGGTGGCGACGGCGCCCGTGCCCGTGATCGTACCGAAGAAGACGACCGGAGCGGCGCCGGCGGCAGCCAGAGTGGCGTTGCCGACCGTCTGTCCGGAAGCGACGGAAAGGATATTGCCCGAGCCGACGGCGAGCTGGGTGCCGCCGGCGGTGGCGAAGGCGACATCGGTGCCGACGCCCTCGATCTTCAGCGCGTTGATGCCGCGGAAGTTGAGGCCCGGATTGCTCAGGGCGGCCGTGTCGGCTGTGATCCGGTAGGTCGGGACCGTCGAGAAGACGCCGGCGGCATTGGCGGCGTTGAGGCCGTAAGCCGTGCCGCCGTTAGAGTTGGCGAAGGTCGCGTCGCCGGAGACGCCGGAGCCATCCGATACGGCGTAGGCTGCGAATGCCTGGAGATTGCCCGTTGCGGTGGTGCCGTTATAAGCAGCGAAATTGGTTCCGCCCGCCTCCCGCACCACCAGCCCCCGGTCGCTCGCCCCCGGGGTCGCAGTCG
>CAZOLA010000034.1:0-6929 GCA_964580845.1 uncultured Sphingobacterium sp.
GCTAGGTTGAATGCGGCCAGCTGAGAAGGGCCTGCCCAGATGCCTACTGCCAAAGGAACAGCATTGGTGTACATGCTGATTGAGACACGGGAACCAAATATCCAAGCTCCTTGTCGAAAAGCCTGCACGATATCCGCTCTAGACGGCCAAAACCAATCGACCCATTTTGAGCGATGAATCCACCATACAGCCCCTAGACCCGACAGCACCGAAGATGCACTGAAAAACGCAATTGCTGCAATTTGGTCCTGTGGTCCATCAACCCAGATTAGCAAGCAAGGTAAAGCCAACACCTTTCCCACAACCTGGATCATGGCAGCCACCTTCAGCGCCTCAAGCCCCTGAAACAACCATACAGGAAACAGAACCTGACCGAGAACTATGCCCAGACCTGTTAAATACAAAGAGGCATTTGGTCGTAATGAAGGCAGACACAACACAGACAAAAGCACAAGAAATAATACGACAGCCAGCAGGAGCCACTGGAGCCCCCATATTCCTGCAAATAAATTAGATACCTTCGCCCTATCGTCCCGCGAGGCTGAGATGTCACGAGTAGCACTCCAGCTAAAGCCAAAGTCGACCAGCAACACGCCAAACATCATCACAGTCTGTACGAATACTACTTCACCATAAGCATGGATGCCCAATACGCGCGCCAAAAAAGGCAACGCCAGCAGTGGCACCAAATAGTTACCCGCTTGTACTACACTTAATGCGAGAATATTGTCCCGCAAACGCGGCAAGGACATATTAGACACGCTCATTGAGCCAATCCATAAAATCAGCCCCGACCTCTGCATGGGTAACACCTAAGTCGACAGTAGCCTGCAAAAAGCCCAGTTTGCTTCCGCAATCGTAGCGCTGGCCGGCGTAGCGGTAGGCAAACACCTTTTCGCGGCGCAGCAGACGGGCTATACCGTCGGTCAGCTGAATCTCACCGCCCACGCCACGGGGAAGACTCTCAAGTTCAGCAAAAATGCCCGCAGTCAGGATGTATCGGCCTGCCACCGCCAGCGTGCTGGGTGCATCGGCCGGGCTGGGCTTTTCCACCAAGCCGGTCACGTCCACCAAACCATCTGCCACCGACTGGCCGCTGACTATGCCGTAGCGGTTGGTCTGCTCTCGCGGCACATCCTGCACCGCCAAAACGCTGGCGCGCCACTGCGCAAACTGTTCCACCATCTGCTGCATAACGGGCGGCTCGCCCACCATCAAGTCATCTGCCAGAAGCACCGCAAACGGGTCGTTGCCCACCAGCGGCTTGGCGCAGAGCACCGCGTGGCCAAGGCCCAGCGCGCGTGGCTGGCGAACATATGTGCACACCATGTCGTCGGGCGCAATGCTGCGCGCCACCTTTAGCAGGTGTGCCTTGCCTGCCAGCTCCAACTCGGTTTCCAGCTCGTAGGCGGTGTCAAAGTGATCCTCGACACTACGCTTGGTGCGACCGGTAACAAAGATCATGTGCCGCACGCCAGCGGCGTAGGCTTCTTCAACTGCGTACTGAATCAGCGGCTTGTCCACCACCGGCAGCATTTCCTTGGCACTGGCCTTGGTGGCTGGCAAAAAGCGGGTGCCCAGGCCCGCGATGGGAAATACAGCTTTCGTGACGTTCACGGTTTTCCTCCAGATGTTTTTTGTTCCCACTCCCACGCATGCGCCACGATGGTGTCAAGATCCGAAAACTGCGGCGCCCAGGCCAGCTGCTGGCGAGCCAGCGTGGCGTCGGCCACCAACCGGGCAGGGTCGCCCTCGCGCCGGGGCGCGTCGCGCACCGCAATCGGCCGGCCGGTCACGCGCCGGGCGGCGTCAATCACCTCTTGCACCGAAAAGCCCGCTCCGTTACCCAAGTTGTAGCGCTGGCTGCCAGCGCCTTGCATCAGGCTTTGCAGAGCCAACCAGTGGGCTCCGCATAGGTCGTTGATGTGTATGTAGTCGCGGATACAGGTGCCGTCGGGCGTGTCGTAGTCGCGGCCAAACACCGCAATGTCGGCCCGCCTGCCCGATGCGGCCTGCAACACCAGTGGTATCAGGTGCGTCTCGGGGTCGTGCCGCTCGCCCAGCTCGCCCTCGGGGTCCGCCCCGGCCGCGTTGAAGTAGCGCAGACACACCGACTTGAGGCCATAGGCTCGGTCGTAGTCTTCAAGCACCTGCTCGATCATCAGCTTGCTGCGGCCGTAGGGGTTGATGGGCGCCTGGGGGTGGCGCTCGTCGATAGGCGTGTACTGCGGCTCGCCAAAGGTGGCGGCTGTGGACGAAAAAATGAACCGCTGTACGCCAGCCGCCCTCATGGAGTCCAGCAAGTGCAGGGTGTTAGTCACGTTGTTGGCGTAATAAATAGCTGGCTTATGCACCGATTCGCCCACCTGAATGAACGATGCAAAGTGCATCACCGCGTCAAAACGCCCGGGCTGCAGCAGATTGTCCAGCAGCGCCTTGTCGGCCAGATCGCCCACCACCAAGTCGCCATACAGCACCGCGTCGCGGTGGCCGCTGCTCAGGTTGTCGAGTGTAGTCACCCCGCAACCCAATTGGCCAAGGCGCTTGACCATGTGGCTTCCTACATAGCCGGCTCCACCGATGACGAGTATTTTCATACGTTCTTTTCTTACAAATATGATTCTCGTCTATTCACTTCGCCCGAAACCCAAGAAGTTTCGTACTTGAATCCGCAAACTGCAAAGAATATAGGATGTTGAATCATTCGTTACGAACCATTTGCCCGTCGGTGGCTGCACAGGCTATTTCAGATATGAGCGCTTGAATTTTTTATTTGAAGCTCTAGTACTCGGTTATCTTTCCTTGGAGCGCCAGCGTCAAACTGCGTTAAGAAAAGCGTCTAGGAATCGGGGTGAATGCCAGTATGGCAACCATCTACTAGGTCGATTACCAAGTTATCTGAATTTTTGTACTATCCGCTCTGATGCAAGTGCGTCTGCATGTGCGAAGAATCTCTCACGAAGGATCCGACGAGCAACAGCGTAGTTGTTGGCATCCTCGGCCAAGCTTGAGTCAGCCAGTTCCATCGGTGACTTGATGTGGCGGCCTGCTGTACAGGACTCGGAGGCATGGTAGAAGCCGCGGCTGTCGGTTTCATACTCTTTGCGGTCGAACGGGTAGTAATAGATTGGTTTGTCGAGCAACAGATAGTCAAAAAGGATCGATGAGTAGTCGGTGATCAACCCCGACGTCATCGGTAGCACTCGGTAGGCATCCTCGGTCGATTGCATCAGGTGAATGTGGCTAAGATTACCTGCGTGCTGCAGCAAGCCCAGTGGGGTGGCGAAGTGCAATTTCAGGAGCAGCAGCATATTCTGTTGCTTCAATGCTTCGTTGAGCGTGGGGAAATCCCAGCCGCTGCTGGCGATGAAGTTGGGCTTTGCGTCTCGAAAAGTCGGCATGTATATAAGACAGCGGCTGTAGCCGCTAATCTTGTCGATCAGCGTCCGGGTGTCTGGCGGATCCCAGCGGGTCACACTCTTCATGCGCTCGGCGGGTGACTTGAAGAAACTATCTGTGCGTGGATAGCCGAAATCAAGGCATTGATCTGGCCTGATTCGAAACGCCGACGCAAACGATTCCTCCGAGACCCTCTCGGAAGTGCTCAACACATAGTCCGGGCATCTGAAGATCCACGGCCTGATCACACTTTGCGCGATGAAACTTGAGCGCTGAAAGACCTCTGCTAGCGGGCCGTGCTCAATATCAAATTCAATCTTCTTGAGAGGTATGCCGTGCCACAAGTTTACTAACGTGGCGTTACGCGAGCAGAAATAGTTGATGTCGGTGACATAAGCACTGAAAAACCAGTAACGGCCTGTCAGGCAAGCCACGATACCTTGCAGACTCCAGCGCAAAAGTGCCTTACCACCAGCGGCCTTGATCGTGTCACGTACCTGCGGGTTACCGGTGATCCATATGGCCTCGATCTCGGGATGGTTCTCCACCACGTGGATGAAAAGGTATTTTGCGTTGTCGTTGAATGCGTTTTTGTAGGTACCGAAAACCCAGCGATTTCTGCGCCTAGGGACAAAACCGCCGAGCCAATAGAACAGCGTCGTCAATGGTGCCAGGAGCACGATTAGTAGTTTTTTCATGCGACGGGAGCGCTTTGGTTTAGTGTGCGTTGATACCGGCGCCATCCCTGTGCGCCCCAAATGGCGCGCAACGTCAAAACGACCAGCTCGGCCATCAGAACAGCCAAAGCAACATCTACGGGGCTGTTGCGCCCGAGCAGATAAAACGCATACAGCAACACTATCTGCAGTACGCCAGCGACCAAAACGCTCCGATTGGCGAGATTGAGTTGGCCGAGTGCACCCATCATCGGGTAGCCCAGAAGGATCGATGGTGTGTTGATGATGATTGTTATGAAGAAAATCTGCACCACGGGTAAAGCGGCGGCATATTCGGCCCCGAAAAGAAACCTGATGATTTCGACACCCAGCGTGATGGTCAGCGCTGATCCTGCGCAGGCCGCTAGTGTGGCGATGGCTGTTACTTTCATCAATAAACGAAAGTTGTGAGTGCGCACCATATAGGGGTACATTACCTGTCCGAGTGGTGACAGGAGCGCCTGCGCACCTCTGAACAACTGCTCGGCCACTGAATAAAGCGCAACGTTGTTCAAGCTAGACGCCATTCCAAGGAACAGCGCACCGCCTGCGGTGTATGAAGAGACAGCGACGCGCGACAGAAAGAATGGAGAGGCGCACTTCAGCACACGGCGGCAGTCGGTCAGTAAAGGCAACACTGGTCGATAGCCGTTACGGATCAGTATTGCGCAGGCGAGTAACGCGGCTATCACTTGGGACAGGCCGTTAATGCCCATGAGCAAATCAAGATCGGTAGCCGATTCGACTTCGGTTATCACCAGTGCAATGAAGACCAGACGTGCGACTAGCACGAAGACCGTGATGTAGGTCATCTGCTCCAGACCATTGAACAGCCATATCGGTTGAAGCGTGATGCCAATAATCGGCAGCGCAGCCCAGTAAAGAACGCTGCGATGTTCGGGTAACACACTGGAAAACGTGGCAACGGTCCAGATGACAATCACGGAGAGAACCAACAGCAGGAGCTTGGCGCACATGACAGCACCGAACAGACGGTTGACGTAGTTCCGATCGTCACGGTTTTGAGATACCTCAGCAGTGCCCCAAAGGTTGAAACCGAAATCGGTGACAACGCAGGCGATGGTAACTATCGCTAGCGCATAAGCATAAGCACCATACGCATCGACCCCCAGCGCTCGAGTCAGGTGCGGGATCGTCAACAGCGGGAGTAGCTGGTTGGTGATCTGAATTACCTGCAGGGCCACCGTGTTACGAATGATTCCGTTCGACTTCAATCCGTAATTCCAGCGGCGTCAAGGCCCAAGTACAAGACTAGATTAATTTGATAAAAGGGAGATCTCAATGAATAATATCCGCCAGTGATGTCAAAATATAGTCTGGCTGAATTGGATTGTCCTGACAAATATCGCGACTGGTTTCACCGCTGAGGACGAGAAGCGAACGTGAACCCGTATTTTTTGCCATCTGAACATCAGTATGTAAACGGTCTCCCACAAAAAGAACTTGTGCAGCATTGACATTATCTTGGTTCAAAATATGTTCAACCATTATTGGCTCCGGTTTACCGAAAATTCGTATTGGTTTTTTTCCTGTGGAAATTTTGAGCATCTCGACTAATGCGCCAACATCAGGAATTGGCCCAACTTCGGAAGGACAGAAGACATCACAGTGTGTAGCAATCATATCAACCCCATTGTTGATGTGGGTGCACGCATTTATCAGCTTATTGTAATTCAACTCCGTATCATATCCAACGACTACAAATTCCGGATCGGATGCGTCTATTTCAAATCCAGCGTCTAAAAAGGATTTCTTGAGGCTATTTGTGCCGAGAATGTGAACTTTTTTTACCTTCTCTGATTTCAAATAATTTAATACCGCATCTGATGATAGAATTAAATCTTCATTTAGTAACGAAATTCCCATGGATTCGAGTTTTAAAACATAATCAAATTTATTTTTTGACGAGTTGTTCGAGAGGAAATAAATTTTCTTCCCCATTTTACGCAACGCATCGATGGCCTCGCGCGCACCTACAATGATATTGCCACCCACATATACAGTGCCATCAAGATCAAGAAAAATCGTCTTGATATTTTTCATATCTTGATCGAAGTTAGAAAACTTGCGGTCAGCGATTTCCAAGTCAGCGTAATCGTCAATTTCAACCCAATCAATTCCGGAGACATCGATTATTGGAAACTGAAGTTTTTGCGACTGAAAAGCTCGCTGCAGAGCAACCTCAGTCCAATCTTTTAGATTTTCTTCATTCTCAATTATTGATTGAACTTCAGTTATGAATTTCTCGCCATCATCAATGGAGAACTTATAAAAATCAATAGAGCACCCGCTTGAATTTTCCTTAGTAATTTTTTTTGAAATATCACATACAAATCCATCTTTATTTAATACAACCTTCATAGACTCATCCATGAATTTCGATGTATCCACTGCAACACCACTTGCAGTTTCCGAGTGGAGCATCATATTTATAATATTTGGATCGATTGCCAAATCGGCATTATTTAGAATATAAGGCCGCTTTCCAATAGCGTTTCGAGCCAAGTAAAACGAATACATATTATTGGTATTTTCGTAATCCTGGTTAATAATGATCGTAATTTTAATTTCTTTTATTTGCCTGCAATAGTCCTTTAAAGCCTGGGCCTGATGTCCAGCAATAATAACGACCTCTTTAACTCCGGCCATTCGATAGGCGTTTAATTGATATTCAATAATAGGCTTACCACCTGTCTTGACCATGCATTTGGGTATTGTGTTGGTCATGGGTCGAAGTCTTGAGCCAACCCCGGCAGCCAAAATAACGCCAACATAATCAGATGCCGCAGGGTG
>CAZOLA010000035.1:0-6888 GCA_964580845.1 uncultured Sphingobacterium sp.
CCCGATATCGATCGTGGGAGTGGCGGTACCTGCACGCCCCCACACCACAATGGCTGCGTCGCCCAAATGGCTGGCCACCGCCATATCGTCGTAGCCGTCGCCATTGACGTCCCCCAGACCACTGACCACAAACGACTGCGCGTAGCCGTCGCCCCAAGTGGTTCGCCCGGTGAGCTTGAAGCCTTGCGCCGCCGTGATGGTGTTCACGTTGATACTAGGGACACCGTTGGCGCCGCCATAGACCACAAAGGTCTCGCCATTGAACGTGTCTTTGTTGTACAGCAGACTGGGGGCGGTCACCGCAAAATCGTCGTATCCATCCCCGTTGAAGTCGCCAATGCTCCGCACCATATAACCCAGCTCCGCGCCCGCTGTGTTCGAGGTGCCACGACCCGGCGTGCTGGTATCGATCACCAGACGAGCGCTGGGGTTGTTGTCCAGCAGCGCCGTCTGTGCCGCTTGGTTGCCGGCTGCGTCGACCAGAAAAGCCTTCACGTTGTAGGTTCCGTCCACCAGCGCACGGGTGACCGAAAACGCGCCCGTGGACCCAGCCGCCGTGATGCGCACACCGCTGTCGATCACCGTATCGCCAGCGTCCAGGACACCGTCGTTGTTGCGGTCGATGAAAACGGTTGCCGTGATGAGACCGGCATTCATGTCGGCGATGTCGGCGGACGACACACCGGTGATGGTGCCGTCGATCTTGGGCGTGCTCACGCTGGTGATGTTGTCAGAGTTGCTGCTGCCGTTGTCGCTCAGGGCGTTGAGATCAAGAACCGTGGTGCCCGATGGGGCAAGCGTGTCCACACGGACACCATAACTGGCCGACACAACGCCCTGGTTGCCTCCCACATCGGCAACACGCACGGTGTAAGTGTGCAGACCGTCGTTGAGCGCGTTGTCGGTGTAGCTCCAGTTCAGGCCAGAAACGGTGGCCACCCCCACAATCACGCCGTTGCGCAAGACGTCAAGGCGCTGCCCAGCGACCAGCGCAGCGGAGACGGTCCCCTCGAGTGTCGGGGTCGTATCGTTGGTGTAAGCGTTGGGCCCGACCACGCCGGTAATTGGCGCTCGGTCGTCCAGCACCGTCGCGATGGTCGCGGTTTGAGACGGCACCGCCGTCATGACCTGCACCGTCTGGCTGGCTTCGGACCCGAGATTGCCCGCTACGTCCACCACGCGGGTCTTGACCGTGTAGCGGCCATCGGCCAAGGTGTTGGCGCTGTTGTCAAAGGTCCAGGTGGTGGCTGTGGCAGCGGTGGTGTTTTGCCAGGTGGTGCCGTTGTCTAGGCTGATCTGCACCCTCTCATCCAAAGCCAGCGCTGTGTTGCTGCCACTGAAGACCAAGGTGTTGTCGTTGGTGACAAAGTCCCCGGGTGTTCCGCCATCCTCGCTGATACCCGTCAGGCTGGCTGTCGCTGTCGGTGCCGTGGTGTCGATACGCAACAGGTATTTGGCGCCACTGACTGGACCCAAACTGCCCCCAATGTCTTCACCACGCACAAAATAGTAGTAGGTTTTTCCATCCACCAGTCCACTGTCTTGGTAGGACCAGTTTCCGCGAGAGTCCATGGTGGCATAGCCCAACTTCACGGCTCGGCTGTAGTCATTGCCGATGTCTTCGTCGTTGCGGTACACCACGACATTGACACCCGGGTTCAGGTTGGTGCCACGAATCAGCGGACTGCTGTCGTCCGTCGAAACCGCCACACCACCCAAAACCGTAGCCCCTTGCAAGGGCCCGACATTGTCAAGAAAGTCCGTGATCTGCGGAGTATCTCTGGGCGATGCAAACGCGCGGATCTCAACGGTTTGGCTGTCTTCCAGACCGTAGTTGCCTGCGCTATCCACCACCCGGGTCTTGATGGTGTAGCTGCCATCGCCCATCGGGTTGGCGCTGTTGTCAAAGGTCCAGGTGGTGGCCGTGACCGCAGTGGTGTTCTGCCACGTCGTGCCGTTGTTTAGGCTGATCTGCACCCGCTCACCCGCTGCCAGCGGCGTGTTGCTGCCACTAAAGACCAAGGTGGTGTCGCTGGTGATGAAGTCGATCCCGCTGCTGCCCCGGTCTTCGCTGATGGCCAGGATATCGGTCGTGGCCGTGGGCGCCGTGGTGTCGATGGTCAACACGAGAGCGGTGCTGGCCGTGCCTTGGTTGCCCGCCGCATCGACCACGCGGGCGGTGTAGCTGTAGCTGCTGCCGTTGGCCAGGCCGCTGTCCTGGAAGGTCCAGGTCGTGCCCGTCACCGTGGCGTTGCCCACCCGGGTGCCGTCGCGGTAGACCGCCACCTGCTCACCAGTGGCCAAGGTACCGGCCAACGTGCCGTTGAGCTGCGGGCTGGTGTCGTTGGTGCTGGTCCCGCTGCCGAAGTTGCCCTGCAAGGGATCGGTGTCGTCGGTGTAGTCGGTGATGCTGACCGTGGCACTTGACGGGCTGGTATCCACGTGGATCACAAAAGCGGCGCTCATGGCCCCCTGGTTGCCACCGCTATTGACCACACGGGCGGTGTAACTGTAGGTGTTGCCGTCTGTCAGGCCACCGTCCTGGAAACTCCAGAGCGTGCCTTTCACCAAAGCGTTGCCCACCACGGTTCCGTTGCGCAGCACTTGCACCTGCTCCGTGGCGCCCAATGCGGCGCTGATCGATCCGCTGACCTGTGGCGCGGTGTCGTTGGTGAACGCGCCACTGGCCAGGTCACCCAGTTGTGGATCGGTGTCGTCCAACACCGATTGAATCTGTACCGTCTGCGTCACGCCCGAGGTGTTGAGCGTGAAGCTGTGTGTGTTGGAGGCGCCGCTCTGGTTGCCCGCCGCATCCACTACCCGTGCCTCATAGGTGTAGGTGGTGCCGCTGGAGAGGCTGGCGTCGGTATAGGTCCAGTTGGTGCCCGTGACCGTGGCTTCACCCACCTCGATGCCGTTGCGGAAGATGCGTACCTTCTCGGTACCGCTGAGGGTTGCCGAGATCGTGCCTTCCAGCGTGGGAGTGTCGTCGTTGGTAGCGCCGTTGTTGGGGATATCGCCCGAGATCGGGTCGACGTTGTCCACTGCCCGCGTGAGCACCACGGTCTGTGTGGGCGCGCTGGTGTCAACGTGGATCACGTAGTTGTTGGAGTCGGGGCCAGGGTTGTTGGCCGCGTCCACCACCCGCACGGTATAGGTTTGGGTGGTGCCGTCGCTCAACCCGCCGTCCTGAAAGGTCCAAGCGGTGCCATTGACCACGGCGGCGCCCACGTCCGTGCCGTTGCGCAGCACGCGCACGCTTTGACCTGCACCCAGCGCTACGCTCAAGCTACCCTGCAGTTGTGGCGTGGTGTCGTTGGTGTATCCGTTGTTGGCCACCACGCCAGTGGCCGGAGCCCGGTCGTCGTTGACCGCCGTGATGGTAGGCGTGATGTTGGGACCCGTGTTCTGGTAGGTGATGCTGAAGGGGCTGGTGAAGCTGCCGGTGTTGCCCGCCGCGTCCTCGACCCGCGCAGTGTAGGCGTAGGTGTTGCCGTTGCTCAGACCGCCGGTGACATCGTTGAAGCTCCAGCTGGTGCCCGTGACCGTGGCGTTACCGATCTTGGTGCCATCGCGGTAGAGGGCCACCACTTCATTGCCTGATAGCGCCGCCGTTAGCGAGCCTCGAATTTCGGGCTGGCTGTCGTTGGTGGTGCCTCCGTTGGGTATGTCACCCGTGCCGGGGTTCACATCGTCGACCACCTTGCTGATGGTGACGGTCTGGGTCGGGGCCTGGGTGTCCACGCTCACGCTGTAGTCGCTGGAGATCGCGCCCTTGTTGCCCGCGACATCCACGACGCGGGCCGTGTAGGTGTAACTGTTACCGCTGGTCAGGCCGCTGTCGGTAAAGCTCCAGGTGGTGCCGGAGACGGTGGCGGTACCAATGACCACACCGTTGCGCAGCACTTCCAGGTGTTCATCGGCGCCCAGCGCGGTCGAGACCGTGCCGCTGACCTCGGGGGTTGTGTCGTTGGTGAATCCGCCCTTGGGTACGTTGCCTTCCACCGGTGCTTGGTTGTCGGTAAGTGCCGTGATGGCCACAGAATGGCCCGGGGCCGAGGCGTCGATCCTGACCGTCTGGGTGTCTTCGGCGCCCACATTGCCGGCGGCATCAATCACGCGAGTCTTGACGGTATAGCTGCCGTCGACCAGGGTATTGGCGCTGTTGTCGAAGATCCAGGTGGTGGCCGTGGCCGCTGTCGTGTTCTGCCAGGTGGCGCCGTTGTTCAGACTGATCTGCACCCGCTCACCCGGCGCCAGTGCGGTGTTGCTGCCGCTGACAATCAGCGTGGCATCGTTGGTGATGAAGTCATTGGTACTCACACCACGGTCTTCGCTGATCGCCAGGATGTCGGTCGTCGCAGCCGGCGCACTCGTGTCCACCGTCAAACTCAACGCCCCACTCTGCGCGCTCTCATTGCCCGCCGCATCGGTCAGGGTGTAGGTGAAGCTGCGCACGCCCTCGGCCACCGGATTGACCGGCGTCAAGGTGCCCGTGGCCGCGTCGTAGGTCGAGGGCACTTTGACCCCATCCACATACAGGCTGGGTGTGTCGCTCAACCCGGTGGGCACCTTGATGCCTGGCGTGGTGTCGTCCGTGGCCGGCGCGCTGCTGTTGTCCGAGACCACCGAGCCCACGTTGTCCACATACGCCGTGGGGGCGGCCGGCGCCGCCGGCGCCGTCGCGTCAATCGTCACATGCAGCGGTCCGCTTGGGTTGCCTTCGTTGCCCGTCGTGCTCACGTACGACACCCTCAGCACCCGCGCTCCTTCGGCCAGCGGCGCATTGGGCGTCAGCGTCCCCGTCGCCGCATCGTAGGTCGCGGGCACAGCCACGCCGTCTACGTAGAGCTTGGCGCTTTGCACGCCCGAGGGCAGGTTGCCGATGTTCACCCCCGGCTGGCGGTCGTCGGTGCTCGCCGCCGTGCTGGTGGTGTTCTGCACCGCCCCGACGTTGTCGTTGTAGCTCGTGGGCGCAGCCGGTGTCGCCGGCAGTGCCGTGCTGTCCACCGTGATCGGCAGCACCCCGCTCTTGGGGCTTTCGTTGCCCGCCGGGTCCACCAGGCTGTAGCTGATGTGGTTCAAACCGTCGGCCAGCGGGGCGTTGGGCGTGAGCGTGCCCGTGGCCGCGTCGTAGGTGGCAGGCACTTCGGTGC
This sequence comes from uncultured Sphingobacterium sp., assembly GCA_964580845.1. Taxonomy (GTDB): domain Bacteria; phylum Bacteroidota; class Bacteroidia; order Sphingobacteriales; family Sphingobacteriaceae; genus JAIPAN01. The sequence continues at coordinate 5,157 of CAZOLA010000035.1, forward strand.
CGTTGACGTACAGCTTGGGCGTCGTGCCCGCTGGCACCGTCCCGATGTTGATCCCCGGCGTGGCATCGTCGGTCAGCGCCGCCGTGCTGTTGGGGGTTTGTACCCCGCCCACGTTGTCCGCATAGCTCGTGGGTGTGGCCGGCGCCGCCGGGGCGGTGGTGTCCACCGTCAGGTTCAGCGGCGCGCTCTGCGCGCTTTCGTTGCCCGCCGCATCGCTCAGGCTGTAGCTGATCGCGTGCGAGCCTTCGGGCAGCGGGTTGTTGGGTGTGAGCGTGCCCGTGGCCGGGTCGTAGGTCGCCGCCACCGCTGTGCCGTTGACGTAGAGCTTGGGTGTGGTGCCCGCCGGCACCGTCCCAATATGGATGCCCGGCGTGGTGTCGTCTGTGGTGGGCGCGCTGCTGTTGGGACTCTGCACCGCCCCCACATTGTCCGCGTAGCTCGCCGGCGCCGCTGGCGCGGTGGGCGCCGTCGCGTCGATGGTCAGGTTCAGCGGCCCGCTTGGGTTGCCTTCGTTGCCCGTCGTGTTCACGTACGACACCGTCAACACCCGCGCCCCTTCGGCCAGCGGCGCATCGGGCGTCAGCGTCCCCGTGCCCGCGTCGTAGGTCGCCGCCACCGCCACACCGTCAACGTACAGCTTGGCGCTTTGCACGCCCGCCGGCAGCGCACCGATGTGGATGCCCGGCGTGCGGTCGTCTGTGCTCGCCGCCGTGCTGTTGGCGTTCTGGATCGCCCCCACGTTGTCGTTGTAGCTCGTGGGTGTCGCCGGCGCCACCGGCAGGCCCGCCGTGTCGATGGTGATGGGCAAGGCCCCGCTTCGGGGGCTCTCGTTGCCCGCCGCGTCGCTCACCGTGTAGGTGATGTTGTTCAGGCCCGCCGCCAGCGGGCTGTTGGGCGTGAGCGTACCGGTGACCGGGTCGTAGGTGGCTGGCACCTTGCTGCCGTTGACGTACAGACTGGGTGTGGTCCCGGCCGGTACCGTCCCGATGTTGATCCCGGGCGTGGTGTCGTCCGTGGTGGGCGCCGTGCTGTTGGGGTTTTGCACCCCGCCCACGTTGTCCGCATAGCTCGTCGGCGTGGGCGGCGCATTGGGCGCCGTCGTGTCGATCGTCAAGGACAGCGCCGCACTCTGGGTACCCACGTTGCCCGCCGCATCCGTGTACGCGTAGGTGAATTGGTGCGCCCCTTCGGCCACCGGCGCGTTGGGCGTCAAGGTGCCCGCAGCCACGTCATAGGTCGCCGCAGTGGCCACCCCGTCCACATACAGCACCACGCTGCTCACGCCCGCCGGCAAGGCGCCGATGTTCAGGCCCGGGGTGGTGTCGTCTGTGCTCGTCGCCGTGCTGTTGGCGTTCTGGATCGCCCCCACGTTGTCGTTGTAGCTCGCCGCCGCCGCCGGGGAGCCCGGCGCGATGGTATCCACCGTCAGGTTGATCGGATCGCTCTTGGGGCTTTCGTTGCCCGCCGCATCGCTCAGTGTGTAAGTGATGACCTTCGGCCCTTCGCCCAGCGGCGCATTGGGCGTCAACGTGCCCGTGGCCGCGTCGTAGGTGGCGTCCACCGCCACGCCGTCCACGTACAGCTTGGGTGTGGTGCCCGAGGGCAGCGCAGGAATCTTGATCCCCGGCGTGGCATCGTTGGTCACCGGCGCGTTGCTGTTGGGGTCGATCACCGGCCCCACGTTGTCGTTGTACCCCGTCGGCGCGCCCGGCTTGGCCGGCGCACTCGTGTC
>CAZOLA010000036.1:0-6127 GCA_964580845.1 uncultured Sphingobacterium sp.
ATCTAATATTTTACCAACTAAATCTGAACGATGGTTTTCTTTTAATTTAACCCATTTTATTTCATCAATCTTTTTAGACATTTCAATAGCATATGTTAGACCATTCATTTGTCCATCATGTGTTTTGATGTCTGTTTGTTCGTTATCACCGTTTATAACGATTTTACCATTTTTACCTAAACGAGTTACTATGGCTAACATTTCGCCTTTAGTTAGGTTTTGAGCCTCTTCAACAATTAATATATCATCAATCGTTTTACCACGTATAAATTGTACTGGCATTGCTTTTACTTTACCTTGTTCAATTAGTTTAGGTACTTCTGCTTTATCAGTACAACACTTATTTAAATTTTCAATAAGTGCTTCCATATATGGGTCAAATTTTTCATTTAAAGCACCTGGTAAATAACCTAAACTTTTACCTACTTCAACAGCAGCACGTGTATTATATATACAATCTATCTGTTTTTTCTTTAAAAAATCCAATGCTGCGTTAGCACACACTAATGATTTTCCTGATCCTGCTCTACCTGTAACTATTACAATTTGGTTTTCAATAATTAAACGTTTCGCTTCTTTTTGTTCTTCATTTAACTGTAAAGCATTAATAGCTTTGATTTCACTTTTGCGTTCGCGGTTTGGCTCTTTCATAATAACTATATTTGTAATAAATATAACAAAAAAAGCCCGAGTTTACACTCGGGCTTCTTATTTATTCTATAATATTATATTATAGAGTGTTTAATCCACTAACAAGGATCTTACCATAGAATTCAGGACGAACCATTTTCTTAGCGTAACGAGTTAGTAAACCTTTTCTTGGAGTGAAGGTATCTGGATCGTACACAAGTGGAGTCATAATCAATGGAATGTAAGGAGCAAATACAGCACCGGTTTCTAAGAATTGTTTTCCTTTGAAGCCCATTAAGATGGTATTTTCAGTCATGTATGGGTTTTTATAAACTTCATACTGATTGTTTAAGCTACCAACTTTCTGTACACCAAATGCATAAGTCATTTGAGCAGCATCACCTTTAGCAGTTGCAGCGAATCCAGGGATTGATTCAAGGATAGTAGCTACTGTAGGAGAACATACTAAGAAGTTAGCGCCACCACGTAATGTTTTCTGGTGGATAATGTTAGAAACTTTCTGCATTTTAGTACCTAAAGTTTGGAACCAAGCACCTTGAGTATTGAAGAAACCTAAGTTGGTTGTAGTACCATTACCAGTAGCACTTGTGAAAGCGATGTTGTTAACTGCTGACCAGTATTCAGTAGCAGCTGAAGCGTTCTGGATTAACATATCTAAAATTTCTAAGTCAACCTCTAAAGAGATGTACTCACTCATAATGCTAGTTAATTCAGCTTCTGCGTCTAATGCATGGTAAGCGTTCAAATCTTGAGCGAATTCAGGAGTCCATACTGCTCTTAACTTACGAGTTTTAGCAACGATAGGCTCTGATTTCATTTTAACATTTACCTCAGGAATTGAGATAGGATTGTTATTAGCGTTCAAAGTAGTGTTACCATCTTCAAAATCACCACGTAATTGATCAGTTGGTTGTAATTGGAATGAAGCAGTTACATTTGGTAATGAAGCTATTTGACCTACTTTAGAACCAGTTACTAAGAAAGTTACAGTTCCAGTTGTACCACTAAAAGCAACACCAGTTGTAGTAGTATAAGCAGCTTGAATATCAGCTGGTAAAATAGAAGATTGTGATGCAAGTGTAAAAGCACGTACACCATTAAAATCAGTATTGGCTGGTAAAGTAACAGTTAATTTTTTCCATTCAGTTCCAGTAGATATTGTAGCTGAAGCTGAGTAGTTAGAATCAAAGTTAAAATCAGACCATGAAGCTGAAGCTACAGTAGCTGTTACAATAGATGAAGTGTTGTTGATAGAGTATGAGAAACGACCAGCACCATACAAACCACCATTAGCAGCAGTAGTAGCACCTGGGTTAGTGTTACCATACATAGATTCAGTTCCGTAGAAACCAGCACCAGCAGCAGCATTGAATGGAGATTTAGTTGTACCATATTGGAAGTCTAAGAAAAATACTAGACCTGAAGGTAAATTCATTGGTTGAACGCTAACAAATTCTTTAGCAGCGATCTGACCAAACACCTTACGTACTAATGGAAGAGCTACACCAGCCCATTGCTCACCAACACCAGCGGTAAAAGCAGCACCTGCAGTACCAGCACCAGTTTGTGAGGTTTCCATTACTAATTGTTTAGCTTGATTTTCAAGGATCATTGACATGTTGTTCTTTTCGGTTTCTGTTTTCAAACCTTCTAACAAACCTGTTTTACTCCATTTTGCAGACAAGCGAGCTGCATCACTTTGAAGAGCTTTCCATGGGTTAGCACCTTCTAATAAATTTTGAATTGAGTTCATTGTTTTTTTAAATTAAAATTAAATTGTTAAAAATTAAATAATACCAGCTAACTTTTGGAATCTAGCGACTAGGTCATTAGACTCAACAATAGGTTTTTTACTTGGAGCAACACCAGCTGGTTTTGAAGCACGTCCTAAGTTTTCTTTAATTGGAGATTTTGTTTTGTTTTTTAATCCTTCAACTAAAGTTTCATAGACTAATTGAGCTTCTTTTTTAGATGTAGCTTTGTCAAATGCTGTTAAAACTTTAACTTTTTCTGATTCAGTTAAGTTTTTAGCTTTGAAAATTTTGTTTGTGTAAAGAAGTTTAGCGTTTAAAACGTTGATTTCATTAAGTTCTGAACGTAATGTGTTAATAGCAGCATATGCTTCTTCTAACTCATCTTTCATTTTCTTCATTTCTTCCATTTCTTCTTTTTTCGCTTCTTCCATTTCTTCTTTACCTTCTAATTCAGCTAAGATTTCATCGATGTTGATTTCTTCTTCAGTTTCTTCTTCTTCTTCAGTTTCATCTTTCATACCTTCGTGACCAGCTTCAATTTCGCCGTCTGCGATCATATCTTCGATTACGCTTTCAATGAAGTTTTTAAGATCTTCTTCTGACATGTTTTCAAGATCAATTTCTTCTTCACCTTCTTCTTCAGTTTCTTCAGCTTCAATTTCTTCAGCTTCAGTTATGGCTTCATCCATCTCTTCTTCTTCTTTAGCTTCATCTAATTCAGCTAAAAGTTCATCAAGATTGATTTCATCCATTTCTTCTTTTGCTTCTTCTACTTCTTCAGATTTTTTCATTTCATCCATTTCTTCTTTTTCTACTTCCATAACATCGTCTTCTTCATAATAAGAATCCATTTCGTTAATTTTAGCAGCTAAGATAGATTTAAGATGAGGTGTGAAAGATTCTTCCAAAGCAGCTTTAGCGTTTGCAATAGCAGTTTCTTTGATTGCTTTTGCATCGGCAATAGCCTCCTTTAACAAATCTCTGTTTGTCATAATTTTTGTCCTCAAATTGTTTTTTGGAAATACGCTTAATTACTGTAGCGTAATAGGGATTGATAATTGATTTAATATCGTATATGTAGATTTGGAACGATATATTCACGTATACATATATACGAAGAGTAGCAAAAACACAAAGTTGTAAAAAAGAAATGCCTCCTTTTTAGGGGAGGCATTGGTCTAACGATACTATCGATAGGGGGGATTTAGAATATTGGACAAGATCCATTAGCACATAATATTTCTGTGATAATAGAATTTACTTTATTATATGGATTTGCTTGTGATGTTAATCCTTCATTCATTGTTCCTTTTACTAGATGCATCCATGAACCTGGATTTGAAGGTGTACTTACAAAATCCCAACATAATAATTCAAAGTCATCTTGTACTTCCATTGTTTCACCTAATGCTTTTAAACTACCCATACCACGAGATGATACACCTACAGTGATATTGTTTTCAATAAGTGCTTTTAATATATTGCCTGATGGTGTTGGTAATATTTCAATTTTACCTATTACTTTATCACCATTCCACCATATATCTTTAATATTATGAGACACGTTTTTTAAGTTAATAATAGATGATTCTGGGTGGTCTAATTCACCTAGTGCTCTATTTTCTCTAACACAAGACATGTATTTATCTATTTCACGTTCCCATAATTCTTTCTTGTAGTAACGACCATTACCATTTTTAACTTCTGCTGTAGCTAATATACCCTCAACAAGCGGATTACCCGCTGTTGATTTATTACCTTCAGTTAATTGTTTAGGTGATACTTGAAATAATTGGGTTTCTATTAGTACTTGTTTCATGTTAAGCTACATTTACAGGTTCACCAGTTGTTTTAGCAGTGCTAATTGCTTTTTTTACGGCTTCTGGAGTGGTTTTTTCTTGTTTAGCTATATCAGCTACTTCATCACTTGTAGTAGTTTTATCTACAACAGTAACTTCATCAACTAATAGTTCTTTTTTCTTGCCTTTTTTCTCAAGTTTAGTTTTAGCAGCTTCAAGTTTTTTAATTTCAGAATATAATTCTTTTAATTTTTTAGGATTGATAGAATCGTCTTCAAGTTCTTTTAATGTTTCTAAAGCTTTAATCTTTTTCTTACGCTTATTGATTTCATCATTAATTTTTTTAACTTTAGCTCCTTTTGAAGCTTCTTCACCAATTTGGTCAATTTCTTTTAAGTTAAGTTCTTCTTTAATTAATGAACGAATTGCTGAGCGTAATTTTGATTCATTTACATTTAATGTTCTTTTATTTCTATCTCTTATAATTTTATCAATTGCATTTGGTCTACCACCAAAACCTTCAACACCTTTTCCACCTAATATGTATCTTAATTCATCATCTGATATTGTAGGATCATTAATTTCTTTACTATATTTCATTCTTAACATATTTTCAGAACGCTTATCTATTTCTATACCTAATTCTTCAGGTGATCGTTCTTCTGGTTTAACATCAGGATTAGATAAAGGTCTTGATAATATATCTCTGTCATGGATACCTTCTCCTAATGATTCAGTATATATTCCGGTTTTACCTTTAGCTGATTTTAATTCAAGTAATTTTTTTACTTCTTCCCAAGACTTATCTTCATAAGTCGCCGCTAATTCTTTAGCTTTATCCGCGTCAATTCCTTTGTTTTTTAACATTCGAAATCTAACGTGAAAGGCTCCATTTTCCCATTTGTCATCATCATCTTTAAAAGAAGCAGAAGTTCTTGGATCGTGAAACATACCTATTTCATCTAATGACTCTTTTAATTTAACTGGTTCCATACCTGATGAAGCATATTTACCTTTTACTTCTTTAGTTTTACCTAAACCTGGTGCTTCATCTGTATAACCGATGCCTTCAACACCGAACGCAGCGTTTTTAGTATAGTATAATTTATCTTTTTTAAGATTTTTTAATACTATTTTCTTTAATTCAGCAATTGTTTTACCAGCATTTTCAGATTTACATACTTCAATTTGAATACCATTTAAGTATTGATCAAAAATTACATCATCGCCAGTTTCAGCTTCATACTGATTATGGTATGATTTATCTTTGTATTCATCTACTTCTTTAGATGTTTTAGAAGCATCAGCTTTATTTTCTTTTTCTAAAGATTCATTAAATATACTAAACCAATCTGGTTGTTTATTATTACCTGTAGTTACACCCCATAAATTTTCAGATATAATACCACGTTGAGTTAAAATAGTAGCGGCATTATCAAATCCATAATGGTTAGGGATTAAATGAGGAAATAAAGATTTAGCATGTTTTACAAACACGTCTTTAGCACCTTTACCTTCTTTAATTGAATTGTATTGTTCTTGTAATGTATTTCTCATTTTATATTATATTATACTAATAAATATTATTTATATGTAGCACCCCATAAATCTTTATAATCTATGGCTTTAGATGCTTTAGTTTGTTTTTTACGATCAACAGGTTTAAAACCAAAAGCTTTAACATAATAATTATCTTTAACTCCTTGTTCAGTAGCTTTAGGACCTGGTCCTAAATTTCCTGTACCATATGGTGTTTTAGCTTCTTTAACTTTTTTCTTTTTAAATGCTTTAGGAGTAGCATAATTCATACCAACACCAGGACTAAAAGCTGCTCCCGCTGTACCTCCACCAGTCATAGACATTTCATGTAATGTCTTTTTAACTAATTCTTTTAGTTTATTTGTATCCATTATTTAACAGTTT
>CAZOLA010000037.1:0-5419 GCA_964580845.1 uncultured Sphingobacterium sp.
AGTGATCGCAAAAGCCAAAGGAAAATCAGTAAACGCATAAATTAATCAATAACCCTGCTAATTAATAGCTCTTAGCAGGGTTTAAATAAAAGAAACATGAGCCAAAGAATCAGAATTAAATTGAAATCTTACGATTACAACCTGGTTGACAAATCAGCGGAGAAAATCGTAAAGACTGTAAAACCTACAGGAGCCGTAGTAAGTGGACCTATTCCATTGCCTACTGAGAAAAAAATCTACACCGTGTTGCGTTCACCACACGTGAACAAAAAAGCACGTGAGCAGTTCCAATTGTGTGCTTACAAGCGTTTGTTAGACATTTACAGCTCTAACTCTAAAACGGTAGATGCACTCATGAAGTTAGAGTTGCCAAGCGGAGTAGAAGTAGAAATTAAAGTCTGATTTCGCAAAATATTTCAAACATTCAGAACCCTGTTTGAACTTCAAACAGGGTTTATTGTTGAAACCTCAGGCTTGTTTTGAAAAAACACAAGTTCTGTCCGACGATCTGGATGAATAATTTTTTAAAAAATAGCGAGTTAGGTGTTTGAATATTAAGAAGCAATGCCTATCTTTGCCGTCCCTTTAGAGGGGTTTACCATGCCTTGAACGAAGCCCTACTGCTTCGATGGGCACAAATGAATTAAGAAAAATGTCAGGAATTATTGGAAAAAAAGTAGGAATGACCAGCATTTTCGATGCCGAAGGGAAAAACATCCCTTGTACAGTAATCGAAGCTGGGCCTTGTGTGGTTACCCAACTACGTACCGTTGATCGCGACGGCTACCAAGCCGTTCAATTGGCTTTCGACGAGAAAAAAGAGAAAAACACTACTGCCGCATTAAAAGGTCACTTCGCGAAAGCGAAAACCACCCCAATGCGCAAATTGGTAGAATTCAAAACTTTTGAAGACGAGAAAAATCTTGGAGATACCGTAACCGTTGAGATTTTTGCCGAAGGCGATTTCGTAGATGTGGTGGGTACTTCTAAAGGTAAAGGTTTTCAGGGTGTAGTTAAGCGCCACGGTTTTAGCGGTGTGGGTGGTCAAACTCACGGTCAGCACAACCGTATGCGTGCACCAGGTTCATTGGGTGCCTCATCTTGGCCTTCAAAAGTATTTAAAGGAATGCGTATGGCAGGCCGTACAGGTGGAGACAGAGTAAAAGTTCAAAACTTACAAGTTTTGAAAGTTTATCCTGAGCAAAACTTGCTGGTAATTAGTGGTTCTATCCCAGGAGCAAAAGGTTCTTACGTAATCGTTGATAAATAAGATGGAAGTTAAAGTAGTAAATATTTCAGGTAAAGAAACAGGTGCCAAGGTGCAACTTCCTGATGCGATCTTTGCGGTAGAACCAAACGATCACGCCATTTATTTAGACGTGAAACAATACCTGGCCAACCAGCGTCAAGGTACTCACAAGTCTAAACAACGTAACGAAATTGCCGGTTCAACCCGCAAATTATATAAGCAAAAAGGTACAGGTGGTGCCCGTGCTGGTAACATCAAATCGCCATTATTCAATGGTGGAGGTCGTGTTTTCGGTCCGCAGCCACGTGATTACAGCTTCAAGCTGAATAAAAAAATGAAGTCACTGGCACGTAAGTCAGCATTGACTTACAAAGCAAAAGACAATAACATTGTGGTTGTAGAAGATTTTAGTTTCGATACCATCAAAACTAAAAACTACTTAACTCTGGTAAGCAATTTGAATGTTGCAGACCACAAGACCCTTTTGGTATTGCCTGCTGCAAATAACAATGTCTATTTATCAAGCAGAAATCTGAAAAAAGCTAAAGTGGTTACCGCTGCAGATCTTAATACTTACGATGTATTAAACGCAGGTAAACTTTTGCTAACAACAGAAACTGTTAAAAAATTGGAGGAGGCATTTGCCAAATAAGATGGAAATTTTAAAGAAACCAATTTTAACAGAAAAAGCGACCGGATTAACCGAGAAGTTAAACCGTTACGTTTTCCAGGTGGATCCTAAAGCCAACAAATTGCAGATCAAATCTGCCATTGAAAAGATGTATGGCGTTACTATCGAAGCGGTAAACACTGTAGTAGTAGCTGGTAAAACCAAAACCCGCGGTACCAAAGCTGGATTTGTTTCAGGAAGAACTCCTAAATACAAGAAAGCCATTGTAACGCTGAAAGAAGGTGAAGTTATTGACTTTTATAGCAATATTTAATTAGATCATGGCAGTAAAAAGATTTAAACCGGTTACCCCGGGTACCCGCTTCAGAGTGGGTGCTGACTATACTGATGTGACTACTAACGTCCCTGAAAAGTCGTTGGTAGTGCCTATCAAAAAGTCTGGTGGTAGAAATAATACCGGTAAAATGACTATGCGTTACATCGGTGGGGGGCACAAAAAGGCTTACCGATTAATTGATTTTAAACGCGATAAACAAAATATCCCCGCAACTGTTGCCACAATCGAGTACGATCCAAACCGTACCGCACGTATTGCACTGCTTAACTATGCAGATGGTGAGAAGCGTTACATTGTAGCTCCTGAAGGTTTACAAGTTGGTCAGGTTATTGTATCTGGCGAGGCTGTAGCCCCGGAAGTTGGAAATGCTTTACCATTGAAAAGCATTCCGTTGGGTTCAATTATCCATAATATCGAATTAAATCCGGGTCAGGGTGCTTCAATTGCCCGTTCAGCTGGTACTTATGCCCAGTTGGCCGCCCGCGATGGTAAATATGCCATTATCAAATTGCCTTCAGGCGAATCTCGCATGATCCTGGCAACTTGTATGGCTACTATCGGAAGTGTATCTAACTCTGAGAAAGCAAACGAAGTTTTAGGTAAAGCTGGTAGAAAACGTTGGTTAGGCCGTCGCCCTCGTGTAAGAGGTGTGGCAATGAACCCGGTAGATCACCCGATGGGTGGTGGTGAAGGTCGTTCATCAGGAGGACACCCACGTTCACGCAAAGGTTTATTGGCTAAAGGCTACAAAACCCGCAACAAGAAAAAATCATCTGATCGTTACATCATTGAAAGAAGGAAGAAATAATGGCTCGTTCAATTAAAAAAGGACCTTATATCGATCATAACTTAGAAAGTAAAGTACTTTCTCAGAATGAAGGTGGTAAGAAATCGGTGATCAAAACTTGGTCACGCCGTTCAATGATCTCTCCGGATTTCGTTGGTCATACGTTCGCTGTTCATAACGGGAATAAATTTATTCCGGTTTATGTAACCGAAAACATGGTTGGTCATAAATTAGGCGAATTTGCCCCAACCCGTACATTTAGAGGTCACGCTGATAAGAAAAAATAAGCATGGAAGCAGTAGCAAAATTAAATAATTGCCCTACCTCACCACGTAAGATGAGATTAGTTGTTGATCTGATCCGTGGCGAGCGTGTAGAAAAAGCATTATACATTTTAAAGTATACCAACAAAGAAGCCGCTATTCGCGTTGAAAAACTCTTGTTATCGGCTATCAAAAATTGGGAAGCTAAAAATGAAGGCCAACGTCCTGAAGACAGCGAATTGTATGTGAAAACCGTAATGGTTGATGGCGGTCGTCAGTTGAAACGTTTAAGACCAGCACCACAGGGTCGCGGTTACCGTATTCGTAAGCGTTCTAACCACGTTACTTTGGTGGTAGACAGTAATAAAACTAATAACTAATTAGGAGCAATGGGACAAAAAGCACATCCAATAGGTAACAGATTAGGAATCATCAAAGGTTGGGATTCTAACTGGTTCGGTGGCAACAACTACTCCGATAAATTAGTTGAGGACGAAAAAATCCGTAAATACATTGCTGCCCGTATCAACAAAGGCGGAGTGGCAAAAGTAGTGATTGAGCGTACTTTGAAACGTATTACTGTTACCATTCACACTGCCCGTCCGGGTATTGTAATTGGTAAAGGTGGTCAGGAAGTTGATAAACTGAAAGAAGAATTAAAGAAATTGACGAAGAAAGACGTTCAGATCAACATTTTTGAGATCAAACGTCCTGAATTGGATGCTCAATTAGTTGGCGAAGGTATTGCCAAGCAATTGGAAGCACGTATTTCTTTCCGTCGTGCCATGAAAACATCTATCGCATCAACCATGCGTATGGGTGCCGAAGGTATCAAAATCATGTGTTCAGGCCGTTTAGGTGGTGCCGAGATGGCCCGTACTGAGCAATATAAAGAAGGAAGAATCCCATTACATACTTTCCGTGCTGATATCGATTACGCTTTATCTGAAGCTTTAACCACTTACGGTAAAATTGGTATCAAGGTATGGATCTGCAAAGGTGAGGTTTACGGTAAACGTGATCTTTCTCCTAACATCGGACAAACTGCCGGTTTACGTACTCGTACCGAAGGTGCCCCAGCATTTGGAGGCAACGATCGTCGTCAGGGTAATGATAACAGAAGAGGTGGTAATGACAGACGTGGTGGTGGAGCAAACCGAGGTGGTTTTAAAGGAAAAAAATAATTGATTTTTAAGTATCGTTTACGATAAAATATAGACAGCAATGTTACAGCCAAAAAGAACGAAGTTCAGAAAGATGCAGAAGGGTAGAATGAAAGGAAACACCGGTCGCGGTGCAGAACTTGCATTCGGTTCTTTCGGAATCAAAACCTTAGAAGCAGCATGGATTACCAGCCGTCAGATTGAAGCAGCCCGTATTGCGGTAACTCGCTTTATGAAACGTGAAGGACAGGTATGGATCCGTATTTTCCCTGATAAACCAGTTACTAAAAAACCTGCAGAGGTTCGTATGGGTAAAGGTAAAGGTGCTCCAGAGTACTGGGTAGCCGTTGTGCGTCCGGGAAGAATGATTTTCGAAGCAGAAGGCGTGCCTTTGGCTGTAGCTAAAGAAGCTTTACGTCTGGCAGCTCAAAAATTGCCGGTACAAACCCGCTTCGTAACCCGTAGAGATTACGTAGAAGCGTAAAAGGAACAAGACAATGAAAAATTCAGAAATATTAGAACTGTCAACTGAGGAGATTGTAGACCGTATCACAGAAGAGAAGGCCAATCTTACTAAATTGAAATTCGCTCATGCGGTTTCTGCTATTGAAAATCCTTCGCGGATTAACAAAGTAAGAAAAGACATCGCACGTTTGAATACCGAACTGACTAAGCGTAAAGCTGCTAATGCTGCTGCACAACAGTCTGCAGAATAAGTATAACACAAGTCGAAATGGAAAGAAAATTAAGAAAAACAAGAATCGGGCTGGTGGTAAGCAATAAGATGGATAAATCTATCGTAGTTGCCGTTGAGCGTAAAGTGAAGCACCCGATTTATGGTAAGTTCGTAAAGAAAACTACCAAATTTATGGCTCATGACGAAGCAAACACTTGCGGTATTGGCGATCCCGTAATGATCATGGAAACTCGTCCGCTGAGCAAATCCAAAAACTGGAGATTAGTTGAAATTTTAGAAAGAGCTAAGTAAT
>CAZOLA010000038.1:0-5107 GCA_964580845.1 uncultured Sphingobacterium sp.
CTTTCCTTAAAGAGACGCTTGAAGAACTCGTTGCTGAAATCATAAGCGTAGTTGGGTCGGTTCAGTCACGGTTCGGTTTAGGTTCAGTCAAGGTTCGGTTAATCCTATGCAGATCACCTAAAAGTCGTTACGAATCTTCGGCTTGCTTGTACTGTGGGGAGTTCTAAATCTTGTCTTGAAAATCCGCGTGTCGATGGTTCGATTCCGTCCCAGGCCACCAAATCTACACCCCACAGTTTCTTTAGAGGCTGTGGGGTTTTTCTTTGCGTGCATGCTCGGGCTATATGGTTAGCCCAACCAAACAGACAATTTCCGTTTGATTTTTGTCTTCCTACAAACCATTAAAGCTAACCTGATACTGAGACTCTCAGTACAGTTATACGCAAGCCAGTTATTGCTTCGACATTACAACTGCAGATGCGTCAGGGGTGTGATACTGGTGAGATACTTGGAATTGTGATTTATATGTGGAAAAGGTCTTAAGCGTGGAACCCTCAGTACTTCGAGAAGTTGCAACCAACATTGCTGGGTACTTTAGAGACTTTCTTGAAAGCGATTTCAAGAGGATGCAGGCCCCTAGCCGCAGGATCATTCTTCAATCAGATTCAGGTTTTCGCTCGGGCATGCGGCTCAAGCCATACGAGGCTTTGGATCGTGACTTTTGGCGCTTGCTGCAACAGCCCAGCGGTGAAGCGCTAGAAATCAAGATTGCTCCCCGCAAGTACACACGTAATCTGTCAGCGATTGTTCAGAAGGTAATCACAGAGCAAATCGCAGCGATAGAAGAGTCCCAACTGGCAGCGGTAAGGGGTGCGCTCAAAGATCACATCGATAAGTCATTCGCAAAAGCAGCAGGCGATCCAGAAGAGTGGGTCGAGAGTGCGATTGATACGCTATGCGAAGAGTTGTCTATCAAGCTTGTTAAGCCATTGATATCAAGACTAGATGGCCCATTGCAAAGACAGGCCTATAGCGTGATCGATTCGCTGTATGCGGCTGAAACAGACATGGTCTCGATGGTCAGTTCTGCATTGGCGGGGACCTTGCCCGAAGTCCTAGCAAAGCACCTTGCATCGCCTAATGATGACGCCGTTGAAGAAGCGTTGAAAACCTTCTTAACGCTTGAACACACGCAAGAGGCATTGGAAAGATTCTTCCAAGGTTTTGTGGCTGCAGACGCGTTTCTTGAATTTCGCGATCTTGATACATACACAAGCGTTACAGAGAGAGTGACTCTGTATTTGTATCTGGGTTCTATGCGCTTCAGAGGTGTTAACTATCCGCTGTTCTTTCTGCCGGTTGAGGTCAATAAGTTGGAAGATGGCAGCGGTTTTGAATTGACAGTGGTCAATCAGCTATTTGCAAATCGTGCTGCCATTGATTATGTTTTGCAGGAGGTTGCTGCCGCTAAGACTAGATCATGGGCAAGCGTCATCACAGACCGTATCATTCACTTGCAGTCTCAGCAATCAATCTATGAAGTCGTCCGTAGTTTGTTTGCGCAAATAGCCAATGCATTAGATTTGGCCGGACAGACAACGTTTGGGTCTGAGGCAGTTGATGCAACCAATCCTTACGTTTCAATTTCAAGTGCTCTTTACCTGTGTGCATTTGAAAAAGGCGCTGAAGCATTGGTCAACGACTATGAAGAGTTGATCAAGCTAGCCAAAGAAGGTGGAAATGCAATCGTTGGATTATTTGAGGGAATGGTTCAAAACATTCTTGAAGAGAATCCGAAAAGTATCCGTAGTGCGATTGAATCTGAATGGGATGGTCTGCCAATGGTCGACCGCATGGTGTTTGATTCGCCAATCCCATTGAATGAGGAGCAAAGAAAAATCCTCATGGCTGCGCGGCACCCAGAGGGCCGAATCATCGTTGTGGAAGGTCCACCTGGAACTGGTAAGTCGCACACTATCACAGCGATTGCTGCCGACTGTGCCTTTAATCAGAGATCTTGCTTGGTACTGTCTGATAAGGCAGAAGCACTTGAGGTGGTGCACGGCAAATTGTCTGAGGCCATGAGTCGTGTGCGTCATGATCGAGATTTCCCCAATCCATTGTTGAGACTTGGCCGACAAGACGCAAACTTTAAGAAGCTAGTCGGCAATCAAACAGTGAACCAAGTGGCCGCCTTTGCCAAGGCAATGAATGCCAATGCGTATCACATAGAGCAAGAGCGGACAGAAACAACGAACTATCTCAAGAACTCAATTGCCAAAACGATCGACGCACTAGGTGGAATTGAGATTGGAAAGGTTCAGGCATTGCATCAACTTGAAGATCGTGTTCGTCAAATCTCGCCAGATCTAGTTGCTGAAATTCAGCACATTGAAGATGCGGCGTCAATGGTGAGTAAGTTAGAGCCGCTTGTCGTTGTTTTGGATAAGCTTGGTCAATACCTTTCGGACATGCCACAAGACAAGATTTCAGATCTTGCTTGGCTAAAAGATCGTGCCACTACAGATCTAGCCGTTGGAACCTTTGTTGATGCAAATGAAAAATCAATCCCATTGATGAAGGCGTTTGAGAGGTTAACAGCTGATCAGATTAAGTCTCTCAATGTGGCGTTGCTTCAGTATCGTCAGTTGCGTATGCCCGTCCTAGGATATCTGCTCAGAGGTGGAGCGGTTAGAGAGTTAGAAAATCGCATCAACGCATTGCCTGCACAAAGACCATTACTTTTGAAGGTAGAGGCTAGTAATCTTGAAACAGTGGTCGCGGCAACAAATGCTTTACGGCAAGAGTTGGAGAAATGTTCTAAATCCGATCAGCTCGAAGCTGCATATGCGCAAGCAATTGGGTATCCGTCCAAAAGCCAAGTTGCGAAATGCGTTTTGACCTTGTTGGCGGCTCTTTCAAAGCACGATGGTCTATTGAGTAAATCCCTTAACGCAGGGGCTGAAAACTTTGCGCTGGTGATGAAGTTCACGCACGAATGGTTGAAGTTGAAGACTCAATTTGAGGCGGCGCCAGAGTTTGACTATGTTGGGATGAAAGACAAACTAGATCGGATCAATACATCGCGTATGAATGCCCATGTTGACTCCCGATTGGTAGGCTTCATGGAGAATCACCGGGCTGACGCCAAAACGATGGCTCAGCTGATTTCACGTCGTCAGAAGTTCCCAGAGGAAAAGTTTGAGGCAGTGCGGTCATCGTTCCCGGTCATCATTGCGGGTATTCGTGAGTTTGGCGAGTACATGCCATTGATTCCGGAATTGTTTGATGTGGTTGTCATTGACGAGGCTAGTCAGGTTTCCGTTGCTCAGGCATTGCCCGCAATGTTGCGTGCCAAGAAAGTCGTTGTATTGGGTGACAGCAGGCAGTTCGCGAACGTTAAATCTGCCAACGCCAGTATTGCCACGAACGAAAAGTACCGCTCGAACTTAGTTAACTTCTTTGAGCGCACGGTCACCAAAGATGCGGCAACTCTTCAACGCTTGACCATGTTTGATGTGAAGAAGTCCGTGTTGGAGTTTTGCAGCTTGGCATCTTCGTACACGATCATGCTTCGCAAGCATTTCCGCTCATATCCAGAGCTGATTGGTTATTCATCAAAGACCTTCTACGACGGGCAGCTGCAGGCCATCAAGATTCGGGGCGTACCTGTCGAGGATGTAATCAGATTTGATCAAGTAGATGTTGATGGTCAAGCTGTGACCAGAACTACAAACATCGCAGAAGCTAACTTCATTGCAGAAAAGTTGGTTGAGTTTTTAGATCTCGAAGATCCACCAACAGTTGGCGTGATTACGCCTTTCCGTGAGCAACACACGCTGTTGACCAAGCAGTTGTTTGCACATGAGCGAGCTAGAGATTTTGAAGATCGTCTGCGTTTGAAAGTGATGAATTTCGACTCGTGCCAAGGTGAAGAACGAAACATCATCTTTTATTCGATGGTGGCATCCTCAGGTAATGACGCGTTGTCATATGTATTTCCTGCGTCAATGGAAATGAACTCGGCAGCAGTAGAGGAAAAGTTAAAAGTTCAGCGCTTAAACGTCGGTTTCAGCCGTGCTCAGGAGTGCATTTGGTTTGTTCACTCAATGCCAATTGGTATGTTCAAAGGTTCAATCTCACAGGCTCTGAATCACTACGGGCAAGCCTTGAAAGCGAAGCTGGGCTCGGTAGAGCAAACTGATGCGTCAAGCCCAATGGAGGCTAAGGTTTTGCACTGGCTGCAATCGACGGAGTTTGTACAAAATCAGCCAGAGGATGTTGAAATCCTGCCTCAGTTTCCAATTGGCGAATACTTAAAACAGCTCGATCCAACGTATGAGCACCCTGCATATCGAGTGGACTTCTTGGTGACTTGTCGTACGCCTAAGAGTGTGGTTCAAATTGTTGTGGAGTATGACGGTTGGGAATTTCACTTCAAACAAGGTGAAAACGTTCATATGGGTAACCACATGCGTTACATGAAGGATTCAGACATTGAGCGACAGCTTACTCTTGAGTCATACGGTTACCGATTCATCCGCATCAATCGCTTTAACCTCGGTAAAGATCCGGTAACGATGCTGGATGAAAGGCTTGCAAAGATTGTTGAGACTGCGACAGGTGAACAGCACTCCAAGTTTGTTGAAAGGTTGCGTGAGCAAGCTCAAGGAATGGTCAACAAAGAAATGCGTCAATGCAGTCGTTGTGAAAGCATAAAATCTCTAGAAGATTTCTTTGATAAAGCGCTTAAGGCTGGCAGTGGCGGTTATGGGCGTGTTTGCATGGAGTGCAAAGTTAAAGTCATAAAACAACCGGCTACAAAATCTTTAGGGAAATCTTGGCGAGGTCGTAGACGATGGTGACTTAACAAAGATCTACGACTTCCCCTGTTGACGCCAACCGCAAACTGACCATGTAAATGCAGGAGTGCAGACACAAAATTGACCAGGGTGTTCAACTGCGCAGTTGAAATTCACAGCAGGAGCACAGGTAGGTCAATACGATAGGAGTTCTTTGTCAAAATTCAATCGGCAGAGGTGGTCAATATTGGATCGGCGTCAACAGTTACGAGTCTTCGGCTTACTGGTACTGTAGGAAGCACTAAATCTTGTTTTGAAAATCCGCGTGTCGATGGTTCGATTCCGTCCCAGGCCACCACTTATAC
>CAZOLA010000039.1:0-4987 GCA_964580845.1 uncultured Sphingobacterium sp.
TGGATGTGGTGATCAGCATCTTATCGGAAAAAAATAGTTTTGCTTTCTATTTCCTCCTTAAAGCAGGAGCCACTAAGGAAAAGATAACCACATATATACAATCACAGATGTCCCAAGAAGAAAATCAAGAAGAAGGAGGAAAACCTCCTATCAACAATATGGGCATCGACAAGATATTGAATCAATACTGTACTAATCTCAGTGCCAGGGCCAAGCAGAAAAAGATCGATCCTGTGATCGGCAGAGATGACGAATTAGAAAAGATACAATTGGTATTAGCCCGCAGAAATAAAAGCAATGTGTTAATGGTGGGCGATCCCGGAGTAGGCAAAACTGCCATAGCGGAAGGTCTGGCTCGCAAGATCCACGAAAAGAAAGTTCCTAAATTTATCGCGGATCATTCAGTATACAGCTTGGATATCAGTTCTATCATCGCTGGATCCAAGTATCGCGGTGATGTTGAAGAGCGGATCAAGGCCATATTACAGGCATTAGAGAAAAAAGGCAAGATCATATTGTTCATTGACGAAGCACATATGATGCAGGGTGCCGGAGCCTCTAATCAAAATTCCAACGATCTGTCGAATATGCTGAAACCTGTGTTAACCAAAGGCATACTTAAACTGATCGCCTCCACTACCTGGGAAGAATATCGCAAGTATTTTGAAAAAGACCGTGCCCTAATGCGTCGTTTCCAGCGTATTACTGTAGATGAACCCACTCCTGAACTTACCGTTAAGATCATTAAAGGTATCCGGAAGTATTACGAAAAACATCACAGCGTAAAAATCACCGACGCTGCCATAGAGCAGGCTGTAAAACTCAGCGTAAAATATATGTCTGATAAAAAACTACCAGACAAAGCCATCGATATTATCGACTGTGCCGCTGCCCGATATAAGATTAAAGATCAGGAACCTTCTGATGATACTGTCAATATCGTGGATATCGAACAGGTAACTTATGAACTCAGCAAGATGATCGGCATGCCTCTGGAAGTGGTATCACAGAAAGAATCAAAGAATCTCAATGATCTGGAAAAGAATCTAAAATCTGTGGTGTTCGGACAGGATACTGCGGTAGAAAACATATTGGATAAAATCTTTATTTCACAGTCGGGAATGAAATCGCCTAATAAACCTGTGGGCTCTTTTCTGTTCTTAGGACCTACAGGCTGTGGTAAGACCGAAACTGCCAGACAATTAGCCGATAAGATGGGTATGCCTTTGATCAGATTTGATATGAGTGAATATCAAGAAAAGCATTCAGTATCGAGATTGATCGGTTCACCTCCGGGATATGTCGGTTTTGACGAGGATGCCGGGCAGTTGATTACCAAACTGCAGGAAAATCCTAACTCAATATTGCTGTTAGATGAGATTGAGAAAGCCCATCCAGATGTCAGTAATATCTTACTGCAATTCATGGACAACGGATTTGTCACTGGCAGCAATGGCAAACAGGCAGACGGCCGTAATTGCATCCTTATCATGACTTCTAACTTAGGGGCTAAGGATAACGAGCGTAATTCTATCGGATTTGGCGAATTGGCACGCTCTGGTGAAGATGATAAAGCCATACAAGACTTCTTTCCTCCGGAGTTCAGGAATCGTTTAGATGCTGTGGTAAAATTCACCAAACTCAGCCAAGAAGTTGTCGCACAGATCGTCAAGAAATTTATCAAAGAACTTAACCAACAGCTCAAAGACAAAGGCGTAGAACTGTCGTTAGACGCTGAATCTACCCGTTGGTTAGCGGAAAATGGATATGATCGCAAGATGGGTGCTAGACCGTTGGCGAGATTAATTGACAACAAGATCAAATCACCGTTGAGTAGGCGGGTACTGTTTGGTGATCTCGTAAATGGTGGTAAAGTCTTAGTCACTGTTAAGGATAACGCATTGGATTTTGAAGTGATTAAGACAGAAAAATCGCTCAAAGAGATCAAATTAAAAGATGACAAAACTACAGAAACTTCAGTAGAAGACAGAGTCTCATAACCGATAAATAAAAGATGACTAATGAAAGTATAGTTTTAGCATCATCTGTAAATTCCGTATCGGAGGATACTGTATATACTGAAAAACAAAAGGCCGCGGGTTATCATAACATGCGGTCTTCCATGCTGACCGCTGTTTATCTAACCGATGATTTCGTAGGGAACATCAAACTGCAGGGTACGTTGTCTCTGTTTCCCACTGAAGATGACTGGGTTGATATACACGATTCAGAATTCTTCGGTGACTCTACTACAAACTCATTTTACGTTAATTTTGACGGAAATTTTACTTTCTTACGTGCTGCTTATTTCTTAGAATCCGGTATTATTCAAGAAATACGTTATAATTATTAATTAATCTACAACGATAAATATAGTATCATCTTACGGAAGATACTATGAGAGACTTATTATCAAAATTAGACAAAATCGTTGCAGAAGAAACTACTCTGCAAGATCTAGAACAGCATCCTATGGCCAAAGATCCTGTGATAGCCAAAGCTATCGCAGATAAAAAAAGACAAGAACAGCCCGAAGAAACATTAGAAAACGATGATGTTTCAGAAGATATCTTTCAGATAGGCGATGACTTTGGTATCAGCTTCACTGAAGATTTTGAGATAGCCACAGAAATCTCCGACATATTAGAAGATGGTATCCTGATCGATCTCGACGAACATGCTATAGAACTGTTACAGAAAGAAGGCATCACATTCGTAGATGTTGATCTCAACGAAGAAAAGAAAAAAGATGAAGCTGGACAGAGTTGTTGGACAGGTTATAGAAAAGTAGGTACAAAACCAGGCACAGGTAGAAATAAAGGTAAACGTGTAAACGACTGCGAAAAGATCGGTGAAGAAACAGAATTAGAAGAAAAATCATATCCGTTTGCCGGTCGAGCAGTAGGACATAAAGAAGGACCTGCAGGCCAATGGCGTAACAAAGGACCTAAGGCCAACAGACCAGCACAGACAGGAGATTTAGTTGGCGGAACTGAAAGTGTAGAACACGATGTAGATGAAGCCAAATATCAAGGACGAGAAGTTCCATTGGGCAAACCTATGGCAGGCGATGTTAAAAAATCTAAAGTATATGTCCGTGGTCCCAAAGGTAATGTTGTAAAAGTCAATTTCGGCGACAAGAAGATGAAGATCAAAAAATCTAATCCTAAACGTCGCAAGAGCTTCCGTGCGAGACATAACTGTGCTAATCCCGGACCTCGCTGGAAAGCTCGTTATTGGTCATGTAGGGCATGGTGATCATATGTTACTGAGAGAAATGTTTAGCCCTGTGGGCGGGCCCAAAGAAGATCAAAGCGACATAGATTGGGCCGACGATCTAAAATTTTACATAGACAATGACGAAAGATTGTTGGGTAGATTTATATTTCCAGCGGTAGAGCGTCACGAAAAATATGCCGGGCATCCTAATGCATATAAAATCTATGTCAAACCATTAAAGCAGTGTTTAGAATCATATCTCGATAAATTTGACATCGATGATCCTGAAAAGAAATTTACAGATGATCTCATCGAATCATTGGCTAAAAAAATCGCCATGCAACAAGAAAATTTCCTAAAGAAAGGCGATTATAAAAATAAATCAAAAATAAATGAATCATCATTTACACTCGACGGTGCCATTACTAATCTGTTAGCTGTCGAGGACAGTATATTACAGATATACAAAGATCTGTTACCGATGGCACAAAAATGGTTAGACAATGTTAGAAAAAGAGTTCCCGGCGATCCCAAAAGATTTGAAGATATTCCCAGTCTACAAAACTTTAAATTTCTTGTAGGTAGCAGAGGCAAAAGATGGTATGACAATTTTTATTGGAATAAAATGCAAGCAGATCTTTACACTCTACTACGCAATCTTTCGAACAATGTAAATAAATCCGATCTGCGTGATTTTATGGATTTACACACAAGTGGAGACACTAAAATATCCGGCGCACGTGGTGGACATTTAAAATGGGGTACCATAGAAAACAATCTTCCAGAAATACTTCGCAGTTTAGGCAAACAGTTAAAACGCGAGGATCTGTATGAGTTTGGTAATCGATGGGCACAAGCTCGAGACAATTTTCAAAAAACGTTAGACAAAATGGAAATTGAGGCTAAGGATGATCAAGATTCTAGAGACCGATCTAATTTCGGTGATCCAAAATCCAAAGGTAATGACGCCATGTTAGCTTCTCAACAGAGAAGAAAGGCCGACGAATTGGTCAATCAAATTATCGATAGATTACCGTCTCGCGTTCGAGGAGATATTAGGAATGCTATCGCCCGATCAGATAATAAATTGCAGGCTCTAGAAAAAGAAATAATGCGCCGAGGTTTAAAAATAGAATCAATAACAAATATAATTAAAAATATAATATCAGAAACCAAAAAAATCAAAAGGAATACGATATGAGCGATCCTAAAAAACCTACCCCTCCAACTCCTCGAAATCCTGTAGCTCGTGCGGCACAGACTGTGGCTAAAGGTAGTGGTCGGCATACAAATAAAATGAGATCTGCTAAGATGGGGCAAACTAAACACAAAGGTAAGATGATGGACAGTGTATCATCGTTAGATTCCCGCCTTATCACCGAAACATTGCTTATTATGGAAGAATTTGATCTTTTCGAAGACGATGGCGTAGCAGCATCTCCTCGATTACAACAAGCTCATCAAAAAGAAAGAGAACGAAGAGGTCTGCCTGATCCAGATTATTATCTTAAGTTAAAACGCCAAAAAGAACAAGAAATAGCAGCGATGAAGGCACAGGACGAAGCAGGCAAAAAAGATGAATCTATAGATGAGGATTGGCGTAAGAAATTAGCCGCAGCAGGTGTAGCTGGTATGATGGGTATCAGTAGTGCCGCTGGGGCCGCTGATCAATCATCCGACACCGCAGCGAATAAAATAGTGGCCACTATTACGATAGATGGAGAAACACGAACACTTAATCTATCTTCTAAAAATTTCCGAGACGTTA
>CAZOLA010000040.1:0-4468 GCA_964580845.1 uncultured Sphingobacterium sp.
CCAGCACCAGCTTGTCAAGGTCAGTCCTCTGCTCTACGCGGGCGCTTTCGACGGTGTAGCTCACGCGCTTGATCGGCGAGAACGACGCATCCAAAACGATGCGACCAATGGAGCGCGAGGGATCGTCGTTGCGGCGCAGGTTGCCCGGCACATAACCACGCCCCTTTTCGACCTTGATCTGCATGTCGAGCTTGGCGCCATGGGACAGGGTAGCGATCACCAGATCCGGGTTGACAATCTCGACGTCATGGGGCGTCTGGATATCGGCAGCGGTCACAGCCCCTTCGCCTTCCTTACGCAAACTCAAGGTGACTTCGTCGCGGTTGTGCAACTTGAAAACCACCCCCTTGAGGTTGAGAAGGATGTGGACAACGTCTTCCTGGACGCCGTCGATCGAGGAATACTCGTGAACAACGCCAGCGATCGTCACCTCGGTCGGTGCGTGCCCCACCATCGACGACAGCAGCACTCGGCGCAGGGCGTTGCCCAACGTGTGACCGTAACCACGCTCGAACGGCTCCAGGGTAACCTTGGCGCGGTGGGCCGACAGCTGCTCGACGTTGATGGACTTGGGTTTCAGCAAATGGTTCAGCATTCAGACTTCCTTCAATACCCTCGGCTCGTTACACCGATAAGGCCGATGGAGCACAGAACCCCACTGTGGTGCAACCGTGCACCGCGTGGGAACGGGGGGATCAACGCGAGTAGAGTTCGACAATCAGCGATTCGTTGATGTCGGAACCGAATTCATCGCGATCAGGCGACTTCTTGAATACGCCTTCGGCCTTGTCAGCGGCAACCTCCACCCAGGCAGGGAAGCCAATTTGTTTTGCCAGTTCGATGGCCTCGAGAACCCGGGCCTGCTTTTTGGACTTTTCGCGTACGGCAATCACATCGCCGGCTTTCACCAGGAAAGAGGGGATGTTGACTGTCTGGCCGTTGACGGTAATTGCCTTGTGCGACACCAATTGGCGCGCTTCGGCACGGGTGGAGGCGAAGCCCATGCGGAAAACCACATTGTCCAGGCGTGCCTCCAGCAAGAACAGCAGATTGGCGCCAGTGTTGCCACGGCGCCGGTCGGCTTCGGCAAAATAGCGGCGGAACTGGCGCTCGAGGACGCCGTACATGCGCTTGACCTTTTGTTTCTCTCGCAGTTGAAGGCCAAAATCGGACGTGCGCTGACCCGATGTACGACCGTGCTGGCCGGGCTTGGAGTCGAATTTGGCCTTGTCACTGATGGAGCGACGAGCGCTCTTGAGCAGCAGATCGGTGCCTTCACGGCGAGCGAGTTTGGCCTTGGGGCCGAGGTAACGTGCCACTGAAATTTCCTTAAAAACAACTGCCGCAACCCAACGTCGCGGGAGCTACCCACAAGTTTGGGCAGCGGTGGACTTACGACAAACGCCGCAGCAGGAAGCCACGGCGGGGACTCAAAACCTTTGATTATAGCGCCGCAAGGCGCCACACCTCAGATGCGACGACGCTTTTGCGGACGGCAACCGTTGTGCGGAACCGGCGTTACGTCGGCGATCGATGTGATACGAATACCCAGAGCACCCAGCGCACGAACAGACGATTCGCGGCCAGGACCGGGTCCCTTGATCTCCACATCGAGGTTTTTGATGCCTTGTTCCATAGCGGCGCGACCCGCCACTTCTGAAGCTACCTGGGCAGCAAAAGGGGTCGACTTGCGCGATCCTTTGAAACCCTGACCACCGGAAGAAGCCCACGAGAGCGCGTTGCCTTGGCGGTCGGTGATGGTGATGATGGTGTTGTTGAACGACGCGTGCACATGCGCGATGCCGTCAGCGATGTTCTTGCGAACCTTCTTGCGAACGCGAGCGGCGGCGTTGGATTGCTGCTTAGCCATGAAAATCCTTCAATCCGGTTTATTTCTTCAGCGACTGGGCTGCCTTGCGCGGGCCCTTTCGGGTACGCGCATTGGTCTTGGTGCGTTGACCACGGACGGGCAGACCACGGCGATGACGGAAACCACGGTAGCAACCAATGTCCATCAAGCGCTTGATGTTCATCGTGGTTTCACGGCGCAGATCGCCCTCGGTGGTGTAGGTGCCGACCTGGTCGCGCACTTTTTCGAGCTCAGTGTCGCTCAGATCTTTGATCTTCTTGGTGTAGTCAATACCACAAGCTTCGCAAATTTTGCGAGCCCGGGTACGACCGATGCCAAAAATAGCCGTCAAGCCGATTTCAGCGTGCTTGTGCGGCGGAATGTTGATACCTGCAATACGGGCCATGGTGATCCTCTAATTCTCTATCAGCCTTGACGCTGCTTGTGTCGCGGGTCGGTGCAAATCACGCGCACGATACCGTGGCGCTTGATGATCTTGCAGTTGCGGCACATTTTTTTGACAGAAGCCGAAACTCTCATGCTTTTCTCCTAAAGATTCCAATATCCAAGACCCGTCACTTGGCACGAAACACAATTCGTGCCCGTGTCAGGTCGTAGGGGGTCAGCTCCACTTTGACCTTATCTCCAGGCAGAATGCGAATGTAATGCATCCGCATCTTGCCGGAGATGTGCCCCAGGACCACATGCCCGTTGTCGAGCTTGACCCTGAAAGTTGCATTGGGGAGGTTTTCCATCACTTCCCCTTGCATCTCGATGACATCGTCTCTCGCCATTACCTCAGTTAGTTGCCAGAGGGCTTGAAGTTCGCTTTCTTCAGCAGCGATTCGTACTGCTGCGACATCATGTAATTCTGCACTTGAGACATGAAGTCCATGGTCACCACCACAATGATCAGCAAAGATGTGCCGCCAAAGTAGAAGGGGACGTTGTACTCAAGAATCAAGAACTCGGGCAACAAGCAGACTGCGGTGATGTAGATCGCCCCCACCAAAGTCAGACGCAACAAAATCTTGTCGATATACCGTGCGGTTTGGTCTCCCGGTCGAATACCAGGAATAAACGCTCCGCTCTTCTTCAAGTTGTCCGCTGTTTCGCGACTGTTGAATACCAGCGCGGTGTAGAAAAAACAGAAGAAGATTATCGCCACCGCATAGAACGCCACGTAGATGGGCTGCCCCGGGGACAGGGCCGCAGCGATATCGCGCAACCAGCGCGTGGAATCGCCGGTGCTGACCCAACTGACGATGGTGGTGGGCAATAGAATGATCGACGAGGCAAAGATGGGCGGTATCACACCTGCCATATTCAGCTTGAGCGGAAGATGGGAAGACTGACCGCCATACACCTTATTGCCCACCTGGCGGCGTGCGTAGTTGACCAAGATCTTGCGCTGACCGCGCTCGACGAAGACCACAAAATACGTCACCAGAATCACCAGTGCGATGATGAATATCGAAACCAGAATATTCATCGCACCGGTACGCACCAGCTCGAGCAAACCACCAATGGCGCTGGGAAGCCCGGCAGCGATACCTGCAAAAATCAGTATCGAGATACCATTACCCAGACCACGCTCGGTGATTTGCTCACCCAGCCACATCAGGAACATGGTACCCGCCACCAGACTGACCACCGCCGTGAGGCGAAACGCAAAACCGGGATCAATCACCAAGCCAGCCTGCCCCTCCAGAGCCAAGGCGATACCCATGGCTTGAAAAATAGCCAAACCCAGGGTGCCGTAGCGGGTGTACTGAGTGATCTTGCGGCGCCCCGCTTCACCCTCTTTCTTGAGCTGCTCAAATGCAGGCACGACATAAGTCATGAGCTGCATGATGATGGACGCGGAGATGTAGGGCATGATGCCCAGCGCGAACACGGTGAACCGAGACAGCGCGCCACCCGAGAACATGTTGAACAGGCTCAGGATGCCGCCCTGCTGCCCCTTGAACAATTGCTCAAGCTGCGCCGGATCGATCCCGGGCACCGGTATATGCGCTCCAATGCGGTACACCACCAAGGCCAGCAGCAGAAAAACAAGCCGGCGACGCAGGTCACCATACTTGCCTGTCTTGGCCAGGGCAGGAGAGGCTGTAGCCACGAATCGATCCGTATTTAGGCAGCCAGAGAGCCACCAGCAGCCTCAATGGCGGCCTTGGCTGCGGCGGTAGCACCCACGTTTTTCAGCACCACGGCACGGGTAATGGCACCCGTGTTGATGACCTTGACGCGTTTGGCCAGCTGACCCACAAGGCCTGCTTGCTTGAGCGCCAGCAAATCCACCTCAGCCAACTCCAAGGCGCTTAGCTGAGCCAAAGTGACCTCGGCATTAAATTGGAGTTGGGAGGATTTGAAGCCGCGCTTGGGCAAGCGACGCTGCAAAGGCATCTGACCGCCTTCGAAGCCCACCTTGTGGTAGCCACCGGAACGCGATTTCTGACCCTTGTGGCCACGGCCTGCGGTCTTACCCAGGCCAGAGCCGATGCCGCGGCCCACACGGCGCTTGGCGTGCTTGGCGCCAGCGGCAGGTGCAATGGTATTCAGTTCCATATCGTCCACTCCCGATCAGATGACCTTGACCAGGTAACTGATCTTGTTGAT
>CAZOLA010000041.1:0-3432 GCA_964580845.1 uncultured Sphingobacterium sp.
TTCCAAGTTAGACCAACGAACTGTTCCAAGCATGTTGGCATCCATTTCAAAAGTAATGCAATAAGGTTACCTATTTGCGCACTGCCCACTTACGTTAGGCAGGCTTCTTTTTAAATAATAAAATATTCTCGCAAAGGCGATAATACGCAAAGAGAGCGGGTTGATTAGATTACTTTACGTTCAGCCTACCTACCGTAGGAATGCTTGCGGAAGGCAGGTTTTGCATCTTCTTTAGCCATCTTTTTTAATCTCTCGCAAAGTCGCAAAGCCGCAAAGGGGGGCTCTTAATTTTTTTTCTCTTAGCGCCTCTGCGCCTTGGCGTGAATTAAAAAATAAGTCTGGCAAAGTCCTAATGAGTAGGGATTTAACAATTTTTCTTTTCTCTCTGTTTCAGTTGTCAAGGATTCCTTGACAACTGAAACAGAGACGGGAAAAACCTTCAACTAACAGTTAAACTTAGATGGACGTGCCTCTTTTTTTGCCCACTTCTAAGTAGGAAATTAAATAAGGGTGTTCGTATAATTTCCTTACACCTTCTCAATCACAATAGCTGAAGCGCCGCCGCCACCATTGCAGATACCTGCTACGCCGATGTCGCCGGACTTTTGGTGCAGCACGTTGGCTAGCGTCGTGATGATCCGCGCACCCGAAGCACCGAGGGGGTGACCCAAAGCAACCGCTCCACCAAACACATTCAAGGTATCGTTAGCAAGCTTCAACTCCCGCTGGTTGGCGAGGGCTACAGCAGCAAAGGCCTCGTTGATTTCGTAGAAGGATACCTCATCAGCACCAACACCGGCATGCTTCAAAGCCTTAGGGATTGCCAAAGCGGGGGCAGTGGTAAACCATAATGGATCGGTGGCCGCATCGGCAAAGCCCCTGATCTTGGCGATGGGGGTGAGTCCGTAGCGCTCCACAGCTTCCTTGCTTGCTAGCACGAGGGCAGAAGCGCCGTCGTTCATGGTAGAAGCATTGGCAGCTGTGACGGTACCATTCTTGTCAAAAACGGGTTTTAGGGAAGGGATCTTATCAAATACCACGTTGCGGAATTCTTCGTCCTCATTCACCAAGATCGTTTCTCCTTTTCTTCCAGTAAGTTCCACCGGAGTGATCTCGTTGGCAAAAAGTCCAGCATCCCAGGCTGCTGCAGCACGCTGGTAGGATTGGATGGCGTAGGCATCCTGCTCCTCCCGGCTGATGTTCATCTCCTTGGCGGTATGATCGGCACAATTGCCCATCGGAAACTTATAGTATACTTCAAATAGTCCATCGCGAACCAACCCATCGGTCAGCTCCGCGTTGCCATACTTATAGCCAAAGCGTGCCTTGGGAACATAGTAGGGTACGTTGGACATGCTTTCCATACCGCCAGCTACTACGACCTCGTTGGTGCCCAGCTGTATGGACTGCGCTCCAAGCATGACGGCCTTCATGCCGGAAGCGCATACTTTGTTGATGGTGGTACAAGGAACTTGGTAGCCAATGCCGGCACCAAGTGCAGCTTGGCGAGCAGGTGCTTGGCCCAAGTTAGCAGAAAGTACATTGCCCATAAAAACCTCACCAATCGCTTCTAGGGGTACACCTGATTTGGTTAGCGCTCCTTTGATGGCTGTGCTGCCTAGCTCGGTTGCAGATAGACCGCTGAGTTTGCCACCAAAACTTCCTAGGGCTGTACGTACTGCAGCCACGATGTATACTTCCTTGTGCATGAGTAAGTTATTATATGGGTTTAGTGAGGGTAAGTCTACCAGTCTGGAAGCCCTTTTTTAGGACGCTGAGTAGCTTTCTTTTTATTGTCTTGGATATAGCGGAGCTCTGCCGCATTGAGTGATTCGAGGATCTGTGCCGCCTGCTCGGGGGATAGGTTCATTCCCTTGAGTTTTTCACGCATGGCCTCCATCTTTTTTTGGCGGTCGGCGAGGTTAGCATCCATCTGGTCGTTGGCATTTTCACCAGCAGATTCACTTTGCTGGGATGGATTTTCACCCTTTTGGCCATCTTTAGCCTTGTCTTCGTTGCTTTGCTCGCCCTCTTTTTGCTGGGAGGAGGAATCTTCTTTCTTGGACGAATCCTTTTGCTCCTGGTTCTGCTGGTTTTGCTGTTGCTCTTGAGAATTTTCCTGCTGCTCCTGTTCTTGTTCCTGTGTCAACTTTTCCTTCAGTGCTTTGAGTTTGGCATCATTAGGGTATTTGTTGAGCCCGTCGTTAACTTCCTTGAGGGCTTGGTCCTTGGCTGTTTTGACGTAGGATCGGGCGGCACGGTTAAAAAACTCTCCGGCAGTTTGTGCGGGTGCCTGCCCAACAAGAAGTAGGGTGGCGAGCAGCATCCAAAAGCTGAGATTAGTTTTCATTGATTTCGACAACGTCTTTTAGTGTTTGTACAAATTCGGCGTAGGCAGCCACGGTAGGGTCTTGCCCTAATGCTGCTTCCATTAGTGTTAACGCTTCTTTGAACTTAAATTGTTCCACTAAGCGGTCGGCAGCTGCTTTTTTCTGTTTGGCAAACTCGGAAGGCTCAGGAGTATTTTCATTCTGCTTTTTCCGCTCCTCATCACGCTTCATCCAACGGGCTAGCAATTCGTAGTTGTGCCTAGCAACTTCATTCGTAGGGTCTTTGATCAGGGCGGTCTGGAACTTGCTTAGTGCAGCTTGGTACTCTTTTTTGTTTCCTATGAGCACCCCTGACTGGTTGTAGGCAAAGGAAGCCAAGATTTTATCACTCGCTTGTCCGGCTTTGTCATAAAACGACAGAGCTTCTTCGGGTTGCTCGCCATAGTGGTAGGAGAGGCCTAGGTCAAAATCCAAGCCTGAGGAGGCGAGTTGAAATTCGTCGAGTAGCAGGCGGTGGGCCTTGATAGATTCTGCATACTTGGCCTCCGCATAGCGCTGGGCAGCGCTATCGATAGCGTCATTGAGGCGACTCACCCGCGTCCAGGAGGCAGGCAAAAACAAGAACACCAAAAAGAGCACTTTCCAGGCCATCAGATTTTAATCGTTTTGATTGGAAGAATCATGTCAAGCAGGGCCAAGGCTAAGGCTGCAAGCAAGAAGTAAAAGTACTTGTTTGAACTTGCCTCTACCACTCGGGTATTGGCGATGCCACCTTCCAAGTTTTCAATAGCGGAGATTAGACCGCCCATTTCTTGGTTTTGGTCTGAAATCTCAAAATACTGTCCTCCGGTCTCCGCTGCAATGTATTGCAGAGGTTCCCGATTGAGTTGTGTTAAGGCTACTTTTCCTGTCTGAGGGTCCAGTACCAAGCCATTGCCGCGAGGCATTTCACCACCTGCATCGGTGCCGATGCCGATCGTGAATACCTTGATGCCTTCGTCGACCAAATCGTCGGTGATTCCATCGAGATCCTCACCAAAATGCTCCCCATCGGAGATTAATACCACAGAACGAGACTTCTGCTCCTGGCTTTTGTCCGCTT
>CAZOLA010000042.1:0-120 GCA_964580845.1 uncultured Sphingobacterium sp.
ATGTAGCAACACCTGACACAGATGATGTTTCAGAAGGTTCTACCAATCAATACTTTACAACTACTCGTGCTCGTAACAGCGTGAGCGCAGTTGATGCTGGCGGCGACGGCAGTTTCAGCT
>CAZOLA010000042.1:220-3397 GCA_964580845.1 uncultured Sphingobacterium sp.
ATGACAGCGCAACAGGTGCATTTACCTACACAGGTCCAAGTGCAGCAGAAGCCCGCGCTCATTTCTCAGCAGTTGATGCTGGCGGCGACGGCAGTTTCAGCTATGACAGCGCAACAGGTGCATTTACCTACACAGGTCCAAGTGCAGCAGAAGCCCGTGCTCATATTAGCGTTACGGATAACGGCGGTGACGGCTCATTAAGCTATGACAGCGCAACTGGTGTAATCAGTTATACTGGTCCAAGTGCTGGCGAAGTTCGTGCTCATTTAAGCGCAACTAAAGACACAGGTGACGGTGGATTTGCTTACGACAACACAACTGGAACATTTACCTATACTGGTCCAGATGATGCAGATTATCGTCAAGCAGTAAGTGCCAACAATGCCAGCGGTGACGGTGACCTAAGCTATGACAGCACAACTGGTGTATTCACATACGACGGTCCTACCAACGCAGACTATCGCGGTGCAGTAAGCGCAGTTAAAGTAAGCGGTTCTGGTGACCTAAGCTATGACAGCACAACTGGTGTATTCAGCTATACTGGCCCAAATGCTAGCGAAGTTCGCACTCAATTGAGCGCAATCGACGCCGGCGGTGATGGCAGTTTCAGCTATGACAGCGCAACAGGTGAATTCACTTATACTGGTCCAAGTGCTAGCGAAGTTCGTGCTCATTTAAGCGCAACAACTGCCACTGGTGTTACATATGATAACGCTACAGGTACAATCGCTTTAGCAAATATTCCTAACAGCAGCCTAACAAACAGCGATATTACTGTTAACGGTTATACAACTGCTTTAGGTTCTAGCGTAACTCTTGACACAGATGATGTCTCTGAAGGTTCTAACAACCTATACTACACACAGGCTCGTTTCGACAGCGCTCTAGGTGGTAAAACAACTAGTGATGTTGCAGAAGGAACTAACCTATACTACACACAAGCCCGCTTTGACAGTGCATTTGCTGCCAAAGACACAGATGGCCTAAGTGAAGGTTCTAACAACTTATACTACACAACAGCACGTACTCGTGCAGATGTTGGTGCTGGTACAGGCGTAAGCTACAACAGCTCAACTGGTGTATTCAGTATTGGCCAAGCAGTTGGTACAACTGACAACGTTACATTCAACGATTTAACAGTTAGTGGCGACTTAACAGTTAACGGTACATTGACAACAATCAACAGTACTGATTTAACAGTTACAGATAAGAACATCACTATTGCTGACGGCGCAGCAGATGCAGCAGCAGCTAACGGTGCTGGTATTACTGTTGATGGTGCTAACGCAACTATCACTTATGCTAGTGGCACAGACAGCTGGGAGTTCAACAAAGATGTTAATGTAACTGGCGATGTAAGCATGACAGGTAGCTTAACTGCTCCTAGTTTTGTTGGTGACTTAACCGGCGATGTAACTGGCAACGTGACTGGCGATGTAACCGGCAACGTGACTGGTAACCTAACAGGTGACGTGACCAGCACAGGTACTAGTACATTCTCAACAGTTGACGTCAACGGTGGTAACATTGATGGCACAGTAATTGGTGGAGCAACAGCAGCCGCTATCACTGGTACAACAATTACAGCTAACACAGGCTTTACTGGTAACCTAACTGGTAATGTAACTGGCAACGTAACTGGTAACTTAACCGGCGATGTAACCGGCGATGTAACCGGCGACTTAACTGGTGACGTAACTGGTACAGTTAGCGATATCAGCAACCATGATACAGATGCTCTAGCAGAAGGCGTATCAAACTTATACTTCACTGCTGGTCGTGCTCGCGATGCAGTCAGCGCCCTGGACAATGGTGGCGACGGTAGCTTTAGCTACGATAGCGCAACTGGTGTATTCACATACACAGGCCCAAGCGCAAGCGAAGCTCGTGCTCACTTCAGTGCAACTAACAGCGGCATTGGACACGGTTCATTGTCATATGACAGCGCAACTGGTGTTATTACATTTGCCAAAGTTACATCAGCCAACATCCGTGGTGAACTAAGTGCAACTAAAGTCAGCGGTGATGGCAACTTCAGCTATGACAGCACAACTGGTGCATTTAGCTATACAGGTCCAGACAACGCAGATTATCGTGCAGCCGTAAGTGCTGTAGATAACGGCGGTGATGGCAGCTTCGGCTACGACAGTTCAACTGGTGCATTTACCTATACAGGTCCAAGTGCAGCAGATGCTCGCGCTCACTTTAGTGCTTCTACAGTAAGCGGTGATGGCACATTAAGTTATGACAGCGCAACTGGTGCTTTCTCATTCGCAGGTCCTACAAACACCGAATATCGTGCAGCCGTAAGTGCTGTAGATAACGGCGGTGATGGCAGCTTCGGCTACGATAGTGCAACTGGCGTATTCACATACACCGGTCCAAGCGCAAGCGAAGCTCGTGCTCACTTTGGTGCTGACACAGCAACTGGTGCTGCTTATGACAGCGCAACAGGAACATTTAGCCTAGCTAACATTCCAAATAGCAGCCTAACCAATGATAGCATCACTATCAATGGAACAACTGTTACATTGGGCGGTTCTAACAGCTTTGACACTGACAGTGTAACTGAAGGTGCTACAAATCAGTACTACACTGATACTCGTGTACGTAATGCAATTAGTTTAACAACTAGCGATAGTTCTGTATTAGACTACGATGCCGCAACAGGTGAATTTACATTCAGCTTAACTGGCATCAACAGTGATGAAGTGACAGAAGGCACTACTAACTTATACTTTACACAAGCTCGCGCTCGTGAAAGTATCAGTGTAAATGGCTGGCAGATCAGCTATAACGATGCCACTGGTGTTATTTCTGTAGCTACACCTACAACAGACGATGTTACAGAAGGTGCTACAAATCAGTATCATACAACTGCTAGAGTTAGAAATGCTATCAGCTTAACATCTGATAATCAAGATGCATTAAGCTACGACAGCACAACTGGTGCATTTGTATTCAGCTTGTCTAGTGTAGATACAGATGAAATCGCAGAAGGTGTTATCAATCAATACTTCACAACAGCTCGCGCTCGTAACAGCGTAAGCAACGGTTCAAATATTGATTATGATTCAGCTACTGGTATTATCAGTACACAGGCAGCAGTTTGGAGCGTTAACGGTCAAGAACACGCAGTTGTTCTAGATACAGACGACATCACTGAAGGTAGTACAA
>CAZOLA010000043.1:0-3070 GCA_964580845.1 uncultured Sphingobacterium sp.
AGGATGTCTATACTGAGTCACAGCCTAATGTGGCATGGCAGGCTGTAGTGGATGGCTTGAATGGTTTGAGCAAAGATGATTGGCCTGACTTTAAAGATGTCCTTCATGATTCAGTAAATAAGCCTAAACACTATATGCTGTTCAGTAAAGATGAGGTAAGAGACTACTTTGCAGACGATAAAGGCATTGAAGTTCGTGATGTGATTGAAAAGCTTGTAGCTAAGTTTGACATGGCTGAAAATCCTATGTTCATTTCAGACTATGTGCAAATGATGCAATACCTCATGCGCTTCATGGACAAGAAT
This sequence comes from uncultured Sphingobacterium sp., assembly GCA_964580845.1. Classification (GTDB taxonomy): domain Bacteria; phylum Bacteroidota; class Bacteroidia; order Sphingobacteriales; family Sphingobacteriaceae; genus JAIPAN01. The sequence goes on from CAZOLA010000043.1 coordinate 306, forward strand.
GGTGAGGAAGACCTGAAGAAGGCCCGATGGTATCTTGATAAACTTATCGAATCTTATCATGCGTGACGAGATTACATTAGAAGAACTGAAGCAGTTCCTTCAGAGGTATGATGAGGTAACTCTGTTGGAACTATTGGAGATCGACAGTGAGATGCTCGTGCAGCGTTTCTCTGAAGAGATTGAAGACAACTATGACAAACTAAAAGGAATGTTAGATGAACTTGAATAATAATATGACACCTTACCAGACCTACATTGCCAAGTCTCGCTATGCTCGTTTCCTTGACGATAAAGGTCGTCGGGAGCATTGGAGTGAGACTGTAAACCGCTACTTTGACTTTATGGAAAAGCAGCTTAAAGAGAAGAACAACTTTACACTAACACCTGAGCTTCGCAATAAGCTTCAGACAGCAGTGACTAACCTTGATGTTGTTCCTTCAATGCGAGCGATTATGACAGCAGGGGAGGCTCTGGAGCGTCAAAACATTGCAGGTTACAACTGCTCGTACCTCCCTATTGATGATCCTAAGTCATTTGACGAAGCGATGTATATCCTTCTGTGTGGTACGGGTGTTGGTTTTAGTGTGGAGCAAAAGTATGTTAGTAAGCTACCTGAAGTACCAGATCGCTTGTTTGAGTCTAACACTGTGGTTGTCGTTAAAGACTCCAAAGAAGGATGGGCTAAGAGCCTGCGACAGATTATTGCCTTACTATACGCTGGCGAGATTCCCAAGTGGGATGTTACCGCTGTACGTCATGCAGGTGCTCGACTCAAAACGTTTGGAGGACGTGCCTCTGGGCCAGAACCGTTGGTTGATTTGTTTAAATATGTCGTTGCTAAGTTCAAAACCGCTGTTGGACGTAAGCTTACCTCTCTTGAGGCACACGACATTCTGTGTAAAATCGGGGAAGTTGTTGTGGTTGGTGGAGTGCGTCGATCTGCCATGATTTCCTTATCTGATCTCACAGACGACAGAATGGCTCACGCCAAGGCAGGGAATTGGTGGGATGGTAACGGACAACGAGCACTAGCGAACAACAGCGCCGTGTATGATAGTCGTCCCGATGTGGGTCAGTTTATGCGTGAATGGAGCAGTATTTATGAAAGTCATTCGGGAGAGCGCGGAATCTTTAATCGCTACGCTTCAGAGCTTCAAGCCAGCAAAAACGGACGCCGAAAGCTTAATCAAGAATGGGGTACAAACCCTTGCTCAGAGATTATTCTTCGTCCTTATCAATTCTGTAATCTTTCTTCTGTTATTGTTCGTAGCGATGATACTGTGGATCGACTTCGGGATAAGGTGGCTATGGCGACAATTCTCGGAACTTTTCAATCGACAATGACTCACTTCCCTTACCTTCGTAAAGTATGGCAGACAAACACAGAAGAGGAACGGCTGTTGGGTGTGTCTATGACAGGTATCCTTGATAACACTTTGTTGAATAACCCAGACAGTCTTGAGCTGCCTAAACTACTTGAGGAACTAAAGGATGTTAGTGTTGCTACTAATGCAGAGTATGCTGCTGCTCTTAATATCAACCAGTCCGTGGCTATTACCTGTATTAAGCCGGAGGGCACTGTTAGTCAGCTTACTGGTACTGCCAGCGGGATTCATCCTCAGCATAGTCGGTTTTTCATTCGTCGTGTTCGATCTGACAACAAAGACCCTCTAACTGATTTCTTAAAGGCTCAAGGGTTCCCTTCAGAGCCTTGTGTGATGAAGCCTGAATCAACAACGGTATTTAGTTTTCCTGTAAAGGTTGCTGATGGTGCTGTGTTCCGTGAGGACTTAAATGCTATTCAACACTTGAAGTTGTGGTTGATCTATCAGCGGCATTGGTGTGAGCACAAGCCTTCTGTGACGATTAGCGTTAAAGAGGAAGAATGGCCTGAAGTAGGCGCATGGGTGTGGAAGAACTTTGATGAGGTTACAGGCGTGTCTTTCCTGCCTATGGATGGAGGCACATATCGTCAAGCTCCTTATGAGACAATTGACGAGAAAACCTACGATACAATGTTCGCTGAGATGCCTAAGACGATTGATTGGGAAAGCTTCATTGAAGTAACCGACAACGTAGAAGGTGTACAAACACTTGCTTGTACTTCAGGGGCTTGTGAACTGCCTTAATTAACTAAGGAACCTCTGGGCCTAACAAGCTCAGAGGTATTTTATGGAAAAGAAATGTCCGGGATGTGGGGAAACCAAAGCCCACTCTTGTTTCAGTAAAAATAAGGCTAATAAAGATGGTTTAGATAGCCGTTGTAAAGAGTGTACAAAGCATTACTATAATGCTCATAAAGATGAGCGGATGCTCCGAGAGTTGCGTTATAGGGCTAAGAGAAAAGGATTGGAATTTGACTTAACACTCGAAGACATCACAGGAGTAGATGTGTGTCCTGTTTTAGGTATTTCCTTAGAAAGAGCGGTAGGTGGAAGTGCTTTAGACAATAGCCCATCTATCGACAGAATAGACCCGTCAAAAGGATACGTTAAAGGAAATGTTCAGATACTTTCTAAGAAAGCAAACGCTATGAAACAAGACGCAACACCAGAGGAACTAATTAAGTTTGCTCAATGGGTGCTGAAAACACATAAGACATAACGAAAAAGCCCTCCAAGGATTACTCCAAGGAGGGCTTATTTGTTTCTAACTCTTATTTTTTCTTACCACAGCCTCTTCGAGGCGAGGACAGCGCTATTTGCGCTTTGGTGGACGACCACGCTTCTTACCGTAAGTTCCTTTTCCAGCTGGCATATTACTTT
>CAZOLA010000044.1:0-2993 GCA_964580845.1 uncultured Sphingobacterium sp.
CACTCTTGCCGGAAAACTCGGTTGGGATGAATCGGAAGGCTATGTGGATGGATCAGGCACCGTGGCCCGATTTAATGATCCTACCGGCATCGCTGTGGATGATGCCGGAGTCATCTATGTCATGGACTCCGCCAATTTCGTCATTCGCAAAATCCAGCCAAATGGCACGACTTCCACTTTTGTTGGTAATCGGACCATCAGCAATCACTTTGATGCCAAAGGCACAAAAGCCCGCTTAAACCGGCCTGAGGGTCTTGCTATCGACAGCACTGGCAATCTCTATTTCACCGATGGAGGCACTATCCGCAAGGTCAAGCCCGATGGCACAGTTACAACCATCGCCGGCAAGCGCAATCCAGAGCGAGGCACCTTCCGTATTCGTGGTCAAATGGGAATCCAAGAAGCGGCAGGCGAAGCCGCCATTTTTGGCGAAGATGATGTTACTGGCCTCGCGGTTGATCGTCGCGGCACGCTCTTCGCCTCCTTCGAAAACAGCATCTACGAAGCGGAATCCATCGCCGCCCCGCCATCTGGAACCCAATTCCCGACACCGACTCCAGCAAGCACGCCTTCGACCAAACCGACGCCAACCCCGAGTTCTCTTGGTCCCCTACTTTCCGACATAGACCTTACTCCCACTTCAATAACTGTAGGTGTGAGTGATAGGCTGGTTTTATCTATAAAAACTTCTGCTGATCTTTTTAATTTAAGTCTAAATTTTACGAATACATCAACGAATTTCAATGGTTATGGCCACGGTTGGCAAACCTACGGCCCGATTGGTAAATCCGAGAGTTTTTCATTTCCGAAGAATACGGTGCCTGGACTTTGGACTCTAACAGGCTTGTCATACCAAACATTGCCAGACGGTGGAGATACAATAGAGCTAGATGCATCGCAAATTGCTGAAGTCTATGGAAACATTAGTTTTAACTTAAGCAATCCGTTTATTTCTAATGATTCTACTCCGCCTATTGTTACTTCTTTAATTCTTCTTTCTTCGGAAGCTAATGCATCAGCCTCCAGCGCAAAAATCAGATATCGCATCCAAATATCCGATGACCTATCAGGATTTAGCTCTCTGAATTTAGAATTTAAGAATGCAGATTCTTATGAATACCTATATGATTGGGATGTATATGACTGGAACTCCCTTGTTTCCGTGGATGGAAATCTTAAAACCTACGAAGGCACCATCGAAATCCCTCAAGGCAGCACAGAAGGTGATTGGATTCTTCAGAGTATATCGGTTTCTGATCAAGCTGGTAATAACGGTTTAGTAACTCTTACGCCAGCCTTCCAGGCTGTGAAATTTCAAGTCAGCAGCATGGCAACGAATGCCTCCGATCCCCAAGACCAATACGCACCCTGGCCGATTGCTTTGACGCTCGACAAAGCTTCAGTCGATGTCAGCAATGCCGATCAAAAAGTAAAGGTTCAGATCACGATTAATAACGATGATCTTCCAATGAATGAGCCGAGTATTAGCATTCATCTTAACATTATCGATGGATATAGGGAGTCCGTCATTGCCTCAGACTTCCAACTCGTCTCAGGCACAGTGGCTCATGGCGTCTATGAGGGCGAACTCGTTATCCCAAAATACACGCAAAATGGGAATTTTACTGTTTCAGCAATCTATATTGATGAGCAAAATCCAACAGGTGACGGCAAATCTTTTAGCAGGTGGGTCGATTCCATACCTGTAGAACTCCGCAAAACCATTACAGTCATGGGAACGCAAGATGTCACAGCCCCAGCCTTGCAAAGCATCGTTGTGTCTCCAGATTCCGCCGACACGCGCAACGGCACGGTCTCGGTTACGGCTAATCTCACAATCACTGACGACTTGAGCGGCTTGCAGGAAGCGGAATATTCCCGCGGAGGCGCCTTGGCGCTTCGCAGCCCAAGTGGTAAGGAATTCCTCTGGAGCGAGTTCACTTCTGATGACCGTATCAACGGAAACAGCACAAACGGCACCTACCAAGTGCAATTTGAACTTCCTCAATACAGCGAGGAGGGAGCTTGGACGATCGACTATATCGAGTTGGTTGATAGAAACTACAACACCCGTTTCCTCATCCCCGCTAACCTCACGCCGGAGCAACTCGACGCCTCCACGATCCAAGTCCAAGGCTGGCCTCGCGTATGGGAGACACTTTCTTCAAATCCACAAAACACAGCCAACCAGGCAAAAGCCATTATCACCAAGCAAAGTGCAAAATTCTGGTTTCCTATTGCAAACATTGATGGGAACTGGACATGGGGCACTGGCGAGGGGGGCTATTCTTTCCAAGGCGATTACTTGGAATATGATTGGTCTGTCGAGATTCTCAGAAATCCAAAATATTGGCTCAGTTTTACTCACTTGAAAAAACCGAATGAAACGGCGCAAAGCGGCAACTTCACGGAATTTCTGGCCGCCGGTCAGGTAAATGTATGGGAAGACTCTGCGGATGGCGGAACCATCATTGAGAGCGCATCCATAAGTGTATCTCGCGATGGCACATGTTTGCTTATCGAGCTCACCGATTCTGAGGTTTTATCCAAACTTCAAAAGGCCATGCCAAGTTATGTTCCGTTTTTAAGCTTCGATCCCTCGAGTGGTTCGTATGATACCAAAAATGTCAAAGTCGAATATGTGAGAGAGGATGTGCAGTTGAGCTTGGGTAACCTAACCCATACTGCTGACGGCACGGACAAAATACCGAGTGTTACCTCCACTCCTGGAAACCACGCGCCGGATGTTACCCTGACTTACAACGGTGTCACAACTCCACCGACCGAGGTGGGCACCTACACCGTTGTCGCCTTCCTCAACTCGGCTAACTACCAAGGCCGACAGGTTGCAACCATGACGATCTCCAGCCCGAGCCCTGCCCCGAGCCCTGCCCCAAGCCCTGCCCCGAGCCCGAGCCCGAGCCCAAGCCCGAGCCCAAGCCCAAGCCCAAGCCCAAGCCCAAGCCCAAGCCCAAGCCCAAGCCCAAGCCCAA
>CAZOLA010000045.1:0-2891 GCA_964580845.1 uncultured Sphingobacterium sp.
CACGGCCGCCCCCGGCTGATCGCCGGCATAGGCCTCGCGCACGGCCGCCGCGGGTTCATCGGGCATGCGGGCCGCGAAGGCCGAGAAACTGGCACGGCCGTGACGCTTGTCGACCGCCGGCGGCGCGTCGCCGTTCAACATCACCGCCCATGACGCGGCCGCTTTAGACCCCGACGACCGGACCTCGGCCTCATTCCACGCTGCAGCAACCGTCGCGGATGAGCTGGCGCGGCGGACGGCGGCCGCGCCGGCACGGCCGCCCCCGGGCGCTGCGCCGCCGCTCGTGTCGCCCCGGCCCGGCCTCGCCAGCCCGCCGCCCGGCCTCGGGTCGCCTGTCCCCATCCCGCCCATGCGTGCGTCGGTGTCGTTGGCGGCGGCGGCGGCTGCAGCGGCGGCGGCGGCGGCGGTCGTGCCGGCTGGCCGCGGCGGCGTCGCCGCCCCCGCCCCCGCCGACGACGGCGGGTACGGGTCCGGCGGCGACGACGGCGACGGCGGTGCCAGCGTCGGTGCGGCGGCGCCCGCCCCTGCCACGCCCGCCGGCATATTCTCGCCCCCTCCCGCCCCGTACCTGCCGCCGACGGTGACGCTGGTGCCGGGCGCGGGAGCCTGGGTCAGGCGGAGGATGACGCTGTCGTTCACCCCCCCCTCGGTGATGACGGTGCTGGTGGGGTCTGCCCCGGCATGGGAAACCTGCAGGCCCGGGCTGTCATTGTCCCAGATCTGCGCGGTGATGGCGGGCGCGCCGACCCCCTGGTAACTGCGGTCGGCACTGCTGACGCTGTGGCTCACCACGCCGCGGTGGCTGGCGGACTCGGCGGTGCTGTCGTCCACGGCGGTGAGGGTGATGGTGCGTGGCACGGCCCAGTTCCCAGGCGTGAAGACGACGGATGGCTGGTCCGCCGTGAGCTGCGCGTCTGGCTGCACCAGGACGGTGACATCAGCAACCGGCGCATGGCTGAGGGCGATGGTGTAGGTGTCCGTGCGTCCTGATTCCGTCAGGATGGTGCTGCCGCCGGTGTGCTGGATGGTGATGGAAGGTCCGTCATTGTCATAAAGGCTGCTGGTGACGGGCGTGACGGCGGCATTGTGGAAAACGGGATCATTGCTCACCACGGCGGCTGTCACACGGCCCCAGTGCAGCACGGGCTCCATCAGGCTGTCTTCCACCGCGCTGAGGGTGACGGTCTGGGCGACATTGAAGGTGCCCGCGCCGGTCGCGCCCGGGATGAAGGTGATGGAGGCGGGGCTGACGGAAAGCTGGGCATCCGGGGTGAAGGTGATGGTGACCGGGGCCGTGGGCTGCTGGCTGAGCACGTCGGTGATGGTGTCGCTGCTGGAGGAAATCCCGTTCACAGTGGCACCCGACTCAGTCATGGCGGTGGTGCCGCTGCTCTCGGTGATGCGGACGACATTCTCCGCCACGTTGTTGTCATTGTCCGTGATGATGTGGACGACCCTGGGCAGGCCTTCCTGGGGCAGGGCCGCGTATTCCGCCGAGCTGCCGGGGGTGATGGAAAGGGTGATGTCCGCCAGGTGGCGCAGCTCGGGGATCACGTCGTTGAAGGGGAGCACGTTCACGGTCTGGGCGGTGCCCCAGTTGGCTGGGGTGAAGTTCAGCGTGACGGTGGCGACATTGGGTGTGCCGGACTTGCTCAGCAGGCTCTGGGAGCCGCCGCTGACCACCACGTCCACATTGCCCACGGGCTGCTTCGTCAGCACCACGGTGAAGCTGTCCTGCGTGCTGCTGCCCTCCGTGGTGGAGGTGGTGCCGCTGCTTTCCACGATGCTCAGGCCGGGGCTGTCATTGTCCGTGACATAGGCCACCACGGGAGGCACAGGCGTGCCGTTGAAGTAGGGGTCTGCGCTGCTGAGGCTGAAGTTGATGAGGCTGGGATGCACGCTGTCCTCCGCCGCGGCATCATCCACGGCGGTCACGGTGACAGTCTGCGCCGTGGTGCTGGTGAAGGTGAGCACGGCGGGGGAAACCGTGACCTGCCCGTCCGTCGTGAGGGTGACCGTCACAGGGCTGCCGGTGGCGGGCGTGCGGGGCGGGGCCACGGTGAAGGTGTCCTGCGCGTTTGGGGTGCCTCCCATGCCGGTGGAGCCCCCCTCCCGCACCTGGGTGAAGATGTTGGTCTGGTTGATGGTCAGGGCGGGCTCATTGTCCAGCACGCTGATGGTGAGGACAGGAGTGCTGGCATAATGATAAACCGGGTCCGTGATGGTGACGGTGTGGGTGATCGTCGTGGTGGAGGCCGGCAGCTCAAAGCTGGAGTCATTGACGGCGCGCACTGTGACCTCCACCGGGGTGTTCCAGTTGGACTCGTCAAAGACAAACGGTCCAGGCGGTGTGACCGTGATGCCGCTGAAGCCGCTGAGCGTGGCCGTGACCGTGGCTCCGGCCGCCGGCTTGCGCCCGAGGGACAGGGTGTAGGCGTCGGCGGTGCCGCCTTCCCCCACGGTGGTGGAGCCACCAGACTCGGTGATGACCAGCCTGGCGTCGTCATTGTCGATGATGGTGATGGGGATGGTGTTCCCGGAGGTTCTGCCATTGTAACTGCTGCCCGCGCTTTGGGAATAAGCGATGAGGCTGGCCCCGTGCAGGCCCTCATTCAGATGGTCGTCCAGGGCGCTGACCGTCACGGTCTGCTCCGTGCTCCACAGGCTGCCACCCGGGGTGCCGCTGGGCTCAAAGAGCAGGGTGGAGGGGGTGAAGCGCACCTGCGGCGCGCTGAGTGTCACACTGACCTGGGAAGCTGGATTGCTGCGCAGGCGGACCTGGAGCGTGTCCGTGACCAGTGGGTCCGTCCCTTCCATGACGAAGACCTCGCCATCGTTGGAGGAGATCATGATGAGGTTGTCATCATCCGTGACCTGGGTGGTGAGCGCCT
>CAZOLA010000046.1:0-2880 GCA_964580845.1 uncultured Sphingobacterium sp.
GCTGGTCGCAACATGCTGGTTCCAGGTGGCGAACGCCGCCGAACCCAACACAAACCTTGCCGCCCGGTTGCGAGGGACAGCGCCCGAGGCCGGAAATGAGGACGACGCCATACCGCCGTCCGACTTGGCAGCTGACCCGGAGACCGAAACACAGGAACTCAGCGGGAAAGCCGCCGCGCTGCGTTTCCAGCACAGCCTGACAGTAGCAGTAGCCCTGCTGACCATCTCAGGCGATGCCGGAGAACTGATTCCGCCTGCACTCGAGACATCCGCCATGGATGCCGCGGTACCGCATGACGAAACCGCCTCGGCGTTGGGTGCTGTACAAGACCCCGATGAGCCGACAACTGCTCCGCGCCGCATCGGTGACACCGAAAGCGTGCTGGTGACAGACTTCACACCGATGCCAGAAGAAGCGCCGCCTACGGCCAGCCCGGTCGCGCCCGTGGCAAAGCTGGCGGACGATACAACGTTTATCCCCGTGGTAAGCGCCAGCAAGCCAGTGATCACTGGCGATGATGCTGTCTTCCCAGATGCGAATGGCATTCTCGTCTGGCACGAGGATGGGGTACAGGTGCAAATACAGTCCGCCGAGGCTGGAGTGCTCGCGGTGAACTGGACCGCGACGCCAGTTGCCACCAGCGAGCAGACGACAACCCTGCCTGCCGGCGCCGAGGCCGCAAAGGCGGCCTTGTCGCAGGCCTTCGGCAGTCTCGATGCCTATCAGTCCTGGTCCCTGGTGCAGACAGGCCGGGCAGTGACGCCATTGACCGACCTTTCACCCGAGTTCTCCCAAAAATTCGCTGCCCTGATCGTCTCCGATACCGCTGCGAAGCCGATGACGCCGGCGGTAGCGCCCGACACAGGTAGCGCACCAATTCCCAGCCCGCAGGTCGACAGCCCGTCGCTCGTGTCGCTCGTGTCGCTCGGTGGGGCGACTGGTCTGCGCGAACAGCAGATGAGCCTCGATGCGGCTCTGGCGCAATTGCGGCAGTTCACCAGCAGCACGCCAGATCACCTCACCATCCTAACCGGCAAGTCCCTGGTGCTGGTCGATCCAGCAGTCCTCAAGGGCGACCAACCACACGCCTACAGCAGCTTCACCATGTCGGACGGCAGCGAGCTTGCGTGGATCTACCCGGTCGGCGTCGCAGCCACTCACTGGACTCTCTGAGACGCAGGGGCCGGACACAGGCTGCCTCCTACGCGCCGATTGACAACGACCTTGCCTCTGAGGGCCGCCAAGCGCCCTTCGGCGTAATCCGAGAAGCGATGCCCAAAACTGCGAAGCCGCAATCCTGCTGGTCTCGGTCACCGACCCACCGGGCCCCGCCGCACGGGTGCCGTACCGGGCCCGGATCGCCCAGATGAGCCAAGACGCGCGCCCCTCACCGCTGGAGGCAGGCGTACGGGCGATCCGCGCGCCATTCACTGCGGCGATCGTCTTCAGCTTCTTCATCAACCTGCTGATGTTTATCAGCCCGCTTTACATGCTGCAGATCTATGATCGCGTGCTAGCCAGCCGCAGCATCGCAACGCTCGTTGGCATCAGCGTGCTGGCTGGCGCCCTGCTGCTGGTCTACGCGGCCCTGGAGATGATCCGGTCGCGGGTGCTGGTGCGCGCGGGCATGTTGTTCGATGCCAGCATCGCGCGCTCGGCATTCGACGCAGTACACCGTGCAAGCCTGCGCCGATCCGGCATGGGCCAGGTGCAAGGGCTGCGTGATGTCGACACCCTACGCGAGTTCCTCACCGGACCCGGTCTGATTTCCTTCTGCGATGCTCCCTGGCTGCCTGTCTTCGTGATCGCCGCCTTCCTGTTGCACCCCTGGTTCGGCTGGATCGCTATCGGAGGCAGCATCGTCATCGTAGGCCTGACGCTGCTGAGCGAGCTCGCAACGCAACGCCACCTATGGGCTGCCTCCGGAGCCAACGCCTCTGCCCTTCAGAGCGCACAGGCCAGCGTGCGGAACGGCGAGGTTCTGCAAGCGATGGGTATGTTGGCGGCGTTGCGTGGGCGCTGGGCTCGCGCGCACAACGACTATCTGGCGCTACAGGCCCGCGCGAGCGATCGCGCGGGCCTGCTGGTCGCGGCGACGAAGTTCGTGCGCATGTTGTTGCAGGTCTCGATCCTCGGCGCCGGAGCTTATCTGACGATAGAGCGCGAGATCTCGCCAGGCGCCATGATCGCCGCCTCGATCCTGATCGGACGAGCGCTGCAGCCGATCGAGCTGGCGATAGCGAACTGGCGCAGCTTTGGTGCGGCACGCGCTTCCTATACACGCCTCAAAGCGCTCTTCGACACGGCTGGGACAGAGCCGGAGCGACTTTCCCTTCCCCGCCCTGAAGGTCGCCTCCAAGCAAGCGGACTCGTCGTCGGCGCTCCGGGAACACAGAGCTTCATTCTGCGAGGTGTGAGCTTTGCCCTGTCGCCTGGCGAGGTGCTCGCAGTCATCGGGCCAAGTGCGGCCGGAAAGTCCACCCTGGCCCGCGCGCTCGTCGGAGTATGGCCCGCCACAGCCGGCGAAGTGCGCCTGGATGGCTCGGCGCTGATCGACTGGCATCCGCAGGATCTCGGGCAGCATATTGGCTACTTGCCGCAGGACATCGAGATGTTCGCCGGCACAGTCGCCGAGAACATCGCCCGCTTCAGCGCTGCCGACGATGCGGCCGTTATTGCTGCTGCACGCGCCGCCGGCTGCCACGAGATGATCCAAGTCCTTCCGGCGGGCTACAATACGCAAATCGGCGAAGGCGGCACGGTGCTATCGGGCGGTCAGCGGCAGCGCATCGGCCTCGCACGTGCCCTCTACCGTCAGCCACGACTTCTGGTTCTTGATGAACCGAACTCGAGCCTCGATGCCGCCGGCGAAGAAGCCC
>CAZOLA010000047.1:0-2594 GCA_964580845.1 uncultured Sphingobacterium sp.
GCCTAAAGCCCATCACCCCGCCACAATCCCTATCACCTTTTTATGCTGAGAATCACTCTTCAGATAATCGCTCATCAGATTAAAGTTGAGATATTGATAAATACTGGCCTGATTGGGGCTGATGGTGTCGCCTACGATGGCTAGATATTCGGCTAGGCTGGGGATACGACCTAGCTTGGCGCATACTGCAGCCAGTTCAGCCGAGCCTAAATACACTCTGGCGTCTTTGCCCATGCGGTTATCAAAGTTGCGCGTGCTGGTGGAGAACACGGTGGCTTTGTCCGCCACCCGCGCTTGATTGCCCATGCACAAAGAACAGCCCGGCACTTCGGTGCGTGCGCCAGCAATGCCAAACACGCTATACACCCCTTCTTCACGCAACTGTGCCTCGTCCATGCGGGTGGGCGGTGCTACCCATAAGCGGGTGGGCAATGCGCCTTGGCCTTCTAAGACTTTGGCTGCGGCGCGGTAGTGGCCGATATTGGTCATACAGCTGCCGATAAATACCTCATCTATGTGATCGCCCTGCACTTGCGATAAAGGCTTGATGTCGTCTGGGTCATTCGGGCAGGCGACCAGCGGCTCGGTGATTTGATTGAGGTCTATCTCTAACACATAGGCATATTCAGCATCTGCATCGGCTTCTAGTAAATGCGGTTTAGCCAACCAGTCCTGCATGGCTTGAATACGGCGCGTTAAGGTGCGTGCGTCTTGATAGCCGTTGTCTATCATGTTCTGTAATAACACGATATTGGATTGCAAGAACTCGATGACCGGCGCTTGGTTCAGTTTGACGGTACAGCCATTGGCCGAACGTTCTGCCGAAGCGTCAGCAAATTCAAACGCTTGTTCCACTTTTAAATCGGGCAAGCCTTCGATTTCTAATACACGGCCATTAAAGATATTCTTCTTGCCTTGTTTGTCAGTCGTTAATACCCCCGCTTGAATCGCGGCATAAGGAATCGCGTTGACCAAATCGCGCAAGGTAATACCGGCTTGCATTTGGCCAGTAAAGCGCACCAACACGGATTCCGGCATATCTAGCGGCATCACCCCCATGGCGGCGGCAAATGCCACCAAGCCAGAACCCGCTGGGAAGGAAATGCCGATAGGGAAACGGGTGTGTGAGTCGCCACCGGTGCCCACGGTATCGGGCAATATCATACGATTCAGCCATGAGTGAATCACGCCATCACCGGGGCGTAGCGATACGCCACCACGGCTAGACATAAATTCCGGCAAGCTATGCTGTAGTTGGATATCCACAGGCTTAGGATAGGCGGCGGTATGGCAGAAGCTTTGCATCACCAAGTCAGCACTAAAGCCTAAACAAGCCAGTTCTTTCAGTTCATCGCGGGTCATACCACCGGTGGTATCTTGTGAGCCCACGGTAGTCGCTTTGGGTTCGCAATAAGTGCCGGGGCGCACGCCTACTCCTTCAGGCAATCCGCAAGCGCGTCCCACCATCTTCTGTGCCAAGGTATAGCCCTTGCCGGTATCTTTGGGCGGGGTGGGTTGCACAAATAGTGTGCTGGCATTCAGTCCCAAGGCGGCTCTGGCTTTATTGGTCAGTCCGCGCCCGACAATCAGCGCGATACGACCGCCAGCACGCACTTCGTCTAGCAAGGTAGTGGGTTGTATAGCAAAGCGGCTGATCACTTGGCCTTGCGCGTTGCGTATCTCGCCTTGTTTTACATCTAGCGTAATCACATCACCGGTCTGCATAGCGCTGACATCACACTCTATAGGCAGTGCGCCGGAGTCTTCTGCGGTATTAAAAAAGATAGGTGCAATCTTGCCGCCCAGTATCACCCCGCCACTGCGTTTATTGGGAATGGCAGGAATATCGCAACCCATATGCCATTGCAATGAGTTAATCGCCGATTTACGCGAGGAGCCTGTGCCCACCACATCGCCCACATAAGCGAGTGGCAAGCCTTGTTGTTTGAGCGCAGCAATCTTATCCAAGCCGTCCGGCATACGATTCACCAGCATGGCTTGCGCATGCAGTGGAATATCTGGGCGCGACCACGCTTGTTGGGCGGGGGATAAATCATCGGTATTGGTTTCGCCTGATACCTTAAACACCACCAGTTGCATCACATCAGCTACCGCTGGGCGACTGGTAAACCAAGTTGCTTCTGCCCACGCTTGCATCACTTGCTTGGCGTAAGGATTGCCTTGTTGCATCAACTCAGCCACATCATGAAAAGCGTCAAATACCAGCGTGGTATGCGCCAGCGTATGCGCTGCCAATGCGGCCACAGGCTGTTGATGGACAGCGTAATCAGAGGACAGCAATTCCACCAAGGCCTGCACGTTATAGCCACCTAGCATAGTGCCTAAGATCTCTATCGCCAGCGCCGCATCGACTAGCGGTGAGGTCGCTTGGGCTTTGGCGATATCCGCCAAGAACGCTGCTTTGACATAAGCCGCTTGGTCCACCCCAGCGGGAATACGCTCACGCAATAAATGTAATAACAAAGCAGGGTCGTGCTGAGCAGGCGCTTTTAATAACTCGACCAGCGCCGCCACTTGCTCAGCATGCAACGGCAACGGCGGCAATCCTTGCGCTGCACGGTCTTGTTGGTGGG
>CAZOLA010000048.1:0-2510 GCA_964580845.1 uncultured Sphingobacterium sp.
GTCCTGAGTCCTGAGTCCTGAGTCCTGAGTCCTGAGTCCTGAGTCCTGAGTCCTTAATTTTCATTTTTTGACTCCGTCGCCTGAGCCCTTGCCCAACACAGTCAGGAATATGTATTTGAAATAGCCACGCAGGTTCAACTCACGCAGCATGCGGGCATCGGTTTGGGCCAGCAGTTCGGGGGTGGACATGTCGATGCCGTTGACTTGGGCCAGGCCGGTAATGCCGGGGCGGGCGGCGTAGACGCCGTGGGCGGCACGGGCTTGGGTGAGCTCATGCTGGTTGTACAAGCCAGGGCGTGGGCCTACTAGGCTCATGTGGCCCAGCAGCACGTTCCACAGCTGGGGCAGCTCGTCTAGCTTGGTGCGGCGCAGCAGTGAGCCCAAGCGGGTAATAGATGCACTGCTGGCCAGGTGCGACGCCACATGCGCCGTTCCCGGCCGCATGGTGCGAAACTTGACCAACACAAACGGCCGCTGGTGGCGCCCTACCCGCTCTTGAGTAAACAGGGGCGAGCGAGTGTCGTACCAGCCCACAATTAAAAGCACCAACAACAATGGAAATAAAAACACCAAACCGAATAAAGAGAAGCTGATATCAAAAAAGCGCATCACAACCCCTGCACCATTCGCCGAATCCCCTCAGCCAAACTCACCGGCGGGGTCCAGTCCAGCAGCTCGCGGGTATGGCGGCTGTCGATCTGCAACGACCCCACCAGCCTATCAACCTCCGCCTGCTTACCCAAAGCGCGCCCAGCCAGGCGCAGCAGCGGCAACGGCACGGGCAACAGATGCGACGTACGCCCCAACCCCGCCGCCATGTGGAGCAGCAGATCGGGCGTGGAGACATCCTCACCATCCGACACCAACAGCGTCTGCCCCGCCACCGCGGGATGATCGACACAACGAATCAATAGATCCACAAGATTATCCAGCCCAATCAACGAGCGCTGGTTATGCACCGCGCCTAAGGGCAAGGGCACACCCGAGCGCACCAGCTTCAGCAAGCGCGCCAGATTGCCCTTGGCACCCGGGCCATAGACCAGCGGCGGGCGCACCACCACCACTTCCAGGCCCGTGTTCGCCGCCACCGCCCACAATGCCTGCTCGGCCTCCCATTTGGAAACAGCGTAGTCCTCAACGGGGTTGGGAGCATCAGAAACAAAAAACGGACCGCGGCCGTTTGTGTGAATCCCCAATACTCCAATCGAACTCAAAAACACCAACCGCCGCACCCCGGAAGCCGCCGCCTGCTCAGCCAAGCGCCGCGCTCCGTCCACATTCACCGACCTATACGCCGCCAACGCATCCGCCTCGGTCTCGTGCATCACATGCGCCCGAGCCGCGCAGTGAATCACGCAATCCACCCCCGCCAAAGCCGAGGACCAATCAGTTGCGGCATCCAAATTGCCGACCGAAACAAACTCAACGCCGGAAGCTGAAAATGAAGAGTGTAACGAACGAACAGCGCCGCGCACTGCAAAACTACGCACATGCAAGGCACCGTAAAGGGCAGAGCCAACGAATCCGGTAGCACCAGTAACGCAAATATTCATGATCAATGCTTCCCCGCTCTATGCAACACACCCAACTGGACCGCTAAACTGGGAAAATGCCGACGCAAGACACCACGAATGGCGTACTGACAAAAATAATAGGCAGATTTCATAAGCGTAAACGCTTCTACATCCCGATAGATTTGCCATGTGTAGGCTGAAGTTTTCGCCTTATTCGCCGAAATGGAATCCGTACGAACTCGATATGTAGCCAAAGTCTCATTCAGCCCCCTCGCCTGCTGCCCATCGCGTAGCAAATCGAGCCAGAGCCCATAATCCTGTCGTTTGCGAATCAGCGGCATAAATCGCACACCATAAACCTGCGTATCGTAAATTGCTGTCGAACAGCCAATATAGTTTGTCTTGCAAAGATCCTGATATGCCAGTCTCTCCGGAACACCAATCGGAGTAAGGTGATGCCCCGAAACCTCGATACGATTATAAGCACTAAAGGAAAATGCGGCACCGGTTTCCTGCATGAACGCCAATTGCAGTTCGAGCTTATGCGGCAACCAAAGATCATCGCCATCCAGAAAAGCAATATATCGCCCCCGAGCGGATTCAATGGCCGTATTACGCGCAACCGCTGCTCCAGAATTTTGCTCCAGTTGGATCAGTCGAATGCGCTCATCCTCAGTACAAAGCGTTTTCACAAGATCAACGGATTTGTCTGCAGACGCATCATCGACAACGATCAACTCCCAATTCTTAAACGACTGCTGCATCACCGAACGAATGCTTTCGGCAATAAACGCCTCGCCGTCATAGACGGGCATCACGACGGATACTGTGGGTTTTTGGTTTGGTATTGCCATAAAGGATTATGTAGCGGTCAGTATGTCAAAAAACTTATTGGCGATGTTTACACAGCCAAAGGTGACGGCGTAAATGAGCAACGGCTTGTTAGGGATGGTCTGCAAAAGTCAGCCCAGTGACGGCCTGATCTGAGACAGTCGA
>CAZOLA010000049.1:0-2406 GCA_964580845.1 uncultured Sphingobacterium sp.
GCCCTCGCGCAGCGCCTTGATGATCGGGATGCCCCCGGCCACAGCCGCTTCGAAAGCCACCATCACACCTTTGGCCTGCGCTGCGGCAAAAATCTCGGTGCCATGCACCGCCAGCAAGGCCTTGTTGGCCGTGACCACATGTTTGCCTGCGGCAATGGCCTCCATGACCAAGGCTTTGGCAATGCCATAGCCACCGATCAGCTCGATCACGATGTCGATGTCGGGGTTGGCAATCACCGCACGGGCATCGGCCACCACCTGAACGCCCTCGCCCACCACCGCTTTGGCACGCGCCACGTCCAGATCGGCCACCATGGCGATTTCAATGCCACGGCCGGCACGGCGCTGGATTTCTTCCTGGTTGCGCTGGAGCACGTTGAAGGTGCCACTGCCCACAGTCCCAATGCCCAACAGGCCCACTTTGATCGGTTTCATTCACTTCTCTTTAACGTTGCGCCCGGCCATGCCGGGCATTTCCCAAAAAATCAGGCCACGAGCTTGTCGGTGCCAAAACGCTTGCGGGCGGCTTCCAGGAACCGGGCCACACGGCCAATGGCCTCACGCAAATCGTCCTCATGCGGCAGAAAAACGATGCGAAAATGGTCAGGCTCAGACCAATTGAATCCCGTGCCCTGCACCAGCATGACCTTGGTTTCCTCCAGCAATTGCAGGAAAAAGTCCTGGTCATCCTGAACCGGGTAGATCGTCGGATCGAGCTTGGGGAACATGTACAAAGCCGCGCGGGGCTTGACACAACTGACCCCAGGAATGGCCGAAATCAGTTGGTGCGCCAGGTCACGCTGCTTGCGCAGGCGCCCCCCCTCGCCCACCAGTTCATTGAGGCTTTGGTGGCCACCCAGGGCCGTCTGAATGGCCCATTGGCCCGGCACATTGGCGCACAAACGCATGTTCGAGAGCATGTTCAGGCCTTCGATGTAATCACGGGCCATTTTTTTATCGCCCGAAATCACCATCCAGCCGGCACGGTAACCGCAGGAGCGGTAGCTTTTGGACAGGGAATTGAAGGTCAGTGTCAGCACATCCTGCGACAAACTGGCCAGCGGCGTGTGCTTGACACCGTCGTACAGAACTTTGTCGTACACCTCATCGGCAAAGATCACCAGGCCGTGTTCACGGGCAATGGCCACGATGCCCTTCAGCAATTCGTCGCTGTACAAAGCGCCCGTGGGGTTGTTGGGGTTGATGACCACAATGCCCTTGGTGCGCGGCGTGACCTTGGCACGGATATCGTTCAAATCGGGCATCCAGCCGTTGGCTTCTTCACAGCGGTAATGCACAGGCGTGCCGCCCGACAAACTGGCTGCCGCTGTCCACAGGGGGTAATCGGGGGATGGCAAGAGCAACTCATCGCCATCGTCGAGCAAACCATTGGTGGCCATCACGATCAGTTCGCTGGCCCCGTTGCCCAGGTAAATATCGTCCAGTGTGACGCCTGCGATGCCTTGTTTCTGGGTCTCGTGCATCACCGCTTTACGTGCCGCAAAAATACCCTTGCTGTCCGAGTAACCCGCCGAATTGGGGAGATTGCGGATCATGTCCTGCTGGATCTCTTCGGGCGCATCAAAACCAAAAACCGCCAGATTGCCAATGTTCAGTTTGATGATCTTGTGGCCATCCTCTTCCATCTGACGCGCTCGGTCCATGATCGGGCCGCGAATGTCATAACAAACGTTGGCAAGCTTGACAGATTTCTGAATGGTCTTCAAAGCGCCTCCAAAAGCAGTGTGAGTCAGGGAAAACCTATAATTTGACCACAATTCCAAGGCCACATCGGCGCTGTTTTCAGAGCTTGGTCTCTAATCGAGCATTCCCCTTTTTGCCGCCCCATGAAACTCCAGCCCGATAAATCCAACGCACCGACCATCAACGCATACGACCGAACGGGGATCGAAGTCAATGGCGTGCGGTTTGAACAATCATTGTCCGTGAGCAGCCTGCCCCATGTCCCGCCTGCCATTTGGGCAACGGGCCCTTTCGAAACGCTGGGGGCCAGCGACTTCCAGCCTTGGGTACAGAGCGGCGTTGAACTTGTCCTGTTTGGCAGCGGCCAAAAACTGCGATTTGCCAAACCGCAATGGTTACAGGACCTGATGGCCCAAGGTATCGGGGTAGAAACCATGGACACTGCTGCGGCATGTCGCACTTACAACATCCTGGCCAGCGAAGGTCGCAAAGTGGTCGCCCTGCTGTTGATCGAACCCTAAAGCATGCATTCTGTGGTTCGGGTCGGGCAATCCGACCACCAAGTCCATGAGAAACGTGGTTAGGGGTAAAATAGCAGGTTGTCAAGGCCAAGAGCCTTTAGCGGGGCTGACACCAGCAGTGGTGATACCCGCTCAACCAGTCAAGCGAGATAAAGTTCCATGGCGATCGTTCTGAACAAAC
>CAZOLA010000050.1:0-2369 GCA_964580845.1 uncultured Sphingobacterium sp.
GGGCGTTAATGGCTTCGATGATGCGGTCGCGGCTCCAACCTGGGGCTAGGTTTTGTGGGCGCACGTAAGCGTAAAACTTGTACTGGCCATGCACACAGCCCGCAGTGCCCTTGGCACAAGGCTGCGTGCCAACTGGGGTACAGCCTACACCACAGCCACTGCACCCCAGCTGTGGCAATCGGATTGGGCCGCCCTCCCCTGCAAAAGGTTGTAGGGCTGCTGCCAACATGGCTGCATTGGCTTGCCGCTGGCGTGTCCAATTGGCCATGCGCCGCAGCTGGATGCGCCCAATCACCGCCTGCATTTCCAGCATGCGCCAGTTGGTGCCAAAGCTCTCGTGCAGCCAACGAAAGCCCGGCGGGTGCTGACGCTCGTAAACAGCATCAAAACTCTTGCCATGGTCTTTATAGGCCCACATGGCACGCCATAGGGCTTCATCGTGGGTGGTCACCATGCCGCCCTCGCCACCCGTGGTCATGATCTTGTCCTGGCAAAAGCTCCACGCGCCCACATGGCCAATGCTGCCCACGCTGCGGCCCTTGTAACGTGCGCCATGCGCCTGGGCGCAATCTTCAATCACTTTAAGGCCGTGCTGTTCGGCCAGTGCCATGATCGGGTCCATGTCGCAAGGCCAACCCGCCAAGTGGACACAAATCACCGCACGGGTATCAGGCGTCAGCACGGCGGCAATGGTCTGCGCGGTGATGTTGCCGGTGTCGGCATCAACATCGGCAAACACTGGGGTGGCACCCGCGTTCACCACACACGACACGCTGGCGATGAAGGTGCGCGGCGTCACCACCACCTCGTCGCCGGGGCCAATGCCCAGCGCCTTGAGCGCCACGTCCAAAGCCAAGGTGCCGTTGGCCAGCGCCACCGCATGCGGCACACCGCACCAAGCCGCAAACTCTTGTTCAAACTCGCGGCATTCGGTGCCGGTCCAGTAATTCACCTTGTTGCTCAAGACCACGCGGGCCACCGCGTCAGCTTCTTCAGATGTAAAACTGGGCCATGGGGCCAAAGAAGTGTTCAACATAGGGATTATTTGTTCATGACTCTAGCCGGGTTACCCACCACCGTTGCCCCAGCGGGTACGCTCTTGGTGACCACCGCACCCATGCCCACCACGGCACCACGCCCGATAACGAGCGGTGCGCCCGGTTGACCTTGTTTGATGACGGCGCCTGCGCCTACGTAAACGTGGTCTTCAATCACCACATTGCCGTTGCACTTCACGCCGGGAGCGAAGGTGACGAAGTCGCCAATGACGCAATCGTGCTCCACATAGCTGTAGAGGTTGGCGTGGAAGTGTCGCCCAATGCGGATGTTGCTGGTGAGCGTGACAAAGGGGCTGAGGATCGCGCCTTCGCCCAACTGCACCTCGTCCATCTGCACCACGTTGCCTGCGCGCACCTCAAAAAACCCCATGCCCTCGGCGGCACACTGTTGGGCCAAGCGCTGCCTGATCTGGCTGTTGGCAATGGCAATGCACGCATGGCGGCTGGTGGCTGGTTCGTCCATCCACTGCGCCGTGGTGAGCACCGGGTGACCATTCACCTGCGAGGCTGGCGGATGGTCGTCCACAAACACCAAATCGGCCTCGCCCGCGTTCAAGGCCGGCTGCAGCTGCTGACGGGCCAGCGGCATCACCCCACGGCCGCAGCCACTGGCTCCAAAAATGGCATAACGCTTCATAACCCAGCGTCCTTGTTTGGCTGGCTGCCCGTAAACCGTGGCATAGTGGCCTCGCCTGCGGCGCTGATGCCGTCGCGCACCAAGACCTTGCGCAGCGTCATCCACAAAATTCGCAGGTCCAGCCACAGGCTTCGGTGGTCCACGTACCACACGTCCAGCGCAAACTTCTCTTCCCAGCTGATGGCGTTGCGGCCGTTCACCTGGGCCCAACCGGTGATACCGGGGCGCACCTCGTGGCGGCGGACTTGCTCGGGGGTGTAGAGGGGCAGATATTCCATCAGCAGTGGACGCGGGCCCACCAAGCTCATGTCGCCTTTGAGCACATTCCACAGCTCAGGCAGCTCGTCCAAGCTGCTGGCACGCAAAAGACGGCCCAAGGGGATTAAGCGCTGAGCGTCGGGCAGCAAGGCCCCATCGCCGCCGCGCTCGTCCGTCATGGTGCGGAACTTCACCATTTCAAATGGCTTGCCATCAAGACCGGGCCGCACTTGGCGAAACAGCACCGGGCTGCCCAGCTTGCGGCGAATCAATCCCGCCAACACCAACAGCGGCAAAGCCAATGCCAAGAGCCCTAAGCCTGCAACCACCAGATCAAACAGGCGCTTAAGCATGCTTGGCATCCACCGTTTCCAACCGGGCCTTGTAAAAAGCCAACATGGCGTTGGTGATCAAGC
>CAZOLA010000051.1:0-2301 GCA_964580845.1 uncultured Sphingobacterium sp.
ATCCAGGCCTCAAGCCCTTCGAAACCGGCACCGCGGGCGATGATGGCGTCACGGGCCGCTTTGTGCGCGTCACCGCCGTGAAGCTCGCGCCGCGCCGAGGCGACTACATTTTCGCGCTGGCCGAGATGGAGGTCTATGACAGCAAAACCGGCCCGAATCTCGCCGCAGGCAAGCCTGTGACCTCGCTCGACAGCATCGAAGCCCCGCCACGCTGGCGGAAAACAAACCTCACCGATGGCATCGCGCCCGAAAGCCGCAGCGAGGAGGACAAAAAGCAGCTGATCCGTCAACGCGATGCCCTGATGCTCGCTCAAGCCGATGAAGCGACAAAGAAGCAACTCGTCGCATTGCGAAAAGAACGCGATTCCCTGCCTGCGCTGCCGACGCCGCAGAAAGTGTATGCCGGGGCGGTTCACTACGGCAGCGGTGCCTTCAAAGGCACGCACGGCACGCCGCGCATGATCCAGGTGCTCAAGCGTGGCGACATGAAACAACCCGCGCAGGAGGTCGGACCGAACACGATTCAAGCGCTCGCGGGTCTCTTCGACATTCCTTTTGAGCTTCGCGGACAAGATGAAGCCGCCCGTCGCGCCGCTTTGGCGAAGTGGATCACGCATCCAAACAACGCGCTTACCTGGCGCAGCATCGTGAATCGTGTGTGGCAGCATCACTTCGGCCGCGGATTGGTCGAGACCGCGAACGACTTCGGCCGCATGGGCGCGAAGCCGAGCCATCCCGAGTTGCTCGACTGGCTGGCGGTGACCTTTCGCGATGACCTCGGTGGCAGTTTGAAGAAGCTGCACAAGCTCATCGTGATGTCAGAGACTTACCGCCAATCATCCGACGGATCAGTTCGATCAGACGGATCAAATGATTTTCTCTCCCGCCAAACCCGCCGCAAGCTCGACGCGGAGGCCATTCGTGACTCGATCCTCGCCGTCAGTGGCAAACTCGATCTCACGATGGGCGGGCCGAGCTTTCAGGACTTCGTCATCGACAAGCCGCAGCACTCGCCGCACTACGAATACCATCTGCACGATCCCGAGGACCCGAAGAGCCATCGCCGCAGCATCTACCGCTTCATCGTGCGCAGTCAGCAGCAGCCCTTCATGACCGTGCTCGACTGTGCCGATCCATCCATGCGAGTGGACAAGCGCAACGAGTCGCTCAGCCCGCTGCAAGCACTCGCGATGATGAACAATGGCCTCACCGTGACGATGGCGAAGCATTTCGCCAAACATGCCGGCAGTGTGAAGCGTGCCTTCCAGCTCGCCCTCGCTCGCGAGCCGAAAGCAGATGAGCTGACCGCGCTGGAGGAATACGCGAAGCGTGAAGGTCTTGAAAACACATGCCGCGTGATATTGAACCTGAATGAATTCAGCTTTGTGGATTGAACCAGGATAGTGGTGGCAAGTTTAAGGTCATGCGGACGCTTTAGAGCCATGACTTGGTCTCAAAACTAGGATCCTCTCGGCAATCTGATCTTCTCGTCGCTCGTGGCGTCGGTGCCGGTGGTCATATTGCTCGGGTTGCTGGCGTTCTGGCCCGCGTGTTTTGTCACAGGCGGCAGCTTTGCCGTGATGCAGTTTGTGATGAGCAATTTTCACGGACCGTGGCTGGTCGATATCGTCAGTGCGGTCGTCGCGATGGCCGCACTGGTGCTCTTTATGAAAGTGTGGAAGCCCAGGGATGTTGCGGATGAAACGGTCTGCGATACCACCACCACGGCGGGCGCTTGGAAAGCCTGGCTGCCGTGGATCTTTCTGACACTCTTTGTTTTCGTCTGGGGCACGCCGCAGGTGAAGTCCGCGCTGAATGCGATCTTCAATCGCGAGATCGAGGTGCCGATGCTGCACCTCGCCGTGGGGAAGGTGCCGCCTGTTGTGCTGCATGCGGAGATGGAGAAAGCGGTCTTCAAACTGAACCTGCTGAGCTCAGCGGGCACATCAGCGATGCTCGCAGGAATGCTCGCGGGCCTTTGCCTCGGAGTGTCACCGCGCGAACTGCTCGGCATTTACGGACGCACGATCTGGAAACTGCGTGTCTCGCTGCTCACGATCTCCCTGATGCTCGCGATGGGTTATGTCACGCGCTATAGCGGCACGGACACGACGATGGGTCTCATGATGGCCTCCACCGGAGTGCTGTTCCCCTTCTTCTCGCCGATCATCGGCTGGCTCGGCGTGGCGCTTACGGGCAGCGACACAGCGTCGAACGTGCTGTTTGGCAATCTTCAGCAAGTCACGGCCAATCAACTCGGCCTGTCACCTGTGCATATGGCAGCATCAAACAGCTCCGGTG
>CAZOLA010000052.1:0-2145 GCA_964580845.1 uncultured Sphingobacterium sp.
TGGGTGCCGGTTCGATGACTGGTCTACCAATCATCGAGACCAAGGCAAACGACGTTTCTGCCTACATCCCGACCAACGTGATCTCGATCACCGATGGCCAGATTTTCTTGCAGTCAGATCTCTTCAACGCAAACCAGCGTCCAGCGATTGACGTAGGTATCTCGGTTTCACGTGTTGGTGGTGCTGCTCAGCTAAAGAGCATCAAGGGCGTCTCTGGAACCTTGAAGCTCGAGCTTGCTCAGTACCGTGCCCTAGAGGCCTTCGCTATGTTTGCCTCTGACCTTGATGCCGCTTCTCGCAAGCAGCTGGAGCGTGGAGCACGTCTAACAGAGCTGCTAAAGCAGCCGCAGTACTCGCCGTACCCAGTTGAGGAGCAGACTGTCTCCATCTGGGCGGGCACCACCGGCAAGCTAGACGAGGTCCCAGTTCAGGACATCCTCCGCTTTGAGCGTGAGTTCTTGGACTTCCTGAAGCGCAACTCTTCAGCGCTGAATGTAATTCGCGAGACCTCAAAGCTCGAAGCAGACACCATTGCAGAGCTTGAGAAGCAGGTTGAGCACTTCAAGAAGATGTTCCAGACCCACGCTGGTGAGTCGCTAGTAAAGCCAGGATCTGAAAAGGTCGAGGCAGCTGACGAGTCTGAGATTGGTCAAGAGCAGATCGTAAAGCAGAAGCGCTAAGAAGGGTCAGGCAAGCAAATGGGAGCGCAACTTCGGGTCTATCGGCAGAAAATTAAGTCTGCCAAGACGACCAAGAAGATTACCCGTGCCATGGAGCTGATCTCGGCATCGAGAATCCAAAAGGCACAGCAGAGAGTAGCTGCCTCTACTCCGTATACCCGTGCCATTACCCGTGCCGTCTCTGCAGTTGCAACCTACTCTGATGCAGACCACCCGCTAATCAAGGACAACGGAGTTCACCGTCGCACCGCGATCGTGATCTTCACCTCAGATCGAGGTCTAGCCGGAGCGTTCTCGTCCTCAGTCCTGAAGGAGGCCGAGGCGCTAACAGTTCTGCTCAAGAGTCAGGGCAAGGAAGTTCAGTACTACCTTGTTGGTCGCAAGGCCGTAGCGAACTTCACTTTCCGCAAGCGCGCTTATGTTCGCTCCTGGATCGGCGGCACGGATTTGCCTCAGGTTGAGACCGCTCGTGAGATTGGCGAAGAACTAACTCAGTCATTCCTGAAGGATTTCGAGGATGGCGGCTTGGACGAGATCTACTTGGTCGGAAACCGCTTTGTCTCCATGATGGTGCAGCAGCCGGAAAAGATTCGCTTGCTTCCCCTAGAGGTTGTCGAGCAAGAGGCGGTTGCTTCTCATGAAGTCTTCCCACTTTATGAATTTGAACCAGAGGTAGAGCAGGTACTCGACGCGCTGCTTCCCATCTACATCGAGAACCGCATCTACAACGTGATGCTTCAGTCGGCAGCATCCGAGCACGCTGCACGCCAGAAGGCGATGAAGAGTGCAACTGATAACGCAGACAAACTGATCCAGAACTACACCAGACTTGCCAACGCGGCACGTCAAGCAGAAATTACCCAGCAGATTTCGGAAATCGTTGGTGGCGCGGATGCGCTGGCAACGGTGACCGAGGACTAAGAGAAAGAAAGCAAAATGGCCGAGAGCACCAAGACAGCAACGGGTCGTATCGCGCGAGTCACCGGTCCGGTGGTGGACATCGAGTTCCCGCACGGCGCGATTCCTGGAATCTACAACGCGCTGACCACTGAGATCTCCTTTGGCGACCAGAAGTCAACTCTTACCCTTGAGGTTGCTCAGCACCTGGGTGACGACTTGGTTCGTGCCATTGCGCTGAAGCCAACCGATGGTTTGGTTCGCGGCGGCCTGGTGCACGACACCGGAGCACCAATCTCTGTTCCTGTTGGTGATGTCACCAAGGGTAAGGTTTTCAACGTCACCGGCGAGATCCTCAACGGAAACCCAGGGGACAAGGTTGAGATCAACGAACGTTGGCCGATCCACCGCACTCCACCTGCTTTCGATCAGCTCGAGTCCAAGACTCAGATGTTCGAGACCGGAATCAAGGTCATCGACCTTCTCACCCCTTATGTTCAGGGTGGAAAGATTGGTCTATTCGGTGGTGCCGGTGTTGGTAAGACCGTTTTGATTCAGGAAATGATTT
>CAZOLA010000053.1:0-2105 GCA_964580845.1 uncultured Sphingobacterium sp.
GATCATATCGCTATTGATAAAGGGGTGTATTGTACGGTTAATATCACAATCGGAGATTACACCCATATCTCCCCATATGTTACTATTATTGGAGGGAAAAACGCGCATTTCTACAGTAATGGTTTCAATAATATAATGGCGGGTGCTAGAATAATTTGTGGATCTGATAGATTCGATGGTTCTGGATTATTTGGGGCCATGATTCCTAGCAGCTTTAAAGGTAAACAAATTATGGAACCTGTAATAATGGAAAAGTTTTCAAACATAGGAACTAATGCTATTGTTTTACCTGGTTCTATTTTAAGAGAAGGAGTTCTTTTAGCTGCAGGAAGTTTATTAATGGGTGATACTGAAGCATGGGGAGTATATAAAGGCAATCCTGCGGTTTTAGTTAAAAAGATAGATCCAACAATTACAAAACAAAAATACAATGAACTTTCAAGCAGTAACTGAATTTGAAAATAGACTAGCTCAGTTTTTTGGTTCTCCCTATGCTATAGCAACAGATTGTTGTACTCATGGAGTGGAATTAAGTTTAAGATATACTAAAGCTCAAGTTATAGAGGTTCCAAAACATACTTATTTATCCATTCCTTTTTTAGCTAAAAAACTAAATATAGAATTAAAATGGAAAGATGATAACTGGAAAGATTATTATTATTTAACTGATACAGTTATTGATGCTGCTGTGCTTTGGAAAAAAGATAGTTACATTCCTGGTACTTACATGAGTATTTCATTCCAATATCAAAAGCACTTGTCTTTAGGAAGAGGGGGCGTTATATTAACAGATGATAAACGTGCAGCTGAAGAATTGAAAAAGATGAGTTATGATGGTAGATTACCTAATATACCTTGGAGAGATCAAAACATAGCCTCTATGGGGTATCATTACTATATGACCCCAGAAACTGCTCAATTAGGATTGAATAAACTAGAAAATGCAATTAATACCCAACCAAGGCAATGGGTTACAGAAGATTGGCCTGATTTAACTAATATGAAAATTTTTAAACAATGAAAAAAGCTTTTATTACGGGTATTGGGGGACAAGATGGTTCTTACTTAGCAGAATACCTTTTAGATTTAGGATATGAAGTTCATGGAATCATTAGAAGAAATTCTACCCCTGAACATCAACAATCCAGATTAGATGATATTAGAAACAACCCTAATTTGCATATATCTTACGGTGATCTGTTAGATATTTCAGGACTTGAGCGTTTGTTGTCTGAGATTAAACCTGATGAGATTTATAACTTAGCTGCTCAGTCTCATGTAAGAATTAGTTTTGAGATACCTCAATTTACTATCCAAACTAATGCTTTGGGAGTAGTGAATGTATTAGAAGCTATGAAAAATAACTGCCCTAATGCTAAATTTTATCAAGCAAGTTCATCAGAAATGTTTGGTAGCGCAGTAGATGAAGACGGTTTCCAAAGAGAAACCACTAAAATGAATCCAGTATCTCCTTACGGATGTGCTAAGGTATTTGGTTACAATATAGTTCGAAACTATAGAAATGCTTATAAGCTACATTTGTCAAACGGGATTTTGTTTAACCATGAATCCCCAAGAAGAGGTTCTAATTTTGTAACTAATAAAGTAGTTAAAGCAGCAGTAAGAATTAGTTTAGGTCTTCAAGATAAGCTAGAACTTGGTAATTTGGATGCTTACAGAGATTGGGGTCATTCTAAAGACTATATTAAAGCTATGCACTTGATTTTACAACAGTCCGAACCTGGAGATTGGGTTGTAGCAACGGGTGAAACTCGTTCTGTAAGAGATATGTGCAAATATGTTTTTGAAAAACTAAATCTTAACTATGAGGATTATATTGTTCAAAACCAAAAATTCCTCCGCCCTGAAGAATTAAAATATCTAAGAGGAGACTCGACAAAGGTGCAAAAAATTTTAGGCTGGTATCCGACATACCAGTTTGGTTCACTGTTGGACGAGATGATAAATCACTGGTTTAATGTTTTTGAAGGAAAACAGAATGTATAAATATGAACCTTTAGATATGTCCAAATTGATTTATTCAAATAAATATACTGCAATTGTAAGAAAAAAACCAAGTGTTCCAATGCAATGGTTGCAAAATC
>CAZOLA010000054.1:0-2021 GCA_964580845.1 uncultured Sphingobacterium sp.
TCGTAGTCAACGGGACGCTCGTCCACCAACTCCCATTCGTCCAAATCCTCATCTTCGCCAAACTCGTTCAACGCCTCGAACATTCCATTAAGCACCTCGTCGCTCACGTCGGCGGAGAATCCGAATCCGCTGCTTTCAACTCCGGTAGATTCCTCAACAATATCCGAAGGGGCAACTACGTCCTCCTTAAATTCCAACGGCTGCAAGGTCTTAAAATAGACGTTTAAGGACGCTCCGTTAAAAGATAGCACTTCCTCTACCGCATCGAGTAAAACTTCTTGTAATGGGCGGATAACGATGTTATCGAACAGAATAGAAGCGGTCTTTAATTCGTCGGCATTGTTACCCAATCCGGTTTGGTCTTTAATACCCAAAAGCATCGGGCTTGTTACCCGGTGGCCAACCATAATCTTCTTGGTGCATTCCTCGGAAAGGAATTGGTACTGCTCGCTTGCGTCTGATAGTTGTACGGGTTCGATTGTTGCTGCGAGTTCCTTGTTATCGTTAAACGCAAGGATAAACCGGCCAGCATTCGAGCTGCCAGAAAACTTATCCGCAATACGTGCCTCGATTAAGGTCTGCTCATCTTCGGTAGGTGTGCCGTTGTTAAAGTTAATCAGCATAGACGGCGCAAGTCCGTTTTTGATGTTGCTGATATGATAGTTGGCTACTTCCTCCTCCAATTCCGCATACGGAAGTGAACCTTGGTAGTCCGTTGGGGCGTAGTAGTAGTATCCCGCTTTGTACGGCTTAATATACAGAATCTCGATACCCGCTTTGCTCGTTCCGTAGGCATCAATTCGTACCGGAACCTCTTTGCGTTGTGCTACCCTATCCCAGCTCTTTGCGTAGTAGTAAGCGGGAATAAATCCTTCCTCGTTGCATTTTTCAGCACGCAAGGTTTCCACCGGGATATGCTCAACCTTTACGATTCTGGAATGGTCTTGGTTGTAGATTACTTGAATAGCAGCGTTGCCCATCATTTTGAAGTCGGAAACGACCTTCTTCATACAATCCTTCGTAAACAAGGACATAAGCATTGCGTACTCGTCGGGCTTTTGTGCTGCGTCTGTTGCTGCAAGACCCTTGCCGTAAATCATATCAATAACGCCATTAATGATAGCATTATTGGTAGGGCTTCCGTTGTATCGGTCGATTAGGTATTGGAAGTAATTGTTATCGCTTCCGTACTCAATCCATTGCTTTCCGCTAACCTCTTTGACCTCCGGCTTAACGTAGGAGTTCAAGGCCATAAATCTTACATTGCTCATATAATCACGAACGTATTATCTCCTGCGGTTTCTTGGTCGTACACCCCGGCATTCACGGTGAACTTCTCGAAATTAGTTTGGTCGGTGCAGAATACCCGGCCACGATAAATCAAATTTACACCACTAAACACCTCCAATAGATAAAAGTTTTGCGCCTTCAAAGTCCAAGCAGCATTCAAGGTCATATAGCCGTTTGCGCTTGTTGGTGCGATTGTTTGCGTTTGGGTGGTATTGGTGGATTCGTTCGTTAGCCGTGCTGATACAGAAGCAGGAAACGAGCGAGGGATGATTACTAAATTTTGCGCTGTTGCGCTTGTCGTTAAAATGTTCATCTTACAAATAACTCGTTTGTTGCTTTTTGTTTTAATTAAAAAAGCCACCCCGAAGGATGGCTCTCTTAAATTGCGATTAAAACAATTAAAACTTGGTAATACCAATTGCGGCTTGCGAGTAACGCTGCGACTTACTTGCGCCTGATTCGGATAGTGTTTTCAGTTTTTGAATCGTTGGCTTCAAGTTGTTTTGAGGGAACCCACGAGATTCTGCATCTTTAATGAATTGCTCCATCTCTGCAACTTTTTTAGACGCTTGTACATACGCCGCCTGTGCTTCGTCAAACCCTTCGGAAGCTCGCATTGCTTGTCCTGTTGCTTGACGAAAAACTTGGTCTGCCTTATCTAATAAAGCACGAGTATCCTCGATAAAACCAAGTTCTACTTTGATTGGCTCTGCCTTTGCAGCAAGGATGTT
>CAZOLA010000055.1:0-1876 GCA_964580845.1 uncultured Sphingobacterium sp.
TGGCGGAGGCGGTGAGATTCGAACTCACGAACGGTTGCCCGTTGCCGGTTTTCAAGACCGGTGCAATCGACCACTCTGCCACACCTCCTGTGTCGATGGGGTGAGATTGTAGCCGAGGTTGGTTAGCGATCTTTGAGGAGCCAATGAGACAAGGTGTCCGCCAGGTCACCAATCTTAAAAGGCTTGGACAGGTAATCATCCATGCCGGCTTCCAAGCAACTAGACCGATCTTCGGCAAACGCCCCGGCAGTGAGCGCGATGATGGGCGTTGGAAGGCATCCGGTTTTGGCCTCCCATTCACGCAATTTTCTGGTGGCGCCATAACCGTCTAGCACCGGCATCTGGATATCCATCAAGATCACGTCAGGCCTGTAGGCTTGATGGGTGATGAGGTCCACAGCAATCTGGCCGTTATCGGCTACCACCACATCGAGCCCCAATTTTTTGAGCAACGCTATAGCCACCATTTGATTGGTTTTGTGGTCTTCAACCAGCAATACGCTGCCCGACAGTTGTCGATGAATCTGAAGGGGTGGCTTGGTCAGCATGGTGGACATGTCTGCCGGGGACTCTGCTGTATCGGGCAATACCTCGAGCCGGACGCGAAACCAAAACCGAGAGCCTTGCCCCTCTTGGCTTTCCATGCCCACATCACCGTCCATGAGCTGCGCCAAGCTCTTCACAATAGAGAGCCCCAGCCCAGTGCCACCAAACGGGCGTGTACTGGAGTCATCAATCTGGCTGAATGGCCGAAAAAGCAAGGAATGCATGTGCTTAGGAATACCAATACCGGTGTCTTGCACTGAGAATTCAAGGCGAGCCACACCCCCTTCAACCGCCACCTCTTGGGCTTCAATGCTGATACATCCTTGTTGGGTGAATTTAATGGCATTGTTGCTGAGGTTGGTAAGCATCTGAAGGATGCGATTGGGGTCACCGCGGTAGCAACGGTTCGCTGGGCCGTGCCACTTCATTTTGAGTGTAAGGCCTTTGGATTGCGCAATACTGGAAAAAAGAGCGACGTTGGAATGCAGCAGCTCTGAAGGTTTAACCACGCCATCATGCAGTGTTTGGGTACCAGATTCAATTTTGGACAAATCCAAAACGTCGTTGAGCAGGGTAAGCAACGACTGACCCGACTGCAAAATAGTGCGGGCGTATTCTTGGCTTTGGGCTTTGTCTGTCGAATCGGTGAGCAGCAGTTGAGACATCCCCAAAATACCATTCATGGGTGTGCGAAGTTCGTGGCTCATGGTCGCTAGGAAACGACTTTTGGCTTGGTTAGCTGATTCGGCCAAGGCAACTGCCTGACTTAATTCGGCAGTGCGTTGCTCCACAATTTCTTCAAGGTGTTCGCGGTTGCGTGCCAGTTCGTTGGTACGCTGCTCAATGAGCTCCATCATTCGGTCAAAAGCGGCTGCTGTACGAGCCACTTCGTCGTCGCCTTCAACGGCCACTCGCTGGGTGTAGTCACCACTGTGTTCGACCTGCACAATTGTATTGAGCAAGCTGGTTAAAGGCTTGGTGATGGAGTTGATCAGGCGGATAAGCAGCAGGCTGATGATGAGCAGCGCGGTTGTGACGACAACAGCCAATAGCATTTTGACATTGGCGATGGTGTTATTGGCTTCGGCCAAGGTGTCATTCATGAGTTGGCGTTGCCACTCTTTTTGTTCGGCGATGTGTTCGAGTTGCCGGTTTCGTGCCGGAACCAAATCGGTGGTGAGTAAAGCATAGGCAGCCGCGACATTGCCTTTTTGTGCATGCCCTGTGACCTCTTGTGATAAGCGCCAAAATTCCTCATCTACGATTCGGATCTTTTTCATGATGTCGCGGCCAATCTGGGTCGACAAGTTGGCTTCGGTTTCATCAATCA
>CAZOLA010000056.1:0-1872 GCA_964580845.1 uncultured Sphingobacterium sp.
AGGAATCTCCGATCGTAGATGACGAGATTGAGGACTACCTCAGGCACAAGCCTCTCAATCTGCGCGCCACGCTAGACAAACGCGATGCTTATGAAGGCGCCGATTTCGTCATCATCGCCACCCCCACCGACTACGACCCAGAGACCAATTATTTCAATACTAAGTCCGTCGAGGCAGTGGCGCGTGACGTGCTAGCGATCAACCCGAAGTCGGTGGTAGTCATCAAGTCCACTGTGCCGGTGGGCTACACCGCTAGGCTCAAGGCCGAGCTCAGTTGCGACAACCTCATCTTCTCGCCCGAGTTCCTTCGCGAAGGTCGTGCCCTTTTCGATAACCTCCACCCCTCGCGCATCATTGTCGGCGAGCGTTCGGTCCGCGCCGCAACCTTCGCCCGGCTGCTGCAGGAGGGGGCGATCAAGCAAGATATCCCCGTGCTACTCACTGATAGCACCGAGGCTGAAGCGATCAAGCTCTTCGCCAATACCTACCTCGCCATGCGTGTGGCCTATTTCAACGAGCTGGATACCTACGCCGCCTCTCACGGTCTGGACACGCGCCAGATCATCGACGGTGTCTGTCTCGATCCGCGCATCGGCGCCCACTATAACAATCCCAGCTTCGGCTACGGCGGCTACTGCCTGCCCAAGGACACCAAGCAGCTCTTGGCCAACTACCGTGACGTGCCTCAGAATCTTGTCCATGCCATCGTCGAGGCCAACACCACGCGCAAGGACTTCATCGCCGACGAGATCATCCGTCGCAATCCGAGGGTGGTCGGCGTCTACCGCCTGATCATGAAGGTAGGCTCCGACAACTTCCGGGCATCCAGCATCCAAGGCATCATGAAGCGGATCAAGGCTAAGGGTATCCCGGTCATCGTCTATGAACCTGTGCTGACCGAGCCCGAGTTCTTCCACTCCCGCGTGGTCAACGACCTCGTGGCCTTCAAGCGCGAGGCGGACGTGATCATCGCCAACCGCATCACCGATGACATCCGCGACACGGCCGACAAGGTTTACAGCCGCGATCTTTTTGGCAGTGACTGAGCAAAAAATCTACAGCGAAAAAATTGGAAAAACGATGAACGTGCTGGTTACCGGAGCCGCTGGATTTATTGGCTCCACACTCATTTTACGTCTTCTGGCGCGTGGTGACACCGTCGTTGGCATTGATAACCACAATGACTATTATGACCCGGCTATCAAAGAGGCTCGTCTAGAGCGCTTTGCCAACCATCCTAAATACACTCATCTAAGAATCGATCTTGCGGATCGCAAGGCAATCTACGATTGTTTTGCTGCACACAGGCCGCAGCGGGTGGTTAACTTGGCGGCTCAGGCTGGTGTACGTTACTCCATCGAAAACCCACTCGCCTACATTGATAGCAACATCGTCGGCTTCGCTCACATCCTCGAAGGTTGTCGACATAATGGTGTGGAGCATCTGGTTTATGCCAGCAGTTCCAGCGTTTATGGCGCGAACACGGCCATGCCTTTCTCGGTCCACCAAAACGTTGACCATCCGTTGAGCCTCTATGCGGCCAGCAAGAAATCTAACGAATTGATGGCTCACACCTACAGCCATCTCTATGGCCTGCACACCACCGGCCTGCGCTTCTTCACCGTCTATGGCCCTTGGGGCCGGCCCGACATGGCTTTGTTCAAGTTCACCAAGGCCATCCTGGCTGGTGAGCTCATCCAGGTATTCAACTACGGGAAGCATCGGCGGGATTTCACCTACATCGACGATATTGTTGAAGGCGTCATTCGCATACTCGACCGTCCTGCCCCACCCAATCTCGAATGGAACGGCGCACAGCCTGACCCCGGCACCAGCACCGCCCCTTGGCGTGTCTACAATATTGGGAACAAC
>CAZOLA010000057.1:0-1862 GCA_964580845.1 uncultured Sphingobacterium sp.
CAGCGCAACAAAAACAGCTACGACTTCACCATGAACTGGGCGAAGGCGGACAACAGCCTGATCAAGGACCTGAAGGACTTCACGGCCACCTTCTTCCAAAAGCAGACCTTGCTGAAGGTGCTGCTGCACTACGCGGTGTTTGACGCCAGCGACACGCTGCTGGTCATGCGTCCCTACCAAATTGCCGCCACCGAGCGCATTTTGTGGCGCATCACCAGCACCCACCAAGCCAAGGGCTGGAGCAAGCTGGAGGGCGGTGGTTTCATTTGGCACACCACCGGCTCGGGCAAAACGCTGACCAGCTTCAAGGCCGCGCGTTTGGCCACCGA
Organism: uncultured Sphingobacterium sp.; assembly: GCA_964580845.1. Taxonomy (GTDB): domain Bacteria; phylum Bacteroidota; class Bacteroidia; order Sphingobacteriales; family Sphingobacteriaceae; genus JAIPAN01. The sequence goes on from CAZOLA010000057.1 coordinate 330, forward strand.
GCTGGACTTTGTGGACAAGGTGTTTTTTGTGGTGGACCGCAAGGATCTGGACTACCAGACCATGAAGGAATACCAGCGCTTTTCGCCGGACAGCGTGAACGGATCGGACAGCACGTCGGGCCTCAAGCGCAACCTAGAAAAAGACGACAACAAGATCATCGTCACCACCATCCAAAAGCTCAACAACCTGATGCGCACCGAGGCCGACCTGGCCATTTACGGCAAGCAGGTGGTGTTCATTTTTGACGAATGCCACCGCAGCCAGTTTGGCGAGGCGCAGAAGAACCTGAAAAAGAAGTTCAAGAAGTTCTGCCAGTTCGGCTTCACCGGCACGCCCATCTTCCCGGAAAACGCCCTGGGCGCCGAGACCACCGCCAGCGTGTTTGGCAGCGAACTGCATTCGTACGTGATCACCGACGCCATCCGCGACGAGAAGGTGCTCAAGTTCAAGGTGGACTACAACGATGTGCGCCCACAGTTCAAGGCCATCGAAGCCGAGCAAGACGAAAAGAAGCTGAGCGCGGCCGAGAACAAACAGGCATTGCTGCACCCCTAGCGGATTGAAGAAATTTAGCAGTACATCCTGACCAACTTCCGCCGCAAAACCCACCGCTTGCAGCTGGGCGCTTCACAGGCGGGCAAAGGCTTCAACGCCATGTTTGCCGTCAGCAGCGTGGACGCGGCCAAGCTGTATTACGAGACGCTCAAAGACCTGCAAAAGGACGCCGACAAGCCTTTGCGCGTGGCCACCATTTTTTCGTTCGCCGCCAACGAAGAGCAAGAAGCCATTGGCGACATTCAGGATGAGAGCCTGGAAGTGTCCGCCCTGAACAGCAGCGCCAAAGAGTTTTTGACCGCTGCCATTGCCGACTACAACGCGCACTTCAAGACCAGCTTCAGCGTGGACAGCCAAGGCTTCCAGAACTACTACCGCGACTTGGCCAAGCAGGTGAAGCTGGGCGAGATTGATTTGTTGATCGTGGTGGGCATGTTCTTGACCGGGTTTGACGCGCCCAGGCTCAACACCTTGTTCGTGGACAAAAACCTGCGCTTTCACGGCCTGATTCAGGCGTATTCGCGCACCAACCGCATCTTTGACGCCACCAAGACCTTCGGCAACATCGTGACCTTCCGCGACTTGGAAAAAGCCACGGTGGACGCCATCACCCTGTTTGGTGACAAGAACACCAAAAACGTGGTGCTGGAGAAAAGCTACAAGGAATACATGGAAGGCTTCACCGACGTGATCACGGGTGAGGCGCGGCGGGGTTTTGTGGAAGTGGTGGCCGAACTGGAGCGGCGCTTTCCTGACCCATCGGCCATCGAAAAAGAGGCCGACAAAAAAGCCTTTGCCAAAGTGTTTGGCGAGTATTTGCGCATTGAAAACGTGCTGCAAAACTTTGATGAATACGCCAGCCTGCGCGCCGCGCAAAGCTTGGACGTGCGAGACACGGCAGCGGTCGAAGCCTTCAAGGCGCAGCACGGACTGACCGATGTCGAATTCGCCGCCATGCAAAGCGTGCAGATACCCAG
>CAZOLA010000058.1:0-1827 GCA_964580845.1 uncultured Sphingobacterium sp.
GGGTTGAAGATGATGACAATTCGAGAAGGCATAAGGAGCGCAAGGTGCGCGCCTCGCATGTCGGATCCTGGTCGATTCTACGAAATCTTCATGACGATGCGTGGCTCCAAGCCGGCCAGTCGCACACGTCATGCAAGGTTCACTCGAAACCTCTGAACGGTGCTGTATCGCGCCAGCAATGCCCAGCCAGATCGGATTCGTCTGGTTCGCTGTGCGATTTGCTGACGGAGGTAATCCCGGATGCAGGATCCCGCTTCACGCCGACGGTATCGGAGCATATTCATTTCCGACCTTCACCTCGGTACGCGCGGGTGTCGCACCGACTTTTTGGTCGATTTTTTGCGGCAGGTCGAATGTGACCATCTCTACCTGGTGGGTGACATCGTCGATGGGTGGCGACTTAGTCGATCCTGGTACTGGGATGGAGCACATGACGAGGTCATCCGGCTCGTTCTCCGCATGGCGCGGCACGGAAGCGAGGTGACCTACATTCCTGGTAACCATGACGAATTGTTCCGCGACTGGTTAGGCCTTGAGGTCGCTGGCGTGAAGCTGATGCGGGAAGCAGAGCATGTGGCGGCGGATGGTCGGCGCTTCCTCGTCATGCATGGCGACGAGTTCGACGGCGTCATCCGCTATGCCAAGGTTCTCGCGCATCTCGGCGATTGGGCATACGACTGGGCGCTGGTCCTGAATACACACTTCAACGTCGTTCGCCGCAGGCTCGGCTACCCCTACTGGTCGCTCTCCCAATGGCTGAAGCGGCAGGTCAAGGAAGCGGTCAAGGCGATCGACCGCTTCGAGAGTGCGCTGGCAACCGAGGCCAAGCGCCGCGGCATGGATGGTGTGATCTGCGGACACATCCACCACGCAGAGATGCGCATGATCCAGGGTGTTCTCTATATGAACGACGGGGACTGGGTGGAGAGCTGCACGGCGCTGGTCGAGCATAGCGACGGGCGCTTCGAACTCCTCGACTGGGCGCATGCGAGCAGGCTGTCCCTAGCCGAGCGGCCTCAGCGCATGGTGGCGCGCAGCGCGGCGCCGGCGGCCTGATCTCATGCGCATACTGATCGTGTCGGACGCCTGGTTTCCGCAGATCAACGGCGTCGTTCGCACTCTTTCTACGGTGGCGGAACTGCTGCGGATGGGCGGCGATGTGGTCGAGGTGGTTGGGCCAGACCGCTTCCGCAGCATTCCCATGCCAGGCTATGCGGAGATTCGCTTGGCTGTTGCGCCCGGGAGGCGCCTTCGCACCATTGTCGACGCCTTCGCACCCGAGGCTGTCCATATCGCCACGGAAGGGCCACTGGGCTGGGCCATGCGAGCGCTCTGCCGCCGACGGGGCTGGCCCTTCACCACGGCTTTCCACACTCGGTTCCCAGAATACCTGCAAGCCCGCACAGGCATCCCAGCAGTATGGTCGTGGCGCGTCATGCGCCGCTTTCACGAGGCCGGGGATGGAACCTTCGCTGCCACGGCGTCCTTGCGGACGGAACTGGCCTCGCGCGGGTTCACCAAGATCCGCCCCTGGACACGCGGCGTCGATCTCTCTCGCTTTCGGCCGGGCGATGGCGAAGCCTGGGAGGGCTTACCGCGCCCGATCTTCCTCTATGCCGGCCGCGTGGCCGTCGAGAAGAACATCGAAGCGTTCCTGTCGCTCGACTTGCCGGGGAGCAAGATCGTTGTCGGAGATGGTCCTGCCCTTGATGGCCTGAAACGACGTTTCCCTGGTGCAACCTATACTGGCTACCGCGAAAATGGGGCGCTCGTGCGGGCCTACGCAGGCGCCGACGTCTTCGTCTTCCCCTCTCGGACCGACACCTT
>CAZOLA010000059.1:0-1821 GCA_964580845.1 uncultured Sphingobacterium sp.
GCCGTTCCGCGGTGGCAAGCACGATGTGTGGGAGGGCGGCTTCCGCGTGCCCTACCTCGTGCGCTGGCCCGGCCATGTGCCCGCAGGCACGGTGTGCGATGAGACGATCAGCATCGTGGATACCCTGGCCAGCGTGGCCGCGATCACCGGCTATGCCTTGCCCGAGGCCAGCGAAGGCGCGGAGGACAGCCACGATGTGTCGAAGGCCTGGCTGGGCGAGAAGTATGAGGGAACCCTGCGGCCGGATGTGATCGAGCACAGCGCAGACGGCGTCTTTGCGATTCGCCAAGGGCCGCACAAATGGATCGAGGGCGTGCCTGCGGATGATGTGAAGCCTGCGGCCAAGAAGGCGCATGCCGCCCAGTATCAGCGCCTGCTGTTTGATCTGAAAAACGACATCGCCGAGGCGCAGGACATCGCCACGCAGCATCCCGGGGTCGTGAAGGAGTTGGAAGCGCTGCTGAACCGCTACCGCGATGGCGGTTACAGCCGTGAGCTGCCGCCCGCAGGTGTGAAACCGAAGGCCGCGTTTCCGCCGCTGCCACCGCTGAAGAAGGCCGAGCCTGTGGACCTGAAGGCCTTCCAATCCAGCAAAGGCAAGGTCTGGGCCGCCAAGGGCGATGCGATGTTTGGCCGCGCGGGAGACAAGGGCAGCGCGCTGACGGGTCCGGTCGCGCTGCGGGATGGCGTGCTGGAATTCCAGATCCTGCTGGGCGAGGCGGATCGCCACTCGCTGCGCATTCACACGGAGGCGGGGGAAAGCTTCCGCATCGTGCTGTCGCGGGCCTTTGTGGAAGTGGCGAAAAATCCAAGCAAGGGCGAGAGCACCGACGCCACCGTGCCGCTGGGCAAAACACGGGTGAAGTTCAAAGCCAGCGAATGGCAGACGCTGCGCCTGACCTTCCGTGGCGATGCCCTCACGGTGGAGTTTGCCGGAACGCAGACCACGGCCAAGCATCCCGTGCTGGCAGCGCCCAAGGCACAGCTGAACTTCATCGCCTTTGATGGCGAGGTGGGGCTGCGTCAGGCCCTGCTGGCACCGCTGCCCTGAAGCCCTCAGGCCAGCGCGGACTGGATGGCGGACATCCAGTGGCGCGCCTTGTCAGCGTAGGTGCTGCCGGCGTCCAGCGTCAGGATGCCACGCGAGACATTGACCAGCAGCGGGGCCTTGCGGCCTGAGCCTTTCAGGGACTGAAGGTCGCCGCCCTGGGCACCCAGGCCTGGGATCAGCAGCGGCACGTCGGGGGTTTTGGCCAGCACGTCGCTGGCAGCGTTGGTCAGGCCGATGACGAGCCCCATCTGCGGGCTGGCCTGGGTCATGCCGGCGACGATTTCAAACACCTGCCGTCCATCCGCGAGCGTTTGCAGCTCCACGTCCGCTGCTCCGGCGTTCGAGGTGACGCCCAGCAGGTAGATGCCCTTGTCAGCGTATTTCAGAAAGGGCTCCAGGGTGTCGCGGCCCATGTAGGGATTCAGCGTCACGGCATCGACGCCCAGTTCATCATAGGCGGCCTTGGCGTAGTAGCCCTGCGTCTCGCCGATGTCGCCACGCTTCACGTCCAGCACGATGGGCACTTCGGAAGGAATGGACTTCACGGCATCGGCCAGCAGCTTCACCCCACGCCAGCCCAGCGCCTCAAAGTAGGCGGAGTTCGGCTTGTAGGCGGCGGCGTAGGGCAGCGTCTCTTCGATGATCTTCTGGATCAGGGCCAGGGAGGCGTCGTCGGCCTGGGTCACACGGAGATCCAGCCCCACGCAGAGGTTGGAGCCGGTGGCGGAGATGCGTTGTTCGAGCTTGTCGCGGAAAGTCATGGTCTGGCT
>CAZOLA010000060.1:0-1803 GCA_964580845.1 uncultured Sphingobacterium sp.
CATGGTGCCGTAGTTGGTAGCCCGACTGCCCACAGAGAAATCAGGAGCCGTCAGACCTTGGCGGCGCTGAAGTTCTTGGATGCTCGGAGCGTACTGTTGCTCGATGGCAGCAAGCTCGTCTTCGGAAGCACCTTGATACTGCGCCTGCTGGATAGCCTGCTGCTGTAGCCCCTGCACCTGCTGGATGTTCTCACCCAAACCTTGGCCGTACGCACCCTCGGTGACGTCGTACCGGGCGGCCTCTTGGCCAATCCGCTCTTTGAGCTTGCGCTGCTCACGCGACTTCATTGCCGACGATACGGTGTCGAACCCGGATTGAAAACCTGATGCGAATCCCATGATGACCCCTTAAACTTCAACCATCTCGATGCCGAGCATGCCGTAGTCCACGGCCTTGTAGCCGTTGGACATCTCCGACACAGCTTCGGGATAAACCTTCTCCACGTCGTCAGCCATGACGCCAATGAAGCGACGGCCGTCGCCACCTTTGTACTCGAACTCATACAGCGGCAGCATAGTGCGCTCGTCGCGGCCAACCACCTCGATGTTTTCTTTGAGTCGACGGTCGGACGCGGCAAAGATGGCCGCCCCAGCCCCAAGTGCGGAGCCCATCATCTCTGCCTGAATACCCATCTTCTTGCCATACAGGTCAGCCTGCGCGTTCATGATCTGGCCGCGACCTTGGATACCCATCTGGTTGCCCTGCATAATGGTGCTCGCACCAGAAGCCAAGCCTTGCATGTACTGATTGCCCGGTGCCATGCCGGTCTGAAGCCCGCTACTGCCCAACTGGGACGAGAGGCCCATGGCACCCAAGGCTGTTTGTGTCTGGCCGCGGCCCAGAGCCGATGCGCCGGTGAGCAACGCACGGGCTTGTTCTTGGGACTGTAGGCGAGAGCCTGTCATGGCGCCGGCTCGCTGCGAAGCTGCAGCCAAGGCGTTCTGATTCATGCTGGCGCCAAAAGCGCCGGAGCCGGGGGCAATACCCATGCGCGACATGCCGCGCGCCGTCTGGGCCTGCGTTGCGCCAAAAGCTCGGGCTGCATCCGCAGCAGCCTGCTGCGCCATGCGTTCACGAGCAGCGGGGGTATCAAACTCCATAGCCTCGGCGAGTAGCCGCTCTTCGGCCGGTCGGAACCGTAGTCCGTACGCTCGTTCTTCCTCAGCAATCCGAGTGGCGGAATCCATGCCAGCAATCTGAGACTCCGTAATGCGCTCAGCCAGAGGCTTCATTTCCTCGTACTGACGCTGCGCAAAGTCGAGCTGTCGGTTGCCCAGTCGTTCCCCGGCCTCAACGCCCCGCTCGGTGGCAGCGGCCATCGCCGAATAGTCTGGTGCCGGTGCTGATTTTCCACCCATGATTTACTCCTTACGCAGCCACCGGCATGTGTCGGGGCGCATGACCAAAACGTGCATGTCGGCGCCCGGTGCGCCGTCCTTCATCACAAACTCTTCCTCGAACCCGAGGTGCTTATCGAACGCAATTATGTGAGGCTCGTTAGACGGTACCATGCCGGTTATCCGCTTGAGCTTGCAGAAGTTGAACGCATAGTTGCAGAACTCCTCGAACAGCTTGATCATGGCCTTGGACGGTTTGTCCACCGCGATGTGACACGTGGCGTTCGCCCCGTTGAAGTTGTTCATCACGATACCGGCCACGATCTCGCCGTTTTGCTCTACACCCATGGCGTAAAAACTGCCCCAATCGCAGGACTGCCCAACCTTCTGAGCAACCCAAGCGCCGACGCGCTCTTTTTGATCGAGGACAAGTTCTGCCATGGGCTGTATTATGGCTCGGAATTG
>CAZOLA010000061.1:0-1524 GCA_964580845.1 uncultured Sphingobacterium sp.
CAAATTCGTCCCGATCGCAAGATCTCTATGGCGATGAAATGGTTGATTCTTTATGCGCGCAAAAGAAACGAGAAATCCATGGCGGGTAAACTTGCCTCTGAAATTTTAGCTGCTGCAAAAGAAGAAGGAGCAGCGGTGAAAAAGAGAATGGATACCCACAAAATGGCAGAAGCTAACAAAGCATTCTCTCACTTTAGATTTTAATTTTTAAGCGATGGCAAGAGATTTAAAATATACCCGAAATATAGGAATTGCAGCGCACATTGACGCTGGAAAAACGACTACGACTGAGCGTATTTTGTTCTACACTGGGAAGTCTCACAAGATTGGTGAGGTTCACGATGGAGCAGCTACCATGGACTGGATGGCACAAGAGCAAGAGCGCGGTATTACCATTACTTCGGCGGCGACCACTTGTACGTGGAATTTCCCAACTGAACAAGGTAAAAATTTACCCGAAACAAAAGGATATCACTTTAACATTATCGATACTCCCGGACACGTTGACTTTACGGTGGAAGTAAACCGTTCATTGCGTGTATTGGATGGATTGGTTTTCTTATTCTCTGCGGTTGATGGGGTAGAGCCTCAATCAGAAACCAACTGGAGATTGGCCGACCAATACCGTGTTCCTCGTATGGGATTCGTAAACAAAATGGACCGTCAAGGATCAAATTTCTTGGCTGTTTGTCAGCAAGTACGCGACATGTTAAAATCCAATGCAGTAGCCATTACATTACCAATTGGGGATGAAATGGACTTCAAAGGAGTAGTAGATTTGGTAAAAAACCAAGCTATTATCTGGCATGAGGAAACACAAGGCGCTACTTTTGATATCGTTGATATTCCAGCTGAAATGGTTGATGAGGTAAAACAATACCGTTCTACCTTGATTGAAGCCGTAGCAGAATACGATGAAAACCTTTTGGATAAGTACATGGAGGACGAAAACTCTATTACGGAAGACGAAATTAACAATGCCTTACGTGCGGCTACTATTGACATGGCCATCATTCCTATGATGTGTGGATCTTCTTTCAAAAACAAAGGAGTTCAATTTATGTTGGATGCCGTTTGTAAATATTTGCCTTCACCTGTAGATAAAGATGGTATTCAAGGTATTCACCCTGATGATGCTGATCTGCCTGAAGAAGAGCAAACTAAAATTACACGTCGTCCTGATGTAACTGAACCATTCGCGGCATTGGCGTTCAAAATTGCTACCGATCCTTATGTAGGTCGTTTGGCTTTCTTTAGAGCGTATTCCGGTCGTTTAGATGCAGGTTCTTATATCTTGAATACCCGTTCTGGAAACAAAGAACGTATTTCAAGGATTTACCAAATGCACGCAAATAAACAAAATCCAATTGATTTTATTGAGGCTGGAGATATTGGAGCTGCTGTAGGGTTTAAAGATATCAAGACAGGTGATACTATGTGTGATGAAAAGTATCCGATTGTGTTGGAAAGTATGAAATTCCCAGATCCTGTAATTGGTATTGCTATTGAGCCTAAAACAAAAGC